>JACPOU010000037.1:0-31533 GCA_016191345.1 Chloroflexota bacterium
CCAGTCTGGGTGATCGTCCTCTCAGACCACCTACCGATCGTCGCCTTGGTGAGCCGTTACCCCACCAACGAGCTAATCGGACGCAGGCCCCTCCCGAAGCGCCTTGCGGCTTTGCTGGTGCGAATGAACGCACCGGCACATGCGGTATTAGCCACCCTTTCGGGCAGTTATTCCCCACTTCGGGGCAGGTCACCTACGCGTTACTCAGCCGTCCGCCACTAACAGTCAAGGCAAGCCTCGACTGTCCGTTCGACTTGCATGTCTCATGCACGCCGCCAGCGTTGATCCTGAGCCAGGATCAAACTCTCCGAAAAGATGCGCAGCCTTGCGACTGCGACTTGTTCCGAGGGTTTGGTCCGCTCGCTTATCCGTTGTCTTCCGGATTTCCTGCCACTCTTCAGTTGTCAAGGTGCAGCGCCCGGGGCGCGACGGCGACCGGCGCAGACCGCGAATGATGAGGCTTTCCGGCCGCGACGTCAAACGCCGCGAACCTGTCCCACCGGCCGATCCGGTTCGGCGCGACGTCGCCTCCATGAGAGGCAACGAGGCGGAATGCTAGCGGCGGGCTCGAGCGGCTGTCAAACGGCCCGGAGGTCCCGTCCCGAGGTTTCCGGTCAGAAGGGTCCGCTCTAACGAGGAGGACCACCGCGGCACCGCTGAGCCAGCTGAGGAGCCAGAGCTCGGCGCTCGGGTTGGCCCCCAGCGGGCCGATCGCGATGAAGTGGACGAGGACCCCGATGAAGGTCGCCGCCAGGACCTTCCCGAACCGCAGCAGGACCTCGGCGACGAGCTCGCGCATCAGCGGCGCTCGGCCAGCGACCGACGACCCTGGAGCGCCCGGATGAGGGTCACCTCGTCGGCGTACTCGAGGTCCCCGCCGACGGGGATGCCTCGGGCGATGCGGGTCACCGAACCGACATGCCCGTCGAGGCGCTCGTCGAGGTACATCGCGGTGGCCTCGCCCTCGAGCGTCGGGTTGGTCGCGAGGATGACCTCCTCGAAGGGCCGGCCGTCCGCCTCGGCGGCACCCACCCGCCGGAGCAGCTCGGCGATCCGGAGCCGGTCCGGGCCGATGCCGTCGATCGGCGAGATCGCGCCGTGGAGGACGTGATAGAGGCCGCGGAACTCGCCGGTCCGGTCCAGGGCCAGGACATCGAGAGGCTCCTCGACGACGCACAGGCGCCGCTGGTCACGGCTGCCGTCGCGGCAGATCGGGCAGGTCGGGGCATCGCTGATGTTGAAGCAGGTCTCGCAGAAGACGACCTGCTCGCGGACGTCGACGAGCGCCGTGGCGAGGGCGCGCGCCTCCGCCTCGGGCGCCCGGAGGAGGTGGTACGTCAGGCGTTGGGCGGTCTTGGGGCCGACGCCCGGCAGGCGGCTGAATGCTTCGATCAGCCGCGCGACCGGCTCGATGAGGGGGCTGGCCATGGGCCCTACCGGCCGCCGAGCAGGCCGCCGAGGCCGCCGCCGAGCCCGCCCGTGACAGCCGCCATCTTCTGCTCCGCGACCTTGCGCGACGCCTCCAGCGCGTCGTTGACCGCGGCGACGACGAGGTCCTCGAGCATGCCCACGTCCTCGGGATCGACGGCGGCGGGATCGATCGACACGGAACGAAGCTCCTGCTTGCCGGTCACGACGGCCGTGACGACGCCGCCGCCGGCCGACCCCTGGACCTCGGTCTCGGCCAGCTCCGCCTGGATCCGAGCCATGTCCTGCTGCATCTGCATCGCCATGCGCTGCAGGTTCGCCATGCCCATCGCCACGCTCCCATCGCGTTCATCAATCGCATCGGTTCGTCGGTCGTGCCAGTCTGGGGGATGATTCGCCGACGCGCATCGCCAGCCCCCGCCGGATCAGTCGATGGGGGCGGCGGCCGTCTCCTCGTCACCGAAGATCCGCTTCGCCTCGGCGAGCACGAAGGCCGCATCGGCGTCGGCGGGGAGCGGCGCGACCAGGTCCAGGTTGGTCGCCACGCAGCGGACGCCGACCGGCCGCCCGAGCACCTCCCCGATGCCCGCCTCGAGCACGGCCTTGCGCCGCTCGGCGACATCGCGGAGGAAGCCCTGGTCCTCGGGGAAGCCGAGGGTCACGATGCCGTCCTCGACCGAGATCGGGCGGCAGACACCGATGAGCGGCTTGGTGGGCGGGTGGGCACTGATCTTCGCGACGACCTCCGGCCAGCGCTCGCGCAGGAGGGCGAGGTCCGCCCCGATCGGAGCGCCCAGGTCCACGGCACGGGCCGGCGTGGGCTCGTCAGGCGCCGCCAGCCTCGGCGCGACCGCGCTCGAAAGCGTGGTCGCGCTCGCGGCCGGGACGGGGACAGGTCGGGCGGCAGGCGCGGTGGGTGACGCGGCGGCCGGCACGGCCGCGGCGGCCGTCCCTGAACGGTCGGCGCGGCCTGGCGCGGGATCCGGCCGCCGAGGCGCGGCGGGCCGGGGGGTTGGTCGGCCTTCGAGTCGGCCTGGGGTTGCACGCGCGCGAGCACCGGAGCGGCCGCGGCCGGTTGCCGACCGGGATCGGCCGGGGTCGTGGGCCTGGCGATGCGGCCGACCTCGGTCGGAAGCAGCAGGAGCTCGAGCTGGAGCCGCATGCCGCCGATCCCGGCCCGGTTCGGGTCGATCGAGGCGAGGCGGCGCGCGACCGGGATGAGGTCGGCGACGGCATGGCCGGCCGCGGCCTCGCCGGTAGCCGCGGCGATGAGCGCGGCGCGGACGACCTCGATCACCTGGTCGATGAATCCCCGCAGGTCTCGTCCTCGCTCCTCGAGCCCATCGAGAAGATTGACGCCGGCCGCGAGGTCCGAGGCCACGAGGGCATCGATGTAGCGCCGGATCGTCTCGGCATCGGCGAGCCCGAGGAGGTCGCGGACCCGGGCCTCGTCGAGCATGTCGGCCGAGGACGACAGGAGCTGGTCGAGGATCGATTCGGCATCGCGCATGCCGCCCGCGGCCAGCCGGGCGATGAGGGCCAGGGCGTCGGGCTCGGCCGACCGACCGTCGGCATCGAGGATCCGCCGGAGCTTGCCCTCGATCTCGGCCGTGGTGAGCTTGCGGACGTCGAAGCGCTGGAGCCGCGACATGATCGCCGGCGGGAAGTCCTGGGGGTGGGTGGAGGCGAACATGAAGATGACGAACTCGGGTGGCTCCTCGAGCGACTTCAGGAGGGCGTTCCAGGCGTCCTTCGTGATCTGGTGGGCCTCGTCGAGGATGTAGACCTTGCGCTTCAGGTCCGTCGGGGCGTAGTTGATCCGCTCGCGGAGCTCCCGGATGGCATCGATGCCGCGGTTGGAGGCGGCGTCGATCTCGATCAGGTCCATCGCCCGGCCCTCGCGGATCGCGACGCACGAGGGGCAGGTGTCGCAGGGATCGCCGTCCTGGAGGTTCGTGCAGTTGACGGCCTTGGCGAGGATCCGGGCGAGGGAGGTCTTGCCGGTACCGCGCGGACCGACGAACAGGATCGCGTGCGAGACGCGGCCCGTCCGGACGGCATTGCGGAGCGTCTCGACGACGGCTTCCTGCCCGACGATCTGGCTGAACGTCTGGGCTCGCCAGCGCCGGTAGATGGCCTGGTGCGGAACGGTCTCGGTCACGTCATCCTGGGCGGCCGGGGGCGAACTGGATCAATTGCCGTGCACCCTCCGTCGACCGACCGCCACCCGGGCCCACCACCGAAGGCGGCTCGGACCAGGCCGTTCCGCGGCACCCGACGAGCTTCGCTGAGTGCTGCTTCCTTCCGGACCTGACACGGTTCGCGATTCGCCGCTGCGCGGGACCCGATCCTCAACGTCGCCTGGGGCGGCGGCCTCCGGGCACGGAGACCTCGAGAGGGAATTCAGCCCTGCTGGAGCGGATTGCAGGTACAGGGCACCGCTAGTTCCCCGCCTAGCACGGCTCGGACAGGATACCCCGGGCGGTCGCCGGGCATCTCGGGACCGTGCCGAGGGGACTGGCGGAGAGGGAGGGATTCGAACCCTCGACGCGTTGCCGCGAACCGCATTTCCAGTGCGGCGCCATAGTCCACTAGGCGACCTCTCCGGGATGCCGGAGTGTACCGGAGCCGTGCCCGCGCGCGGGCGGGATCGAGAGTTCCTTCCCGGGCGCCGCTGGCGCGGCGCGGCGCGGCGCGGCGGGTGCCGCCCGATGTCGTTTCCCGGCGATAACCGAGGAGCGGAGCGCCCAACGCAGGCAAGGGCGCGTCCGCGGCGGGAGCGCTGGCGGAGAGGGTGGGATTCGAACCCACGGTGCTTTCGCACACCGCTTTTCGAGAGCGGCACCATCAACCACTCGGACACCTCTCCGCGCGAGAGGATAGCAGAGGGTCCCGGGTCAGCCCGCCGTGGGAACCGCCGCGTAGAGCTCGTCCGCCTCGGCCCGGCGGATGCCGCTGACGACGGTCAGCCGGCGGGCGAGGACCGGATGCTCGGCCAGCTGGATGACGCTGCCCGCGGCCCCGTCCTCGCGATTCGGCGAGGCGTAGACGAGCGCATCGACGTCGCTGTTGAGCATCGCCCCGACGCACATCGCGCAGGGCTCGATGGTCGAGAAGATCGTGACGTCCTGGAGCCGCGACGTGCCGAGACGCCTGGAGGCCTCGCGGAGCGCGACGATGACGGCATGGGCGGTGGGGTCATTCGTCTCGAGGACCCGGTCGTGGCCGCGGGCGACCATGGCCTCGTCGAGCACGGCGACGGCCGCGTGGGGCCGCTCTCCGCGGGCGACGGCGGCGCGAGCCTCGGCGAGCGCCTCGCCCATGTAGAGCTCGTAGTTCATGTCGCGATGATACGGCCCGCTCACCACTCGGTCAGCCTGCCGCGCGACGAGCACGCGCATCCCACGCCATCGTCCCCGGGCCCGTAGGATTTCGCCGACATGACAGCACCACGACGCATCGGGATCCTGACGGGCGGCGGCGACGTGCCCGGCCTCAACTCCGTCATCAAGAGCGTGACCTATCGCGCCTCCGAATTGGGCGCCGAGGTCCTCGGCATCCGGCGGGGCTGGGAGGGCCTGACCCACGTCCAGCCGGGCGCCACTCTCGACCCCCAGTACACCCGGATCCTCGATCGGAGCAACACGCGGGCGATCGACCGGACGGGCGGAACGATCCTCCACACGTCGCGGACGAACCCGGCGAAGATGCCCGGCACGGCGCTGCCGGAGTGGCTCGACGCGGGTCGGGCGGCCTCGATGCAGACCGGCGAGGACCGGTTCGACCTGACGCCGATCGTCCTCGACCACCTCGAGCAGCTGGCGATCGACGTCCTCGTCACGATCGGTGGCGACGACACGCTCTCGTTCTCCCGGATCCTCGCCGGGCAGGGCGTGCCGCTCGTCGCGATCCCCAAGACCATGGACAACGACGCGCCCGGCACGGAGTACTGCATCGGATTCTCGTCCGCGATCACGAGGGCGAAAGAGCTCATCGACCGGCAGCGGACAACGCTCGGCAGCCACGAGCGGATCGGCGTCTTCCGGATCTTCGGCCGGGACGCGGGTTTCTCCGCCCTCTTCGCCGCCTACGTGACCTCGGCCCGCTGCGTCATCCCTGAGGTCCGCTACGATATCGGGCGGCTCGCCGAGGTCGTGGCCGCGGACCATGCCGCGTCGCCCAGCCGGTACGCGATCGTCGTGACCGCCGAGGGCGCGATCTGGGAAGGTGCCGAGATCCCCGAGTACGGCCCGGCCGATGCCTTCGGCCATCGCCACAAGGCCAACGTCGGCGAGGTGCTCGCGGCCGAGCTGTCGGCCCGGACCGGCATCGAATCGCTCGCGATCGAGCTGACCTACGACCTCCGGTCGGGGCAGCCGGATGCCCTCGACCAGATGGTGGCCTCGACCTTCGCGAACGTGGCGATGGACCTCGTCTCGGACGGGCAGTTCGGGCAGATGGTCGGGATCCGGGACGGCAAGTATGCCTACGTTGACCTCCAGTCGACCGGGGTCGCGGCTCGCCGCGTCAACGTCGACGAGATGTACAACCTCGAACGGTTCCGCCCGCGCTACGACCGCAAGCTCGGCGAGCCGATGCTCCTGGTGGGCCTCGACTGACGTCGGTCGCGGCGATCGAGGGCCGCGGCCGCGCCTCAGCCCTCGAGGCCGGAGAGCTCCCGGATCGCGCGCGCGACGGCCGAGATATCGTCGTCGGCATGACCCCGGCCGATCAGCCCGGCCTCGAGCTGCTCGCAGAGGGCCGCGATCGGGAGGGCGCTGCCGGTCTCGCGGGCGAGCTGGAGCGCGATCCCGAGGTCCTTGCGGTGGAGCGCCACCTTGAATCCCAGCGGGTAGTCGTTGGCGATCATCCGGCCGCTCCGGTTGGCGAGGACCCAGGACTGCGCCGCGCCGCCCGAGAGGGCCGTCACGACCTGCTCGACGTCGAGACCCGCCTTCAGGGCCAGCACGATCCCCTCGGCAACGCCGAGGTAGGCCCCGGCGAGGATCACCTGGTTGACCGCCTTGACCGCCTGGCCGGATCCGATGGGACCGACGTGGGTGATCGTCGTGCCCATCGCGGCGAGGACGGGGCGGGCACGCTCGAGATCCGCGGTCTCGCCCCCGACGAAGATGGTCAGCGTCCCCTTCTGGGCGCCCTCGCTGCCCCCGGAGACCGGGGCATCGAGCATTGCCACGCCCTGCGCGCCGAGTCGTGCCGCGAAGGTGCGGGTCGCCGACGGGGCGATCGTGGACATGTCGATGACGAGCGTCCCCGGGAGGGCACCGGCGTGGACGCCACGCTCCCCGAAGAGGACCGCCTCGACGTCGGGCGTGTCCGAGACGATCGTCACGACGACGTCCGACGTGGCGGCGACCGCCGCCGGGTCGCCCGCGATGACGACGCCGAGGGCCCCGAGGTCCGTGGCCCGGCCTGGTGTCCGGTTCCACGCCGTCACCGCGTGGCCGGCGCGGGCCACGTTGGCCGCCATCGCCCCGCCCATCGTCCCGAGCCCGACGAACCCGACCCGCATGCCTGCCTCCTTGATGCCTGGGCGACCGATCGTACGCGGTCCGCTCAGGGCGGGTCGGGCGGGCCCACGATCACGATGAAGGGGCCGTCGCGCCGGGTGGGCACGACCAGGCGCTGGGTTCCGAGCGGGCCGGCCGCCGGGGCCGTCACGGGGATGCCGGCACGTCGCAGCGCGTCGCCGGGATCCGCCGCGACGAGCAGGTATCGCGCCAGGAGGCCCTCGCCGTGGCGCGCCAGCGCGGCGGCGAGCGGGCCCTCGGTCGAGGGCTCGAGGACCAGGACGGGTTGTCGGTCCGTGAAGGCGAGACGACGGACGAGGGCGCCGATCATCGGATCCGCGGGCAGCTCCGTGCCCCCGTCCGGCGCCCCGAGCTCGCGCGCCGCTCGGTCGAGCTCGACCGTCGCCCAACCGGGGAGCTCGGACACCGGCTTGACCGCGGTGCGAACCCGTTCGAGGAGCTCGCGCATCGCCGGCAGGTCGATGCGGTCGTGTGCGACCGGGTCCGTCACGACACCCCGCCCAGTGTCCCGGTGATCTCGGGACCCGGGGCGCCGGCCTCGAGGTAGGCCTCGGTGGCGGCCGCGAGGCCGATGTCCAGGCCCGCGGCCTCCGAGCGGAGCCACTTCGTCTCGAGGACGTCGCAGTACGCCTGGATCGCGTCACCGCCGGGGCCGACCACGAGGGCGAGGCGGGCCAGGGTGGGCTGGAGGACGTCCGCGAGCCAGCGACGGGCCGTTTCGGCGGCGGGGATCGAGCGGCGCTCGTGGCGCTCCAACCAGACCCCGTACTCGCGGAGGTCGTTGAGGAGGAGGCGGGCCTGGCCTTCGAGCGCGCGCAATCCCGTCAGGCGTTCGAGCTCGCGAGCGTGGAAGCGACGGTTCGTGACGGCGACCCGGACGCGGATCCGGCCAGTCGGGCCGGGCTCGACCTCGAGCTCGTCGACGGCGAAGCCCAGGTCGTTGAGGCGGCGGATCCGGGCGGCGACGGCGAAGCGCTCGTCCTCGCCGACCTCGACCTCGGCGTGAAGCTCGTTCCACAGGGCGAAGTAGCGGTCCCGGACCGACTCCGCGGCCGCGAGCGCGTCGTCCATCAGGTCCTCGCTCCGGCCCTGCATCGCGGCGAGGTCGGCGAGCCCGAAGCCGACGTTCTCGACGAGGACCTCGAGGTCGTAGATCCGCTGGCCCTCCGACAGCCCCGGGTGAATCTCGCTGGTCTCGGCATCCACGAGGTACGCCTGGACCTTGTCGCCGGACCGGCGGAAGAGAGTGTTCGCCAGCGAGCAGTCGCCCCAGTAGACGCAGGCCCCGTGGAGCTCGACCAGCAGGCCCGCCATCGCGTCGAGGAGCTGGTCACGGAGATAGCCGGGGCCCGGCGGGACGCGGGACAGGAGCAGCCGGTACTGGAGGGAGTTGTGGAGGTAGCTGGTCACGAGGATGGCCGCATCGTCCTCCGGTCCGCCGGCGATGCCGATCGGCTTGACGGCCGGCAGGCCGGCTTCCTCGAGGTGGCGCAGGACCACGTACTCGCGCTCGGCGATCCAGCCGGGCTCCTCCTTGAGGGCGACGAGGCCGCCGTCGTGGGCGATGAACCGGACGACGTGGCGCGACGGCCCGACCGGCAGCTCATGGAACGTGGCGGTTTCGGCCGGCCACGTCTCGAGCGGGGCGCCCCACGGCAGGCCCAGCAGCAGCGGGTTCGAGTCGCGGAGGCGCAGGCGAGGCATGCGGGCGGCCATCGCCGGAGCGTACCGCGCCCGGACCAGGCCGCGAGTTTCGGCAGGGGCCCGACCGTCGCCCCGATCGGTCGGCAGGCTCGTGGTAGCCTATCCGCCGCTGCGGAGAGGTCGCATAGAGGCCGAGTGCGGCGGTTTGCTAAACCGTTATGGGGTTACACCCATCGGGGGTTCGAATCCCCCCCTCTCCGCCAGTCTCCGCCGACATCGTGCGCCCGTAGCTCAGTGGATAGAGCGTCAGGTTGCGGACCTGAAGGTCGTGGGTTCGAGTCCCGCCGGGCGCGCCACCGTTTCCGCCGCCGAGGGCCCTCTGGGCCGGCAGCCCGATGCGGATTGACACGCGGCGCCACCCTCGGCTACCGTCGCCGTCCAGATGACGCGCTTCTAT
The DNA here is from genome assembly GCA_016191345.1 of Chloroflexota bacterium. Classification (GTDB taxonomy): domain Bacteria; phylum Chloroflexota; class Limnocylindria; order Limnocylindrales; family CSP1-4; genus UBA5189. Next base: position 9,082 of record JACPOU010000037.1, read on the forward strand.
TGGTTTATCGACCCGGCATGACGTTCCCGGCCTGAGGCCGGGGGCACGAGTCGTGCCGGGAGCGAGCAGAGGTGCAGCACCTCTGCTTTTTTGTTTCCGGTCCGGCGGTCCCGAAGGAAGGACGCTCGATGTTCGTCGTCATGGCCCGCACCGCCACCGAGGCCGAGATCCTCGGGGTCAAGAGCCACATCCTGGCCGAGGGGATGACGCCCTATGACCACGTCGGTGCGGACCGCATCGTGATCGCCGTCGTCGGCGAGGTGGGCCCGCGGCGGCAGGAGCTCATGAGCCGGCTCGCCGGGCTGCCCGGCGTCGAGACGATCACCCCGATCTCGCGGCCCTTCAAGCTGACCTCGCGCGAATTCCATACCGAGGACACGATCGTCCGCGTCCTCGATGCCGTGATCGGCGACGGCGGGCTCACGGTCATGGCCGGGCCGTGCTCCGTCGAGAGCCGCGACCAGCTCCTCGAAACCGCGGCCTTCGTAAAGGGCCACGGGGCGACGGTCCTCCGCGGCGGCGCGTTCAAGCCGCGGACATCGCCCTACAGCTTCCAGGGCCTCGGGGTCGAGGCGCTCCGCCATCTCGCCGAGGCGAGCCAGCTGACGGGCCTCCCGACGATCACCGAGGTCATGGAGCCGAACCAGGTGGACATCGTCGCCGAGTACACGGACATCCTCCAGATCGGCGCCCGGAACATGCAGAACTACTCGCTGCTCAACGCCGCGGGGCGGGTCGCCCGGCCGGTCATGCTGAAGCGCGGCTTCGGGGCGACGATCGAGGAGCTCCTGATGGCCGCCGAGTACATCGTCGCGGCGGGCAATCCGAACGTCATCCTCTGCGAGCGCGGGATCCGGACCTTCGAGACGTACACCCGGAACACCCTCGACCTCGCGGCCGTTCCCCTCCTCCACCACCTGACCCACCTGCCTGTTGTCGTGGACCCCAGCCACGCGACGGGCAAGCGCTGGCTCGTGAAGCCGCTGGCGATCGGCGGCGCGGCGGTCGGGGCGGACGGGATCATGGTCGAGGTCCACCCGCGGCCCGACGAGGCGCTCTCGGACGCCGAGCAGCAGCTGGACCACGCCCAGTTCGCCGACCTCATGACCGCCCTCCTCCCCGTCCACGAGCACGTCCGCTCGCTCCACGGCGATCCGCTCGTCACCGGCCCGGCCCTCGGGATCGGGGCGGGCGCGCTCTCGAAGCACTGACCATGGCCGTCCCAGCGACCCGGGCCGGCGCCACGAGCGCGGGGCCCGAGCCGACCGCCACGATCCTGCCCGCCCGCCGGCTGGCCGGCACGCTGACCGTGCCCGGCGACAAGTCGATCAGCCACCGGGCGCTGATGCTGGCGCTGGTCGCGGAGGGCGAGAGCCGGATCGAGGGTGCCGGCGACGGGGCCGACGTTCGCTCGACGGCGGGGATCGTCGCCGCCCTTGGGGCGAGCGTGGAGCGGACGGACGACGGTCTCGGCGGGGCCGCCTACCTTGTGCGCTCCCGCGGCGCGGGCGGGCTCCTCGAACCCCGCGGCACGCTGGACTGCGGCAACTCCGGGACGAGCCTCCGCCTGTTCGCCGGGCTCCTCGCCGGGACGCCCGTCGCGGCAACGCTCGACGGTGACGCGTCGCTGCGCGGCCGGCCGATGGCCCGGATCGTGGAGCCCCTCCGGGCCATGGGCGCCGGGGTTGTTGCGGCGGCCGGGGACCGTCCGCCGCTGACGGTCCGGGGCCGCCGGCCGCTCTCGGCGATCGACTGGACGACGCCCGTCCCGTCGGCGCAGGTGAAGTCGGCGATCCTCCTCGCGGGCCTCGGGGCCGAGGGGACGACCCGCGTCCGGGAGCGGGTCGCGACGCGCGACCATTCGGAGCGCATGCTCAGGGCACGCGGAATCGCGGTCCGGTCCACGATGGACGGCGGCGGCGCGATGGTGGTCGAGATCGAAGGAGGCACGCCGGTGCGGGCGATGGACGAGCGAGTCCCGGGCGATCCGTCCGCGGCCGCATTCTGGCTCGTCGCGGGCGCGATCCACCCCGATGCGGAACTCCGGATCGGGAACGTCGGGGTCAACCCCACTCGGCGGGCCGTCATCGATCTGCTGGTCAGGATGGGCGCGCGCCTCGAGGAGGCTGCCTCGGCGAGCCCCGGCCCGGACGCCACGGCCGGCGACATCGGGGAGCCGGTCGCCGACCTCATCATCCGCTCGTCCTCGCTCCGGGGCATCGACATCGGGCCGGCCGAGGTGGCGGCCGCGATCGACGAGGTGCCGATCCTCTGCCTCGCGGCAACCCAGGCCGAGGGCCGGACGACGATCCGCGGCGGGGGCGAGCTCCGGCACAAGGAATCCGACCGGCTGGCCGGGATCGTCGCCGGACTCCGCGCGCTCGGCGCCCGCATCGAGGTCGAGGGCGAGGACCTCACGATCGACGGCCCCGTCCGTCTCACGGGCGCCACGACCGACAGCCTCGACGACCACCGGCTCGCGATGACCTTCGCAATTGCCGGGCTCATCGCCACCGGGCACACGACGGTCGGCCGGCCGGCGAGCGCCGCCATCTCCTACCCGGGCTTCTTCCACGACCTCGAAAGGATCCGAGCATGACCAAGCGGGTCGTCCTCATCGGCCATCCCGTCGCCCACTCCCTGTCAGGCGCGATGCAGCAGGCCGCGTTCGACGCGAAGGGCATCGACGCGCGCTACGAGCTCTGGGATCGCGCGCCCATCGACCTCGGCGATGCGATCGTCGAGATCCGGGGCAGCGAGGCGTTCCTCGGCGCGAACATCACGATCCCGCACAAGGAGCGGGTCGTGCCGATGATCGATCGGCTGACCGAGGAGGCCCAGGCCACCGGGGCCGTCAACACGATCACCCGCGAGGGTCGTCGGCTGGTCGGCCACAACACGGACGTCCCGGGGTTCGCGGCGGCCCTCGACAAGCTGGTCGGGCGTTCCCGGATGCCGCGCCACGCGGTGGTCCTCGGGGCCGGCGGCGGCTCCCGCGCGGTCGTCTACGGGCTGATCCGGGTCGGCTTCCAGCGGATCGTCGTCTTCAACCGCCACCTCCACCGGGCGGAAGGCCTCGTCAAGCACTTCGCCCGCAGCGCGGCCCACATGGAGCTGCGGGCGATGCCCTGGCACGACTCGATCATCGAGGCCGAGCTGGCCAAAACGAAGGTCCTCGTCAACGCGACCTCGATCGGGCTGACCGCGGACGTGAGCCCGATCCCGGCCGAGATCCTCACCCCGGAGCTGATGGTCCTGGACCTCATCTACAACCGGACCCGGCTCCTCCGCGACGCGATCTCGGCCGGCTGCACGGCCCTCGACGGCGAGACGATGCTGCTCCACCAGGGCGCTGCGGCATTCACGCTCTGGGCCGGCCAGCCCGCGCCGCTCGACGTGATGGGCGAGGCCCTCGTGACCGCGCGCGCCGGGGGCCTGCGGTCCGCGGAGGGCGAGCCCGCGGGCGGGGACGTGGCCCCGGCGAACGACGAGGCTGGGGCCACCGCCGGTGAGCGGGCCGTGACGCCCGCCGACGAGGCGGCCGCGATGCCCGACGAGGCGGCCGCGACGCCCGCCGGCTCCGCCGGCTGACGGGTTCGAGGGCGACCGGACCGTGGAGCCGTTCCGCTTCCTGACCGCCGGCGAGTCGCACGGGCAGACGCTCGGCGTCACGCTCGACGGCGTCCCCGCCGGCCTGGAGCTGAGCGCGGACGACCTCGCGGTCGATCTCCGGCGGCGCCAGGGAGGCTACGGCCGCGGCGCCCGGCAGGCAATCGAGCAGGATCGGGCGGAGATCGTGTCGGGGGTCCGGCACGGCCGGACGCTCGGGTCGCCGATCCTCCTGCTCGTCCGGAATCGCGACTGGGAGAACTGGGGCACGGTCATGCAGCCGTCGGCCCTCTCCGACGAGGAGGCCGCCGCGCTCCAGGCTGCCGCGGACGAGGGCAACATGCGGGCGACGCCGGTCACCCGCGTCCGGCCGGGCCATGCGGACCTCGCCGGCGCGCTCAAGTACGGCCACTCCGACGTCCGGAACGTCCTGGAGCGGGCGTCCGCGCGGGAGACGGCCGCACGGGTCGCCGCGGGCGGCGTCGCGCGGGCGCTCCTTCGGGATCTCGGCATCGAGGTCTGGTCATTCACGGCCGAGGTCGGCGGCGCGGCGCTCGACCCGGCACGCGCGACGCGGTCGCGGGAGGAGGCGGACGCCTCGCCGCTCCGTTGCCCGGACCCGGAGGCCGAGCTGGCGATGATCGCCCGCATCGACGAGGCACGATCGGCGGGCAACACGATCGGCGGGGTCTTCGAGGTCGTGGCCCACGGCGTCCCGATCGGGCTCGGCTCGTACGTCCAGTGGGATCGCCGACTCGACGCGGCCCTGGCGGCCGCGATCATGAGCATCAACAGCATCAAGGGCGTGGAGCTGGGCCTCGGCTTCGAGCAGACGCGCCGGCTCGGCTCGGAGGTCCACGACATCATCGACGGCCGGGCCGACGACGGGCACTGGATCCATCGCTCGAACAATGCCGGCGGGACCACCGGCGGAATCTCGAACGGCGAGCCGATCGTGATCCGCGGGGCGGTGAAGCCGATCTCGACGCTGGCCCGGCCGCTGCCCTCCGCCGACCTCATCACCGGCAAGCCCGTGGACAGGGCCCATTACGAGCGGAGTGACATCAGCGTGGTCCCGGCCGCGGGTGTCATCGGCGAGGCGATGGTCATGCTCACCCTCGTCCGGTTCATCCTCGAGACCCTCGGCGGGGACCGGATGGACGTCGTCCGGGAGCGGATGGCGGCGCACCGCACGCGCATGGCAACGACCCCGCCGCCGCCGCGCATCGGGGGCCGCGAGGCGTCGGGATCGACGGCGCTTGCCGGCGGTGGCGAGGCCGGCTCCGGCGGCGACGACTAGGCCGGGCGAGGAAGGCCTGACCGTGGACATCGTCCTCATCGGGCTGCCGGGGAGCGGCAAGAGCGCCGTCGGGCGGCGCCTCGCCGGGCGCCACGGTGCCCCGTTCATCGACCTCGACGAGGCGATCCAGCGCGAGGCCGGGGCCCGGATTCCGGAGATCTTCGCCGACGAGGGCGAGGCGGGATTTCGGGCGCGCGAGCGCGCGGTCATCGCGGCGCTCGGGGAGCCGGACGCGGGGCCGGGCGTCCGCCGGGTCATTGCCCCCGGCGGTGGGGCGATCGTCGATCCCCGCAACCGCTGGCGCCTCTTCCAGGGCCGCGTCCCGGTCTGGCTGGACAGCCGGCCCGAGGTCCTCGCCCAGCGCCTGCGGCGCTCGCCCACCATCCGGCCCCTCATCGCCGGCCGCGATCCGATCCGCGCGATCCGCGATCTGACGGCGGCCCGCGGCCGGTTCTACAGCGCCGCCACCCGGATCGCGAGCGTGGCCGAGGTCGCGTCGGTCGTCGACGCCGTGGACGGGCTCGTGGCCGGGATGTCCGCCTCGTCCGCGACGACGCTGCTGCGCGCGGAGACGTCGATCGGGCGGATCGTGATCGGGAGCGGGATCGCGGGACGCCTCCTCACCGACGAGCTCCGGCGGCTCGGCGCGACGCGCGCCGTCGTCCTGACCGAACCCGGGGCGTGGGGTGCCGTTGGTGCGGCGATCCGCGACGAGCTCGGGGCGGCCGGGCTGCCGCTCGAGCTCGTGGAGCTGCCGCAGGGCGAGGCGGCCAAGACGCTCGCCGTCGTCGAAGGTGCCATGCGCGAGCTCGCCCGTCGCCGCGTCGAGCGCCCCGAGCCGCTCGTCGCCGTCGGCGGCGGCGCCGTCGGCGACACGGCCGGGTTCATCGCCGCGACGTACCTCCGCGGCGTCCCGTTCATCCAGGTGCCGACGACCCTCGTCGCCCAGATCGATTCCTCGATCGGCGGCAAGACGGGCGTGGACCTGCCGGAGGGCAAGAACCTGGTCGGGGCGTTCCACCAGCCGGCCTCGATCATCATCGACATCGCGCTCCTGGCGTCGCTGCCGGAACGGGAGCGCCGGGCCGCGCTCGGTGAGGCGGTGAAGATGGCGGCGCTCGGCGACGAGCGGCTGTTCGAGCTCCTCGAGGCGAGGGGCGAGGCGATCGCCAGCGGCGACCCGGCGGCGGTCGCGGACGGGTCGGTCGCGGAGCTCGTGGAGCGCTGCGCCTGGGCGAAGGTCGAGGTCGTCGCCGCGGACGAGAAGGAGGCGGCGGTGCGGATCGCCCTGAACCTCGGGCATTCGCTTGGGCACGCCTTCGAGGCCGCCGGCGGCTACCGCGACCTCCGGCACGGCGAGGCGGTCGCGTTCGGGCTCCGGGCCGCGTGCCGGATCGGAGTCGCCGCCGGCGTGACGCCGCCAGAACGGGCGGCCCGGATCGAGCGGCTCCTCGACAACCTGGGCCTGGGGCGCGGGCTGCTCCCCTACCCGCTCCAATCGGTCCTCGACGCGCTCGGGGCGGACAAGAAGCACCGCGCGGGCCATCTCCGCTGGGTCCTGCCGAGCGCGGCTGGGCACGTCGTGCGCGACGACATCGACGCGGCGCTGGTCCGCGATGTCGCGGCGGGTCTCCTGGAGCCGTCGCAGGTCGGGGGTGCGGCGTGACCCGCGTCCTCGTCCTCCAGGGCCCGAACCTGAACCTCCTGGGCACGCGGGAGCCTGACATCTACGGCCGCGAATCGCTCGACGAGATCCATGCCGGGATCTCGCGACGCGCGGCCGAGCTGGGGCTCCAGGTCGCCTTCTTCCAGTCGAACCACGAGGGGGCCCTGATCGACCGGCTGCACGAGCGGGACTTCGACGTCGCGATCGTCAACGCGGGCGGGCTGACCCATACCTCGGTGGCACTGCGGGATGCGCTCCTCGGCGTCCAGCGGCGGTTCATCGAGGTCCATCTCTCCGATCCCTCGACGCGGGAGACGTTCCGGCACGTCAACTACCTCGCCGACATCGCGCTGGCCTCGATCGTCGGGCAGGGGGCACGCGGCTATCACCTGGCGCTCGAGCGGATCGCGGCGGGCTTCGAAGCCGGCTCGGACGCGTCGGCGGCTCCCGCCTTCGAGCACGACGATGCCTGAGCGGCGCTCGAAGCCCCCGGACACGGCGGAACTGCGCCGGCTCCGGCGCCGGATCGATGCGCTCGACCGCCGGATCGTGGCGCTTCTCAACCAGCGTGCCGAGCTGGCGCGCGGGGTCGGCCGCGAGAAGGCCACGGCCGGGCGGCGCGCGATCCGGGACCTGGACCGGGAGCGGGAGATCCTCCTCCGGGTCGCGATGACGAACCAGGGCCCGATGCCCCAGGCCGATCTGCTGGCCCTGTATCGCAAGCTCTTCGCCTCGACGCGGGCACTCGAGGCGCGGGACCGGCGGAGGAGCGGGCAGGCCGGCGATTCGCCGCCGCCGGAGGCCGGCGACGGAGGCTGAGAGCCCGACCGAGCGGCGGCTCGAGGCGGCGACCGAGACACCGTTCGAGGGGCGGCTCGCGGCGGCGACCGCAGCACTGCCGCGCGGACTCCGGACCCGCTTCGCGCCGGCTCCGACGGGCTACCTCCACCTGGGCCACGTCGCGAACGCCGTCGTCACGTGGCGCGTCGCGCGGGCGACCCGCGGCACCGTCGTGCTGCGCATCGAGGACCACGACCGGCAGCGCTGCCGGCCGGAGTTCGAGGCGACCCTGCTCGATGACCTCGAGGACCTGGGCTTCGTCCCCGACGAGCCGCCGATCGCATGGTTCCGTGACCGCAAGCCCTTGCCGTGGCGGCAGTCGGACAACGACCGGACGTACGCCACGGCGATCGCGCGGCTGCGCGACCAGGGGCTCGTGTACGCCTGTGACTGCAGCCGGGCCACGCTCGCGGGGCGGCCCGCGAGTGGCGGGGACGGCGGCACCGCTGGTGGCCGCGAGTGGCGTGGTCCCGGATGTCCGGGTGGCTGCGTCAGCCGGGGATTGCCGCTGGACGTTGCGGGCGTGGCGTGGCGGGTTGACCTCGGCGGAGGCTCGGAGGCCTGGCGCGACCTCGCCCTGGGCGATCAGGCCGGCGACGTGGCGCCGGCCGGCGACCTGCCGGTCCGCGATCGGCACGGCAACTGGACGTACGCCATGTGCGTGGTCGTGGACGACCTCCGCCACGAGATCGATCTGGTGATCCGCGGCGATGACCTCCGCGAGGCGACGCCGGCCCAGATTCGGCTCGGCGCGTTGCTCGGGCGGGCGGCGCCGCCGCGCTTCCTTCACCACCCCCTGATCCTTCGACCGGACGGCCGGAAGCTCTCGAAGGCGGACGGCGCGACCTCCATCCGGGAGCTCCTGGCCGGCGGCATGCCACCGGACGCGCTGCGGGGCCGCGCCTCGGCGGCGCTGGGGCTCGCGACGGAGCGCTGAGGAGGGCCGCGCCTCGGCGCCACGCGCGGTCGAACGCCGCCGCGACGTCCGATGTCGTCCCATGGCGACAACCGGACGCCTTCACCACCAGCTTGGGCATCGGCGGCTGGCGTGGGCGCCGGGATGTCGTCCGTGGCGGTCACAACAGCGGCCGGAAGTGCTCGGAAGCCGCGCTCATCGTACCCCGGCGGCATCGGGACCCTCGTGGTCGGCCTCGAATTCGCGGCCGGGCGTCCGGTTGTCGTCCTGCGGCGACACATCGCCCCGGCGGTCAGGGGGTGCGGCGGTCCTCGATCTCCCAGGCGTGGTCAAGGGCATGCCAGGCAATGCGATGGGCGGCGTATCGCGACGTCCAGCGGCGACCGGCGAGTGGCGAGCCGTCCGACGGCTCGCGAAGGACCTCGAGCATGGCGGTCCGCATCCGCGCGATCGACCCAGGCTCCGCGGGATCGGGCGGCGGGATCTTGATGCCCATCTCCCGCGCGTAGGCGTGGTCGGCGCCGTGGACGTGCTCGACGATTTTCGAGGTGTCGCGGCCGCCGCCGCGCGGGCCCTTGCGGAGCGACTCGGGCGCCGCCGCGGCCGTGGCGTCGAAGACCGCCCAGGCCGCCTCGACGAGCAGCGCCCGGCGCGCCGCCTCGGCCCCGGTGAGCGGCCGCGCGTCGGCGTCGGTCACCCGGCTCGGTACGCCGAACTCCGTCCCGCTACCGCCGTCCTGCCGTTCGTCGACCTCGAAGGCGGGGTGAGCCGGGAGCGGTGCGCCGGCGCGCAGCGCGATCGGCGCATAGCGCGCGAGGTACGCAGCGAGGCCCTCGAGGGCGTCCGCCTCGGTCCTGCCGGACCGGGACCAGCCGGGCCAGTCGATGGCCGTCGCGAACGTCTTCGTCGGCGAGCTCTCGATCGCGACGCGGATGCGGTCCTGCATGCCGCGAGGTTACCGCCCGGTGGCCGCTCGAAGCGTGGCGACGAGCGCGCCCATCCGGGCGACGTCGGTGCCGTGGGGTCCCAGCGCATCGACGAGCGCCGACGCGACGATGACGCCATCGGCACCGGCCGCGGCGAGCGCCAGGACATGGGCCGGCCGGGAGACGCCGAACCCGACCGCGACCGGCACGGGCGAGACGCTTCGGACCTCGGCCACGAGGCGCCGGACGGTCGACGGCAGGCTCGTCCGGGCGCCCGTCACCCCGACCAGGCTGACGCAGTACAGGAAGCCGCCGGACCGTTGCGCGACGGTGGCGCGCCGCTCCGGGCGCGTCGTCGGCGCGACGAGGTACACGACGCCGAGTCCGCGCTCCGCGGCGACCGCCTCGAACGCCCCGCCCTCGTCCGGCGTGAGGTCCGCGACGATGACCCCGGCCGCCCCGGCCTTCGCGAGCGCGGCGGCCCGGTCGCGGCCGTCACCGCCACCGATGAGCTGGTTGGCGTAGCCCATCGCCACGAGCGGCACGGCCGGGCGAGCCGCGGCGACCCGGGCGACGAGCGCCAGCGAGCGGGCGAAGGTCGCCCCTGCGGCGAGCGCCGCCTGCGAGGCGCGTTGGAGCGTGGCCCCGTCCGCCAGCGGATCCGAGTACGGCAGCCCGATCTCGAGGAGATCCGCTCCGGCGTCGATGGCCGCGGTCGCCGCGGCGAAGGAACCGTCCATGTCCGGATAGCCGGCGACGACGTACGGGATGAGCGCGGCCCGGTTCGTGGTGCGCGCGGTCGCGAAGGCGGCCGCGATCCGGCGGGCACCTGCGGTGTCGTTGGTGTGCGGCTGCGCGGCCGCCGCGGCGGCCCCAACCGCGGCCTTGCCGCCCGCCGTCGCGCCCGTCACGCGATGCCCGCCCACGGCCCCACGTCCGCGAAGCGCTCGAGAGCCGCCATGTCCTTGTCGCCGCGGCCGGAGAAACCGAGGAGCACGACCGCGCCGTCCGGAAGCGCCCGGCCGCCGCCCTCGATCACGGCGAGGAGCTTCGGGAGCGCCGCGACGGCGTGGGACGTCTCGAGCGCGGGCAGGATGCCCTCGGTCCGCGTCACGGTCCGCATGGCGGCGATCGCCTCCCGGTCGGTCGCCGTCGTGACCTCGAGGCGCCCGCCCTCGGCGAGGGCGGCGAGCTGCGGGCCGACGCCCGGGTAGTCGAGGCCGGCGGATGCGGAGTGGGCCTCGACGACCTGCCCGTCGGCGTCCTGGAGCATCAGCGACCGGGAGCCGTGGAGGATGCCGGGCGTGCCGCCCGCAATGGCCGCCGCGTGCCGGCCGGTGGCCACGCCGTCGCCGGCGGCCTCGGCCACCGCGAGGCGGACCGAGGGCTCCCCGATGAAGCGGGCAAGGAGCCCGATCGCGTTCGATCCCCCGCCGACGCAGGCGAGGGCGAGGTCCGGGAGGCGACCCTCGAGCTCGAGGAGCTGGTGCGCGGCCTCGTCGCCGATCCGACGCTGGAGGTCGCGGACGATCGTCGGGTACGGATGCGGGCCCATCGCGGACCCCAGCACGTAGTGCGTCGTCTCCACGTTGGTGACCCAGTCCCGCATCGCCTCGTTGACCGCGTCCTTGAGGGTCGCGGTGCCGGACGTGACGCTCCGCACCTCCGCGCCGAGGGCTCGCATCCGGAGGACGTTCGGGGCCTGGCGCCCGATGTCCTCCTCGCCCATGTAGACGACGCACGGCAGGCCGAGGAGCGCGCAGGCGGTGGCCGTCGCGACGCCATGCTGTCCCGCGCCGGTCTCGGCGATGACGCGGGTCTTCCCGAGCCGCCGCGTGAGGAGCGCCTGGCCGAGGGCATTGTTGATCTTGTGGGCGCCGGTATGGGCGAGGTCCTCGCGCTTCAGGTAGAGGCGGATCGACGGGACGGCGTGCGCGCCGCGTTCATCCGCGCCGGCGAGGCGGCTGGCCTCGGCCTGCACCGCGGCCGCGAGACGCTCGGCGCGGTAGAGGGCCGTGGGTCGGCCGGCGAACCGCCCGAGCAACTCGTTCAGCTCGGCCCAGAACCGCGGGTCGTGGCGGATGGCCGCATACGCCGCCTCGAGCTGTTCGAGGGCGGCCATGAGGGTCTCCGGCACGTAGCGGCCACCGAAGTCGCGCTCCACGCCCCACCGGCCGTGTGGGTCGGCCTCGAGCAGGCCGGACGGCACCGGCGTCGGCCGGATGGCGAGGTTCGGGCGATCGATGCGGGAGCCCCGGGCACGCTTCACGAAGAGCGAGACGCGGAAGGGATCCTTCGCCGGGCGGCGACCGGGCTTCCGCGGCGCCTCGACACCGGAGGCCACGTCGACGCCGACGATCGGGGCGGCGCGGAGGGCTCCAGCCACATTCGACGGATCAAGGCCGCCGGCAAGCATCACGGGCACCTCGCGGGCCACCGCGGCCACGAGCTCGATGTCGGCGCGAGTGCCGGTCCCGCCGGGATGCGGGCCGCCCGCCGTGTCCACGAGGATCCGCGCGGCGCCCGCGCCGGAGAACGCACGAGCCTGCGTGACCGCCGCGTCCACCGTCTCGCCCGGGCCGCGGAACTGGGCACCTGCCCCCCCGGCCCGGGGCAGATGGATGACCTTCCAGGCGGGCCGATCGAGGGCCGCGACCGTCGCCACCGGCTCCGTGCCGCTGAGCTGGATCGCGTCGGCGTCGAGGGCCGCGCCGATCCGGTTCAGCTCGTCGGGCGGGAGGTCCACCGTGATCGGGACGATGGCGGGCCTCGATCCGGGAGGAGCGATCCGGCGCGCGTGCGCGGCGAGGGCCACGGCCTCCCGGAGCTCGAGCGCGCGCGGCGTCCCGGGGACGAGGTTCAGCCCGATGGCATCGGCACCGGCCCGGACCGCCACCTCGACGCCGGCCGTGTCGGTGATCCCGCAGATCTTCACGAACGGGACGCGGTCGAGGTTCGCGGGATCTGACGGAAGGCGGCCCGCGGCCACGAACGCCCGGACCGCGGCGGCCGGATCGCCGGCCCGGACGAGCGCCTCCCCGACGAGGGCCGCGTCGAACCCGAGCGCCCGCCAGCCGAGGAGCGTCGCCGGCTCACGAACCCCGGATTCGGCGACGACCAGGCGATCCTCCGGAACCCGCTCCCGGAGCGACGCCGCGCGTTCGGGGTCCACGGCGAGTGTCCGGAGGTCGCGGTTGTTGATCCCGATGAGCCGGGCGCCCGTCGCGATCGCCGCGTCCAGCTCGCGGGCGTCGTGCGCCTCGACCAGCGGCTCGAGGCCGAGGTCGCGGGCGTGCCGCACGAGGCGAGCGAGTCGAGGTCCCGGGTGGAGCACGGCAAGGAGCAGGACGAGATCGGCACCCGCGGCACGCAGGAGGTCCAGCTGCCGCGACTCGACCACGAAGTCCTTGGCGAGGACGGGCACGGAGACCGCGGCGCGGACCGCGGCAAGGTCGGCCACTGAGCCCCCGAACCAGTGCGGTTCGCACAGCACCGAGATGGCTGCCGCGCCGCCGGCCTGGTACGCGGCCGCCCGGGGGAGGATGTCGTCGCCCGTTGCCGCGATCCGCCCGGCCGAGGGCGATGCGCGCTTGATCTCGGCGATGAGATGCAGACCCGGCGCCGCGAGGCGGTGGACGACGGGGCGGGGTGCGGGTGCTGCGGCGACGCGCCGCCGAAGCTCCCCCCGGTCCACGTCGCCGAGCTCGGCCAGGATGTCGGCGCGGCGGCGCGCGGCGATCTCGGCGACGACGCCGGCGCGAGTCCTCGACCGGCCCGGCCGCGGGATCGCTGCGACCGTCATGCCGGTGCCACCGCGACGGCCGCGTCATGATCGCGCTTCGCGGCCTGCAGCCGCGCCAAGAGCTGGCGGGCCGCTCCGGAATCGATGGTCTCGGCGGCGAGGGCGATTCCGTCGCGGATCGCCGGGACCCGCCCTGCGGCCACGAGCGCGGCGCCGGCGTTCAGGAGGACCACGTCCCGGCGCGCGCCACCGTGGCCCTCGAGGATCGACGTCGTCAGCGTGGCATTCTCGGCGGCCGTTCCCCCCGCGAGCTCGGCCGTCGCGGCCGCCCGCAACCCGAGCGCCCCTGGCTCGACCACGATCTCGGTGATCCGCGACCGCCCGACGTCGAGGATGACCCCGGTCCCGTCGAGCGGCAGCTCGTCCACGCCGCGGCCGTGCACGACGAGGGTCCGCTCCGTGCCGAGCCGCTGGGCCACCTCCGCGATCCGGGGTGCCGCGCCGGCGTCCCCGACGCCGAGGAGGGCCCGCGTCGCGCCGGCCGGGTTCGTGAGCGGCCCCAGCAGGTTGAACGCGGTGCGGACGCCGATCTCGCGGCGGGTCGGCCCGGCGTGGCGCATGGCCGGGTGGAAGCCCGGCGCGAAGAGAAATGCGAAGCCGAACTCCCGGAGGCTCACCCCCGCCGACAGCGCGTCGTGGTCCACGCGCACACCGAGCGCCTCGAGGACGTCGGCCGCGCCGGACCGCGAGGTGATCGCCCGGTTGCCGTGCTTGGCGACCGGCACGCCGGCCGCCGCGACGACGAGCGCCGACGTCGTCGAGATGTTGAACGTGCCCGAGCCGTCGCCGCCCGTGCCGACGACATCGATCGTGCCCTCGGGCGCCTCGACCCGGGTCACCCGCTCGCGCATGGCCGTCGCGAATCCCGCCAGCTCGTCCACGGTCTCGCCGCGCATCCGGAGCGCGACGAGGAGCGCGGCGAGCTGGGCGGGCGTCGATTCACCGTCCATGACCGAGCCCATGGCGAGGCGGGCCGTCTCCGCGTCGAGGGTGCGGCCTTCGACGATCGCGGCGAGCGCGGCCCGGACCGCCTCGCTCATTGCGACCGATCCGCGGTACCGGCCTCGGCAAGACCCGAGGTCGCGAACGAGCCGGTCCGGTCGTCGAGGAGGGACGCCTCGCCCTCCCCGGCCTGGCGGAGGAAGTTCGCGAGGAGATGCGGGCCGTCGGGCGTGAGGACGCTCTCGGGGTGGAACTGGACGCCCTCGAGGGGGAGGGCGACGTGGCGGATGCCCATGATCACCCGGTCGACCTCGGACATCGCCGTGACCCTGAAGTCGGCCGGGAGCGTCTCGGGGTCGATGGCCAGCGAGTGATAGCGGGCGGCCATGAAGCTCGGCGGCATCCCGGCGAGCAGGCCGGCGCCGTCGTGCGTCACCTCGGACGCCTCGCCGTGGACGAGCGTGGGCGCCCGCACGATCCGGGCACCGAAGGCCTGGGCCATCGACTGCATCCCGAGGCAGACCCCGAGGAGCGGGATCGCGCGATCGGCCGCGACGCGGATCGCATCCATCGAGACGCCCGCGTCGTCCGGGTCGCCCGGCCCGGGCGAGATGACGATGCCGCGGAGGTCCGCCGCCCGGTCGTTCGCCATCGCCTCGATCCCGGCCCGGTCGATCTGGTCGTTCCGGAGCACGGTCACGCTCGCGCCGGTCGCCTGGAGGGCCTGGACGAGGTTGAACGTGAAGCTGTCGTAGTTGTCGACGACCAGGATCATGCGGATGCCTCGGCCCGGTCGGCCTTGTCGCCCCGGTCGGCCTGGTCGGCCCCGTCGGCAGGCGCGCCGGCATCGCGGGCCGCGGCCCGGGCCCGGGCGCCCTCGTCGATGCCTGCCGCGATCTCGATCGCCCGTCGCAGCGCGGCCGCCTTGTGCTCCGTCTCCTCGAACTCCTTCGCGGGCACGCTCCCGGCCACGATCCCGGCGCCGGTGTGGATGTGCGCTCGCCCGTCCTTCAGCACCGCGCTCCGGATCGTGATCGCCGTGTCGAGGTTGCCGTCGTAGCCGAGATAGCCGACCGCGCCGCCGTAGAGGCCGCGGCGCTCCCCTTCCGCAGCCGCGATGAGCTGCATCGCCCGGACCTTCGGGGCGCCCGAGAGCGTGCCGGCCGGGAAGACGGCCCGGAGGGCGTCGAGGGCATCGAGGTCCGGCCGCAGCCGCCCCTCGACATGGCTGACGAGATGGAGGACGTGGCTGTACTTCTCGACCTCCATGTACTTCGAGACGGTCACCGTGCCGGGTCGGGACACCCGGCCGAGGTCGTTCCGGCCGAGGTCGACGAGCATCACGTGCTCGGCACGCTCCTTCGGGTCGCGCTGAAGCTGCTCGGCGAGGATCGCGTCCTCGCGGGCATCGACACCGCGGGGCCGCGTGCCGGCGATCGGGTGGGTCGTCAGCCTGTCGCCGTCGAGCTGGACGAGGAGCTCGGGGCTCGCACCGACGACCTCGAAGCCCGGGACGCGGGTGAAGAAGAGGTACGGGCTGGGGTTCACGCGACGGAGGCTCCGGTAGAGCCCGATCCCGTCGAGCTGACGGCCCGTGGCGGGATCGATCGGGAGGTCGAAGGACTGCCGCCGGGCGAGCACGACCTGGATCGCCTCGCCGGCCGCGATGGCGTCCTTCGCGACCTCGACCGCGTGGACGTATTCGTCGCGCCCGAGGCTGGCGTCGATCGAGCTCGGCGCGAGGCCCGCCGGCCCGCTGCCGTTCGACGAGGTGCCCCGGGGCGCCGCGCCGGCCATCTCCGCGGCCGAGGGACGCGACGTCTTCTCGAGGGCCTCGAAGATCGCCGCCTCGGCGATCCGGTAGCGGCCTTCGAAGTCCGGCGCCTCGACATGCAGCGAGGCGATCGCAGAGAGCGTGTGGGTCAGGTGGTCGAAGACGACGACGAGGTCGGTCTCGATGAAGGCGGCCGTGGGGACCCCGGTCGGGTCGGCGTCGGGGAGCGGCACCGAGGGCTCGAAGATCGAGACCGCGTCGTAGGCCAGGGCGCCGACGGCCCCGCCGGTGAAGCGCGGCATCCCGTCCCGGGGCGCCACGCGCCGTCGCGGTACGAACTCGCGGAGGGCGTGGAGCGGATCACGGGCCTCCATCTCGAGGACCGGCAGGTCCGGCGCGTAGGCGACGACGCCGACGGGCCGGTCCTGGAGTCGGGCCCGCCCGCTCCGGACCTCGAGGAGGCGCCGCGGCCCGATGCCCAGGAAGGAATACCGCCCGAGGCGCTCCCCGCCCTCGACGGATTCGAGGAGGTAGGCCGGGGTGACCCCATCGTCGTGGCGGAGGAAGGCCCCGATCGGCGTCTCGAGGTCCGCCGGGCGGGTGGCTCGCAGCAGCACGGTGTCGGCCGTGGCCGAGTGGCGCTTCGCCTCGGCGAGGCTGAGCGGATCCGCGCTGCTGTTCATCGTCGACATCGCCTCTGCTTGCGGCCGGGACCGGCCCGGTCCGGCCCGGGAATCAAGAACGACCTTCGTCCATCCGGGACGAAAGGTCGTGCCTTCCGCGGTGCCACCCTCATTCGGCGATTGCCGCGCTCCGTGACCGACGGGCTGCTCCGTGGAGCGGCCGATCGGCGCTGCCCGCTATCGCTGGCGCCCTGCGCCGGAGCCTACGTGGATCGCGGGACGGTCCTGCCGCCACGCTCGCCGTTCGGTCCGGAGGCTCCCGGGTCCATTCCCCGCCGTCGTCGCCCCGATTTCCACCAGCCACCGGGTCTCTCTGCCGACGCTCCGAGGGGTACTCGTCCCGATCATCGCCTGTATTCGATTGAGGCGCGGAGTCTAGGCGGGGTTCGAAGAATGCGTCAAGCCGGTGCCATCGCCCGCGAAGGCGGGGGGTCGGACAGCAGGCACCTCGCTGAGACCGGAGGCGGCTCTGGTGGGCGGCCGCCCGTTCGAGGGCCGCCCACGTGCCGGTGCTCAGTACGTCGCGCCGTCCGCCTCGTTGACGATCCAGACCTGCGGTGCGCTGTCCACGCCGGATCGGGCCATCGCCTCGGCCAGCGATGGATCCTTCGAGAAGGCCGTCGCACCATCCAGGGTCGCGAACTCGTTGACGATGATGACGGAGTTCGGGTCAGCGGCCGCGCGGGTCACCGTATGTCCCGTCGCGCCGTACTGGCGCCGAACCGCGCCGTGCTCGATGAAGACCGGGAGCCACGTGTCGTAGTCCGCAACGTGGTGCTGAACGATGATCTTGGCCACTGCGGCACCCCTCGCCTTTCGATGTCGAACCGACGCATCCGGACGGTCGTTAGGACCCTAACTATATAGTTAGGCACCGTATTGTCAATACCCTTATCATGGGCCGATGCCGAAGATCGAGATGCCCGACGACTTCTACGCCCAGACACCAGAGGCGAATGCCCGGGCGACCGAGGCGGTGATGAACACGATCAAGACGGCCGACCTCCTGTTCGACCGGATCGCGCGACTCCTCCGCCCGCTCGGTGTCAGCGCGGCGGGCGGCCTGGTGCTCGGGATCCTCCGCGATCGGGGGCCAATGTCCCCCTCGGAGCTGGGCGAGCGACTCATCGTCACGCGAGCGACGGTGACCGGCGTCGTGGACTCCCTCGAGCGCCGCGGGTTCGTGCGACGTTCGCCGAATCCGGCCGATCGACGGGGACTCGTGGTCGAAATCACGCCATCGGGGCGCGTCGTGCTCCAGCAGCTCCGGACGCTCGTCCATCGGCACGAGCAGACCTGGCTGAGCGCCTTCTCGGATGCCGAGCTGGCCACCTACATCGACACGCTCCACCGGGTCCAGGATGGTGTCAGCGCGGCGGTCGACGAGACCGAATGACCGTCAGCCGGCGTCCTCGCGCCGGAACGGCTCGCCGAGCCCGGCGGGCGGCCGCAGGCGCTGCCTCGCGTAGGCGAGCACCAGCAGGGTTGTCAGGTGCGGGGCAAAGCTCACGAACTCGGCGGGCACGATCCGGACGAGCCAGAACCAGGCGAGCATCGCGCCGGCCGCCAGCCCGAACAACGCCGCACCGCGCCCATCGCGGGTCAGGCCGCGCCGGAACGCCACGGCCGCGAAGAGCAGTCCCAGCCCGGCCAGCAGGACCCCGACCGTCGCCTCCTGGCGCGTCCGGAGCGCATCGGTGACGCCGAAGACCAGCGACCCGAGGGTCATCGACCATGGGTTCCAGTTGCCGAAGATGACGGTCGCCAGGCCGATGAATCCGCGGCCGGCGGTCTGGCCCTCGCGGTAGAGGCTCGAGGCGACGGTGACGAGGTAGACGCCACCGAGTCCGGCGAGGCCGCCCGACACGCCGAGCGCCAGGTACCGGTAGCGGACCGGGCGGATACCGAGCGAGTCGGCCGCCACAGGGTGCTCCCCCACCGCCCGGATCCGCAGGCCCAGCCGGGTCCGCCACAGGACCCACCAGGTCAGCGGCACGAGCGCGAAGACCGCGAGTGTCAGGATCGAGACGTCCGTCAGGAGGCCGAGCGCGACCGCCGCGAGGTCCGACAGGATCGGGATGCCGGCGCGGTCCGCCGGCCCGAGGAGCGCCTCCGCGCCTGGCACGCTCAGGGTCACGATGTCCGGCACCGGCGGCGAGGTCGTGATCGAGCCGCCGGGCAGGGTCGCGAACGTGATCGAGGCCAGGAAGCGGGTCAGGCCCGCGGCCAGGAGGCCCAGCGACAGGCCGGCGATCGCCTGGTCGACCCCGAACGAGATCGACAGGACGCCGAGCCCGAGCCCGAAGGCCACCCCGGCCCCGATCCCGGCGACGATCCCCGGCCCGATCCCCCACTCGATCCCCGCCCACGCCCCGAACCAGGTACCAGCGATCATCATCCCCTCGAGCCCCAGGTTGATGACGCCCGATCGCTCCGCCCACAGCGCCCCGAGCCCCGCCAGGAGGATCGGTGCGGAGAACCGGAACGTGGCCGCGATCCCGCCACGCGAGAAGAGGTCGGGCGCCTCGAAGGCGCCGCTGAGCAGCGAGAGGACGGCGAACCCGATGGCGACGCGGATTGCCGGGCCGGCAAGGCCCGAGCGGCGTGCTGCGGACGGCGGCCTCGAGGCCGCCGTCATCGTGTCGCCTCGGCGGCGGGCGCACGCGTGGCCGCCGCAGGCCCATCGACGGCCTGGGCGACGTACCGGCGCTCGCGCCGGACCCGCACCCGCCCCGTGAGCTCGTAGGCGACGACGATCGACAGGACGACGACCGCCTGGAGGATCGTCACGACCTCCCTGCTGATGCCGGCGAGGTCGAGGACCTGCGCGGAGCGATCGAGGAACGCCCACGTGAACGCGGCGATGGCCACGCCGACAGGGTGGTTTCGCCCGAGGATCGCGACCGACAGCCCCGTGAACGCGAGGCCGGACGGGAAGTCGAGCCCGAAACGATGCGAGGAGCCAAGGAGCTGCGGCAGCCCGACGAGCCCGGCCACCGCCCCCGAGGCCGCCATGACGAGGAACGCGAGGCGGGAGGCTCGGACGCCCGCGACCGCGGCGGCCCGGGGGGCCAGGCCCGTCGCCCGTACCTCGAGGCCCAGCGTCGTCCGGTGCAGGACGAGCCAGTACACGAGGCCGAGGACCGCCGCGAGGAGGACGAGGCCGTTGATTCCGCCGGCGGGGGTCGGGATCGCGGGAACCCAGCCGCTCTCGGGGATGGTGGCCGTCGTGACGTTGTTGCTGCCCGCGGCCTGCTGGGCCAGCCGGTCCGGGGAGAGGAGGTACGCGACGATGCCGCTCGCCACGACATTGAGCATGATCGTGGAGATCACCACGTTCACGCCGCGACGCACGAAGAGCCAGCCGGCGATGAGCGCCCAGCCCGCCCCGGCGCCCACGGCCACGGTCGCGACCAGCGCGACGTGGAGCGGCGCGGGCAGCGCCACCGCGGCTCCCACGACCGCCGCGGCGAACGCCGCGAGCCGGTACTGCCCGTCGATCCCGATGTTGAAGAGGCGGAGGTGGAACCCGATCGCCGCGGCGATCCCGGCGATGTAGTACGGGATCGCCTTGTTGACGACGGCGACGAGGGTCGAGGGCCGCAGGCCGTACGCGAGGGCGTCGCCGAGCACCGTTGTCGGGTCCGCGCCTGCGAGCTGGAGGATCGCCGCCGCGACCAGGAGCGACAGCCCGATCGCCGCCGCCGGGGCGCCGGCCGCGAGGAGGAGTCGAGCGGCCGCGCCGTCGCGGGAGTGGCGGACTGAGCGCACGGGCGCGGCGCCGGTCAGGGCGTCTGCGGGACGACGATCCTGCCGGCGACGATGTCGGCCGCGTACGCGTCGAGCCGGGCCCGGATCCCATCGACGAAGCCGCCGGACGTCGCGTAGCCGACGCCCCCGTTCGCGAGCCCGAAGGTCTGGTTCCCGGCGATGAACGTCCCGTCGGCCACGGAGGTCACGAAGGCGTAGGTCCCGACGTTCGCGTTCTTCAGCATCGAGGTCAGGATGTGGTCCCGGACCGCAGCCGGGGCAAGCTCATGCTCGTCGGCATCGACGCCGATGGACCAGTTGCCGGTCTGGGCGGCCGCCTCGTGGACCCCGGCCCCCGAGCCGCCGGCCGCCGCGAAGATCACGTCGACGCCATTGTCGTACATGCCGAGGGCCGCCTCCCTGCCGCGCGGCGGGTCACCGAAGCCTGTGTAGTCCGGCGGGATGCTGAGGTACGTGACCCTGACCGTCGCAGTCGGATTTGCCCGTTTCACCCCGGCCGTGTAGCCGGCCTCGAACTTCTGGAGGAGCGGGATCTTCACGGCCCCGATGAATCCGACCACGTTCGTCTTCGTCGTCAGACCCGCGGCGGCCCCGACGAGGAAGGAGCCTTCGTGCTCTGCGAACATGATGTTCTGCACGTTCGGGCCGGTCACCGTGTCGTCGTCGACGATCGCGAAGCGGACGTCGGGAAACTCCGCCGCGACAGCCTGGAGCGGGACGGCATACGTGAAGCCGACGGCGATGATCGCCCCGTAGCCGGCGCGCGCGAGCAGTCGGAGCCGCTCGGCCCGGTCGTCGTCGGTGTCGTCCAGCCTTGCCGTGACTTCCTTCAGCTCGAGGCCCCACTCGCCGGCGGCCTGCTTCGCCCCGTTGTAGGCGAGGTCGTTGAAGCCCCCGTCACCGCGGCCGGCGAGGTCGTACGCGACGGCGACCTTCGTGATGCGGCTCGACGGGCGGGCGGTTTCCGACGAGGTCATCTCCGTCGGGACCGGGGTCGGCGCCGTCGCGCGGGTGGCACAGGCGGTGAGGAGCAGGGCCGCCACCGCGAGCATCGCGATGGCGCGGGTGGATCGGGCGCTCCGGGACTGCATGGCGCCACGGTATCGTGTCCGGGTCGAGCGGCGGACGGAGGAGCGCGTGATCCAGCCAGATTCGAGGCGCGGAGCGGCAATCGTGGTCGTCGGGTCGATGAACATCGACCTCATCGCCTACGCGCAGCGCGCGCCGGGGCCCGGCGAGACCGTCATCGGCGATCGCTTCCAGTCGGGGTTCGGCGGCAAGGGCGCGAACCAGGCCGTGATGGCCCGACGGCTCGGCGCGGACGTGGCGTTCGTTGGCGCGCTCGGAGACGATACCTACGCGACGATGACGCTCGACAACTTCCACGACGCCGGGATCGACGCCCGGGGGGTCATGCGGGTCGAGGGCTCGAGCGGCGTGGCACCGATCTGGGTCGAGGCGGATGGCACCAACCGGATCATCGTCGTTTCCGGCGCCAACGACCTGATCACGCCCGAGCATGCGGCGCGGGCCGTAGGTGCGGCGGCGGCGGTCGACGTCGTCGTCGGCCAGTTCGAGATCCCGCAGGCCGTGACGGCGGCTGCCTTCGCGGCGGCGCGGGCTCGCGGAGCCGTGACGGTGCTGAACCCGGCCCCGGCGGCGCCGATCCTCCCCGAGCTCCTCGCGGCGACGGACTGGCTCATCCCGAACGAGGTCGAATTCGCGTTCCTCGCCGGCGCGCCGGCGTCGGACGAGGCGCTTGCGGGGTTCGCGCGGCAGGCGGGCATGCGGTTGCTCGTCACCCTCGGCGCGGAGGGAGCGGCGATCGTCGATGAGGACGGTTCGATCGAGCGGATCCCGTCGGCCCCGGTTCGGGCGGTGGATACGACGGGGGCCGGGGACGCGTTCGTCGGCGCGTTCGCGGTGGGGCTGGGCCTTGGCTGGGCCGCGGCCTCCGCGGCGCGGCTCGGAATCGCGTGCGCCTCGGACAGCGTCACGCGGCCGGGGACGCAGGCCTCGTTCCCGTCGGCGGCCTGGTGCGCGACGACCATCGAGCGGATCGGCGCCGGCCGGGCGCCGGAGGGGGCGTAGGGGCGCGGCTGCGCGATGCCGGCCGCCGGGTTGGCCGGTGGCGGCGGTAGGGGCGCGGCTGCGCGATGCCGGCCGCCGGGTTGGCCGGTGGCGGCGGTAGGGGCGCGGCTGCGCGATGCCGGCCGCCGGGTT
>JACPOU010000037.1:31597-184298 GCA_016191345.1 Chloroflexota bacterium
CGGCCGCCGGGTTGGCCGGTGGCGGCGGTAGGGGCGCGGCTGCGCGATGCCGGCCGCCGGGTTGGCCGGTGGCGGCGGTAGCGGCGCGGTTGCGCGCGGAGGCACGCGGCAACGGGCGCGGCGGTGGCGGCGCGGTTGCGCGCGGAGGCACGCGGCAACGGGCGCGGCGGTGGCGGCGCGGCTGCGCGCGGAGGCACGCGGCAACGGGCGCGGCGGTGGCGGACCGGTGACGGGTGGTGGACCCGCAGCCGGTGCCAGACCCGCGACGGGTGGTGGACCCGCAGTCGGTGCCGGACCCGCGGCGGGTGGCGGACCGGCGACAGCGAGGTCGCCGCTATCGCGAGGAGGCTTAGCAAACGCCCAGACACCAGCCAGGGACGCTCGCCGGGCGCTCCGGCGTCCCGATCCATTCCGAGGACCCTTAGATCGGCGTCGAATCGGCCCTGGACGAGCGTTTCGGGGCTTGAAACCGACGCGGAGCACGGTCGTTAAGCGTTCTTGTAATAGCCGCAGGCCCTGAGCCGGCGCGGAGGAGCCCCGCACAGTCGTCGCCCGATGCCGTGCGACTCGCGGCGCCGCGCCCGTTAGCTCAATCTTCGGCGATCTCGTAGCCGCCGGGGGCCGGGATGTAGAAGAGTTCGTCCGGATAGCACCAGCGCCAGTCCTCGCCAGGCTGGGCGGACCGGATCATGGGGTGGCGAACCTCGGCGAAGTGGGCGGTCGCGTGCCGGTTCGGGCTGTTGTCGCAGCAGCGTGTCACGCCGCAGTTCAGGCACTGCCGAAGGTGGTGCCAGGTGCTCCCCATGTCGACGCAGGTCTGGCAGACATCGGACGGCGCGTCGACCTCGACGCCGGTGTCGAAGTGGTCACAGAGCGGCTGCGGCATCGGGATCTCCAGGCACGGGACGTGCGGAGAGTGTGCGCGTTCGCTGCCCGATGCGTCGCTCCACACCTGGTGAGCGCGGCCAGCCCGGCCAAGGCATGCGCCACGGCGAGGGTGCAGTTCCGCCTCGACCAGCCCGCCGACGGTGCAGTGACAGGAGTCGGGAACGCAGCCGCGCTCGGTCAGGCGGACCGCGCCGCTCTTGGGGCCGGCTTGACCGCGGTCCGGGTCCTGCGCGTCGTCGGATGTCGCGTCGCGTTGACAACCCGACGTCCGTATCGTCTGCCGGCGAAGTCGGGGCGACGGGGCGCGGGCCGCCGACGAATGGCTGCGGTCCCTCGCCGTCGAATGTCGTCCGACGGCGACCATCCGGCGCCCTGACGCCCCGCGGCCGTCCATCAGATCCGGGCCGACCCCATCAAAGGGGCAGCACCCGAGCATCCCGACGTCGAGTCGTCGTCCCGCGACGACACGAGGCCTCGCGACGGCGGTCGGTCAGGCGCGGGGGCGCGCTCCGGAGTGGGATTGGCTTCCCGGACGTCCAGTTGTCGTTCGGCGACGACACACGGGGACCGCGACACCGTGCAGCGGAGGGGCGGCGGCCGCGAAGGGTGCGGAGCCGAGCCGTGAACGAGCGGACTCAAACGTCCATGAGCGAGCTCGCGGAGGCGACACCGACCGCATGGGCCGATCCAGCCGGGGAGCGCTGGCGGAGAGGGTGGGATTCGAACCCACGGGACTTGCGTCCGCCTGTTTTCAAGACAGGACCGTTCAACCGCTCCGGCACCTCTCCGCCGCCGAGGATACGACGCCTCGCGACCGACGGCGGTGCGGTCGTCACGGGACGACGTGGACGACCCAGACGTTGGGGTCGTGGTAGGTGCCGAGGTCCGCCTCGCGGTCGATCTCGACCGGCGCCCCGGCGAACGGGACGACGTACGAGCCCGATCCCGGGAAGCGGAGCCCGGTCCAGGCCTCCCACTCGGCGATCGTGCCGCTGATCGTCATCGCCTCCGGCGAGCCGCGGACGATCCGGCCGCCGAGCCGGGCATGGAGCCGGATCCAGGCATCGAACGGCTCGCCGTCGGCGCGCCGCCAGAACGCATACCGCTCGATCGGGATGAGCGGGAACGCATGCTTGTCCGTGGGGCGCACGCAGGCGATGACGGCGCCGAACCCGTGGGCGCGGGCATTGGCCCGCATCGCCGCCACCATGACGCCCGCCAGCCCCGTCCCCCGCCGCGCCGGGTCCACCACGATCTGGATCGCGCCCAGCGTGTTGGGTTCGACCCCGGCGACGTGCTGCTCCGTGCTCCACTCGAACTGCCGGTCCCAGCCGTCGGGCAGGCCCTCGTCCGTGCCGTCCCAGCGGATCGGCGCCGCGTTGTTCGTCGCGGCAATCCGCCCCGCCGCGTCCAGCAGCACCAGCTGGAACTCCGGCCACGCCGAGTCGAGCAGGTCCCAGAGCCGGTGGACGACGGCGTCGTGAAGCATGAACTCGGGCCAGACGGAGCCGTTGAAGTCGTCGGCCGGCCGGGCGAGCTCGGGGCGCTCGGCGAGCGAGGCGAGGGTATGCCCCGCCGGCAGGGGGACGCCGAGGTCCGGCATCAGGCCGGTGGGGCGATCCGGTCGATGCCCATGTAGGGCCGCAGGACGGCGGGAACGTCGATCGACCCGTCCGCCCGCTGGTACGTCTCGATGATCGCCGCGACGACCCGTGCGAGCGGCAGCCCGGACCCGTTGAGGGTGTGGACGAGCTCCGGCTTCGCCCCCGGCTCGGGTCGATAGCGGACGGCGATGCGGCGCGCCTGGAAGTCGCGGAAGTTGGAGCACGAGCTGACCTCCAGCCAGCGCTCGACGCCCGGCGACCAGACCTCGATGTCGTACTTCCGGGCCTGGGTGAAACCCATCTCGCGCGTCGCCATGAGAAGGACGCGGTAGGCCAGCCCGAGACGCCGGAGGAGGTCCTCCGCCCGGCCCGTCATCCAGTCCAGCGCGGCCTCGGAGTCCTCCGGGCGCTCGAAGAGGACCATCTCCACCTTGTCGAACTGGTGGACCCGGAGGATCCCGCGGGTGTCCTTTCCGGCCGCCCCCGCCTCGCGGCGGAAGCAGGGCGAGTACGCGGCGTACCGGATCGGCAGCTCGCTCGCCTCGAGGATCTCGTCGCGGTGGAGGTTCGTGACCGGGACCTCGGCCGTCGGGACCAGGTACAGGTCGTCCCGGGTGACGACGTACATCTGGTCTTCCTTGTCCGGGATCTGACCCGTCCCGCGCGCTGACGCCTGGTTGACGACGACCGGCGGCCAGACCTCCGTGAAGCCGTTCTCGCGGGTGTGGACGTCGAGGCACCACAGGATCACGGCGCGCTGGAGCGCCGAACCCGCCCCCTTGTAGACCGGGAAGCCGGAGCCGGCGATCTTCGCCCCGCGGGCGAGGTCGATGATGTCGAGCGCCTCGGCGATCTCCCAGTGCGGCCTCCGGGTCCACGTCGCCCCGGCCGGCGGCGCGTCCGCCCCGATCTCGCCCTCGAGCGGCACCTCGTGCGGCAGCAGCTCGCCCCAGGTCCGGACCGTGACGTTCGCCTCCTCGCCCCCGACCGGGATGTCCGGCTCGGCGGGGTTCGGGATCCGGAGGAGCAGGTCCTCGACCTGCGCCTCGACCGCGGCGAGCTCGTCATCGAGGGCAGCCAGCCGCTCCCCGATCTCGGTGGACCGGGCGCGAAGCGCCGCAACCTCGGCACCATCCGGCTTCGCCCCGCCCCGGATCGCCTCGCCGACCGCCCTGGATGCCACGTTCCGCTCCGATCGCAGGGCGTCGCCCTCGCCCTGGAGCGCGCGCCGGCGGGCATCGGCCTCGAGCGCGGCGTCGACGAGCGCGGGGTCCTCGCCCTTGTCGCTCGCACCCTTCCGGATCGCGTCCGGCTCCTCGCGGAGCCGGGCCAGCCCGACGCTCACGCCGCACCTCCCGTGGGCGCCATCGTCGCACCCGCGGCGGCCGCCTCGCGCAGCCGTCCCGCCACGAAGGCCGGCTCGAGCCCGGCCAGGAGCCAGCCGGCCCGGGGCCCGTTCGGGCGGCCGAGGAAGGCCTGGTACAGCGCCGCGAAGGCCCGGCCGGGCGGCAGGCCGAGCCCCGCGGCGGTGGCGAAGATCGCGCCCTGCCACGCGTCGCCGGCGCGGAGCGTGGCGGCCTCGGCGTCCGCGGTTCCTGCCAGCGCGGCGAGGAAGGCCCGCTGGTCCGCGTCGAGCGCCGCCGCCTCGGCGGGGAGCTCCGCCCGGACGGCCATCCGGGCCCGATCCGGAGCGTAGTCCTCGAGCCAGGCGCGGGCGGCCGCGAGCCGCTCGTCGAGGATCGCGACCTCCCGCTCGGTGAGCGGCTCGCCCTTCTCCGCAGCCATGAGCGCGGGAATGTCCGCGCTCGGGACCTGGAGGAGGAACGCGAGGTGCCCGAAGCTCGGGCGGAATCGGGCGGCCTCAGCCCCGATGTCGGCATCGGGGTCGCGGAGCGCGTAGCGGAAGACCGAATCGAAGCCCGGCGCCAGCTCGCCCTTCACGGGCCGGCCGGCCGTCGCGTCCGCGAGGCGGTCGAACTCGTCGAAGAGGCGCGGCACCGCGTCCGTGCCCTCGGGGTCGAAGTCGATGGCATGGTTGGGCCGGGACCGGATCATCAGGGTCCGGAGCGGCTCAGGCGGCAGGACCTCGACGATGCGATGGGCGGCGGTGCCCCGTCCCTTCGAGGTTGACATCTTCCGGCCACCGACGTTGAGGAACTCGTAGTCGACGCGAATCGGCGGCTCCCGCTCGAAGACCTCGCGGGCCACCGCGTCGGCGCGGTCGCGGGACCCGCCGGCCGTCGCGAGGTCCTTGCCGCACGGCTCGATCGTGACACCCATGACGCTCCACTGGGCGGCCCATTCGAGGTTCCAGGGCAGCTTCGCGCGGCCGCCGAACGGCGAGACCCAGCCGG
This sequence comes from Chloroflexota bacterium, assembly GCA_016191345.1. GTDB lineage: Bacteria > Chloroflexota > Limnocylindria > Limnocylindrales > CSP1-4 > UBA5189. Next base: position 36,444 of record JACPOU010000037.1, read on the forward strand.
ACATGCCGCAGCCGCGCGCCCAGGCGACGAGGTCCGCCCGGCACTCGTAGAAGACGCGGTCGCCGTCCCACTTCGTCACGATCGTCGTCCCGACCTTGCCGCAGCGCTCGCAGATGACGAGCACCGGGTGCCACGTCTCGGGGTGCTGGACGTTGGCGACGCGGCGGTACAGGTCACGGACCGTGGCCGCCCGATCGAGGGCGATCCGGACGTAGGGGTCCATCGTCCCGGCGGCATAGATCTCGCTCATCCAGTAATAGCGGTCCGGGTGGACGCCGAGATCCGCGAAGAGGTCGATGAAGACCTGGGCATGGTGGCGCGCGTACGAGCCGTGGCCGTCCTCGGCCTGGTCCGGGATGTGGGCCAGCGGCATGCCCATGTACCGCTCCACGGCATCCGGGGTCAGGAGGGCCTGGGCGTCCATCGCGTCGAGGTCCTCGACGCCGTAGAGGAGCGTCGTCTCGAGGCCGGCCGCACGCAGGGCGCGGGTGATGACGTCGAGGATGATCGGCCCGCGGAGGCTGCCGACGTGGACCGTGCCGCTGGGCGTCTTCGAGTCGTTGACGACCTGCGGTCCGGAGACGCGCGCCGCCAGCTCGTCCGCCCAGTCCATGGCCCGCTGCTGCTCCTCGACTCCGACCGACGCTGGTCCCGGTCCGCCGATCGGTCGGTCGCGGTGGACGGGCGGTGGACGGGCGCCGCAGCGGCTGCGGCGGGCTAGCTGATCCCGACGATCGTGTACGAGATGTCGCCGGCCGGGACGCGGACGGTGATCTTCTCGCCCTTCTTCCTGCCCAGCAGGGCGCGGCCGACGGGGCTCTCGTTGCTGATCCGGCCCTCGGTGGGGCGGGCCTCAGTGGAGCCGACGATCGTGAACGACTCCTTGCCGTCGGGGCCGTCGACCTTCACGGTCGAGCCGATCTGGACCATCTCGATCGAGTGGTGCTCGTCGATGATCGTGGCGTTCTTGATGAGCGCCTCGAGGGTCTGGATCCGGCCCTCGACGAAGGCCTGCTCGTTCTTGGCGTCCTCGTACTCGGCGTTCTCGCTGAGGTCGCCGTGTTCCTTGGCGTCGTGGATCCGCTGGGCGATCTCCGGCCGGCGCATGGAGACCATCTCCTCGAGCTCCCTGCGGAGCTTCTCGAGGCCGTCCCTGCTGATGTAGGTGGGCTTGTTGTTCACGTGGATTCGGCCCCCGTTCGGGAAGGCTCAGCCTCGCGGTGTGGGACGCGGGCGAGAGCGGTGTGCGGGTTTCTGATAAGGAAAGAACCCCAGACGGCCGCGGGGCGTCCCCGCGGGCTGGAGTTCGAGCCGGGCGCGTAGCCTAGCGTGCCCCTCCCGGGGTGTCAAAGCCGCGCCACGCCCAGGTCTGGCCGTTGCGGACCCCGGGGCGAACGCGCGACCTCGGACAGCCGTCCCGCCTGCACGACGCCCCCCGCTCAGCCCTCGCCGGACAGGTGAAGAAGACGCCGCCTGGCGCGCTGGAGGGCAGCCCGATCCCCGACCGCGATGAAGACCGTGTCGTCGCCGGCGATCGAGCCGGCGACCTCCGGCCAGCGAGCCCGGTCGAGGGCGGCCGCGATCGGATGGGCCGATCCGGGCAGGGTCCGGACGATCAGCAGCAGGCCGGCCTCCCGGACCTCGACCGGCAGGTCGTGGAGGAGGCGCCGGAGCCGGTCCTCGCCGGACACCTCGGCCTCCACCAGGCGCGGCGGCAGGGCGTAGGCCTGCGTACCGTCCCGGCCGGCCTTGACGAGGCCGAGCTCCGCGACGTCGCGGCTGATCGTGGCCTGCGTCGCCCGGTAGCCGCGATCACGAAGCGCGGCGGCGAGCTCCTGCTGTGTTCGGATCGGCCGCTGGTCCACGAGGTCGCGGATGGCGCGCTGGCGGAGCTGCTTCATGACCTCCACGGTCGCGACCCCGCTACCGGTCCCAGAGCCCGAGCCAGGCGACGAGGATCACGGCGGCAAGGACAACCCGGTAGACGACGAACACGGTCGTCGGATGCGAGCGCAGGTAGCGCAGGAGCACGGAGATCGCGACGAGGCCGGCCACGACCGCGGCGGCCATGCCGGCGAGGAACGGGCCGAGCGGCACGTCCACACCGGCCTCGCCCGTCACGAGCCTGCGGGCCTCCCATGCCCCGGCACCGGCCGTGATCGGGGCGGCCATCAGGAAGCTGAACCTCGCGGCCGACTCGCGATCGAGGCCGGCGAAGAGGCCGGCCGAGATCGAGATGCCGGAGCGGCTGATGCCGGGCACGAGGGCGAGCGCCTGCGCGGCGCCGATGCCGAACGCGCCGCCGAAGGACAGCCCGTCGACGCGCTCGGTGCGACGGCCGACCCGGTCGGCCAGCCACAGGATCGCCCCGCCGATGACGAGGGTGACGGCAACGAGGCGAGGCTCCCGGAACGCCCCTTCGATGAGGTCGTTCAGCAGCACGCCGACGATGACGGCCGGAACCGTCGAGACGACGAGAAGCCAGGCCAGCCGCCGATCCGGGTCCGCCCCGATGGAGCGTTCGCGGAGCGACGCGAACCAGGCCGGGATGAGGCGAACCCAGTCCGCCCGGAAGTAGAGGAGCAGGGCGAGGAGCGTGGCCACGTGGAGCATCACGCTGAACGCGAGGCTCTCGATGAACGGGTCCTTCCAGCCGAGCAGCGCGGGCACCGCGATGAGGTGCCCGGAGCTCGACACGGGCAGGAATTCCGTCAACCCCTGCACGAGCCCCATCACGATCGCCTGGATCAGCGTATCCACGGACATCTCCTGGGCTTTGTCGTCACGGATGGCGGAGTCACTGCAAGGCGGCGGCGAGGACGCGAGCGAGCGCAGTCGAACGTGCGTGAGCGAGCGCCCGCAGCCACCAGCGCCGCCCTGGCCCGTCAGGCGTGACGGCTACCGGATGAAGAGCGGTGCGAGAACGAGCGTGATCGTGGCCAGCAGCTTGACGAGCACGTGCAGCGACGGGCCGGCGGTGTCCTTGAACGGGTCGCCCACCGTGTCGCCGACGACGGCGGCCGCATGGGCATCCGTCTTCTTGCCGAGCACGTTGCCCTTGTCGTCCCTGAGGTTGCCCGACTCGATGTACTTCTTGGCGTTGTCCCAGGCGCCGCCGCCGTTGTTGAGGACGGTGGCAAGGAGGACGCCGGCGATCGTGCCGACCATGAGCATGCCGGCGACGGCCTCTGCGCCGAGCAGGAGCCCGACGATGATCGGGGTCGCGACGGCGACGAGGCCGGGCGCGATCATCTCGCGGAGGGCGGCCCGGGTCGTGATGTCGACGACGCGGGCATAGTCCGGACGGGTCGTGTAATCCATGATCCCGGGCATCTCCCGGAACTGGCGCCGGACCTCGACGATGATCGCCTGAGCCGTGGTGCCAACGGCACGGATGGCCAGCGACGAGAAGAAGTAGACGAGCATCGCCCCGATCAGGGCGGCGATGAAGACGTTGACGTTGGCCAGGTTCACCGACTCCAGCAGCGCCCCGCCGCGGTTCCTCTGGATCAGGTTGACCTTGTCGATGTAGGCGCTGAACAACAGGAACGCGGCGAGCGACGCCGAGGCGATCGCGTAGCCCTTCGTGAGGGCCTTCGTCGTGTTCCCGACCGCATCGAGCCGGTCGGTGATCTCGCGCGCGCCGGCCTCCGCACGGCTGAACTCGGCGATCCCGCCCGCGTTGTCCGTGATCGGGCCGAACGTGTCCATGGCCAGGATGTAGGCGGTTGTCATGAGCATGCCCATCGTCGCGACGGCCGTCCCGAAGATGCCGCCGACGTCCTTGCCGTCGGCGTTCACGATCCCGGCCTGCGAGCCGAGCCAGTGGCTGGCGAAGAGCGCGATGCCGATGGTGATCGCGGTGACGAAGGTCGTCTCGAAGCCCACGGCCACGCCCGAGATGATGTTCGTGGCGGGCCCGGTCCGGGACGCCTCGGCGATCTCCCGCACGGGCCGGTAGGTGCCGGCCGTGTAGTACTGGGTGATGTACACGAAGGCGACGCTGGTCGCGAGGCCCACGACGCCTGCCGCGAAGAAATAGACCCAGACCGGCAGTCCGGAGGGGGCATTGCCGTTCGTCTGCATCATCACGTTCGTGGTGAAGAGCAGGGCGAGCACGGACAGGATCGTCGTGACCCAGTAGCCCCGGTTCAGCATGTTCATGGGGTTCTCGTCCTCGCGACCGCGGACGAAGAAGATCGCCACGATCGTCGAGAGGAGGCCGAAGGCCCGGACGACGAGCGGGAAGAAGATCCAGGCCTGCGGATTCGGCCAGCCCGACGCGACCGCGATCGCGTAGACGCCGACGCCGAGGATCATCGCGCCGATGTTCTCGGCCGCCGTGGACTCGAAGAGGTCGGCGCCGCGGCCGGCGCAGTCGCCGACGTTGTCCCCGACCAGGTCCGCGATGACGCCTGCGTTCCGCGGATCGTCCTCCGGGATGCCGGCCTCCACCTTGCCGACGAGGTCCGAGCCCACGTCCGCGGCCTTCGTGTAGATCCCGCCGCCGAGCTGGGCGAAGAGGGCCACGAACGAGGCGCCGAACCCGAAGCCGACGATGAGGAACGGGGCGTCGTAGGTGGCCTGGCCACCGCCGAGGCCGCCGAAGAGGCTGAAGATGCCGTAGACGCCGAGCAGCGACAGCGCAACGACGAGGAACCCGGAGACGGCGCCGCCGCGCATCGCGACCTGGACCGCCTCGACGAGGCTGCGGCGAGCCGCAGCGGCCGTCCGCACGTTCGCCTTGACGCTGATGTACATGCCGATGATCCCCGACGCCATCGAGCACGCGGCGCCGACGAGGAACGCCAGGCCCGTCCGCCAGCCGAGGGCGAGGCCGAACGTCTTCGTGTCGGCGACCTGCTCGGTCTCGAAGATCGTGATGATCGCGGCGATGACGAAGGCGCCGACGATGGCGAGGAGGCCGATCGTCGTGTACTGGCGGCGGATGAACGCCACCGCCCCTTCGAAGATCGTCCCGGCGACGTCCTCCATCTCCTTCGTCCCGGTGTCGCGCGCGAGCACGTCGCGGGCGAGGTATCCGGCGAAGAGCACGGCGATAAGGCCCGCCGGCAGGATGATCAACTGGAGCGCACTGGCATCCATCGGGGTGGTTGGTTCCTCCAGGCTCGTCGGCGTGATGGTCGCCGGGCGCACGGCGCACCGGCGTCCGGGGCGGATCCGGGGAGATGTCCTCGACGGCGGCGGCCCGCGTGCGGGAACTCAGGGGCGCACGGCGAAACCGGCTCGTCAGACCGGGCGGGAGTGTATCAACTGCCCATCCGGCGGGTCAAATCCAGCCGCGACCAGGGCCATCCAGCCGCGCTGGAGCTCAGGGCAGCCAGCGGGCGAAGGCGCCGTCGGGGCTGAGCTGGCGGGCGCTCCCGGTCGCGAGGTCGACGGACCAGATGCCGTCGCCGTCCTCCGGGCGGACGTCGAAGGTCCGGCCGATGATCGCGGTCGCGCCGTCCGGCGAGATCGCCGGCCAGCGGTCGTCGCGGGCAGGTGCTCCCTCGAGAAGCCGCATCGTTGCCGCGCCCGGCGCCAGGATCCCGATCCGCGCCGTCGGGACGCTCGAAGCCCGGATCGCCACGGCGATCGTGCCGTCGGCCCCGACGCCCACGGGGCCGGCGGCGCCCTCGGTTCGGGGGACCTGGTTCGTTCCACCGGTCGGGCCGACCACCCACAGGGCGGACGATCCGCCCGACGCGGGGCGAGCGGCGACCACGAACGCCCCGTGGCGCGGCGACCATGCCGCAGCCGCATCGGCCGTGAGCGGTACGGGGGTGGCGACGGGCACGTCCCCGGGCGCCTGGAGGTCGATGGCGACGATCTCCCCGCCCGAGGTCACGAGCAGGACGAAGCGGCCGGTCGGGTCGACGGCGCTCCGCGGCATCCACCCCGACGTCCCGTCCGTTCCGCCGATGCCCTCGCCGCCGAGGCTCGAGGACCCAAGGGCCGGCGCGCCGTGGTCGAGGAGCTGGCGCTCTCGACCGGACGTTCCGGGCAGGGGCACGAGCCAGTAGCCGCGGTCGGCACCGTCCCGGCCGCGCCGGCCGACGATGACCCACTTGTCGTCCGGCGTGATCGTCGGGGCGTACTCGAACGCGTCGGGCCCGGTGAGCGTCCCGGCGTCGGACCCGTTGATCCCGACGACGCGCATCACGCCGGCGGCGGAGTAGACGATCCGCGACGCATCCCCGGACGCGTCGAATCCGGAGACCGGCACGAGCTCGGTCGTGAGCTGGCGCGGGTTGGTCCCGTCAGGGTTCATGAGCCAGACGTTGCGGACGCCGGACCGGGCGCCCAGGAACGCGATCTGGTTCTGGCCCGAGGCTGTCGGCGCGCCGGTCGTGAAGGTCCACGAGCGCCCGGCCGCGACCGCCTCGGGGTCGTCCAGCCGGGCGATGGTCGGTTCGAGGGTCACGGTGTACGTCGTGTGCGGGGCGAGCGGCGCGCTCGGGACGAAGACGAGCGTGTCCGCCCCGACGGCCGGGCTGCCCCCCTGCGCTCCGCCAAGGTCGTCGGCGACCCGAACGACGCGGATGTCCCCATCGACGCTCGGCGTCATCCGGAAGCTCGCACGGGCGGTCGCGGCGTCGATCGGGGCATCGAAGCGGATCGCGATCGGCGTGCCGACGGCGACCCCCGACACGCCGGGGGCGGGGATCGAATCGACCACGCCGAGGCCCGCCGCCACGGTCGAGAAGCGGGTCACGTACGGATCGCGCAGCCGGTTCCCGCCCGTATCCGCGGCCCCCGACCCGATCGTGAGCGTGTAGGTCGTCCCGAACCGAAGCCCTCCGTCGAACGTCAGCCGGACCGTCTCGCCACTCCATGCGGCGATGACCGCGACGGGCGGATCGAGGCGGATCGCGGCCTCGACCGAGGCGGTGTCCATGAGGCGGTCGAACTCGATGTCAACCGACCCGTCCACAGGCAGGCCGCTCGCGCCGTCGGCCGGATCGACGCGGACGACGATCGGCGGGCCGACCGTCCGGAAGAGCCATGGATCGAGGCCTGTCTCCGCGGCGTTTCCCATCAGGTCCTCGAAGCCGGGCTCGATCGTGATGGTGAACTCGGTGTCGCCCGGGAGCTTGGCCGATGGCGTGAAGATCGCCGTGGCGCCGTCCCACGAGAAGGCGCCGGCGACGTACGGCTGGATGCGGAAACGCGCCACGACCGTGCTCGTCCGGACGGGTTCGCTGAACTCGATGTCGATCGCGGTGAGGGGCTGGGCGGTCCGGTCGTCCGTCGCCGGGGCGCTGAGCGAGACCTTCGAGACGGCCGGTGCGCGGCGGTCCACGAGGGTCGCGTTGTAGAGGACGAGGCCGAGCGCGAGCAGCGCCACCGCCGCACTGACGAAAGAGATCAGCCGGCGCATCCGCAATTCCTCAGGGGGCAGCCGGTCACGGCGCGGGACGATAGCACAGCCCCTATACTCCCGGTCCTGTGAGTCAACGACCAGCGCTCGGATGTGTGTTCGAGGTCCTCGAGACGCTCGTCCTCACGGTCCTCATCTTCTTCGGCATCCAGACCTTCGTCGCCCAGCCCTTCAAGGTGCAGCAGGGCTCGATGGAGAACACGCTGATCCCGGAGCAGTACGTGCTCGTCGACAAGCTGTCGCCGCGCTGGGATCCGTACTCCTACGCCGACATCATCGTCTTCACGCCCCCGGAGAGCTGGTCGCAGGGTGACGTGCCGTTCATCAAGCGCGTCATCGGCCTCGGCGGGGACACGGTGGAACTTCGGGACGGCCTCGTCTACATCAACGGTGTCAAGCTCGATGAACCGTACATCTACCCCGGCAACGGCGGCATCCAGCAGCAGACCTTCCCGGCGCCGGGCGGCAGCACGCGCTGGGTGGTGCCGGACGGTTCCCTCTTCGTCATGGGCGATCACCGCGAGAATTCGGCGGATTCCCGGAACTTCGGGACGATCGAGCTGAGCCGCGTGGTTGGCCGGGCCTGGCTGCGGTACTGGCCCTTCGACACCTTCGAGATCCTCCCGGTCCCGACGCACCCGGAGCTGGCTACCCCCGCGCCATGAGCCCCATCCTCGCCGTGCTCGCCGTGGTGGTGACGGCGGGGGCGGTCATCGCCGTCTCGGCCAGTGAGTCGCGGGCCGCGCTCGTCGGCCTCGCGGCGACGGTCTGCCTGGCCCCGTTCGTCGCCGAGCCGCTGCCCGGCGCGGCAGTCCTCGGCGCCCGCGTGGTGACCGGGATCATCGTCGTCGTCCTCCTGCGCGCCGTTGCGACGGGCGACGAGGGCCACGGCCTCGGCTCGCGCCTCGGCTGGCCGGCCGAATCGCTCCTCGCCGCCGGCGCATTCGTGGCTGGGATCTCGATCGCGGATACGCTCGCCATCTTCGCGGCAACGGGGCCGCGGTTCCCGGTGGAGGGGTCATTCGGGTCGCTCACGCCGGACGCCGTTGCGCTTGGGGCGGGCCTGGCCGCGATCACGATCGGCCTCGCGCCGGCCCTCCTCTCCCGCTTCGCGCTGCGAACCGGGATCGGGCTCATCGTCCTCGTCGAGGGCGTCGTCCTGGCCCGGACCGGCATCGCCGGGCCGCCCGGCGAGCTGGAGCAGCTGGGAATCAACGGGCTCGTTCTCGCGGCCGGTGCCGCCGTGGCCGTCATCGAGGCCGTCGAGCGGCGGGGCGAGCCGGGCACCGGACGGGCACGCCGTGACGAGTCGGCCGTGGAACGCGGCGATCCGCCGGCCGTCGCCGACGGCACCGGCCGCCGCGGGCGGCCGCGCCACCCCGACCTCCGATGAGCGTTCTTCTCCTCGCCGCGGTCGCGATCCCGGGCGGCGTGGCTGCCCTCCTGACCTTCGGCCGGCCGCGAACCGCGGTCGCGATCGGGCTCTCCACGGCGATCCTGTGCGTCATCCTCGCCGCCACGATCACGGCCGGGGATGCCGTGCTGCTGGCCGGCACGGTCGTTGCCGGCTCCGACGGGCTCCGCGGCCTTGCGGCCACATGGGCGGCCGGCATCGTCCTCCTCGGCATCATCGACGTCCTCGTCGGGACGGGTGGAACCGTCATCGCGCCGCTGCTGCTCGGCCTCGGCGCAGGGGTCCTGGGCCTGTCCACGGCGGACGCCGGCATCGGGCTCGCGCTGTTGACCGCGGGTGCCATCGCGGCCGCGATCGGTCCGCTGCTCTGGCTCCGGACGACGATCGGCGATCCCGCGCTCCTGGGCCTCCGCATCCTCCGGCCGCTGGCCGTGGCCGGGCTGCTGGGACTGCTCGCGGTCGCGTGGGGTGCCTCGCCCGTGGGGCCGTTCGCGGCCACCGACGCGCCCGGGGCCGTCGATCCCGGGCTGGACCTGGGGCTTGGCATCGGGCTCCTGGCGATGGTCGCTGCGGTGCTGATCCGCCTTGGGGCCATCCCGGCCCACGTCTGGGCGGCCCGCCTCGCCGAGGGCATGCCGGCGGCGGTCATTCCCGGCGTGCTCGGCTGGAGCGCCGCGGGTTTCGCGCTCATCGCCCTCGGCTGGGTGGATGTCACGCTGGCGCCGGTCGGGGCGCCGCTCAAGGCTGAGCGGAGCCTGGTTGCGATCGTGGCCGTGACGAGCATCCTGCTCGGGGGACTGGCGGCGGTCCTGCACGACGACCTCGAGCACATCCTGGGCTACTCGATCGTCCAGGACGCGGGCGTGGCCCTCCTGTCGTTCTCCCTGCTCGATGCGTCCGCCGTGGCCGCTGGCCGGGACTGGCTCGTCGGCATGGCCGCCGTGAAGGCCGCGCTCGCGGCCTGGATGCTCGTCACCCGGTCCACCTTCGGCGTTCGGCGCCGCTCGGAGATCCGGGGCTGGGCGCGGGCGTCGCCACTCCTGGGCGTGACCTACGCCCTGGTCCTCGTCGGCGCCATCGGGCTGCCGGGGATGGCCGCCTTCGACGCCCGCGGATCGCTCGTGGGCCGTGCCCTCGATACCCCGTTCGATCTCATCGTTCTGGTCGCGGCCTTCGCGCCGGTGATCTACCTCGGCAGGGTCCTGCTCGCCGGCCTGGATCGTATGGCCGAACCGGTCCGCGAGGTCGTCGCGGCCCGACCGGCCGGAGGGCCCCTGCGCGGCGCCGGTGGCTTCACGGGCTTCCGGCCCGGCGGCTGGTCGCGGGTCTCCGTGCTCGGCGCCGGTCGTGCGGTCCCGCATACGGTGCGCGCGAACCGGCTCGCGCTCGCCGCCGCGGCCGCCCTGCTGCTCGGCGCCATCGGCCTCGCGGTCGCGACGGCGGGCCTGGATGCCGTCGCCGCGGACCCGCCGCTCGGGGGCGAGCCGCCAGCCGGTGCCTCGCCCTAGCCAGGGGCGATCGAGCATCGGCCGTCGGGGGCCGGCCGCGCGAGGCGGCCGGGGCTCACTCCGCCGGGGCGAACACCCAGTGGTCGATCTCGCGGTCGTAGGCGAGGATCTCGTCCGCCGCGAACCACAGGTCGACCTCGGCGGCGGCATTCTCCGGACTGTCAGACGCGTGGACCAGGTTCTGTGCGGTCTCGAGCGCAAAGTCGCCGCGGATCGTGCCGGGCGCCGCCTCGTGCGGCCGCGTCGCCCCATGCATCGCCCGGACGACGGCGATCGCGTTCGGGCCTTCGAGGACGGCCGCGACCAGCGGGCCGCTGGTGATGAAGTCCACGAGGCCGCGAAAGAACGGCTTGGCGCCGTGGACGGCGTAGTGGCGCTCGGCCAGGGGGCGGCTGACGGTCATGAGCTTGAGGCCGGCGATCCGGAGCCCGCGCTCTTCGTAGCGGGCGAGGATCCGGCCGACCAGCAGCCGCTGGACGCCGTCCGGCTTGATCAGGACAAGGGTGCGTTCGGTCACGATTCCTCCAGGCGCGATCGATGAGCTGCCCATGGTGCCGGTTCGGGCGGGATCCGTCTCGACGTCGGGACGCGGCCTCGCGAGGTCACGCCCCGGCATCCGCGCCGTCGAGCGCATCGGCCGCGGCGGCGAAGGCCGCCTCGGCATCGAGGTGGCGCCCGAGGAGCCGGTAGCAGTCGCCCCGGATCGTGAGCGACATCGCGTCCCGCCGCGGCCCGAGCGCGTCGACGATGTCTGGCGCCAGCGTGGCGTCCAGGCGGAGTACCAGCGCGAGGCGGCCCAGCCCACGCTGCGCGGCGCCCGCATTCCCGGACGCAAGCTCCGTGCGTGCCTGGTCCAGCTCCTCGAGGGCGTCCGCCGGGACGCCGGCGGGTCGCCGGCCGCCGAGCCGGCTGGACGGTTCCGGGTCGTCGCCCCACAGCCCAGCTGCGATCGGCGCACCCGGCGCCGATGGGCCCCCGCCGACCGGGCTGCCGACCGGGCTGCCGCTCGCGCCTCCGCCTCGCCTGCGCGCCGGCTCGTCGACGTCCCGGCGGTGCCGTCCCTGGTTGCGGCGCTCGAGCCCGCCCGGACCACGGCGCAGCGACAGCTCCGCATCCTCGCGCCGGTCCGGGCCCGTGTACTGGCTCCGGTCGGCCCCGAACAGCGTACCGGGCGGGCCGATCGGCGAGCTCGGCGCCGAGGGCCAGAAGGCACGCCTGGGCATGCCCGCGAAGACCCGGTCGAGCGTCTCCGCGTCGACCGCGCCGAGCGCCTCGACGTGGGCCCGTGATTCGAGCGGTCGGCCGGCGGCCGCCGCGGCCTCCGCGGCGATGACGAGGGCGATCCGGCGCGACCCGCCGGCCTCGAGGTGGGCCGTTGCCGCGCTCGCCGCGGTGTCGAGATCGCCGGTCCGCCAGCGCACGTCGGCGAGGTCCGCCTTCGCGGCCGCGTCGAGGAGACCGCGTCGCTCGAGGTCCTCGAGCTCCGCCCGCGCGAGCCTGAGGTTGCCGAGCCGGAGGTGGAGGATCGCGAGCCGGCGATCTTCGGCCAGGGCGTCGGGATCGGACACGTCGCTCGTCACGGCAGCCGCAACCGGCGTTCGAGGCCGCGGAGGTGGCGGGCCGGGGCGACGACGGCGAGCCGGAGCGCGTCGTCCCGGATGAGTTCGCTCGCGAGCCGGTGGACGTCGTCGGCGGTGACCGCGTCCACCGCATCGAGCGCCTCGTCCAGGGTGAGGACGCGATCGTGGAGCGCCTCCTGGCCACCGACCCATGACGCGAGGTGGCGCGATTCGTCCATCCGGAGCTCCAGGCCACCGGCGAGGTACGCCTTCGTCTTGGCAAGCTCGCCAGCGGGCAGGGGCTCGTCCCGGAGGCGGGCCAGTTCCACGAGGATTGCGTCGAGCGCAGCCGGCAGTCGCTCAGGGTCGACGCCCGCGCTGATCTCAAGGGAGCCCGCGTCCCGATACTCCACGAGGCCGGAGCTGACATCGTAGGCCAGGGCGTCGCGATCCACGAGCGAGAGGTAGAGGCGGCTCGACATCCCGTCGCCGAGCGCCCCGTTGAGCAGCGCGAGCGTCCACGCGTCGGGATGGTCGCGGCGAAGTGCCGGCACGCCGACGCAGAGCTGCGCCTGGGTCGTGTCGCGCCGGCCGGCGCGGATGCGATCCCCCGCCGGCAGGACCGGCGCGGCCGGGGTCGGGTCTGCCGCGATCCCGTTCCCGCGTCCGAACGCCCGGTCGACCAGGCCAACCGCGTCGTCGTGGCCGATGTCGCCGGCGAGGGCGACGACCGCGTTGGCGGGCCGGTAGCGCGTCTCCCAGAACTCGCGAATCTGCGCCGGCTCGAGCGCCCGGATGTCGGATTCCTCGCCGCAGATCTCGCGCCCCAGCGGGCCCGTTCCGAACATCGCCTGCTGGAAGAGGATCTGGCAGTACTCACCGGGGTCGTCCAGGTAGCCCCGGATCTCCTCGACGATGACGCTCCGCTCGCGGTCGATCTCGCCCTCGGAGAGCGAGGGGCGGCAGATCAGCTCGCCGAGCACGTCGATCGCGCGAGCGGCCTCGCGGCGCGGGACGCGGGCCCAGTAGACGGTCGACTCGCGGTCCGTCGCGGCATTGAACGAGCCGCCGACGCCCTCGATCGCCTCGCTGAGCGCCCGGGTCGACGGGAACGCGGCGGTGCCCTTGAAGGTCAGGTGCTCCAGGAAGTGCGCCACACCGACCTGGCCGGGCGCCTCGGAGCGCGACCCCGCGAGGACGTAGGCGGCGACCGCCACGGAGCGCGAATCCTGCAGCCGGGCGCTGATCACCCGCGGCCCCTGGGCCAGCTCCGTGCGCTCGAACATCGTCCCGATGGTACCCGGTCGGGCCGCCGCGGCGGTGATTCCGGCTGCCCGGGAATCGAGACGGCCGGCACCCGGAGGGTGCCGGCCGGGCTCTGGGGGGCGAGACTACTTCGGCAGCATCGCGGAGATCCAGCTTTGCGCGAAGTAAATGAGGAATGCGATCGAAACGAGCCACATCAGGGGATGGATCTCGCCGAGCTTGCCGCGGACGACCTTGATGAAGGTCCATGAGACGAACCCAGCGCCGATGCCAACGGTGATGCTGAACGTGAGGGGCATCACGATCATCGCCAAGAGCGCCGGGAGGCCCTCCTCGACGTCGGCCACGTCGATGTCCTTGACAAGCGTGAACATCAGGAAGCCCACGACGATCAACACGGGTCCCGTGGCCGTGTATGGGACCAGCATGGCTGCCGGCGAGAGCAGGATCGCGGCGAGGAACAGGAGACCCGTGACGACCGAGGTAAAGCCCGTGCGACCACCCTCGGCAACGCCCGCGGCGCTCTCAATGTAGCTCGTGTTCGAACTGATGCCGGCCGCGCCTCCGACGGCTGCGGCGACGCTGTCCACCAGCAGGATCCGCCCGACGTTCTCGACACGGCCCTCATCGTCAGTCAAGCCGGCCTGCTCAGAAATTGCGGTCGCCGTGCCCATCGTGTCGAAGAAGTCCGTGAGCATGAACGAGAAGACAGTCAGGACCGCGGCCAGTACGCCCAGCTTCGTGAAGACCTCGGTCAGGTCGAATGCGCCGATGGTCGCGAAGCTGATTGTCGGCTCGACGGCCGGCACCGGGGACACGCCCGCGACGATTGAAACGATGGTCATCACGACGATGCTCACCAGAAGCGCTGCCGGCACCTTTCGGACGAACAGGCCGATCGTCACGAAGATGCCGAGGATCGTGATGAACTCGGCTGGGGCGGTCGGGAAGATGAACTCGACAGGTACGGGTCCATCGCCGACCGGCTGACGAATCAGGCCGCCGTCGACAAGCCCGATGAACAGGATGAAGAGGCCGATGCCAGCCCCGATCGCCCGCTTCAGACTTAGGGGCACCGCGTGCATGATCGCCTCACGGAGACCGACCAAGACGAGGACGGTCACCACGATGCCCTCGAGGACGATGACGCCCATCGCACCAGGGAGCGTCAAGCCCGACCCCAGGACCAGGCCGAAGGCCACGGCGCCATTGATCCCGAGTCCGGCGGCGAGGGCAAGTGGTACGTTCGCGATCAGACCCATCGCGATCGTCATCACGCCGGCGATGAGCGCCGTCGCAGCCGCCCCAGCACGCACATCCAGGCCGGCGTTGCTCAGGATGATCGGGTTCAGGAAGATGATGTAGGCCATGACCGCAAAGGTCGTGACGCCGGCCTTCACCTCACGGCCGAACGTCGTCCCGCGCTCGGAGAACTTGAAATAGGTCGCGATGGAATCCACGCGCTCAGGACCCTCCTCTCCCTTCGGCGCGTCGACCCGCGCGGGTCGATCCGCGCCCCCTCCCTGTCACCGGGCCGCTGCCCGGCGGCACAGCGCGAGGCAACTCCGTTGGGCGGACGCCGCGCGCTCGAATGGGCCGATGGTACGCGCCTCCCGGGGCCCGCGAGCGGGTTCCGCGCAAGGTTCCGCGAATGGCGCGCGGGCGCTCGCACGCCCCGCCGCCGGCTACTCCTCGCCGCGATCGAGGCCCAGGAGCTCCATCTGGACGTAGCCCGAGGTGTCGAACGCGAGCTGCTCCGGCTCGAACGGCGACCGGCCCGCCTCGCCGTGGATCGGCGCGAACTCGACGACGACCCGCTCGTCGCCCTGGACGAGGGTGTACACGAGCAGCTGGTCCGGGCGGGTCACGAACTCGAGGTGCTCGAACGAATCCACGTTGAGGGTGACCGCGATCGGGGTGAAGTAGGTGGAGATCTCCGGCTGCTCGACCACGATCCGCTCCACCCAGCCCGTGCCGTGGCTGACGAGATCGCGCCCGCGGAAGTAGCGGTAGGAGACCGTCTGCTTGAGGAGCGGGCGGAGGAGGTTGAGCATGTCGTCCCGGCTCGACACGACCCCTTCGTTCACGAAGAACTTCGCCGGCGGCTCGCTGGACACGGGCGTCTCCTCCGGGCTGGGCTGGGAGCGGGGCGAACGACGCCGATGCTACCGCATGGACCCGCCGGATGGAACCCCGACCGGGCCCGGTCCCCGGATGCGTCAACGCCCCGGTGGGTCCGAGGCCCTGGTTGGTCCAGGCCCCCGGATGGGTGCCGCGGCACCGGGCCCGCCGGGGCGGGCGGCTGCTGACGGCCGCGTATGATCCGGCCATGCTCCTCGCGATCGACGTCGGGAACACCAACGTGACGGCTGGCTGGTTCCGGGACGGCGCGCTGGCCGGCTCCGGGCGCATGCCGACGGACCCTCGGGCCGGCGACCGCGAACTCGAGGCCCAGCTGCGGGCGATCCTCGCCGCCGCAGGTATCGATATCGCCGGCGTCACCGGCCTCGTCGCCGCCTCCGTGGTGCCGGCGCTGACGACCGGACTCGGCTCGATCGCCGCCCGCCGTGGCCTGCCACTCCTCGTGGCCGACGCGACGACCGTCGGGATCCCGATCCGGGTGGACCGGCCTCTCGATGTCGGCGCAGACCGGCTCGTGAATGCCCTGGCGGCGGCCCGGCTGCACGGGACGCCGGCGGTCGTGGCGGACTTCGGCACCGCGACCACGGTCGACGCCGTGGCCGCCGATGGGGCGTTCGCCGGGGGCGCGATCGCTCCCGGCCTCGAGCTGGGGCTCGACGCGCTCGCCGCGCGGACCGCGCAGCTGCCCCGGGTGGAGCTGCGAGCGCCCGAGCGCGCGATCGCGCGCGACACGGTGACGGCGATCCAGTCCGGGGCCGTTCTCGGCTACCAGGCCCTCGCGAGCGGCCTGCTGGCGCGAATCCGGAGCGAGCTCGCCGCCGAGGAAGGGGTTGCGGTGACCGAGGTTCGGACGATCCTGACCGGCGGACTCAGCGCGGCGCCGTGGGCGCTCGGCGTGGAGGGCGTCGACGTCCTCGATCCGGACCTGACGCTGAAGGGCCTCGGGATCCTCTTCGCGGAAGCCGGCCACGGCGCAGGCCACACTGTGGCCGAGCCGATGACGACGCGATGACGGCGATGAGGCGGGCCACGGGAGCCGCCGGCGGCGCGCGCCGGCTCGAGGGGCGGCTCGTCGCCCTGGGCGTCACGGGCTCGATCGCGGCCTACAAGGCCGTCGAGCTCCTCCGCCTCCTCACCGCCGAAGGCGCCGATGTCGTCGTGCTGCTCTCCGCGTCCGCCGCCCGCTTCGTCGGGCCGCTCTCGTTCGCGGCCCTGTCGCGGCATCCGGTCGAGACCGAGCTCATGGAGCTCCTCCCCGACGGCCGGATCGGGCATGTCGTCATCGCTGACAGCGCCGATGCGATCGTCGTGGCTCCGGCCACCGCGCACTGGCTCGGGGCGATGGCCAACGGCCTGGCCGGCGACGTGGTCACGGCGGCCTGCCTCGCGACCTCGGCGCCCGTCGTCGTCGCGCCGGCGATGGACGGCGACATGTGGACGCATCCAGCCACGAGATCCAACGTCGCCCGGCTGCGCGACGCGTTCGGCTATGCGGTCGTGGAGCCCGGCAGCGGCCCGCTCGCCTCCGGGCAATCGGGCGTGGGACGGCTCGCCGAGCTGCCGGCGATCGTCGACGCGGTGGTTGCGGCGATCGGGGATCGCCCCGTCCGCCAGCCGGCCGTGGACGCCCGGCCGCCGCTCGTCGCCGGCCTGCCCCGGGAGGCGGACCTCGTCGGCCGGCATGTCGTCGTGACCGCCGGCGGGACGCGCGAGCCCATCGACCCGGTGCGCTACATCGGAAACCGTTCGTCGGGCAAGATGGGCGTCGCGATCGCCGAGGCGGCCCTGGATCGGGGCGCGAGCGTGACGCTCATCGCCGCCGACGTCAGCGTCCCCCTCCCCGACGAGCGGGCACGGGTCGTGCGGGTGGAGACGACCGGCCAGCTCCGGGGCGCGCTGCTCGAGGCGCTCTTCGGGGGAGGGGGCGGCGGCGGCGCGCCGAGTCCCCTCGCCGCGCGATTCGATGCCCTCGTCATGGCCGCCGCCGTCGCCGACTTCACTCCGGCGGCTCCCGCCGACCGCAAGCTCGCCCGCGGCGAGTCGCTCAGCCTGGAGCTTCGCCCCACGCCCGACCTCCTCGCCGAGGTCGCCCGGATCGTCCGCGGCCTCGACGGCGAGGGCTCCGAGACCCGGGAGCCCGTGACCCCGACGCCGCTCCTGGTCGGGTTTGCGGCCGAGACCGGATCACTGGAGCGGGCCGGCGCCAAGCTGCGCGCCAAGCGTCTGGATCTCCTCGTCGCGAACGACGTCGCCGAGGCGGGCTCCGGCTTCGGCACGGACACGAACCGGGTCGTGATCCTTGACGCGGCCGGCGGGCGTGACGAGCTGCCCCTCCTCTCGAAGCGCGAGGTCGCCGACCGGATCCTCGATCGCGTGGCCGGGGCATTGGACGACCGCGACGCCGCGTCGCAGACTGCGGGCATGCAGGAGGCTTCCCGATGAGCGCCACGGGCGACCCGATCCGCCGTCTGACCGTGGCCGACATCGGCCGGCTCCATGCCGACGGCGAGCGGCTGGCGATGCTGACGGCCTACGACTACCCGACCGCCCGGATCCTCGACGACGCGGGCATCCCGATGCTCCTCGTCGGCGATTCGCTCGGCCAGGTGCTCCTGGGCTACGACTCCACGGTCCGCGTCACGATGGCCGAGATGCTCCACCACACCGCCGCGGTTGCCCGCGGAACGGCACGGGCGCTGGTCATCGGCGACATGCCCTTCCTGTCGTACAGCAACGTCGAGGAGGCGATCGAGAACGCCGGGCGCTTCCTCCGGGAGGCGGGCGCCACGGCGGTGAAGATCGAGGGCGGTGTCCGCAGCGCCCGGACGGTCGAGGCGCTCGTACGGGCGGGCATCCCGGTCATGGGCCACATCGGCTGGACGCCCCAGTCGCAGCACGGCCTGGGCGGCAAGGTCCGCGTCCAGGGCAAGTCCCGGGACGCGGCACGGCATCTCCTCGCCGACGCGATCGCGATCCAGGAGGCCGGGGCGTTCGCCATCGTCCTCGAGCTCGTCCCGGAGCAGCTGGCCGCGGTCATCACCTCGCGCCTGCGCATCCCCACCATCGGCATCGGGGCGGGCGCCGGGTGCAGCGGCCAGGTCCAGGTCGTGACGGACCTGCTGGGCCTCGGGACGTTCTCGCCGCGCCATGCCCGGCGCTACGCGGACCTCCAGACCACGATCGCCGAGGCCGCCAGGGCCTACGCCGAGGACGTCCGGAACGGCACGTTCCCGGGCCCCGCGGAGACGGTCCGGATGGACGATTCGACGCTCGACGAGGCCCTCGGCCGGTCGGCCGAGGATCGGGCTGCGACGAGCACGGCGGACGGCCTGCTGGCGGGCATCCCGCTCGACCGCGACCTGTAATCCCTCGTTGACGCGCGTCGTCCGCACACGCGCCGAGCTGCGTGACGCGCTCGCGGCGAGCCCCCGGCCGTATGGCCTCGTCCCGACGATGGGCTGGCTCCACGAGGGCCACCGCGCGCTCATGGGTCGCGCCCGGGCGGAGAACGCCACGACCGTCGTCTCGATCTTCGTCAACCCGCGCCAGTTCGGCGATGCGGCGGACCTCGCGCAGTACCCGCGCAACGAGGCCCGCGACGTCGCCACGTGCGAGGCGGAAGGGGTCGACATCGTGTTCGCGCCGCCGGTCGAGGAGGTCTACCCGCCGGGCTTCGATACCGTCGTCACCGTCGGTGCGATCGCCCGGCCCCTGGAGGGGGCCGCCAGGCCGGGACACTTCGACGGGGTGGCGACCGTCGTGGCGATCCTGTTCAACCTCGTAGGCGCGGAGCGCGCCTACTTCGGCCAGAAGGACGCCCAGCAGGTGGCCGTGATCCGGCGGATGGCCATCGACCTCGCGACGCCGACGGAGGTCATCGCCTGCCCGACGATCCGCGAGGCCGATGGGCTGGCCATGTCGTCCCGCAACGTCCACCTGACGCCGGATGAACGCCGCGCTGCGCCGGTCCTGCGGCGGGCGCTCCTCGCAGCGCGGTCGGCCTGGGAGGACGGCGAGCGATCCGCCGAGGCGCTCCGGGCACGGATGCGGATCGAGCTCGCGAGCGAGCCGCTCGCGAGCGTGGACTACGTTTCGGTCGCGGACGCGGCCTCGCTGCGGGAGCTGGACCGGGTGGAAGGTCCGGCGCTCCTCTCCCTTGCGGTCCGCTTCGGGAGCACTCGGCTCATCGACAACGAGGCCCTCGGAGCGCCTGGCCCCTAGGCCTGGGCCCCCTGCCGCCAGGAGCTTTGACACCCCCAACCGGATCAGATGGCTCTCACTCTGTCAACGACATCTTGATTACACCTAGCCCGGGCGGCCCGTCGCGGCGACCACCGCCCGGGTCAGACGATCGGTGCGGAGCGCATCCGCGTAGGTCGAGAACAGCTTGCTCGGGTCGTTCGCCTCGACCGCGTCGAGGAACCGCTCGGCCTGGATCTCGTAGGGATCGCGACCCGGCGGAAGGGTCTGGATCGACGTGCCATCGATGAAGGCGATCTCCCATGGTCCGGGCAGCGGCGTCGGTCGACGGATCGTGGTGCGCAGGCCGTCGGAGGTGAACTCCATGTCGACCAGGTGCGTGGCCATCCGGCGCGTGTTGGCGAAGCTTCCGACCGCGCCGGTCTCGTAGCGCAGGACGGCCGCGGTGGCATCGGCGACATCCGCCCAGGGTGGCGTGACGGGTTCCTCGTGCAACGAGGCCGCCCCGACGACGACTGCCTCCCCGACGAGCAGGCGACCGAGGTCGTACAGGTGGGTGATCTGTTCGACGACCTGCCCGCCGCCGGTCTCGGCGCGCAGCCACCAGGCCGGCGCCGGGGTGCCGTCCATCCAGCGCGCGACCACCAGCCGGGCCGGATCGGCCGCGAGCCGCTCCTGAACCTCGGGCATCGCTTCGAGTGCGCGCATGTGGTACCCGGCGGCCGCGATCAGCCCGCGGGCCGCGACGGCGTCGGCGATCCGCACCGGACCCTCGGCATCCATCGCGGCCAACGGCTTCTCGGTCAGGAAGGGCAGCCCACGTTCGACCACGACCTCGAGCGTGGCGATGGCCGCCGACGGTGGCACGCACACGTAGACGATGTCCGGGCGCTGCGCATCGAGCATCCGGGCGGCGTCCGTGTAGGCCGCGGCGCCCCGAGGTGCGGCGGTCGCCCGCGCGCTCTCGAGCCGCACAGCGCTCACCCCGACGAGCGTCGTGCGGCCGAGCCGCTCGAATGCGGCGAGGTGCATCGGGGTGATCCAGCCGGCGCCGATGAGGGCCAGGCGAAGTCGGTCGGTCATCGGGTCATCGTGGCACACGATGGGCTGGCACCAGGCGCCGTTCGGAGCCGGAACGACTGGGCGTTGGCAGCTCCACGCGCATCTGTTCCCCCATTGTTGCGCTCCGCCACGGGGCGCAAGTTCATGGTCGACCACGAGTTCCTCGCCGAGACCCAGCGCGACAGCACGGCCGAGACGACCGCCGAACGCCTTCGCGATTCGAGCTGATGCGCGGTCGGGTCGAAGGCCAGCGGTCGAGCGAAGGTCGAGCCGGGCCGGGGAGGACGCACGGCCCGGCTCGCCTCCCGCGTCAGCTGTCCTTGTTCTTGCTCGACACGTCGAAGTACACGGCGACGAGCAGGACGAGGGCCTTGATCGCGAACTGGTAGTCGATCGGGATGCTCATCACGCCCATGCCGATGTTCAGCACGCCGAAGAAGAGGGCGCCGATGACCGTCCCGGCCACCGTCCCGACCCCACCGTAGGCCGACGCGCCACCGACGAAGGTCGCCGCGATGACATCGAGCTCGAACCCGTAGCCGGCCTTGGGCGTGGCCGAGTTGAAGCGCGCAGCGATGATGATCCCGCCGAGGGCCGCCAGGACACCCATGTTCACGAAGGTCAGGAAGACCATCCGCTGGCTGTTGACGCCCGACAGCAGCGCGGCCTTGGCGTTGCCACCCACGGCGTAGACGCGCCGGCCGAGGACCGTCCGCAGGGTCAGGAACATATAGGCGCCGATGAGGATGAACGCGACCAGCGCCACGATCGGGAGCCCGCTGTAACCGGCCAGCCGATAGGCCAGAAACATGATCCCGAAGATGATCAGCGCGTTGCGCAGCCAGAACTGACGCATCGACGGGACGGCGAACCCGTACTTGATCTGCTCGGCGCGGGCCCGGGACCCCAGGAAGACCACGACCACGCTCAGGAGCACGCCGATGAGCAGGGTCGTCAACTGGAGCGGGCCGCCGCCGATCGGGAGGACGATCGGCCCGATGGCGATGGGCGGCAAGCCGGTCCCGAACGGATCCGGGATCGTGCCGATGAGTTCCGGGATGAACCCCGACGAGATCGCGCGAAAGCTCTCCGGGAACGGCCCGACGGGCTGACCGCCGAGCATCCACAGCGTCGCGCCGCGGAAGAGGAGCATGCCGGCGAGGGTGACGATGAACGACGGGACCCGCAGGTACGCGACCCAGAACCCCTGCCAAGCACCGATGAGCCCGCCCGCGATCATCGTGAGGACGACCGCGACGAGCGGGTCGAGGCCGGCGCTGACCATGAGGACCGCGACGATGGCGCCGAGGAAACCGGCCACCGAACCGACCGACAGGTCGATATGGCCGATGACGATGATCAGCAGCATCCCGAGGGCCATGACGAGGATGTAGCCGTTCTGGAGGAAGACATTGGTCACGTTGAGCGGCTTGAGCATCACGCCGTTCGTGGTGATCTGGAAGAAGGCGACCGCGAGGAGGAGGGCGAGGAGCATGCCGCCGCGCCCGGCGCTCCTGCGCAGGGTCGCAAGCAGGGCGGTGGGATCCGCCCCCATCGTGGTGGGGCCAGTCTGGGTGGTTGGTTCCGTGGGACTGGTCACAGGACGACTTCCTCAGCTCCGGCGCGGGCAAGCCGCATGATGGCCTTCATGACTGCCTCCTGGGTCGCCTCCGCAGAGGGCATCTCCGCCGCGATCCGGCCCGCGGCCATGACATAGATCCGGTCCGACACACCAAGGACCTCGGGGAGCTCCGAGGAGATCATGATGATCGCCTTGCCCTCGGCCGCGAGCCGGTTGATGATCGTGTAGATCTCGTACTTGGCCCCCACGTCGATACCGCGCGTCGGCTCATCGAGGATGAGCACGTCTGGGTCGGCGAAGAGCCACTTGGACAGGACCACCTTCTGCTGGTTGCCGCCGGACAGGTTGACCGTGATCTGCTTGACGCTTGGTGTCTTGATCGCCAGCGCGTCGCGGAACTGGTTCGCGACCTGGATCTCCTTGGGCGAGATCAGCACGCCGTTGGTGGAGACGCCGTCGAGATTGGCCATCGTGATGTTCGTCTTGACGTCGTTCATGAGGACCAGCCCGTAGGTCTTGCGGTCCTCGGTCGCATAGGCAAGCCCGCTCTCGATGGCCCTGGGGATGGTGCTGACGTCGATCTCGACGCCGTTCTTGAGCACCTTGCCGCTCACGAAGTCGCCCCACGATCTTCCGAACAGGCTCATCGCGAACTCTGTCCGCCCGGCACCCATGAGCCCGGCGATCCCGACAACCTCCCCCTTGCGGACGTAGATGCTCACGTCGTTGATGACCATCCGGTCCTCGTAGATCGGGTGGCGGACCATCCAGTTGCGGACCTCGAAGGCCACGTCGCCGATCGGCGCATCGCGTGGCGGGAACCGATGGGTCAGGTCCCGACCGACCATGCCCCTGATGATGCGGTCCTCGGTGACCTGGCCACCCTTGTTGTCGAGGGACTCGATGACCGCCCCATCGCGGATGATGGTGATCGTGTCCGCCACGGACTCGACTTCCTTGAGCTTATGAGAGATCAGGACGCAGGCGATCCCCTGGTCGCGGAACTCGCGCAGCAACTGGAGGAGCTTCTGCGAGTCGTTCTCGTTGAGCGACGAGGTCGGTTCATCGAGGATCAGCAGCTCGACGTTCTTGGAGAGCGCCTTGGCGATCTCGACCAGCTGCTGCTTCCCCACTCCGAGCCGGCTGATCTTCGTGTCCGGCGTCTCGTCGAGCCCCACCTTCATTAGGAGGCCCTGGGCCCTCGAGTGGGACAGGCCCCAATTGATCACGCCGCGCGTGGCCTGCTCGTTGGCGAGGAAGATGTTCTCGGTGATTGACAGGTGCGGGATGAGCGCCAATTCCTGGTGGATGATGACGATGCCGCGCTGCTCACTCTCACGGATGTTGTGGAAGTGGCACTCCTCGCCCTTGAAGAAGAACTGGCCCTCGTATGAGCCGGTCGGGTAGACCCCGCTCACCACCTTCATCAGGGTGGACTTGCCGGCCCCATTCTCCCCGACCAGCGCATGGATCTCTCCGGGCCGGACCGCGAAGCTGACGTCGCTCAGCGCGCGCACGCCAGGGAACGTCTTGGTGATCCCGCGCATCTCCAGCAATGCGTCGCTCAACTCGTCCGCCGTCGCCCTTTCCGTCCCCTGAGTCAACAAAGCGGGTGTGCAAGGCAAGCCTCGCACACCCGCTCGTGTCGTGTTGGTCCTAGAGGCCCACGTCGGCCGCCGTGTAGTAGCCGCTGTCGACGAGTTCCTTCTTCACGTTGTCCTTGGTCACGCTGACCATGTCGAGCAGGAACGAGGGGACGACCTTGACGCCGTTGTCGTACGTCTTGGTGTCGTTCGTCGTGACGGTCCCGCCCTTGAGCATCTCGTCGGTCATCTTCGCGGCCTGCGCGGCAAGGTTGCGCGTGTCCTTGAAGACGGTCGAGGTCTGCTCGCCGGCGAGGATCGACTTGACGCTCGGCAGCTCGGCATCCTGTCCGCTGACGCATGGCGCCGGCTTGGCGGCACTGTAGTAGCCAACCTGCTTGAAGGCGGCAATCAGCCCGCGGCTGATGCCGTCATACGGGGAGAGGGCGGCATCGAGGCGCTTGTCGGCATAGAACGTGGCCAGGATGTTGTCGAGGCGGGCCTGGGCAGTCGCGCCATCCCAGCGCAGCGTCCCGACTTCCTCCGGGAACTTGACCTGCTTGCTCTGCACCACCAGCTTGCCGCTGTCGATGTAGGGCTGGAGGATGGACATGGCGCCGTTGAAGAAGAAGCCCGCATTGTTGTCGTCGGGCGAACCGGCGAAGAGCTCGATGTTGAACGGGCCCTTGCCGTCCTTGAGACCGAGGCAAGCCTCGATCGAGCCGGCCTGGAGGACACCGACCTTGAAGTTGTCGAAGGTGGTGTAGTAGTCGACGTTCGGCGAGTTACGGATCAGGCGGTCGTACGCGAGAACCTTGATCCCGGCCTTGGCGGCCTTGGCCAGTGTGTCGGTCAGCGTCGTGCCGTCGATGGCGGCGATGACCAGGACCTTGGCGCCCTTGGTGATCATGTTCTCGACCTGGGAGACCTGGGTCGGGATGTCGTCCTCAGCGTACTGGAGGTCGGTCGTGTAGCCGAGCTTCGTGAGCGACTTGACCAGGTTGTCCCCGTCGGCGATCCAGCGTGCGGACGACTTTGTCGGCATCGCGATGCCGACGAGACCACCACCTGCTGGCGCAGAACCACCACCTGCCGGCGCAGAGCTGCTCGACGAGCCGCCACAGGCCGCCGCGAGCACGACCACGAGGGCCAGGCTCAATAGTTTCTTCATCAGTCTGTTCGCTCCTCCACGTGACTGGGCCGAACGGCCCCGACCTTATGCCAGGCGTCTCAGCGACTCGGTGCAGATCCGGTATCCCGCGCGACACCGATCGACCTGCGACGACCTATCGCAGGTCGGCGTCCACGTCCCTGATCGTCCGACTCGTTATCGTTCCCGTGAACGTTAACGGGGCCATGCTAGACACGTCGTCAGCAGGACGTCAAGGGGTTGTCGTCTGGCTGCATAGCGGTGTCGGGTCGGCGCGGCCCGAGCGTTTGATCGGTTGCGATTCAGAGCCCGCGCGCCAAGAGGTGATACAGGTCGTTCCAGCGTAGACGGTCACGGAACGCGTCGAGCTGGGTCGTTCCGTCGATGACCACGATCTCGACACGTGACATCGCGGCGAAGTCCGCCAGCTGCTCCACGGTCACCGCATACCCAAGGCTCGTGTGATGCGAGCCGCCGGCCAGGATCCAGGCCGCGGCGTTGACCTTGAGGTTCGGCCGGGGGCGCCAGACGGCGCGGGCCACGGGCAGGTTGGGGAGGGGCTCCAGCGGCGCGACGACGTCCACGACGGTCGCGATCATCCGGAAGCGCTGGCCCATGTCGGTGATGCAGGCAGCGATCGCGGCGCCCGGATGCGCGTCGAAGACGAGCCTCACCGGATCGGCCTTGCCGCCGATGGCCAGGGGATGGATCTCGAGTCGCGGCCGCTCCTCCGAGACGGTCTCGCAGACCTCGAGCATGTGGGCGCCCAGGATGAGGTCGCAGGCCGGATCGAGGTGATACGTGTAGTCCTCCATGAACGACACGCCGCCTGGCAGCCCGGCGGTCATGACCTTCATCGCCCGGACCATGGAGGCCGTCTTCCAATCGCCCTCGGCGCCGAACCCATACCCATCGCGCATGAGGCGCTGTGGGCCGAGTCCGGGCAGCTGGGTGAGGCCGTGGAGATCCTCGAAGGTCGTGGTGAAGGCGATGAACCGACCCGTGTCGAGGAACCTGCGCAGTCCGATTTCGATGCGTGCCCCATCGCGCAGGGACATCGCGCGGTCACCGCCGGGGCGCAACTCGGGAACCACGTCGTACTCGTCGAGGTAGGTTGCGATCAGGTCGTCGACCTCGCCGTCGGTCGCCTCGTTGACGATGGCCACCAGGTCGCCCACGCCATAGCCTTCGACGGTGTAGCCGAGCCGGCGCTCCGCCTCGATCTTGTCGCCGTCGGTGACCGCGACGTGGCGCATGTTCTCGCCGAAGCGGGCGATCCGCCCATGGCGCCAGTCGTCCTTGGCCGACGCGGCCCGCGTCCACGCTCCGATGCGGTCCTGGACCTCGGGGTCCGACCAGTGCCCGACCACGACCTGGCGCTCGAGCCGCAGGCGCGCCGCGATGAACCCGAACTCGCGGTCGCCATGGGCCGCCTGGTTCAGGTTCATGAAGTCCATGTCGATCCCGGCCCACGGGATCCCCTCGTTGAACTGGGTGTGGAGGTGCAGGAACGGCAGCTGGAGCGCCTCGAGGCCGGCGATCCACATCTTGGCCGGCGAGAAGGTGTGCATCCAGACGATCAGCCCCACGCAGCCCGGTGCCGAGTTGGCGGCATGGGCGAGGGCGAGGATGCCCTCGGCGTCGGTCAGGACCGGCTTGACCACCACCCGGACGGGGATGGCCGGCGCGGCGTCAAGGGCGGCTGCCATCGTGGCGCTGTCCCGGGCGACCCGCTCGAGGACATCCGGGCCGTACAGTTGCTGGCTCCCGGTGACGAACCAGACCTCGTTGCGACGGAGCTCGATCACGGGTGACGACTACTGGCCGTAGACGGTGGTGTAGCGCCGATGGAGGGCGACGACGTCGTCCTCCGGGATCTCGTCGGGGGCCCCGAGCTGGAGGGCCGCGAACGCGGTCGCGGCGATGTCCTCGACCATGACCGCCGCCTTGACCGCGGCGCGGGCGGTCGGGCCGACGGTGAAGACGCCGTGGTTCTTGAGCAGGATGGCGGAAGATCCGCCGATCGCCTCGACGACGAGACGACCGATGCCCGCATCGCCGATGCGCGTGAACCCAGCGCACGGGATCGGGCCGCCGAACTCGTCGGCCTGGGCGGTCAGGTAGACCGGTATGGGACGCCCCACGGCGGCGAACGCCGTGGCATAGCGCGAGTGGGTGTGGACCACGCCGTTGACGTCGGGGCGGTGGCGGTAGATGTACAGATGGCTGACGGTGTCGGAGGAGGGGTTGAGATCCCCCTCGATGAGGGCCCCGTCTGGGTCGAGGACGACCATGCGCTCGGCGGTAAGGTCCTCGTAGCGCACGCCCGACGGCTTTATGGCGACCAGCCCGGTCTCCGGGTCGCGGATGCTCACGTTGCCGCCGGTCCAGACCACCAGGCCGTGGCGGGGCAACTCCGCGTGCAACTCGACTAGCTCGTGCCGAAGCGCCTCGAGGCGCATCAGACTCGTACCCCGCTCGCCTGGTCACGCAGCCGGCGGAGCGTCTTCATGACGTCGTTCTCGCCGCGCCCGAAGTAGTCGTGCAGGCGAAGGTATTCGCGGTACAGGACGTCGTATGTGACCGCGTTCTCGGGGATCGGCTCGAAGACCCGGTCCTGGAGACGGGCCATGGCGCGCGAGGCATCCTCGATGGATGCGTGGCCGCCGGTCGCGGCTCCCGCCGCGACCGCACCGAACATCGCCGACCCGAGTGCCGGCGTCTGCTCTGAGGCGCTCAGCCTGAACGGGCGACCGGTCACATCGGCGTAGATCTGCATGATCAGCGGACTCTTGTCGGCCAGACCGCCGCACGCGACCATGTCGGTGATCGGCACGCCATGGGCCTCCAAGGTCTCCACGATGACCCTCGTCCCGTAGGCCGTCGCTTCGATGAGCGCGCGATAGATGTCCTCGGGCGTCGTGGCAAGGGTGGCCCCGATGATCAGGCCCCCGACGGCCGCATCGACGAGCACAGACCGGTTGCCGTTCCACCAGTCGAGGGCCAGCAGCCCGAACTCGCCGACGCGCTGCGCCGCCGCCTTGTCCTGGAGGAGCGCATGGATGTCGAGCCCCCGCGCGCGAGCCTCCTCGTGATAGGCGGGCGGGACGGCGTTCTCCACGAACCAGGCGAAGTGGTCGCCAACGCACGACTGCCCGGCCTCGTAGCCAAAGAACCCGGGCAGGATCCCGTCCTCGACGAACCCGCACATGCCTGGGACCGCGTGCTCCTCCCGGGACAGGACCATGTGGCAGGTGGACGTCCCCATGATCATGACCATCCGCCCCGCCTCGATCACCGTCGCCGCCGGGACGGCGACATGGGCGTCGACGTTAGCAACCGCGACGGCGGTGCCTTCGCACAGTCCGGTCCACGCCGCCGCCTCGGCGGACAAACCCCCGGCGCGTCGTCCGGCCGGCAGGACCTCGCGCGACATCTTGGTATCGATGACGTTGCGCATCCGCGGATCGAGGGCCGCGAAGTAATCGGCGTCGGGGAACCCGTCGCGCTTCGACCACATCGCCTTGTAGCCGGCGGTGCACGCGTTGCGCGTCTCGACCCCGGTCAGTCGCCAGCACACCCAGTCCGCGGCTTCGATCAGCCGGTCGGCGGCGGCATAGACCTCCGGCGCTTCATCGAGGATCTGGAGCGCCTTCGAGAAGAACCACTCCGACGAGATCTTCCCGCCGTACCGGTCGAGCCACGGCTGGCCGGTGGATCGTGCCACCGCGTTGATGCGGTCGGCCTCGGGCTGCGCCGCGTGATGCTTCCAGAGCTTGACCCAGGCATGCGGGTTCGCCCGGAACGCGGGCACGTCGCACAAGGGCGTGCCAGCGGCGGTGGTGGGGAGCATGGTGCAGGCCGTGAAATCGATGCCGACGCCGATGACATCCGCTGGGTCGACGCCACTCGAGCGGAGGACCTCGGGCACGGTCGACTGGAGGACACGCAGGTAGTCGTCGGGGTCCTGGAGCGCCCAGTCGGGCCCGAGCTCGACGGTCTGGTCGGCCAGGGGCAACCGCTCGTCGATGACGCCGTGATCGTAGGGACGGACCGCCCAAGCGATCACGGTCCCGTCGGCGATGTCCACCAACACGGCTCGGCCGGACTCGGACCCGAAGTCGACTCCGATGGCGTACCTGGTCACCCGACCTCCTTCGGTCCGCGGGACGGTGTGTCCGGCGCTACCGAGAACGTCGATCCTCGACGTCCGTTATCGTTCCCGCTAACGTTAACGCTGCAGTGGTACCGTAGCAGTACACGCGCGACAAGTCGACCGCAAGCATCTTGCCATCCTCCCAGGGAGCCGGAGTGCCGCGTCAGCACCGGGTCACCATCAAGGAGATCGCCCGGATGTGTGGTGTGTCCACGCAGACGGTGTCGCGCGTCATCAATCGCCGACCCGACGTCTCCCCGTCGACGCGCGCCGCGATCGAGGCGGCCATCGCCGAGGTGGGCTTCCAGCCGAGCGCCGTGGCGCGCAGCCTCGTCCATCGCCGGTCGCAGACGCTGGGCGTCATCGCCGCCGGGTTGCGCTACTTCGGGGTGGCCCAGACGCTCAACGGCATCACCGTGGAGTCCGAGGCTCGCGGCTACGGGCTGCTGCTGAAGGAGCTCGCCAACCACGACACCGTCGACATCGTGCCGGTCATCGAGTTTCTCATCGCCCACCGCGTCGAGGGGATCATCTTCGCGGCGCCGGAGCTGGGCACCAATATCGCGACCGCCAGCCTGCCGCCCGGGTCGCCGCCGATCGTGTACCTCAAGTCCCGGCCGTCACCGGCGTTCTCGACGATCGTCATCGACAACTATGGTGGCGCCCAGCTCGCGACCAACCACCTGCTCAGCCTCGACCGGCGACGGATCGGCCATCTCGCCGGACCACTGGCCTGGCCCGAGGCGCGCGACCGCCATGACGGCTGGCGCGACTCGTTGCGTGACGCCGGCCTGGCGACCGGCCCCGTGGCGGCCGGTGACTGGTCATCGGCGAGCGGCGAGATCGCCTTCGACACCATGCTCCGCGAGGTGCCGAATCTCGACGGCATCTTCGCCGGGAACGATCAGATGGCGCTTGGCATCCTGCATCAGGCGCACGAGCGCGGGATCCGCATTCCCGATGACATCGCGATCGTCGGGTTCGATGGCATGGACGAGGCCGCGCAGTTCACCCCGTCGCTGACCACGGTCGTCCAGCCGCTCAATCGACTTGGCCGGCTGGCGGTCTCGGAACTGCTCGCGACGGCGGATGAGGACCCGGCCACGATGCCCGTCCGGGCCCTGACGCTCGAGACCGAACTGGTCATCCGCGAGAGCGCGCCGGCGCCCGCGCCTCGACCGGCCGCCCGGACGGGATGACCCCCGAACCGCGCTTCGGGCTCTTCCTCAGCCAGGCCAGCAAGCCACTGGTCCAGGTCTACGACGAATTCCAGATGGCCGAGGACCTCGGGTTCGACCATGCCTGGCTCGTCGACCATCTCGTCGATACCGATGGGCCGCCGGACCTGCCCTGTCTCGAAGGCTGGACCTTGCTGGCGGCGCTGGCAGCCCGGACGAGCCGGATCCGGCTGGGGATCCTGGTCACGAGCAACACGTTCCGCCATCCGTCGATTCTGGCCAAGGAGGCCCTCACGGTAGACCACATCAGCAACGGGCGGCTGATCCTGGGACTCGGCGCGGGCTGGCATGTCGATGAGCATCGCCGCTACGGCATCGCGCTCCCCCCTGCACGCGAGCGGGTCGACCGATTCGAGGAGACGGTCGAGATCCTGACCCGGCTGATGGCCCACGAGCGGACGACCTACCATGGCCGCTACTACCGGCTCGATGACGCGCCGCTCGAGCCGCGACCGATCCAGCAGCCACGGATCCCGATCCTCATCGCGGCCCACCGGCCGCGGATGCTGCGCATCGCCGCGCGCTACGCGGACCAATGGGACACGTTCGCGGCGATGCCCGGGACCGCGACGGACGGGCTGGAGACCGAGCTGGCCGAGCGAATGGCCGTCCTCGATGCCGAGGCGCGAGCGATCGGCCGGGAGCCAGCGACCATCCGGCGCTCGACCTGGGCGACGCGCGACGTCCTCGCCTCGGAGGCGACGTATCGGGACTTCGTGGCCCGCCACGGGAGCCTGGGCTTCACGGACTTCTCCGCCGTGGGACCGCGGCCGGGTGAGACGAGCGCCCTTTCGCCACATCGCCGAGACGGTGATCCCGGAGCTGCGTCGGAACCCGACGCGACCGGCTACCGCCAGATCTGGGCCGGCTCCCGCGCGACGGCGAGGATCCGCTCGATGTCGAGGTTCTCGGCGACCAGGGCCTTGATCAGGGCGATCTTCTCCGTGTCGGCCGGGTGGGTCTTCACGAGGAGGTCGTGGACCTCCGAGGCGACCGAGTAGGTGTCCTCGGCGACGATTGTCGCGAAGAGGTCTGCCCGCCGGATCGCGTCGAGGACTGCCTGGCGCGGCCGGTAGCCACCGGTGAGGACGAGCCCGATCGCCGCACCCTCGTGGCCGGACAGCATCGACCGCTCGCCGCGCCCAACGAACTCGCCGGGATTCGCCGTCCCCGCCGGACCCATCAGGTGCGCCGTCGTCAGCGTCAGGATCACGTCCTCGCGATCGCCCGGCACGATGACGAGCGTCCCCGGCCCGACCCGCTCCAGCATGTGGCCCGGCTCCATCGCCCCGATCGCGACGCCGTCGATGACGCGGTCGAGGTCAGGACCCGGGTGGATCTCCTCGCCGTGGACGCCTTCGAGGATCATCTCGAGCGTCGGGTTCGACAGGATGGGCCGGACCGGCAGGACGCCGAGGAGCGGGATCCCGTACGGGGCGAGGCCACGCTCGAGGATGTCCCGGATGCCCGGCTGGGCGTCGATGTCCACCTTGTTGACGATCGCCCCGGCGACGCCGACGCCGTGCCGCTCGAACAGGGATGCGTTCAGCACGATCTCGTCGATCGGCCGGCCCACCCCGCCCTCGCTGATGATGATCACGGGGGCGTCGAGCAGCGCCGCGACCACCGCGTTCGAGAGCCCGATCACGGCCCCCACGCCGGCGTGGCCCGTGCCCTCGACGAGGAGGACGTCGTGGTCGGCGTACGTCACCTGGGCGCGCCGGATCCGATCGCCGAGGTCCTCCACCACCTCGCCCGCGATGTACGCCTTCGTGAAGCCGCGCGGGATGTGGACCGGGCTCATCGCGCTGTACGGCTCGCGCAGGTCGAAGATCTCGTGCATGAGGACCGCGTCCTCGTCGGCCGGCTGGCCGTGATCGATGACGGTTCGCTGGCCGACGGGCTTCATGAAGCCGGTGCGGAGGCCGCGCTCCAGGAAGCCGTTCAGCAGGCCGAGCGAGGCGGTCGTCTTGCCCCGGTTCTGGCCGGTCGCCGCGAGGTACAGCTGGCGCACGGCGGGCCGAACGCTACGGGCGGGCGGTGGTCTTGCGCTCGATCAGCTGGATCCCGTCCCGCAGCCGCGAGATCGTCTCCGCATCGACGCCGTCGGGCTCCATGTACGGCCCCAGGCGATCCATGATGTCGGCGATCAGGCCCAGGAAGACCGAGGCGTCGGCCACGAAGAACTGCGGCTCGTTGTTGTAGCGCACGAGCGTGAGGCGGCCCTGGAGGACGCGACGTTCCTCGACGTGGGCGATCTGGGTCGCGAAGTTGTGGCCCTGGATGCCATCGGGGTTGTTGAGGAAGTTCAGGGCGTTGTCGATGGCGAGGCCGAAGCGGGCCCGCCAGGCCACGAGGCGCTCGTGGACGTCGGGCGGGATGCGGACCTCGGCCACCTCGTCGAAGACCTCGGGGGCAACGGTCAGCAGGCCCACGAGCGTCGTCCCCGCCCGGGCGCCGAGCATCACCTGCAGGCTCCGTTCGAGCGTAAAGACCTCCGAGTCGAAGCGCGGGCTCGTGATGACGTCCGTCAGGAGATCCTCGACGTTGTCGAGCGTGCCGGGCTCGGCCACCGCGTTCGCCAGGTGGACGATCTCCTCCTTGAACAGGAACTTCTCTTCGTGGTCGAGCATGGTGGCGGGATGGTAGCACCGGCATTCGTCGGAACCAGGACGACGGGGCTCCGGTCACCGATTGGGCCCACGTCGAATCCGTGCGCGACGTTTGCCTTCGAGATGGGAGCAGGCGAGGCGCGCCCTCGGTCGGTAACCAGGGGGCCAAGGAACAACGAAACCCGGCCGGGTCAGCCCGGCCGGGTTTCCTGGTCGGTGCCGAAGGTGCGATCTACGGGTACAGGCCGCGCATCGCCATGGCGTCGGCGACGCGCCGAACGGCGAGGAGGTAGGCGGCGGTGCGCATGTCGCATTGCTCGCGTCGCGCGATCGCGAGGGTCTCGCGGAACGCCTTGGTCATGATCTCCTTGAGCTTGGCGTTCACGACCTCCTCGCTCCAGTGGTCGCGGTTGAGGTCCTGGACCCACTCGAAGTAGGAGACCGTGACGCCGCCGGCGTTGCAGAGGATGTCCGGGATCATGAACTTCGAGTTCTTCCAGAGGATCCGGTCCGCTTCCGGCGTGGTCGGCCCGTTGGCCGCCTCGGCGATCAGGCGCGCCTTGATGTTGCCGGCGTTCCGCTCGGTGATCTGGTTCTCGAGCGCGGCCGGGATGAGGATGTCGCAGTCGACCTCCAGCACCTCGGCGTTGCTGATGTCCGTGGCGCCGGGGAAGCCCTGGACGGTCCCGTGCTCCTTCTTCCACTTGATGACCTTGGAGATCTCGAGGCCATCGGGATTGGCGATGCCGCCGGTGGAGTCGGAGACGGCGACGACGGTCGCGCCCTCGTCCTCGATCAGGGTGGCGGCGATGGAGCCGGCGTTGCCGAAGCCCTGGACCGCGACGCGCGACTTCGGGAGCTCGATGCCGAGGTGGCGCGCCGCCTCGACGATGCAGTAGACCGTGCAGCGAGCGGTGGCCTCGTTCCGGCCCTCCGACCCGCCGAGGCTGATCGGCTTGCCCGTCACGACGCCCGGCACGGTGTACCCGGCGTGCATCGAGTAGGTGTCCATCATCCAGGCCATGATCTGGCTGTTCGTGTTCACGTCCGGCGCCGGGATGTCCTTCTCGGGTCCGACGAGGACCTCGATCTCGGTGAAGAAGCGCCGGGTGAGCGACTCGAGCTCCCGCATCGACAGCTGCTTCGGGTCAACGATGACGCCGCCCTTGCCGCCGCCGTACGGAATGCCCACGACCGCGCACTTCCAGGTCATCCACATCGCGAGGGCCTTGACCTCGTCGATGCTGACGTCCTGGTGGTAACGGATGCCACCCTTGGCTGGTCCGCGACCGAGGTTGTGCTGGACGCGGTAGCCGGTGAAGACGCGGACCGACCCGTCGTCCATGTGGACCGGGAAGTGGACCGTGAATTCGCGCCGCGGCTCGCGGAGGACGGCCCGCATGCCGTCATCGAGGCCGAGCCGCTCCGCGGCCAGGTCGAACTGCTGCTGCGCCACGGCCCACGGGTTGATGGGGGTCGTGGCGTGCTCGGTGGTCATGAGTGAGGCGTTCCTCCGAACCGTGCCCGCCTGGCGGGCCCGGATGGCTGGGTCGTCTCCCGGACGACCCCACGGGCGCGACGCGCCGGCCGGGGCCGGGGGACGACGCGCGTGGAGACGGCCGAAGTATACCGATGGTCAGGATGCGGCGGTACCTGCCGGAATCCTGTCCGCAACCGTGCCGCAACCTTGCGAATGGGTGCCGAACGGCACGGGCAACGGCGGGCACGTTGGCCCGCGACCGTCACCCGTGGCGGTACAGCGCCACCGCCCCGACGCAGCCGGGGCCGAGGTGCGGCCCGACCGACGGCCCGACGAGATCGATCGTCACGTTCGCCGGGTCGATGCCGCCGGGCACCCGGGTCACGATCTCGTCCCGGAATGCCTCCACGCCCGCATTCGTGGTGTGGAGGACCGAGAGGCGCTCGATGGGCCGCGTGCAGATGAGCTCGATGAGCCGCTCCCGGGCCTTCCCCCGGGTCCGGACCCGGTCCGCCGTCTCGACCTTGCCGTCCTTGACCTCGATGATCGGCTTGACGGACAGGAGCGTCCCGATCGCGGCCTGGGCGCCGCTGATCCGCCCGCCGCGCTTCAGGTACTCGAGGGTGTCGAGGGCGACCATCATCGCGACGTCGCCTCGCCGCTCCTCGCAGACGCGGGCGATCTCCGAGGCCCCGGCGCCCAGCCGGGCCATCCCGACCGCGAGCTCCGCGAGGAGGCCCTCGCACATCGAGGCGCCCATCGAGTCCACGATGTGGATCTCGGCATCGGGCAGCATGCCCTTCGCGATCTCGGCCGACTTGATCGTGCCGGAGAGCGTGCCGGCGACGTGGATCGAGACGATCGCGTCCGCTCCGGCCGTGAGGGCCGCCTCGTACGCGGCCTTGAAGTCGCCCGGCGCGGACGCCGCCGTCGTCGGGAACGGCGCATCCGGAGCGGTCATCCGGGCCCAGAAATCCTCTCGGGAGAGCTCCAGGCCGGATCGGAACGATTCCGCCCCGAAATTGACGATGAGCGGAACGAGGCTGATGCCGAGCTCGGCGGCTCGGCCCGGCGTCAGGTCGGACGCCGAATCCGTGACGATCGCGACGTGACTCACTGCGTCCCTCCGGACGACGCCGAGCGCGGGCACGTCGGCGGGCCGTCCACTCCTCACCGCGATGATACGGGCGCGGACGGGCGGTCCGGTACCCTTTCGGGCATGGATCGCTCGCTGTGGGCTGTGCTGACCGGCACGTTCACGCTCCGCTTCAGCACCGGGCTCACCGGGGCGATGCTCGCGTTCTACCTCGCCGACCTCGCCGACGCAGGGCAGGCCGGAATCGACGCCAAGGTCGTCGGCGTCCTCGCCGCAACGTTCTACCTCGCCGAACTCGTGCTCTCCCCGCTCTTCGGGATCATCTCGGACCGCCTCGGGCATCACAAGGTGATGCTGTACGGGCCGATCTTCGGGGCCGTGGCGGTCGTCCTGACCGGGCTCACGACGCACGTCCTGGTCCTTGGCGGGACGCGGATCCTGGAGGGCGCCTCGACCGCCGCCTCCGTGCCGTCGATCCTGGGCTACATCGCCCTCGCGACGGCCGGCAACGAGGTCCTGCGGGGCAAGGCCGCGGCCCGCTTCGAGGGGGCGACGCTGGCCGGGCTCGGCGCGGGTTTCATCGTGGCGCCGAAGCTCTTCGAGGTCCTCGGCCCGAATGCCTTCTTCCTGAACGCGCTCTTCTACGGCGGCTCGCTCCTCATCTACCGCTTCTGGGTCACCGATCCGGCCGGCGAGCGGGAGGCACTGACCGCCAGGCATACGAATTGGCGCCGATACCTGGAGCTCGTCAGCCACTCTCACGTGCTGCTCCTCGCGCCGACCTGGATCGCGGTCAATGCCTCCATCGGGCTGTGGTTCAGCCAGTCGCTCTTCCAGTTCGCGAAGGCGAATCCGAAGTTCCCGGACCAGTGGCTGCTCCAGGGCTTCAGCGCCAACCAGATCACCTTCGGCGCGATCTGCATCGCGATCGTGTTCGGCGTGGGCATCGTCTGGTGGGGGGATCGCTTCGACCGGTTCCGCCGGACGACGATCATCCTGTTCGGGATCATGGGCGGCCTCGCGCTCGTGGCCGCGGGGCTCGTCATCAACCACAGCGCCTTCGAGGCCGGGGCGAACCCCGTCGACACCGGACTCGTGATCGTGGCGGGCGCGACGCTCGCCGGCGGGCTCTTCGTCCTGGCCGGCGCGACGCCGGCGGCGGTGGGCCTGCTCGCCGACGTGAGCGAGAAGTTCCCCGGCGATCGCGGCGCGATCATGGGTCTCTACTCCGTGTTCCTGGCCATCGGGCAGATCGGCGGCAGTCTCATCGGCGGTGTGGCGGCCGACGGGCTCGGCATGGACGGGCTGCTCCTGGCGACGGGCGGGCTGCTGCTCGTGGCCCTCGTCCCCCTTCGAACGTTGCGGACCATGGAGCACCACCTGGGGCCGGGGCAGGCGGCGACGCTCGGTGACGAGGCGGGCGGGCCGGCATGAGCGAGGACGGCGCGCCCCGCGACGACGACCCGGCGACCCGGAGCGCTGGGGTCCGCGGCCGCAACTGGGCCCGCCGGAGCGGCGCGGCATGAGCGAGGGCGGACCCGGCACCCTGGTCCCCGCTCCCCTCGCCCGGGGCCGGCACGGCGCCGTCGTCGCGCCGCATCACCTCGCGACGGAGGCGGGGCTCTCGATCCTGCGCGCGGGCGGCCACGCCGTGGACGCGGCGATTGCCACGAACGCGGCGCTCGCCGTGGTCGTCCCGAGCTCCTGCGGCATCGGCGGCGATGCGTTCTGGCTGATCTGGGACGCGGCGGCACGCGAGCAGCTGGCGCTCAACGGATCCGGGCGGGCCCCGGCGGCAGCATCCGCAGCCGCGTTGCGATCCCGCGGCCTGGCCACGTTGCCGTTGCGCGGGCCGCTCTCGGTGACCGTGCCGGGGGCGGTCAGGTCGTGGGGCGACGCCCATGCCCGGTTCGGGCGGCTGTCGCGGTCCGCGGTGCTGGGGCCGGCCATCGAGCTCGCGCGCGGCGGGTTCCCGGCGTGGGACGGGTTCATTGCCGCGGTCGAGCGGACGGTCCCGATCGTGGGCGCCACCCTCGGCGCGGGGGCGGCGTTCGAGGGCCACTACCGGCCGCACGGCCGGGCCTGGCGGCCGGGCGAGCTCGTCCGACTGCCGGCCCTGGCCTCGACGCTCGAGCGACTCGCGACCGACGGCTTCGATGCCTTCTACGACGGCGACCTCGGGGCGCGGCAGGCGCGATTCCTCGCCTCGGCCGGTGGCCTGCATGCAGCCTCCGATTTCCGCGGTCACGCGTCGACGTGGACGGACCCGATCTCGACGACCTACCGCGGTGTCCTCGTGACGACGCATCCGCCGAACTCGTCCGGGATCGTGGCCCTCGAGATCCTCAACATCCTCGAGGCCGGCGAGGCGCCGAGCTCGCGGGCGTTCGGGCCGGACCGTGGCGGTGACGGGGACGCGGTGGGCGACGCGCACTGGATCCATCGATCGATCGAGGCCGCGAAGCTGGCCATGGCGGACCGCGACACCCACCTGACGGATCCGGAGTTCCACGACATCCCGGTCGCGCGGCTGCTCGACAAGGGGTATGCGGCGGAGCTCGCGGCGCGGATCGACACGACGTGGGCCTCGGTCCCGGGTGCGTCGACGAATCCGCCCGGCGGCGGCACGATCTACCTCGGGGTCGTAGATGCGGAGGGCAATGCGGTCAGTCTCATCGAGTCGAACTACCTGGGCTTCGGAAGCGGCGTCGTCGATCTCGAGACCGGCATCCACTACCAGAACCGGGGCTCGTACTTCTCGCTCGAGGAGGGGCACGCGAACGTCATCGCGCCCGGCAAGCGGACCCTGCACACCCTCCTGCCGGGGATGCTGTTCACCACCGACGACCGGCCGTGGGTCGTCGCGGGCTCGATGGGCGGCGATGCGCAGCCGCAGGTCCACGCGCAGCTCGTGAGCGCGCTCGTGGACGGTCGACTCGGGATCCGGAGCGCGGTCGCCGCGCCGCGCTGGTACGTGGAGCCGGACCACCATTTCGCGCCGCCGACCGTCGTCCGCGCCGAGCCACGGTTCGCCGACGGGGTCCTCGAGACGCTCGCTGCGATGGGCCACGACGTGCGGCCGACGGCGCCGTTCGACTCCGCCCTCGGCCACGAGCACGCAATCGAGCTCGTCGGCGGCGGGCCCGGCGCCCCCGACGGCTCCGTCGCCGCGACCACGGACCCGCGCAGCGCCGGCCTGCCCGCGGTCTGGTAGCGGCGCGGGCAGGTTCTGCAGGGGCCAGCGGGCGCTGGCCCTGGCTCGGTCCTGGCTCGGCCCTGGCCCGTCCCCGCCCTGCCCCGGCCTGCCCCGGCCCGCCCCCGGCCACCCGGGTCCCGCACCTCGCATCCTCGCGCCGCCCCTGCCGGGCCCCACGCCGCGACCACGACTGCGCTCCGCGCCGCGACGACGGCGCCGCCCCGCGCCGCGCCCACGGCGCCGCCCCGCGCCGCGCCCCGCGCCGCGCCAGGACCACCGCTATTACAAGAACGCTTATCAACCGCGCTCGACGGCCCTTCCAGACACCACGGAGCCCCTCTTGGCGCTCGCGAACGACGATCCATCCGCAGGAGGCGTAGAGCGGCACGGTTTGGCGGCTCGAGGGACGTCGGAAGCCTTTGCAACGCGCCACATCTCGCCGGTTGAGCGTTCGATAAGCCTTCTCGCGATAACGGCGCCGGGTTCGAGGGCTGGCCGCTCCCCCCTCGCGCGAACGACGCGCC
Organism: Chloroflexota bacterium; assembly: GCA_016191345.1. Classification (GTDB taxonomy): domain Bacteria; phylum Chloroflexota; class Limnocylindria; order Limnocylindrales; family CSP1-4; genus UBA5189. The sequence goes on from JACPOU010000037.1 coordinate 75,596, forward strand.
GGGTTCGAGGGCTGGCCGCTCCCCCCTCGCGCGAACGACGCGCCGGGTTCGAGGGCTGGCCGCTCCCCCCTCGCGCGAACGACGCGCCGGGTTCGAGGGCTGGCCGCTCCCCCCTCGCGCGAACGCGCTGGGTGAGCCGGAGTTGGCCGGTCCCCCCTCGCGATAAACGACACGCTGCGTGAGCCGGAGTTGGCCGGTCCCCCCAGTCGCCGATCCGCCTTGTGCGATACTCGGCGGCGCCGATGGCGCGGCTGCGCTCACACGACCCGCCCATCGGCGCTTTCGCTCTCCCACCTCGCGAGCCCGGAGGGACCCGTGACGTCGAACGTCGGCCAGAGCTACCCGTACTCCAGCGAGACGGAGCTGGCACGGGCGAAGGCGATCAAGACCCTCGTCGACGCCCGCGAGGGCCTCGCCGGCAAGCTGGCCGCGGAGACCTCCCCGCTCGACTCGAACGATCGATGGTGGGTCTGGAAGTGCCCGACGAACGGCTGCGCCGGCCTCCTGCATGCGGCGGGCTACGCCCGTGATCTCCACGCGGTCTACGTCGTCTGCGACGGAGCATGCGCGAAGACGTTTCTCCGCTGAGCACCGGCGCGGGCACGGATCCCGGCTCGACACGCGCCGCGCCATCGACGCCCGGTGCGGGCAGGCATCCGGGCGGGCCACACGCCGCGCCATCGACGCCCGGCGCGGGCGCCGCCCCCGCCCCCGCCGCCACTCCCGGCTCAACGCCAGCGGAGCTCAAGACGTCGCGTCGGCGCCTCGTGCTCGACGGCATCGGGATCATGGTCACGGCCGGGGGCTTCGGCCTGGTCTACGGCCTGGCGGCCCACACGGCGGGCTTCTCTCCGCTGGAAGCCGGCGCGATGAGCGTCATCGTCTTTGCCGGCGCGTCCCAGTTCGCGGCGGTCGGCTACGTCCTCGGCGGCTTCCCGTGGCTCGGCGTCGTGCTGCTGACCGGCTTCCTGAACGCCCGCCACCTCCTCTACAGCGCGGCGCTGGCCCCGTATCTCGCCGACCGGCCCCGGCCCTACCGCGCGGCGATGGCTCACGTCCTCACCGACGAGGCGTTCGCGCTCTCGATCGCCCACTTCCGGCGGCTCGGCCGCGCGGACCTATGGGGCTACTGGTGGGCGGCGATCGCGACGACCTTCATCCCGTGGAACGCCATGACGCTGATCGGCGTGCTCGTCGGGGGCCAGATCCCCGACCCGGGTGTGTATGGCCTCGACGTCATCTTTCCAGCGGCAATGGCGGGCCTCGCGGTGGGCCTGATCTCCGGCCGGCGGGAGCTCGTCGCCGCCCTCACGGGCGTCATCGTCGGGGTCGGCGTGGCCCTCGCGTGGGACCCGGCGGCCGGGATCCTCGCCGGCGGGCTCATCGGGCCCGCGGTCGGGCTCCTCACGCCGCCCGGCCGGGGCGACCATCGCCACGAGGCCCAGATCGTCTTCACACCGACGATGGACGATCCGTCTCTCGACCACCGTCACGAACACGCTCGATGAACACGAACCTCGTCCTTCTGGCGGTCTTCATGGGCCTCGCCACGTACCCGTCGCGGGCCCTTCCGCTGCTCATCCCCGGGATGCATCGCCTGCCCGCGCGCGTCAACGACTACCTCCGGCTTGTCGGCCCGGCGGTGCTCGGCGCGATCGCGGCGATCGAGATCGCCATCCAGCTCGACGCCGGCCGGCAGCCGACCTTCCATCTCGGGATCGAGTGGCTGGCCGTGGGCGCCTGCGTCGTCCTCGTGGCCGCGCGCCGCGGGCTCCTCCTCGGGACCGTCGTGGCGGCCGTGATCGCCGCAGTCGCCCGGGCGTGGGGGATGGCCTAGGTTCGAGGCGTCCGCACGGCGTCGACCTCGATCTCGACCACCAGTTCCGGCTCGATCAGCGCGGTCACCACGACGAGCGTGGCCGCCGGCCGCACAGCACCGAACACCTCGCCGTGAACGGCCGCGACCGGCACCGCGAAATCCGCATCCGTCACGTACATCCGCGTCCGGACCACGTCGGACAGGCTGAAGCCGACCTCGAGAAGCGCCCGCTCGATCGTCGCAAGCGCCGCCCGAGCCTGGGCTGCCGGGTCGCCGACGTGCTCGCCACCGGGATCCGTCGTCCCGGCGACCCAGCACGAGTCACCCACGACGATGGCCCGGCTGTAGCCGTAGGGACCCTCCCACGGACTCCCGGAGCTGACGCGGAGCCGCTCGCCGGACACGTCCCGGCGTCAGGCTGATCCGGAGGCGGGGGTGGCGGGGCCGTCGGCCTCGGCCCGCCACGCGGCGACCACCGGATCACGGCCGATCGCGAGCAGCAGCGCCGCCAGGAGCGTCGTCCGCGGAACGATCGAGCCGACCTCGAGGTACTCGTCCGGGGAGTGGTCACGACCGCCGATCGGGCCCAGGCCATCGATCGAGGGCACCCCCATGCCCGAGGTCGTGTTGGCATCGGAGGCCCCGCCCGTCCCGACGTCCATGGTCGAGAAGCCGAGCCGCGCGGCGAGCGCGATGACCGTGTCGGCGAGGCGGCTTGAGCGTTCCAGCTTCTCCATCGGCAGCCAGCCGGCGATCTGCTCGAAGTCGATCGTGACGTCCGGGACGTCGGGCTCGCGGATGATGTCGCGGATGGTGGTCACGGCCGCCTCCAGTTCGGTGCGGCTGACGCCCCGGACGTCGATCTCGAGTGTCGCGAGGTCCGGGATGACGTTGGGCCGCGTCCCAGAGTGGAAGACCCCGACGTTGGCGGTCACGCCGGGCCAGTGGCCGTTCAGCGCCTGGACGCGCTCCACGAGCCGCGCGCCGGCGACGATCGCGTTGCGGCCCTTCTCGGGCTCGACCCCGGCGTGCGCGGCCCGGCCGTGGATCGTGAGGCGGATGTCGGCGATGCCCTTGCGCGAGGAGACGACGTCGCCGTTCGCCCGGGCGCACTCGAGAACGAACGTGGCGTCGGTGGCCGCGGCGACCTCGCGGATGTGGGGCGTGGAGCTCGGTGAGCCGATCTCCTCGTCCGGGTTGGCGACGTACGTGATCCGCTCGAAGGGCAACGCATCCCAGCGGCCGCCCCCCAGCACCCGGAGCGCGTGGAGAGCGTGGAGCCCGGCGAGGAGGCCGCCCTTCATGTCGGTCACGCCGGGGCCGTAGGCGACCCCATTGGTGATCCGGAAGGGGCGCTCGGCGACGGTCCCGTCGGGGAAGACCGTGTCCATGTGCCCGATGAGGAGGATTCGAGGACCGGCGCCCGGCGTCCCCTCGAACGTGCCGATGACCGTGTCACCGAGGCGGCCCTCGGGATCCGGGCGGACCTCGACGCGCGCCCCGAGCCGCCGGAACTCGCCGGCGACCCACGCCCCGACCTCGTTCACGCCGCGGGGTGAATAGCTGCCGCAGTCGATGTTGCAGAGGCGCTCCAGCTCGGCAAGGAACCGCGGGTGCTCGGCGACGACGATCGCGTTCAGGCGTCGGAGCTCCTCGTCGGTCGCGGCCGCGCCAGGGACATGCGTCGTATCCACGCCCAGAGTGTAGGCGGGGGGGCTTCGCCGCGGCCTGCGCCCCGCGGCCTGCGCCCCGCGGCCTGCGCCCCGCGGCCTGCGCCCATTGCTATCCTCGGCGGACCGTGCGACTGATCGAGATCCGCCTGCTCGAGGGCCCCAGCGTCTACCGGCTCGAGCCGGTGGTCAAGGTCGAGGTCGCCATCGGGCGGCGACGGACCTGGTACGGGCAGCGCGCCCCCGGGGCGCACGCGCTCGTCTGGCTGGGCGCGACGGTCCCGCCGAAGGAGTGGCCGGACTCGATCGCGACGCTGGCCGCCTGGGCGCGGCGGCTCCGGATCGAGCACAGGGAGGGCGTCGGGCGGATCCAGGTCCATCGCTCGTCCGACCCGGGGCACTGGATCGTGACCTGGCCGTGGATCGGGTCGGAGCGAGCGCGGCTCATCGCCGAGGCGGCGCTCGCCCTCGCGCTCCGGGACGTCACCGCCGCGCCGCGAGCGAAGCTGACCGGCGGCCAGGAGCGGATGCTCGAGGGCTGGAAGGCACGGATCGAACGGGCGTCCGCGACACCGTCGCCGTGGATCCGCGACGCGGCGCGGCGCATCCCGGTCATCTCGATCTCCGGCACCAACGGCAAGTCGACGACGACGCGCCTCCTCACCCGGATCCTGCTCCGGGCGGGGCGCCACGTCGGGACGACGACCTCGGACGGGGTGCTCGTGGACGAGCGGATGGTCGATCCGGGCGACTGGACCGGCCCCGGCGGCGCCCAGGAGATCCTGCGGCGCTCCGACATCGACGTCGCCGTCCTCGAAACCGCCCGGGGCGGGATCGTCCTCCGCGGCGTGGGCTACGAGTCGAACGACGCGAGCATCCTGACGAACGTCTCATCGGACCACCTCGACCTGCAGGGAATCCACACGCTCCCGGAGCTGGCCGAGGTCAAGGCCACGATCTGCCGGATCACGACGCGCGACGGGTGGGTGATCCTGAACGCCGACGACCCCTATGTGGCCCCGATCGCGCGCCGCGTCCGGGCGCACGTGGCGTACTTCTCGCTCCTCGCCCCGGACGGGCCGGTCGTGAAGCGGCACCTCGGCCGCGGCGGCCGCGCCTACCTCGTCCGGCGCGGCGAGCTCGGCGAGGCGGAGGGCCGCGCCTGGACGCCGATCGCGCCGGTCCGCGAGGTCCCGATCACGCTGTCCGGCCTCGCCCGGCACAACGTCGCGAACGCCCTCGCCGCGGCGGCCGGCGCGCGGGCCCTCGGTGCCTCGATCGAGGAGGTGCGGCGCGGCCTCGTCGACTTCCGCCCGAGCGCGAACGAATCACCGGGGCGGCTGAACATCTTCCGCTCCGGGTCGCGGATCGCGATCGTGGACTTCGCCCACAACGAGGCCGGGGTCAGCTCGCTGCTCGACGTGGCCGAGGGGCTGGCCACGGGCGCCGGCGGGCGGGTCTCGCCGATCACGCTCATCGTGGGGACGGCCGGCGACCGGCCCGACGACACGCTCCGCGGCATGGGCGCGATCGCCGCGCAGCGGGTCCAGCGCCTCGCGATCAAGGAAACCCTTGCGTACCTCCGCGGACGGCGACGGGAATCGGTCATCGGAGAGCTGCGGGCCGGGGCGACCGGCGCCGGCTGGACGGACGAGATCCCCGTGTACGAGTCGGAGACCGCGGCGCTGCGCGCCGAGCTCAACGGGGCCGGTGGCGCGGCCCACGGCGGGCGCCCGGACGCGGCCCGGATCGTGGTCCTCCTGTGCCACGAGGATCGCGAAGGAGTGTTCCGGCTCCTCGATGAGCTCGGCTTTCGTCCCGTGCAGACCGCCGCCGACCTCCTCAGCCTCGCTCCCCGCCTCGAGGAGCGCCCGCGGCGATAGCGTGGCGCGCCTGGCGCAGGCTCCCTTGCGGCGCGCGGTCGCGACCGCGCATGATGGGGCCAGCGCCGGAGCCCCGGCGGGTCGCGAGGGACGGAGGGTTCTGCACCGTGGAGATGGCGATCGGAATCGCGCTCGTGGTGATCTCGGCCGTGCTGATCCTGGGGATCGTCCGCGTCGTCAGCGCGAACCTGAACATCGGGCGGTAGGCACAGCCCGCCCGCGGCGCGCGACTCGGCGAGGCGTGCCGCCCGCCCGCGGCGCGCGACTCGGCGAGGCGTGCCGGCCACCTGGCGCAGTCCGCGACGCAACGAGGCGCGCAGCCCGCCCGCGGCGCGCGACTCGGCCAGTGCTGGCCGGCTGACCCGACCAGCGGCCGCCGACGGACCAGCTCGCAGCGGTTGCGTCCCCAGTCGAGCCTGACCCCACTTGTCAGGAATCGCCGCGCGGCATCGGTGACGGCCGCTCGCGCCCCGGTGGGGCCCTGCCCGCCGTGCGAGCGCGCGGCCCGGCGCCGCCCCGAGCGTGGTTCGGACGTCCGGAGCGGCAGCTTCGGGCTCCGAAGGTCGGGTCGCCCGCCATCGAGTCCGGCGGGCGATTCCTGACGGGACGAGTGACCGCCCGGAACGACCCGATGCGTCGGAGCGATTCCTGACGGGACGAGTGGCCGCCCGACGCGACCCGATGCGTCGGAGCGATCCCTGACGAGACGCCGAGCCGGGGGCGCAGCACGAGCTGCAGTGCGGCATGCGGGGCGGGCAGGGCGGCGGCCGCGCCGCTCTCCTACCCCTCCGGCGCCTCGAGCTCGCCCGGATCGGCGAAGGCGGTGGTCCCCAGGCCGTGGCCCGCAGCGGCCATCGTCTCCTTGTAGACCCCGATCGCGTCGTCGACGCACATCACGAGCAGGTCGCCGGGGTTCGCGCGCCGGAGGGCGGTCCGGACCGCGGCCATCTCATCGAGGATCTCGTCCGCCCGCGTGGTCCGCGCCCCGTCGCCCCGGGCCCGACGGATCCCGTCCAGGACATGCGCCGCGGTTTCGGCCGGGGCACGCCCGCGGAGGTTCCGGTCCTCACGGACGATGATCTCGTCGAAGGCCCCCGCGGCCAGGGCGCCGTAGTCGCGCATGTCGTCGTCGCGGCGATCGCCCGGCACGCCGATGACCCCGATGGCCCGGCCGGAACGCACCCCGTTCTCGACCATCATCCGGTTCACGAAGTCGGCCAGGTTCCGCATCCCGTCCACGTTGTGGCAGTAGTCGATGACCACGCGGACGCCGGCGACCTCGACCAGATTCAGCCGGCCCGGTGCCTGGAAGAAGGACGTCGTGAACGTTCGCAACCCCTGCCGGATGTCGTGGAGGTGGGCGCCCGCGGCCCACGCGGCCGCCGCGGCCGCCAGCGCGTTCGCCACGTTCATCCGGGCCTTGCCCCAGAACGTCGCCGGGATGAGGTGGGTGTAGAGGACCGGCATCGTCCGCGGCCCGTGGCGGAGGACGATCTGGTCGCCTTCCGGCGTCGGCCGGATGACGAAGGCGGCGCCGCCCCGCCCGCAGTGTCCGTCGACCCGATCGAAGCCCGGCTGGTGCTTCTCCGTCTCCATCGAGAAATAGACGACCGCGCCGTCGCAGTGCTGGCCCATCCGGGCGACGTTGACGTCGTCCGCGTTGAGGACCGCGGACCCCGTCCGCGGGACCGCGTCGACGAGCACGCCCTTGACGTCGGCGAGCTGCCGGAGCGTGTCGATGCCGCCGAGCCCCAGGTGGTCGCCGGTGACGTTCGTGACGACCGCAACGTCGTTCCGGTCGTAGCCCAGCCCCTCGCGGAGGATCCCGCCCCGGGCGACCTCGAAGACCGCGGTGTCCACGGTCGGGTTCTGGAGGATCATCCGGGCCGACTTCGGGCCGGACATGTCGCCCCGCTTGATCATCCGGCCGTCGACGACGATGCCGTCGGTCGAGGTCATCCCGATCCGGCGGCCCATGAGCTTCAGGATGTGGGCGATCATCCGGACCGTCGTCGTCTTGCCGTTCGTGCCGGTCACGCCGATGATCGGGATGCGGGACGGCGCGCCGGAGGGGAAGAGCAGGTCGATGACCGGCTTGGCGACGTACTGCGGCTCGCCTTCCGTCGGGTGGGTGTGCATCCGGAATCCCGGCGCGGCGTTGACCTCGACGATCGCCCCGCCCGTCTCGCGGACGGGGACGGTGATGTCCGGGCAGATGAAGTCGATGCCCGCGACGTCGAGGCCCACCACCCGGGCGGCCATCTCGGCGATCTCGATGTTGTCCGGATGGGCCTCGATCGTCCGGTCGATCGATGTCCCGCCGGTGGACATGTTGCCGGTCAGGGCAAGCTTCACGGCCGTGCCCTTCGGGGGCACGGAATCCATCTCGAAGCCCTGGCCGCGCACGAGCTCGATCGCCGCGTCATCCACCTTGATCTTCGTCAGGACCTTCTCGTGGCCGATGCCACGCCGCGGATCGGCGTTCGTCGTCTCGACGAGCTCGACGATCGTCCGCACGCCGTCGCCCACGACCGAGGCGGGCACGCGCTCGGCGATGGCCGCCACCTTGCCGCCGATGACGAGGCAGCGGTAGTCACTGCCGTGGATGTACGTCTCGACGACGACCTCGCCCGAGCGAGATTCGCGGAGCGCCCCGGGCCAGGCGGCGCGGACGTCGTCCTCGGAGCGGAGGTCGAGGTGGACGCCCCGGCCGTGGTTGCCGTCGAGGGGCTTGATCACGCAGGGGAACCCGAGGCGCTTCGCGGTCGCGACCGCGCTCTCGACGTCCTCCACGACGTCGGCCTTCGGGACGGGCAGGCCCGCCGAATCGAGCAGCTTGTTGGTGAGGTTCTTGTCGCTCGCGATGTCGACCGCGATGCCCGAGGTCCGGGACGTCATCGTGGCCCGGATGCGCTGCTGGTGGACACCCTGGCCGAGCTGGACGAGCGAGTGCCGGTCCAGGCGGATGAACGGGATGTCGCGCGAGGCGGCCTCGTCGATGATCGCCTGGGTGGACGGCCCGAACGCCTGTCGCTCGGCGAGGCGGATGAGCCGCTCCAGCTCGGCGACGTAGTCGAGCTCGGGGTCCGAGGCCGGATCGACGAGATGGTTGACGATCCTGACGGCGAGCTTGCCGGCCTCGATGCCGACGGTCTCCTCGCGGAACTCGTAGATGACGTTGTACTGGCCCTCGGCCCCCGCGCCGCGGGTCTTGCCGTGCCGGACGTCCGTGCCCGCGAGGTTCTGGAGCTCGAGGGCGATGTGCTCCGAGACGTGACCGGCCCAGGTCCCGTCCCGGAGCCGGGTCAGGAAGCCGCCCCGCCGGTTCAGCGAGCAGGCGTGGTCCTCCAGCGACGGGATCCAGGCGATGAGGCCGTCCACGAAGCCCGGGATCGTGTTCGAGGGGAACTGCTCGAGCGAGCCGAGGTCCACGAGCATCCGGACGACCGGCGACCGCGACCAGTAGTTGGGCCCGCGGAGGATCCGGGTCTCGAGGATCCGGAGGTCGGGCGAGGGCCGCGCGCCGGCCGCGGCCGCGCTGCGGGACCGCTTCGTGCGGCTGCTCTTCGCGACGGCCTCGGCCACGGGCTCCCTCCTCCCGCCGGCGGCGCCGGCGCCTCGATCGATGCTAGCTGGACGCGGCCGCGCTCTCGCCGCCGGGCAGTGCCGTCAGGTTCGGCTGGTTCACGCGGTGGCGCCGCCGGAGGTCGAAGCGATACCCGGCCGGGAGCGAATGGAGCACCACGCCGCTGATCATGACCGGCTTGTGGCCCTTGATCTCCCAGGCGTCCGTCTCGGCCGCCGCGCCATCCACGACCGTGACGCTCCCACGGCCGATGACCTCGAGGACCTGGTCCGGCCCGACGACGCCGGCCGTGTCCTCGTCCACGCCGAGGCCCAGGAGGCTCGGGTTCTGGGCGATCAGGCTCAGCAGCCGTCCGAGGCGGTTCCGCTGCTGGAAGTGCTGGTCGACGATGACGCCGGGCAGGACCCCGAGGCCGGCCGCGATCGCCGCCATCCGGTGCTTGGGCGTCGCCCCGGACGCCCCGAACGCGATCATGTGGCTGGACATGGCGCTCGCCCCGGCCGACGTCCCCGCGATCACCGCGCCATGGCGGAACCGCTCCAGGACGGCCTCCGCGAGCCGCGTTCCGCCGAGGGTGGAGCTGAGCCGGAGCTGGTTGCCGCCGGTCAGGAAGACGCCGGTCGCGTCGCGGACCGCGCGGGCGAACGTCTCGTCGTTGGCCTGGGCGCGGGTCATCGCGTGGAGCGGCCGGACGGTCGCGACGCCCATCTCCATGAAGATCTGCCGATAGCGCTCGCCCGCCTCGTGGCCGAGGGACGACGCCGTGGAGATGACCGCGACGATCGCGTCGGCGCCGCCCGCGAGGGCGACGAAGCGGTTGAGGATGATCCGGTCCCGGATCTTGTCCTCAGCACCCCCGATGACGATGACCGTGCCGTCGCTCATGGTTGGGCGGGAGTATACCGGCGGGACGATGCCCGCCGGCCGATCGGCGCCATGGCCGGACGGTGGCCCGCGTCCGTCGCCCGGCGCCCGGACTGATGACCGGTCCGGGAACATCGCGTCGCCGACGGGGCCCCGGGACCGGCTGCAGGAGCACCCCCCGGGCGACGAAGCCCGCGACCCCGAGCGGGAACGCGGTTCGCGGCCCGTCCGGCAGGCCGTGCTCCGCCCAGGACGCCGCGCCGGGCCTGACGTCACTCGGCCGTGGGACGACCCTCCGGATCGAGCGTGGCCGTGGTCCGGATCGGGATCATTCGCCGATCGGTCGCCCCCGGCGCGACGAACCGGAAGACAGACCGGTCGAGCGAGTAGATCCCCGTACAGGCGAGGCCGATCTCGCCGACGCGGAACGTGAAGACCGGATTTTCGCGGTTGCCCGCGTAGTGGTGGGCGCCGCCGTCCGCGGTCACGACGGCGAGGTTCGCCTGGCCGCCGAACGTGTCGTGGAGCGCCCCGAGCACGTGGGGCACGGATTCGCCGGACCGCCACTCGTCCTCGAGCCAGCGGGCGCCGACCTCCGTGTCCGCACGGCCGCGGATCCGGCCCTGGGCGCGGTAGCGGGAGCGCCAGTCGCGGTGGAGGAGCAGGTCGCCGTTGTGGCTGAAGGCGTACCGCCCGGCCGGGTCGTCGAACGGCTGCGTGTCCGGGAGGCCGAGCGTGGAGAGCCGCGACGGCCGGCGGAGGTGGACCAGGGCCGTCGTCGTCTCGACGGCTCCCACCTGCTCGCGACGCGGGTCGTCGCGGAAGGCCCGGATGTCGCGGTGGCTCACGATCCGCCCGTCAGGCGCCAGCCAGGACGCGCCCCAGCCGAATCCGGCGATCCCGAAGCGCTCCAGGCGTTCCGTGAGATCCCAGAGCGAGTCGAGCCGGAACGGTGCCGCGGACCTCGCCACGTAGTGCTCGCACATCGCGGCCGATCATAGCCTCCGTGCCTGGCAGTTCGGGCACCACCAGGTGGATCGGGGCAGGTCCGTGCCCTGCTGCGCGACCCGGATGCTGGTGCGGCAGCGGTGGCACGGACGGCCGGCGCGGCCGTAGACCCAGAGCGCGGTCGGCGCGAGGCGGGCGCCCGTGTGCGGGTCGCGGGTCGTCGTTCGCTCCGGGCCGCCGGCCCGGGACGCGTTGGCGATCAGGAGCCGGCGCGACGTCTCGATGAGCCGCTCCAGGGTCGCGTCGTCGAGCTCGTGAACCCGGGCGAACGGGTCCACCCGCTCGATGAAGAGGACCTCGCTCTTGTAGACGTTGCCGACGCCGGCGAGCGCTCGCTGGTCGAGGAGCGCCTGCCCGATCTCCAGCGCCGCACGCTCGGGGGCGCGAAGGCGCCGGCGCGCCTCACCCGCGTCGAAGCCCGCGTCCAGCAGGTCCGGCCCGAGTCCGCCGAGCGGCGGGTGGAGCGCCTCGGCCCGCGTCTCGAGCAACTCCACGACCGGGGCGTCGAAGCACACTGCGACAGCACCCGGCACCTCGATGACGAGAACTGCCCGGCTCGCCGGCCGCCGCCACGGCTCGCCGGGCCGGTAGCGGTGCCACGTCCCGCGCATCCGGAGGTGCGTCCGGAGCTCGAGGCCGTTGTCGAGGCGGATCAGGAGGTTCTTGCCGATCGCGAGGACCTCGGTGATCGTCGTGCCGACGACGCGGGCCACCTGCGGACCGGGAACCCGGGCACGGGCCGCCGTGATCGTCCTGCCCGCAAGGAAGGGCCGGAGCCCCGCCGCGGTCCGGGCCAGGGTGTCGCCCTCGGGCACGGCGCTCGAGCCTTCCTAGCGGTCGCGAAGGACGAGCCCGCGGTAGCCGGCCGCGAAGCCATGCTCCAGGAGCGCGGCCCGGAACGGCGAGGTCCCGGCCGGCTCGCCGTCGATGCGGCTGATCACGAGCTCCCGGTCGCGGCCGTCGCCGAGGAGCCGCCGCAGGGCTGGCACCGCGGCCGCCGCGACGCTAGGGTCGTCGAACGCCGGCAGGGTCTGGAGCGTCCGGCGGCCGCGCTCCACGTAGAGCGCCGCCACGCCGTCCACGAGGATCACCGAGGCGCCCGCCGCGCGCTGGAGTGGCCGCCGGTCGGTCTCGCCGCGGCGCGGCCACGCGAGTGCGGCCCCGTACGGGTTCCCGGGGTCCGCGGCGGCGAGCAGGTGGACCGTGGGGGCGTCGCGGCGATCCGCCGCCCCGTCGCGGACCGCCCGCAGGCGATCGATCGCCCCGGCCAGCGCGAACTGCGAGGCGCCGAGCCCCTCGACGAAATAGCCGCGCCGGATCCGGCCGGATTCCTCCAGCGCCCGGAGGACGGGGTAGACGCCCGCGAACCCGCCGGGCACGCCCTCCGCCATCACGGCCTCGCGGACGAGGACGCCGTACCGGTCGAGCAGCGCGAGCGCGGTGGCGTGGAGCCGTGCCGTGGCCGAGGCGTCGCTCCCCTCGGCCGGCGCCGGGCCACCGACGAGGGACCACCGCCCGGCCGCCTCGGGCGGCCCCAGGGCTGTCAGGCGCCCGACGCGTGGCCGCGCGGTGGTGCGGGCCGGCCGCTTCCAACGCAGCGCCCGCAACGGGGCGAACGTGTCATTCGTGACCTCGCCCGCCCAGACGAGATCCCAGAGCGCATCGAGGATCTCGCGGTCACCGCCGCCGGCCGCGCCCGCGATCTCCCGGTAGAACGACGCACCCCGGAGCGCCAGGTGCGTTCGGATCGCCTCGTGGCGGACCCCCTCCGGGCGCTCAGTCCCGTCCGGCAGGCCCTCCGGACGCAGGAGCTCGCGCCCGGGCCGGTACAGGACGACGCGGCCGTCGTCGCGGCCGAGGCTCCCGCGCCCGACCCAGGCGACCTCGCCGAGGGACCCGAGCTCGTCGAGCAGCCGCGGCTGGTAGCCCGGCACCCGAGCCGGCAGGACGTCGCGCTCCAGCACCGACGCAGGCATGGCCACCCCCGCGAGCTGGTCGACGACCTCGGCGAGCCGCTCCAGGGCCGCCGAGCCGCGCAGGGGCGCCGCCGCCCCGCCGACCGCGGCGACCCCCTGCCATGCCGGCAGGAATCGCCCGAGCGCCGCCGGCTCCACCGGTTCCACCTCGCGCCGGAGCCGGGCCAGCGATCGTCGCCGGAGCTGGCGGAGGACCTCCGGGTCGCACCACTCCCGCTCTGTCCCGTCGGGCCGGAACTCGCCGAGGACCAGGGCGCCGCGGTCGCCCAGCCGCTCCAGGGCATCGGAGACCACCCCCACCGGCAGTCCCCAGCGACGGGCTGGATCGACCGCCAGGAACGGCCCGTGCGTCCGGGCCCAGCGCGCCAGCAGGCTCTCGAGCGCGCCGCTGACCGGCGCGAGGAACGCCTCGGGGATGCCGGCCGGCGGCGACGCCCCCACGCCGTCGCGGTAGCGCGCCGCGTCCTCGATCGAGATCCAGCGGTCCTCACCCCCGATCCGGACGACGACGGCCCGGCGCGAGGCCCGCAACGCGTCCAGCCACGGACCGGCGGCGGCCGCGCCGCCCTCCACGCGCGCCTCGACCTCGAGCGCCGACAGGTCCCCGAGCCGCCGCAGGAGGTCGTGCAGCTGGTCCACCGTCGTCGCGCGGCGATCCTCGACGAGTGCCTGCAGCGACAGCTCCAGGTCGGCGAGCGCCTCGCCGTCCAGGAGCTCGCGGAGCTCCTCCTGGCCGAGCAGCTCGCGGAGCAGGTCGCGGTCCAGCGCCAGGGCGCCCGCGCGACGCTCGGCGAGCGGCGCGTCGCCCTCATACATGTACGCCGCCACGTAGTCGAAGAGCAGCGAGGCGGCGAACGGCGACGCCTTGACCGTCTCGACCGCGTGGACCGTGATGTCCCGCCGCTCGACCGCGCCCAGGACCTCGCGCAGGGCGTCGAGGTCGAAGACGTCCGAGAGGCACTCGCGATAGGTCTCGACGAGGATCGGGAAGCTGCCGTACCGCGACGCCACGGCCAGGAGGTCGGCCGAGCGCTGGCGCTGCTGCCAGAGCGGCGTTCGCGTCCCGGGACGGCGACGCGGCAGGAGAAGCGCCCGGCCGGCGTTCTCGCGGAACCGCGACGCGAAGAGCGCCGAGCCGCCCACGGATTCCACGACGAGGTCCTCGACCTCGTCCGGGGCGATGAACAGGAGCGCCTCGATCTCCTGGAGGCGGCGGATGCCGCCGTCGCCCTCGCCCTCCGGGAGCCGGATCGCGATCCCGTCGTCCGACCAGATCGTCTGGGCCTCGATCCCCAGCCGCTCGCGGAGCCGGTGCTCGATCGCGAGGGTCCACGGGGCGTGGACGCGCCCGCCGAACGGCGTCAGGACGACGAGCCGCCAGTCGCCCAGCTCGTCGCGGAACCGCTCGATGACGATCCGCCGGTCGGTCGGCAGCGCTCCGGCGACCTCGCGCTCCTCGTCGAGATACGCGACGAGGTTCCCGGCCGCGAGCTCGTCGAGGTCGTGGGCGCCGCGCAGCCGGGCGGTGAGCGCCGCGCGGCCCTTCTCGCCGCGCCCGAGGTCCCCCTCCGCCTCGCGGACGAAGGTCCCGATCGCCCGCCCCAGCTCCACCGGCCGGCCGATCGAGTCGCCCTTCCAGAACGGGACCTTGCCGGGGATCCCCGGCGCCGGCTCGACGATGACCCGGTCGGGCGTGATGTCGAGGACGCGCCACGAGCTCGCGCCGAGCTGGACGACATCGCCGTGCATCCCGGCCCGGAGCTCATAGACCATCTCCTCGTCCAGCTCCCCGACCCGGCGGCCCGGGGTCCCCGCCTCGCCGGCCAGGAACACCCCGAACAGCCCGCGATCCGGGATGGTGCCGCCGGACGTGACCGCGACGACGCGCGCGTCGCGGCGCCCCTCCACCACGTCGGTCACGCGATCCCAGACGACCCGCGCCTTCAGCTCCGCGAACTCGTCCGACGGGTACGCTCCGGACAGCATCCCGAGCACCGCCTCGAGCGCCTCTCGCGACAGCGTCTCGAACGACGCCGCGCGCGTCACGGTCGCGAGGAGGTCCGCGACCGTCCACGGCTCCAGGACCGTCATCGCGACGAGCTGCTGGGCGAGGACGTCGAGCGGGTTGCGCGGCATGACCGTCGTCTCGATGGCGCCCTCGTGCATCCGGCGGACCACGACGGTGGCCTCCAGGAGGTCGCCGCGGTACTTCGGGAAGAGGACGCCCTTCGACGGCTCGCCGACCTGGTGGCCGGCCCGGCCGACCCGCTGGAGCCCGGACGCGACGCTCGTCGGCGACTCGACGAGGATGACGAGGTCCACGGCCCCCATGTCGATGCCGAGCTCCAGGCTGCTCGTCGCGACGAGTGCCGGCAGCCGGCCGTCCTTCAGCGATTCTTCGATCTCCTGCCGCTGCTCCCGGGCGATGCTGCCGTGGTGGGCCCGGACGAGCTCCTCCCCGGCGAGCTCGTTGAGCCGGTGGGCCAGGCGCTCCGCGAGGCGTCGGCTGTTCGTGAAGACGATCGTCGACCGGTGGGCCCGGATGAGCTCGAGGATCCGGGGATGGATCGCCGGCCAGATGCTCGTCCGCAGGTCGTCCCGCCAGGCCGGGCCGCCCGGCTGCTCGTCAGGCGGCAGGACCTCGCCGAGGCGGCTCATGTCCTCGACCGGGACGATGACCTCCAGGTCGAGCGCCTTGCGGGTGCCGGCATCGACGACCGCGACCTCGCGGCCCGGGCCGGTCCCGCCGAGGAACCGGGCGATCGTCTCGAGGGGCCGCTGCGTGGCCGACAGCCCGATCCGCTGGAGGGCCGGGGCGCTCTCCGGCCGCAGCTTCTCGAGCCGCTCCAGGGAGAGCGCCAGGTGCGCCCCACGCTTCGTGCCGGCGACCGCGTGGACCTCGTCCACGATCACGGTCTCGACGCCTCGGAGCGTCTCCCGGGCGGCCGATGTCAGGATCAGGTAGAGGCTCTCGGGCGTCGTGACGAGGATGTCCGGCGGGGTCCTGGCGAGCTGCCGGCGGACGTCGTGCGGCGTGTCCCCGGTTCGTGACGCGATGGAGATCGCCGGCGGCACCTCGCCGAGGCGCTGGGCCGCCAGCCCGATCCCGTGGAGCGGCGCCCGGAGGTTGCGCTCGACGTCGTTGGTGAGCGCCTTGAGCGGCGACACGTACAGGACCCGGATGCTGCCGGGCGTGCCGCGTGACGGCGGCGGGCTGGGATCGCGGGCGAGCCGGTCAAGGCACCAGAGAAACGCGGCCAGCGTCTTCCCGGACCCCGTCGGCGCGTGGATGAGCGTGTGCCTCCCGGCGGCGATCGCGGCCCAGCCACCAGCCTGGGCCGGCGTCGGCGCCTCGAAGGCGCTCTCGAACCAGGCTCGGACCGGGGCCGAGAACGGGGCGAGCGGGTCGTCGGCGGATTGGGCCACGGGCACGGCGGCGCGCGTCTTCACGGGTCGAGGAGTGTAGCGCCCACCGGCGCAATCGATCATCCGTTCGAAACGGCACGGCCCCGCCGGGTCGGGTGACACGGTCGAATGGGGCCACGTATCCCCGACGACACGGCCCGATGGCCCCCGAGGACGGGCCATCGGGCATTACCCGACACCTGTGCGGATGGGCCATCGTGTCAGCATCGAAGGACCGGCGTCCCGACGGAAACAAGCAGCAGTGCCGCCCAGGCTGGTCCCGGGCGACACGAGTGAAGGGATGCGGACACATGTCGAACTACAGGAAGTGGGCCACCCCGCTGGGGCTCCTGGCCGCGGTGCTCGTCCTCTGGATGGAGGTGCCCGTTACGGAGATCCGCCCCGAGACCCTCGGTGGCGAGAGCCTCCGAAGCATCGTGACCGTGGCGTTCTGGATCCTCGCGATCGTCGTCGTCGCCCTGCTCTTCAGCGACCGCAGGACCGCTGACGCGGATGTCGTCGAGGTCGAAGGGCCCGCCTTCACCCGGTACCTGTTCAGCAACACGCGGGCCGGCCTCTTCTGGCTGCCGATCCGCCTCTTCCTGGGGTTTTCGTGGCTGGAGGCGGGGCTCGACAAGCTGCTCGCCGAGGGCAACCCATGGCTCGCTGGCGGGGCTCCCCTCCGCGGCTACTGGGAGCGCGCGATCGTCATGCCGGAGCAGGGGCGACCGCCGATCTCGTTCGAGTGGTACCGCGACTTCATCAACCTTCTCCTGAACAACAACGCCGAGGGTTGGTTCTCCTACCTCATCGTGTTCGGTGAGCTCGCCGTCGGCCTCGGACTGCTCCTTGGGCTCCTCACCGGAATCGCCGCCTTCTTCGGGGCCCTGATGAACATGTCGTTCCTCCTCGCCGGCTCCGCGTCAACGAACCCGGTGCTCTTCACCTTCGCGATCGGGCTCATCCTGGCCTGGCGGGTCGCCGGCTACTACGGCCTCGACCGCCTCGTCCTCCCGAGGCTCGGCACCCCGTGGCGAGCCAGGGTCACCACGCACCCGTTGGGCCAGGCGGGCATGCCGGCCTGACACCACCAGAAGCGGACTCGCGGCGGGTTCCCCACCCTCCCCCCGTCGCGAGCCCAGCCGCACCCTCCCCGGCCCGGACCGCAAGGTCCGGGCCGGTCCGATTCCGGGACCGGTTCAGGCCAGGCGGGCCACGACCGCGGCGGGATCCGCCGAGCCGAGCAGCCCGCCCGCCCGCTCCACCGCGAACCCTGACCGTTCGAGGAGCCGGCGCGCGATGGCGGCCCGGGTGTCGCGGGGCAGCGGATCGATCGGATCACGTTCGGCGATGGTCACGGCGGCGACCCACGAGCCGGACGCCGGCGCCGACGCCGGCTCGGGACCGGACTCCCCGTGTCCGGCGTGCCTGGCCAGCAGCTCCGTGGCGATGCCCCGCCGCCGGAAGGCCGGCGCGACCCCGATCGCGAGCAACAGTCGCTCGCCGGCCGGTGCGGCGCTGATGACCGCCCCGACGACGTGTCCGCCGGCGACGGCGGCCGTGACCCGCGACCCATCGGGGCCCGCGAGCGCGGCACGGACGATCGCCTTCGCGGTGGCAGGATCGGCCGGCAGGACGCGATCATCGAGAGTGAGGCCGTCCCAGCCGGCCGCGTCGACGTCAGCAAGGATCTCGACGGCGCTGCCCGGATCCGCGGGCGGACCCGACGATGGTCCGCTCGCCGCACCGGATGGATCCAGCGGTGCCCACCACCGGAACTCCGTGGCCGCCCGCAGCAGCGCAGGTACGGCCAGGTCGCGGACGAGGCCCGCCGTCTCGAGGGCCCGCCGGTCCGCGACGGCCTGCGCCCCGTCGTACGGGAGCCCCGCGTTCTCCGCGTCGTCGAGCCACTCCGGCAGGGGCGCCTGCCCGTACTGCGCCGCCTCGGCGGTCCAGCGCGCCCGCCACGGGGGCGGCGTCGCCGAGGGCGGCTCGAGGTGCGCGGCGGCGAGCCAGACGTGGGTCCACATCCGGGGCACGACCCGGTACGCGTCGTAGCCCCCGCCACCGGTCGCGAGCCAGCGACCGGCGGCGTGGCGATGGGCGACGGCATCGACGAGCCGCGCGGCGGCGCCCATCGCGGTCGTCGTCACCCGCAGGTTCGCGAGCGGGTCCCAGGCGTGCGAATCGGCGCCGTGCTGCGAGACCACGACGTCGGGCCGGAATGCCGCCGCGACCTCCGGCAGGACGGCCCGCAGCGCGCCGAGCCAGCCGCGCTCCCCCGTGCCCGGATCCAATGGCAGGTTGATGCTCGTGCCGGCCGCCGCTCCCGTCCCGAGCTCGCCGACGAAGCCGGTGCCGGGGAAGAGCGTCCGGCCGGACTGGTGGATGGAGAACGTCAGGACGCCCGGATCGGCGAGGTGGATGGCCTGGACCCCATCGCCGTGATGGACGTCGAGGTCGACGTACAGGACGCGACGCCCGGCGCGGCGGGCCGCCGCGATCGCGAGAGCCGGGTCGTCGTAGACGCAGAACCCGGCGGCGCGATCCGCCATCGCGTGGTGGAGGCCGCCGCCCGGGTGGAACGCGTGGCCGGCGCTCCCGGCGAGGATCGCCTCCATCGCCCGGACGGAGCCGCCGGCAACGGCGGCCGAGGCCTCGTGCATGCCCGCGAAGGCCGGCGTGTCGCCGGGGCCGATCCCCGCCGCCCAGTCATCGAAGGGCCGCTCCGAGAACCGGCGCACGACCTCGATGTACCGGGCGGCGTGGACCCATCGAAGGACCTCGTCGCTCGCCGGCTCGGGCGCCTCCTCCCGGATCGGGGCGCCGCCCGCGAGCTGGTGCATCGCCCGGACGAGGTCCATCCCGGGGCTGAACCGGCGAGGCGTCAGGGGGTGGCCGGGCCCGAGGTCGTAGCGGGCCGACCATGGCCCGTGGATGAGGATGGGCTGGCCGGTCGGCGAGGTCACCTGCGGGACGATACCGCGAGCCCGGACGGCGACGTCGTGCGGCCCGGTCGACCGAGTACCATCCGCGCGATGGACACCCTCGTCATCCTCCTGGTCATCCTCGTGATCGTCGTCATCTGGCGCGGTCCGAAGACGATCCCCCAGATCGGCTCGATGCTCGGCCGCGGCGTGCGGAACGCCCGCGAGGAGGCGAGCCGGATCCGCAACGGCGAGGACGAGCCCGAGGATCCTCCGGCCCGGTGACCCTGCCGCGGGGCAGACCGGCCGTCGATCGCCCCGTCCGCGTCGACCTCGCCGCGGCGATCCTCGCCTTCGTCGGCCTCTTCGGCTGGGCGCAGCTCGCGATCGGCGACTATGCCGTCACGGGCAGCCTGCCGGCCAAGGGTCCGATCGTCGGGGTCGCATTCATCCTCTACGCGACGGCGATCGTGCTCGCCGTCCTCGTTCGCATGGGTCGTGGCTGGCTTGCCGCCGTCAACCTCGCGGCGGTGTTCGCGATCATCCACGCCCTCGCGATCGGGCCGCGGACGAACCTTCTCATCGCGATCCTCACCGGCATCGCCTTCGCCTGCCTGCTCGCGGAGCGGCGCTGGTTCGCCGGGCCGCCCTCGAGCCCACCGCGGATCGACGCGGCTCGATAGGAGGACCTGCGGCCCCGGCGGCGCCCGCCACGCGGGGCCTCAGCCGCCGCCGAGCGGAGCGCCGTCGAGGGCTTCGAGGCGCAGGTCGAGCTCACCCGTCGCCTCGTCAGCCGCGGCGACGACCATGGCGGTGTCCCCGAACGGCATTCGATCGCCGCGCCCGAGCTCGACGAGCGGATACGGGCAGCGGAGCGCCGTGCCGGGACCGGCCGCCACCGGCAGCCCGAGGCCCGCCGCGTAGAGCTCCACGCCCGCGTGCCGCTCCGGCGCGAGGCTCGTGACCACGATCCCGGCGAGCTCGTGGTCGCCGGCGTCCAGGGCAGCCAGGATGGCGTCGGTCGTCTCGCCGGTGGGATCCCCGGGGTCCACCAGGATCACCGAGCGCCGCCCGACGAGCCAGCCCTCGCGGCGGCGACCGGCGATCCCGCCGACCCAGCGCTGGTCGACCGACCGGACGGCCCGCGCCGGGTCCACCGAGCCGACCGATGGCGGGTCGAGCGCGTCACCGGGGACGAACGCGGCCACCACGTCACTGATCTCCCGGAGGCCGTCGAGCTGCTGGAGCGTCACGACCGTGGGGAGGAGCAGCTCCAGCTCCCCGGCCGCCTGGGCCCGGAGGGCGGCCGCCGGCGTGTGCCAGCTGACCGACGCGACCTCCGCGGATTCGCCCCTCGGTTCCGTTCCCGGCGGGACCGGGACCGCGAAGAAGCGGACATCGAAGCGACGCGGCAGCCCGAGCGGCGTCACCCAGCGCGTCAACGGGACGAGGTCGGCCGCGGCGACGCGGATGCCCGTCTCCTCCTCCGTCTCGCGCACCGCGGCCACGAAATGGGCGAGGGCGGCCTGCGGCGGGAGCGTGCCCGCGAGCCGCCGCGCCGCGTCAGCCGCGGTGAGTCCGCCCGCGAGCCTGTGGGCCGCGGCCGCATCGGACGGATCCACCCGGCCGCCGGGGAAGACGTGGACGTCCGCCGCGAAGGCCATCGTCCCGGGCCGCCGGGTCAGCAGGACCTCGAGGCCCGCCGGTCCGGGCCGGAGGAGGACGACCGTGGCCGCCGCGGCGGGCGGTCCGGTCCAGGCCCCCGCGCGCGACGGGTCGATGGCCCGCTCCCGGGCGGAGGATCCGGGGCTCACAGCGCGGCGCCCCGCTCTCGAAGCTGCGCGACGAGGGCGTCGGGATCCGTGACCGGGAGCTGGCAGCTGAAGTTGCGGCAGACGTACGCGGCGGGGCGGCCCTTCACCCGCTCGCGGCCGGCCAGCAGCGGGACGACGCTCGCGGCGGGGTCCGGGCTGACCGCGACGACACGGGCCGGATGGAGGCCGGCGGTCGCGGCCGCGATGAGCTCGCGCGTCGACGGCTCTGCCGGGTCGCCGACGATCGCGACCTCGGCGATGTCGGAGAGGGCAAGGTCGATCGCGGAGAGCCACTTCGCGAAGGCCGTCGGATACCGCGCGGCAAGCGGCGCGACCGGGGCGATCGCGCGCTCCGCGGCCATTCGATAGCGCCCTTCGCCAGTGAGGGCGGCGAGGCGGAGGAGGACATGGGTCGCCATCGCCCCACCGGAGGGCGTGGCGTTGTCCTGGACGTCCTTCGGCCGGGTCACGAGGCGCTCGTGGTCGTCGGCCGTGTCGAAGAAGCCGCCGTCCGGGTCCACGAAATGCTCGAGGACCGCGTCCATCAAGGCCCGCGCGATCACGAACCACCGTTCGTCGAAGGTCGCCTCGTACAGGGCGAGGAGCCCGTCGGCGAGGAACGCGTAGTCCTCGAGGACGCCCTCGCCGGTTGCCCGCCCGTCCTTCCAGGAGCGCCGGAGCCGGCCGTCGCGGTACAGGCCCGCGAGGATCGCCTCCGCGGCTCGGACGGCCACGTCCAGCCAGCCGGGGTCCAGGCTCCGGCCGGCATCCGCGAACGCGGCGATGGCCAGCCCGTTCCAGGCCGCGAGGGCCTTGTCGTCGCGGCCGGGCTGCGGCCGCCGGGCCCGGGCCGCGAGGAGCGTCGCCCACGACCGCGCGAGGGCCGCCTCATCCGCCCCGCGGCCACGCGCCGTGACCCGCTGCAGGATGGTCCGGCCCTCCCAGTTGCCGCGCTCGGTCACGTCGTAGGCCGCTTCGAACGCGGCGGCATCGGCGCCGAGCAGCTCGCGGATCTCGGCGGCCGTCCAGGTGAACGTCGCGCCCTCCACGCCGTCCGTGTCCGCGTCCTGGCTTGCGGCCAGCGCGCCATCCGGGAGGAGGAGCTCGCGCCGGAGGTACGTCAGGACGCCCTCGGCGACCTCGCGGTCCGCCGCGTCGCCGGTCAACCACGCGGCATGGACGTAAGCCCGGGCCAGCTGGGCGTTGTCGTAGAGCATCTGCTCGAAGTGGGGGACCAGCCAGCGCGCATCCGTGGCATAGCGATGGAATCCCCCACCGAGCTGGTCGTGGATGCCGCCACGCGACAGCGCCTCGAGGGCGCGACGGGCGATCGCGAGCGGCCGCGGCGCGCCCGTCGCGGCCGCCCGGCCGAGCAGGAACTCGATGGTCATCGGCTGGGGGAACTTCGGCGCGCCGCCCCAGCCGCCGGTCGCGGCGTCGAACACCCGGTCGATCCCCGCAACGGCGGTATCGAGGAGCTCCGGGCCGGGCATCGCGCCACCCGCCTCCTGCCGGGCCTGCTCGGCCAGCGATGCGACGAGTCGTGACCCGCTGGCCTCGAGCTCCGGTCGCTGCTCCCGCCAGGCGCGGGCGACGCCATCGAGGACCTGCCGGAAGCTCGGCAGTCCGTGGCGCGGCTCCGGGGGGAAGTAGGTCCCGCCGTAGAACGGCCGCCCGTCAGGGGTGAGGAACATCGACATCGGCCAGCCGCCGCCACCGGTCATCGCCTGGACCGCGGCCATGTACACCTGGTCCAGGTCCGGGCGCTCCTCGCGGTCCACCTTGATCGGGACGAAGTGGTCGTTCAGGAACGCGGCCGTGGCCTCGTCCTCGAACGACTCCCGCTCCATGACGTGGCACCAGTGACAGGCCGCGTAGCCGATGGAGAGGAAGATCGGCCGGTCCAGGTCCCGGGCGCGAGCGAGCGCTTCGGGACCCCACGGCCACCAGTCGACGGGGTTGTGGGCGTGCTGGAGGAGGTAGGGGCTCGTCTCGCCCGCGAGGCGGTTCGCGGGCCGCTGCGCACGATCGGGATGCGGCGCTGCCATCGGACGATCCTACGCGAGCGTGATGAGCTCGAGCGCGAGGCGCGTCGTGGCAGCATCGGCGCGGTTGGGCTACCGTCCCCGGGTGGTCTCGGCCGTGCTCGACTTCCGCCCCTCGCGCGACGGGTTCCCCTTCGCCAATCGATTTCCCCCCGGCCCGGCGATCGAGTGGCGCGCCGGCCATGTCCGGGTCGGCATCGGCGAGGTCGGCGACGGCCTGTGCGGCGGGATGTGCCGCGTCGCCGCGGATCGCTTCCTGCGGGGCGATGCTTCGACGGATCCTGGCACCGAAGAAGGCCCCACGCCGCCCCCTCCCGGCACGCCGCTCTTTGCCGAGATCGTCCGGCAGCAGGTCGATTCGCTCGCGCTCGGCAGCGTCCCGTTCCGGTTCTGGTGGGCAGCGACGCGACTCCGGTCGGGACGGTGGTCGGCGCGCGAGCAGGTCCGGGAGTGGCGGGCGATCCGCCGCGACATCGATGCCGGGCGCCCCGCGATGCTGGGCCTCGTCCGATCGCCGAGCATCAACCCCTTCGCGCTCACGCTGAACCACCAGGTCCTTGGCTACGGCTACGACGCCACGCCCGACCGGGCGACGATCCGGATCTACGACCCGAACCATCCCGGAGCGGATGACGTGGCCGTGGAACTGCGCCGTCCCAGCGTCGCGGCCGATGCAGGCGTCGAAGGTGAAGCGGGCCTCAGGACCGGAACCGGTCCTGGACCGGGCGCGGCCGTCGTGCTCCGGCAGTCGACCGGCGAGCCGCTGCTGGCGCTCCTCCGCCTCCCCTACCGACCGGCGCCGGCGGGCTGATCGGGCAGCCCCGCGCCGAGCTCCGCCGCCGACCCAGACACCGGCCCGGAGCCCGCGCCGGGAGCGACCTCACCCCGCCGGGCCGCCGCACTGCGGGCCGCGGCCGCCGCCTCGAACTGGGGCCGGATCCGGCGATACCAGGCGAACCCGAGCAGGCCCACGACGAGGCTGCCGAGGCCGCCGAGCGCGATGCTGATCGGGACGCCGAACGATGCCGCGACGGCGCCGGCCATCAGCCCGCCGATCGGCGTGGAGCCCGCGAACACCGTCGTGTAGACGCTCATGACCCGGCCGCGGAGGTGGTCCGGGACCGTGAGCTGGATCGTCGTGTTCGCGGTCGCGGCCATGCCGATCCCGCCGACGCCCACGACGAACATCGCCACCAGGGCGATGGCGAACGAGCCCGTCGTCGCGGTCACGATCTCGGCCACCCCGAGCGCCGCGCCGCCGAGGCCGATGAGCGCCGGCCGGCTGTGCCGTCCGAACGCGATCGTCAGGGCCACGAGGAGCGACCCGACCCCCGTCGCCGCCATCAGGAAGCCGTAGCCCGTCGCACCGACACGGAGGACGTCGCGGGCGAGCGCCGGGATCACGACGCCGAAGTTCATGCCGAACGTGGAGACGAGGCCAATGACGACGATCGGCAGGAGGACGAGCGGGGTCGAGGCGACGTACGCGAGCCCCTCCCGCAGGTTCTCCACGACCGCGCCGACGCCGTCCGGCCGGGCGACGCGCGGCCGCGTCGCGAGCCGCTGGTCGTCCATCCGCAGGTAGCCGACGATCACGGCGATGAAGCTCAGCCCGTTGACGAGGAACGCGACCGAGATGTCCGTCGCCCCGATCGTCAGCCCCGCGATCGCCGGGCCCACGACGCGGGCGCCGTTGAAGACCGCCGAGTTCAGGGCCACGGCGTTGCCGATGTCCTCCCGCCCGACCATCTCGACCGCGAACGACTGGCGGGTCGGCATGTCCACGGCGTTCACGCAGCCGAGCAGGAGGGCGAGGACGATGATGTGACCGACCTGGACCGTCTGCGTCGCGGTCAACGCGAACAGGACGAAGGCAAGGAGCATCGCGATCGTCTGGGTGACGATGAGCGTCGTCCGCCTGGGCAGGACGTCGGCGATGATCCCGCCGAAGAGGCCAAGGATGAGCACCGGCCCGAACTGGGCAACCGCGACCAGCCCGAGATAGAAGGGATTGCCGGTCAGCTGGAGGACGAGCCAGCCCTGGGCCACGCTCTGCATCCAGGTGCCGATGAGCGAGATGAGCTGGCCGGCGAAGAACAGCCGGTAGTTCCGATGGCGGAGGGCTCGCCAGCCACGGAAGCCACGGATGGCGGCGAGGGATGGCGCGGCGGTCATCGGGCGGGTCCCGGACCGGTCGCGGGCGAGCGGGGTGCGTGGGTGGGCTCCCGGCCGGCATCGATGTCGGCGAGGTGCGCCGAAAGGTGGGCGCGCCGCCCTTCGGCCTCCTCGATCATGGACCGGAGGCGCGCCGCCTTCGTCCGGAGGATCGCGACCTGGGCCTCGGCCCGGGCGATCGCATCGACCACGATCGCGCGACGCTCGGCAACGTCCGACGTCGTCCGGAACCGGGCCCGGTTCCGGACGCGCATCGCCTCGTCCTCGAGGAGGCGGCCGATCTCCGCGAGGCTGAAGCCGGCGTCGTCGCGGAGCCCCCGGATGAATCGCAGCCGCTCGACGTCGTCCTCGTCGTAGAGGCGGTAGTCGCCCTCGGACCGGGCAGCGGGATTCAGGAGCCCGAGCTCCTCGTAGTAGCGGATCGCCCGCGGAGTCAGGCCGACCTCGGTCGCGACCTCGGTGATCCGGAGGAGGCGGGGGGCATCGATGGTCGGCGCGTCGGGCTGCGGGACCTGGGCGGCTGGCATGACCGCGAGTCTATCCCAACCTTGCCGTTCACGTGAACGTTAGCGATTCGACGTCGGATGTCGCGCACTCGTTCCGGCCGATCCGGGCAACCCGCGGTAGCATCGGGCCATGGACTACGGACTGATCCTGCCCTCACTCGGCGATGCCTCCACGCGCGAGGGCATCGAGGCCGCGGCCGAGATCGCGGAGCGCGAGGGCTTCCGCGACGTCTGGGTCACCGACCACCTGCTCGTCGATGCCAGCGCCGCGGAGGACTATGGCCGGATCTTCGAAGCCGTGACCACCCTGGCGTACGTGGCCGGGCGGACGACGCGGGTCCGCCTCGGGGCCAGCGTCATCGTCGTGCCGATGCGGAACGCCGTCGTGCTCGCCAAGGAGCTGGCCACGATCGACGTGCTCTCGCGCGGCCGGCTCACGGTCGGCGTCGGCGTCGGCTGGAGCCGGCCCGAGTTCGAGAACGTCGGCCTCGTCGAACGCTACGCCGCCCGCGGCGCGTACACCGAAGAGACGATCCTCCTCTGGCGCCACCTCTGGTCCGGCGCCACGACCCCGTTCCAGGGACGCGTCCACGCCCTCGACGACTTCGTGTTCGGGCCGCTGCCCGACCAGGGCGGCGACCTGCCGGTCTGGGTCGGCGGCCGGAACGAGCTCGCGCTGCAGCGCGCCGGGCGGCTCGCGGACGCGTACCACGCGTCTGCCACGAACCCGGCCGGCTTCGCGCCCCGGATCCCGATCATCCGCGCCGCCGCCGAGGCCGCGGGCCGCCGGATGCCCGAGCTGTCGGCCAGGATCCGGGTTCGCCTCGACGAGACGGGCGGCGACGGCTACGCGCTGCGGGGTGGACCGGAGGCGGCCGCCGCCGAGATCCGTGCCTTCGCCGAGCTCGGCGTCGGCCACATCGCCCTCGCCTTCGCATCCCACGACCCGGACGCCATGGCGCGCGACGTCGAGCGCTTCCAGCGCGAGGTCGCCCCGCTCGTCTAGACCTTCGGCAGCTCCTGGAGGTCCGTCTGGGCGGCGGCGAACAGGTCGCCGACCTTCGCGACTCGGGCCGGCATCGTCCGGATCGTCCAGCCGTTCGGCCGGAGCGTGGGGTCGTCCAGCTCGTCCCAGGCGATCGGGGCCGAGACCGGGGCACCGTCGGCGGGTCGCACGGCGTAGGGCGCGACGAGTGTCTTGATCGGCGCGTTCTGGGTGTAGTCGAGGCGCGCCTTGCCGCCCCGATTCCCCTTCGACCACTCCCACGAGACGAGGTCCGGGACGACCGCGCCGACGGCGCGGGAGACAGCCTCGACCCAGTCCGTCGTCTGGCCGTGGTCGTACTTCGGGACGATCGGGATCCAGACCTGGATACCGCGCTGGCCGGTCACCTTCGGGTAGCCGCGGACCCCGAGGTGCCCGAGCGCCGTGCGGTAGAGCCGGGCGATCGTCAGCGTCTCGTCCCAGGTCGTCTTCGTCCCGGGGTCGATGTCGATGAGCGCGAAGGTCGGCCGGAAGGGCGCATCGAGCCGGGACGTCCAGGCATGGATCTCGAAGGCCGCGATGTTGCCGAGCCAGCACAGTGCGGCGACGCGGTCCGCGACGAGGTGGTCGTTCGCCTCGCGCGCCTCGACGCCGACCTCCTTCCAGCGCCGCAGCCACGGGGGATCTGTCGGCTTGAGGTCCTTCTGCCAGAACCCGGGCCCCTCGGAGCCGTTGGGGAAGCGGTGGAGGTTCAGCGGCCGCCCGGCGAGATGCGGGAGCATGACCGGGGCGATCCGGGCGAAGTAGTCGATGAGCTCGCGCTTCGTGACCGGCGCGGTCTCGCCCGCGGCCGGCGGGAAGAGCGGCTTGTCGAGGTTCGTGAGCTTCAGGTCCTGGCCGCCGACCCGCCAGGTGCCCTCCTTGCCGAGCTTCCCGAGTGCCGCGAGCTCGTCGGGCGTCGCCGTCCAGGGGTGGAGGTGGCCCCCGTCGCCGGCCGCGGCCCCGGCCCCGGGACCGGCCGCGGCCCCGGCCCCTGCCTTCGATCGGCTGGTCGCCACGGTGCCCTCCCCTGCCTCGTCGTCCCGGGCGGCCACGGCGGCCTCGACCGCCTCGCTCACGTCCGGCAGCGACGCCTCGACGGCCCGGACCGCGGTCGTCGATTCGACCGCCCGCTCGCGCGTCACTTCGAGCGGATCCTTCGTGGCCTCGATGCCCTTGTAGGCCGCCTGTCGGACCAGGCCGTCGCGCGTCCAGCCGCCCAGTTCCGCACGGATCACGAGCTCCGGCCGGACCCAGGCAACCTTCGCGAGGTCGCCGCCCCAGCGGCCCCGGTAGTCCTTCGGGGGCGGCGGGTCGAAGGGCGGCGCTCCCGTGGCCAGGGCCTCGAGGCGGCGCCGGAGCTCCGCGCGCGTCCTGGCGGTGAAGCCGGAGCCGACCTTGCCCGCGAACCGCAGCCGGCGAGGACCTCCTGAGCCGCCGTCGCCGTCGTCCCCATCCGCCTCGTAGTAGCCGACAACGACCGCGCCGAGGTCCTTCGCGTTGCCCTCGCCGGGCGTCCAGCCGCCGACGACGAGCTCCTGCTCCGGGCGGACCTTCAGCTTCAGCCAGGCCCGCGATCGCGTGCCGGGCTCGTAGGTGGAGCGGCGGTGCTTCGCGATCGCGCCCTCGAGGCCCTGCGCCGCGCAGGCCTCCACGAACGCCACGCCTTCCATGTCCACGTGGCTCGCATAGCGGACCCGGATGTCCTCGCGGAGGACGGATTTCAGGAGCCGCTTGCGGTCCTCGAGGGGGACGCGGAGGAGCGATCGGCCGTCGAGGTAGAGGAGGTCGAAGGCCTGGTACACGAGGCCCGCCGCCGAGCCGCCCGCAGCTCCCTTGATCCCGAGGCGTTCCTGGAGCAGCCCGAAGTCCGGCCGGCCGTCGTCGCCGATGGCGACGACCTCCCCGTCGACGATCGCCTGGCGGGCCGTGATCCAGGTGGCGGGCGCCAGCAGCCGTGGAAAGTACGTCTCGCCGTCCTTGCCGTTCCGGGTGAACGTCCGGACCCTGCCGCCGTCGATCACGGCCTGGAGGCGGTAGCCGTCCCACTTGACCTCGAAGAGCCAGTCCTCGTCGCGGAACGGGCGGTCGGCGAGGGTCGCGGCCATCGGCTCGATGAAGGACGGCATCTTCGTCTCGACGGCCGCGGCAAGGTCGATCCGGGCGGTCGCCGCCGGCACCTCGCTCACCCAGAGCGCGTCGCGGTTTGCCTTGACCTCGTCGTTCGTTCGGCCGGTCTTGACGCTCCGGGGATGGTCCTCGGCGTCCCAGCCGGGGCTGGCGAACTCGTCCTTCTTGTGGATGAGGAGCCATTGCTCGCCCTCGTCGGCCTCGAAGGCGCGGGCGGCGGGATCGTCGCCCTTCACGGGCTTCCGGGTCCCGCGGCCACTGGTCCGGACGATCGTGAACCGGCCGCGGAGCTTGGCGCCCTCGAGGCGGAACTTCAGCTCGCCGGCGGCCACGCCCTCGACCCCGTCCGGTGTCTCCGCCTCCGCCTGCCACGTGCCCCAGTCCCAGACGATGACGTCACCGGCCCCGTACTGGGCCTTCGGGATGACGCCCTCGAAGTCGATGTACTCGATCGGGTGGTCCTCGACGTGGACGGCCATC
Source organism: Chloroflexota bacterium (assembly GCA_016191345.1). Classification (GTDB taxonomy): domain Bacteria; phylum Chloroflexota; class Limnocylindria; order Limnocylindrales; family CSP1-4; genus UBA5189. Next base: position 104,908 of record JACPOU010000037.1, read on the forward strand.
CGCCGGATCGAGGGGTCGAGGCTGGGGCCTTTCGGGACGGCCCACGAGACGAGGACGCCGGCGATCTCGAGCCGGAAGTCGTAGTGGAGCCGCGTGGCGCGGTGGCGCTGGACGACGAAGCGGCCGTGGGCGGATTCGTCAGGCGAGGGCGAGCCGGCGGGCTCCGGCGTGGCCCCGAAGTTGCGCTTGCGGCGGTATTCCTCGAGCGGCATGCCGGATGTGGGTCCGCCGGTCGGGTCGCGCGGCGTCAGGCGCTCTTGCGGCGGCGCGCCGGCTTCGACTCCTCGGCCTCGTCATCGTCCGCGGCACCGGTCCTGCCCTTCGGCTTCGAGCCGGCCCTGGCGGGCGTCGCCGCGTCGTCGGATCCGGCCCGGGCCGCCTTCTTCGCCTTGGCCTCGGCGACGGACGTCGGCGGCGGGGTCCCCGCCTCGCGCGACGCCTTCGCGGCCTTGACGCTGGCCTCGAGCGCGGCCATGAGGTCGACGAGGTTCGAGGTCTCCTCCTGGGCCGGCGGGGCGACGACCTCCTTGCCGCCGACCTTCGACTCGATGATCTGCATCAGGGCGGTGCGGTACTCGTCCTGGTACTGCTCCGGGTCGAACTCGCCGGTCATGGTCCCGATGAGCTGCTCGGCCATCTTCTTCTCGGCCGGCTTGATCTCCGGTTCCTCCTCGGGCAGGTCCAGCTCGCCGAGAGCCCGAATCTCATCGGGCCAGTAGAGCGTGGAGAGGAGCATCGTCTGCTCGAAGGGGTTGAGCGCGGCGAGCGCCTCGCGGTCCTTGATGACGACCTTGCAGATCGCCGTGAGGCCCTTCTCCTCGAGGACGGACTTCAGGAGCGCGAAGGCCTTCCGGCCGATCCTGTCCGGCTCGATGTAGTAGGCCTGCTTCACGAAGCGGGTGTGGGTCTCGGCGGTCTCCGACTCGACGAACTGCTCGATCTCGATCGATCGGACGGTCTTGAGCGGCAGTGACTCGAGGTCCTCGTCCGTGATGACGACGTACTCGCCGGGGGCGTATTCGAAGCCCTTCACGGTCTCCGAGCGCGGGATGATCTCGTCCTCGACCGGGCAGACGATCTTCATCTGGATCCGGGAGAGATCCTCCTTGTGGAGCATGTTGAAGCTGACCCCGGCCCTCGACTCCGTCGCCACGTACAGCTTCACCGGGATGGTGACGAGGCCGAACTGGATGGCCCCCTTCCACATCGAGCGCGCCACAGGCTGATCCTCGTGCACATCGTTCGCCGCTTGCCCGGCGAACGGGAGGCGACGATACCACTCGCCACCAAGCCCTTGGCCATGTCGTCATGGCCCGCACCGTTGCGGGGATCGGACAGCCGTCAGGCGGCGCCGGTCACCAGCTCCCGCTCCGCGCGGCCGATCTGGGCCAGGATTCCGTCGCGCAGCCGGTCCAGTGCCGCGGTCACCGCGACCGCCGTCGTGCCGATCGAGGTCAGCTGGACCTTCATCGCCCGGACCGTCTCGAGCTGCTCCCGGATGCCGGTCAGGGCCTCGCCGATCGCGGCGGCGTCCACCTCGGCCTCGTGCTCGCGGAGGCTCGCGATTGCCAGGAGGCGCGCCAGCCGGACCGCCGCCTCGAGCGTGGAGGCCTCCGGCTCCGCAGGATCGATGACGCAGTAGACGTCGCCAGCCCGGACGTCGAAGGGCGCGATGCCCGCCGGGGCGTGCTGGGGCGTGAAGACGACGAGGCCGACCGCCGCGTCCCGGTTGGTCCTGGCCTCGCGGAGCTCGTCGCGCATCTCGCGGCCCGAGATCCTGCGGTCCTTGGCCTCGATGACGACGCGGAGGTCCGCGCCTCGGGTCGCGTTCGGGTCCAGGGTGAGGACGAAGTCGCCCTTCTTGGAGCGGCCGGCGTCGCCGGCTTCGGTGCCGGTTCGCTCGAGGAAGTCGTTCGCGCCGCGGGCGACGTCGCCGAGGAGGCGCTCCAGGACGGCCTCGAAGTCGCCGCCCTTGGCCGCGGACTTCGAGCGCTCGCCGGCGCGGGCGGCGGCGGCGGCCTCGATCGCCACGAGCTTCTCCTCGAGGGCCTTGAAGCCGGCCGCGACCTCGGTCCGGAACTGGTGGAGCGGTGAGCCCATCCGGGTCGGGTCGAGGAGGGTCGCGAGCCGCGAGGCGTCGCCATCGAAGTACGTGTCCAGCATCGAGGAGATGCGCCCGATGGCCGAGTCCCGGCGCTTGGGGTCGAAGAGCTCCTCGACCATCGTCCGGAGCTTGCCCCGGTCGCCGAGGAAGGATTCCAGGGTCCGCGGCAGGCGGCCATCGCCGTCGGCGAAGTTCTGGCGGAGGACCTGGGCGAGGGCCTCGGCCGCGCGGTCGTTCGCGGTGCGGTTCTGTTCCGCGAAGCGGTCGAACTCGGAGCGGACGGCGTCCAGGTTCAGCGTCACGCCGACGCTCTGGAGGGCCGTGAGGCCGATGCGGAGCGCCCGCTCGACAAGGACCCCGCGCTCCTCTTCCGGCTGCGTGCCCAGCCAGGCCGCGAGGCCGGCGTCGGTGACGGTCAGGCGGTCGACGAGGATGCGCTCGGGCTCCACGCGGACGGACGGGTCCGGACGGGAGGGCAGGGAGACGATTCGGGCGTCCATGCGCTGCAGCCTGCCGGGCCGCTGTGCCAGCTGTGTGGCACAGGTTGGGGCGCCCGGCCGCATGTTGCCGCAGGCCCGCGTGAAATTGCCGAAGACACCCCTCCAAACCTATGCACGTCGCTGGCATAGAAGCAGGGTCGCGGCCGGGTTATGCCAGCGACGTGCATGCGCGCCGGGAGCGTTCCGACCGGGTGGACGGCACGAGCGCCGGCCAAGGCCATGCATGTCGCAGGCATGTAGACACGCGTCGCGACCGGTTTATGCCAGCGACGTGCATACGCGCCGGGAGCGGGTGACACGTGACGGCCGGGTGGGCGGCGCGTGCGCGCGCCCGGTGCATGCGCGCGCCCGGCGCATGCGCGCGCCCGGCGCCCGGCGCTAGCTGCCGCGGTACGTCGTCAGCGAGTACGGCGCCATGAGGAGCGGCACGTGGTACGAGCGCGTCACGTCCTCGATCCGGAGCTCGAGAGACACCCGGCGAAAGAAGCGCTCGTCGCCCGTGCCGGGCCCGCGGATCCCGGCGAGGTTGAACTCGAGCCGGTAGACGCCCGGCGACATCGGCCGCTCGAGGAGGTCGCGCACCCGCCCGTCGCCGTCGGTGAGCGCCTGCGTGAGCCGGATCGCGCGGTCGTCCTCGCCGAGCTTGTAGAGGGTCACGTGGATCCCGACCGCCGGCGCGCCGGCCTCGGCATCGAGGACATGCGTCGAGATCGTGGGCGTCGGCGGCATCGGCGGGGTTTCGGGGAGCTTGTCCGCCACGTATCCTCCGGGGATGGGAGAGTTGCAGATCACCGTTGGCGAGGACCTCCACTTTACCGCCCGCTGGGAGTCGGACGCGCCGCAGACGGTCGAGGCCATCCGGCGGATGCTGCCGATCGACAGCCGGCTGATCCACTGCCGCTGGTCGGGCGAGTCCACCTGGATCCCGTACGGCGAGTTCCGGCCCGGGATCGACTTCGAGAACCACACCTCGCACCCGTCACCAGGGATGCTGGCGATGTACCCGGGCGGGATCAGCGAGTGCGAGATCTTCTTCCCGTACGGGGCCTGCACGACGTCCTCGAAGGTCGGCCAGCTGGCGGCGAACCACTTCGCCTCGATCGTCCCCGACGATGGCTGGCAGGGCCGCCTCCGCGAGGTCGGGCGGCGCGCGCTCTGGGAGGGCGCCCAGCGGGTGCGGATCGTCGAGGCCGGCTGACGCGCGCGGCGGCTCGACGATGACCGACCTCCTCGTCCGCGGCGGCACGGTCGTCACGGCGGGTGGTTCGCGCCGGAGCGACGTGGCCGTCGTGGGCGGCCGGATCGAGCGGGTCGAATCAGATCTGGCTGGGCTTGCAGCGAGCGCCCGCGAGATCGTCGACGCCACGGGGTTGCTGGTTCTCCCCGGCGTCGTGGATGTCCACACGCACACGCGCGTAGCCACGGACGCGGAGCCCGACCGGTTCTACCAGGACAGTGTCGCGGCGGCGTTCGGCGGGACGACGACGTTCCTCGCCTTCAACAACCCCGGGACCGGGTCGTCCGCGGCGGCCGAGCGATCGCTCCTGGCAGGATTGCGGGAGTGGCGGGCCGCCACGGAGCAGGACTCGGCGGTCGACTACGCGGTCAGCCTGGCGATCTCGGGGCGGATGGACGACCCCGTCGGCGAGCTGCCGGCGATGGTCGATGCCGGCGTCTCGACCGCCAAGGCGTTCATGGTCTTCGACTTCCGGCTCGATGATGTCCGGATCTTCGAGGCGATGCGCGTGCTCGGCGGCCGGGGCGGAATGCTCCAGGTCCACTGCGAGGACCCGGTGCTCATCGATGCCGCCGTCGCTTCATCGTTGCAGCATGGTGAAACGGCACCGCGCTACCACGCTGTAACACGACCGGCCTACGCGGAGGGCGTGGCGACGGCGCGGGCGATGGCGTTCGCCCGGGCCACGGACGCGCCGGTCCATGTGGTCCATCTCTCATCGGCCGATGCCCTCCGACATGTCGCGGAGGCGAAGGCGCTCGGGTTGCGCGTCTCCGCGGAGACGTGCCCCCACTACCTGGCCCTGACCGACGCGCGGTACCTGGCCGACGACCCCAGTGCCGATCCCGTCGAGATCGCCAAGGTCGTCATCTCGCCGCCCCTCCGGACCGAGGCGGACCGCCGGGCCATGTGGGCCGGCCTCGCGGCCGGCGACCTCGACCTCGTCGCCACCGACCACGTCCCAGATCGCGTCTCGGTCGAGAAGGGCGACGCGGCGCGCGGCGTCGCCTTTGACCGGATCTCGAACGGCGCGCCGGGGATCGAGACGCTGCTCGCGATCGGCTACGGGCTGGGCGTCGCGGGCGGCCAGCTGACCGTCGAACGGCTCGTCGACGTCCTCGCCACGACTCCCGCGCGGCGATTCGGGTTGCGGCGGAAGGGCGCGATCGAGGTCGGGCGCGACGCCGACCTCGTGCTCTTCGATCCTGCCGCCCGACGCACGATCCGGGCCGCGGACCTCCATCACACGAGCGACTACACCCCGTACGAGGGGATCGAGGTCGCCGGCGCGGTGCGCTCGGTCTTCGTCCGGGGGCGGGCGGTGGTCCGCGACGGCGCGTTCGTCGGCCAGCGCGGGTATGGTCGGTTCATCGAGCGCGAGGGCGCCGGCGAGTGAGCGGATGCCGGGACGGGGCGTACTCGATGGGCGGCCCGCGGCGCTCGGGTCAGGGAAGGGTGGCGAAGCCCGCGGTGCGGAAGTCGACGTCGAGGGCGATTGCGCGCTCGATGCCTTCCCGGCGCATGAAGGCGAAGCTCGTCCGATCCACGAGCGAGACGGACGACTCGACCGCGTCGCGAAACGCCGAAAGCGCAGACCGATGCAGCTCGGCATCGACCGGTGCCACGGCAAGCGCCGGGAACACCCGGTCGATCAGGTTCGCGGCGACGTCCGGCCCGTAGCGCCGGCGGGCCACGGCGAGTGTCTCGACGATGACGTATGCGTGCGTCGAGAGCACTTCGGAGCGACCCAGCGCGAATGCCTCGACGACGCGTCCATGGGCCGGATCGTCGCGGTCAGCGAGAGCGAGGATCCCGCTCGAATCGACGAAGAGGGTCACCACCGATCTCCCGCCAGGACAGCGTCGTGGTCTCGCGCGACCGTGCCGGTTCCGGACGCCGCCGTGCCGGCCTGAGCGAGCAAGGCCTCGATGCGTTCGAGGCGCTGGGCGTCCTCGTCAGGCACGACCCGATCGAGGGCATCGCGGATGACGGCGGCGAGTGACACATGACGCCGGCGGGCCTCCAGGCGCAGACGCCGCATCTGGTCCTCGGTCAGTGACACTTGCGTTCGGATCATGGGCGCATGATAACAGTTTGACCCGTGGCGATGTAACTTCCAGGAGTGCGAACTACGGCAGTGCGGCGTACGCCCGGAGGGTGAGGAACGGATCCGGTTCATCCGCCAGGACCAGGGCTTCGAGCAGCTGCGCGGCGGCACCCAGGTGCCCGGCTCCGCCACCCGGGCCGCCCAGCGCGGCGAGCTCCTCGGCACGAATCGAGCTGTAGCGATCCGCGGTCAGCGGCCGGCCGTCGTCGAGCGGCACCCCGGTGACCCGCCACTGCCAGAGTTGCGAGCGCGAGATCTCGGCCGTGGCCGCGTCCTCCATGAGGTTGTTGATCGCCGCCGCGCCGTTCCCCGAGAGCCACGCGTCGAGGTACTGGAGCGCAACGGACACGTTGAGCCGAACGCCGGCCTCGGTGACCCGCCCGCCCGCGACCCGGAGGTCCGCCAGCTGCGCCGCAGTCACCGCGACGTCGTCCCGGAGCCTCTCCTTCTGGTGCGGGGCCGCGCCCAGGACCCCGTCGAAGACCTCGGTCGCGAGCGGCACGAGGTCGGGGTGGGCCACCCACGTCCCGTCGAAGCCATCGCGCGATTCCCGCTCCTTGTCGTCGCGGACCCGCGCCATCGCAACGGCGTTCACCGCCGCATCCCGTCGCGACGGGATGAAGGCGGCCATCCCGCCGATGGCATGCGCCCCGCGCCGGTGGCACGTCGCCACCAACAGATCCGTGTAGGCGCGCATGAACGGGACCGTCATCGTGAGCTGCGAGCGATCCGGCAGCACCCGATCCGCCCGCGCCCCGAACGTCTTGATGCACGAGAAGAGGTAGTCCCAGCGCCCCGCGTTGAGCCCTGCGGCGTGCTCGCGGAGCTCCCAGAGGATCTCCTCCATCTGGAACGCGGCGTGGATCGTCTCGATCAGCACGGTCGCCCGGATCGACCCGCGCGGGATCCCGAGCGCGTCCTGCGCCCCGAGGAAGACGTCGTTCCAGAGCCGCGCCTCGAGATGCGACTCCAGCTTGGGCAGGTAGAGGTACGGGCCGGTGCCGCGCGCCAGCCGCTCGGCGGCGTTGTGGAAGAGGTACAGGCCGGCGTCGAAGAGCGACGCGGACATCGGCGCACCGCCAGCGAGGACGTGGCGCTCCTCGAGGTGCCAGCCGCGCGGCCGGACGACGAGCAGCGCGGGCCGCTCCCCCACCCGATACTCGCGCCCGTCCGGGGCGCGGAACTCCAGCGAGCCCCGGACCGCGGCCCGCAGGGCGGCCTGCCCGCCGACGACGTTCGCCCACGTCGGCGAGAGCGCGTCCTCGAGGTCGGCCATGAAGACCCGCGCCCCCGAGTTGAGGGCGTTGATCATCATCTTCGGCTCGGCGGGCCCGGTGATCTCGACCCGGCGATCCTCGAGGTCCGGCGGCACCGGCGCGACCCGCCATGAGGCATCCTCGCGGATCGCCGCCGTCTCCGGCAGGAACCCGAGCTCCGCGCCGGCCCGGATCCCGGCCGCCCGCGACTCGCGCATCGCCAGCAGCTCCCGCCGCCGCGCCCCGAAGGCCCGCTCCAGCTCGCCGAGGAATTCGAGCGCGGCGGGGGTGAGGATCTCGGCCCGGCCCGGGACGTCGGGGCCGGCGACGATCGCGGTCACGTCCCGGCCGGCCGCGCGCGGGGAAGGACGCAACGGCGGCGGGTCGACGCCACGAGTACGCGCATCGATCAGCCGGTCCGGCGCACCGTCGCGTCGATGAGCCCGTGCGGCTCGGTCGTCGAAACGAACACCTTGCCCGGGTTGTCGAGCCCGAACGGCTCCAGGTTGACCGTCCAGTGATGGAGGTTCGGGAGGACCATCCGGACCCAGTCGATCGCCGGCGAGGCATCGAGCATGGCCGTGGCCATGATCCAGATCGAGGTCTGGACCGACGGGCTGAAGTGCTCGCCGAAGACGGCGAGCAGCGTGGATCGCGCGGTCTCCCAGGCGGCGTCGAAGTCGAAGCCAGGCTCGGCCGCGGTCTCGCCGTAGCCCCACAGGGCCGTGACCTTCGTGGCCATGAGCCGGTCGTCGGTCTCGGCGAGCGTCGTGTAGCGGTCGCGCTCGAAGCCGCTGAACGCCGACTTCGTCGTCTTCATGACCGTCAGGTCCTCGATGCCGGCCTCGACGGTGGCGCCGCTCTTCGTGGCGGCGACGACGGCGACCCGGGTCAGGTCGCCGCGCCGGGCGAAGGCGTCGGGCGCGGGTCCGCCGGCGAGGGCGACCCGGTCCCAGCCATGCTCACGGAGGGTGATCGAGGCCCGGCCCACCTGCGGCCCGGCCGCGAAGTGCCGCGCCAGCTCCAGCCCGAACGCCTCCGGCGCGCCGGTGAGCCGGTCGCGGGCGAACGCGTACACCGTGTTCTTCATCGTGTCGGTGGCCACGAGGTTCGTGTTGTCGCCATCGACGTGGGCGGCCGTGAAGTCGCCCTCGAGCGCCACGTCGACCGTGAGGTCGCGAAGCACGTGCCGCTCGGCCTCGCGGGTCACGGTGACGAGCCGGATCCGCGACTTCCCGTATCGATTCGCGCCGAGCTCGTACACCCGAACCTCCCGCTAGTGCTCGCCGCCGAGGGCGGCGTGCCGCGCGATCGCGATGTCCACGACGGCATCGAGCGCCCGATGCAGCTCCGCGTCACGGTCGGCCGACAGCGCAGCGGCCATCTCCGGCAGGAGCGCCGCGCGCGACCGGCCGGCGACGAAGACACAGTACCGGAACCGGAACCTCGACTCGTAGGCGGCGTTCAGGCGCTCGAGCTCCGTCGCGACGTCGAGGTCGGGCGTGGCGGGAGCGGCAGGAGCGGCGGCCGCCGCGTACCCCTGCTCCACGTACGACATCGGCGACACCGTGCCGGGCGGTGCCCCGAGCCGGGGGTGCGCATCGACGAGCTCGACCTGCTCAACCTCCGGCATCGCGTGGGCGATCGCGCGCGCCCGCTCGAAGAGGGCTGGCCAGGTCTCGAACGGTCGCTCCGCCACGAGCCGCGCGAGGAACCGCGGCGCGCCCTCGAACAGCGGCGCAAGGACGGCGACCGCGGCCGTCGACGGGGCCGTATTGAGGGCGTCGAGGTCGGGGTCCGTCACCAGCCCCCGGCGTCCCGGACGACGCGGTGGACGATCCGGGCCGCGACGACGCGGCGGTATTCCGCCGTGGACCGCACGTCATCGATCGGCTGGATCGCCGCGGCGACGGCCTCGGCGGCCGCGTCCGCCGTTTCGGGCGATGGCCGCGCCCCCTCGAGGACCGCCTCCGCCGCCGCGACCCGGACAGGCGTCGCGGCCACGGACCCGAACGCGACCCGAACGTCCGTCCAGCCCGCGGAGTGGCCGTGATCCCGCCAGCTCATGCCAAGGACGACCTTCGAGATCGCCTGGGCCCGCCGGGTTCCGACCTTCCGGAACCGCGTCTCGCGCCCGGCGACGAGCGGGATGCGGATGCGGAGGATCAGCTCGTCCGGCGCGAGGAGCGTCCGGCGGTACGCGGGCCAGAACGTGGCCGCGGGAATCGACCGCTCGCCGCGGGCGCTGCCGGCCACGATCTCCGCGTCGGTCGCGAGCAGGAGCGGCAGCATGTCGCCCGCCGGCGACGCGTTCGCGATGTTGCCGCCGAGCGTGCCGCGATTCTGGATCTGGGCGGCGCCGATCGTCGCCGCGGCCTCGACGAGCGCCGGCAGGTGCTCCCGGCAGAGCGCGGAGCGCCGGATCTCCGTGTACGTCGTCCGGGCGCCGAGGACCAGCGCCCCGGATTCGAGGCTGATCCCGGCCAGGTCTTCGAGGCGCGAGACGTCGAGGAGCCGCTCCGGGATGGGCCCCAGCTCGCCCGTGATCCGGACCATGAGGTCGGTCCCGCCGGCGATCGGGACGAGCGGGCCCGAGGCCAGCAGGGCATACGCCTCGCGGAGGTGGCCCGGCGTCTCGACCGGCGGCTCGGCGGGCACGCCTCAGCGGCCTCGCCGGCTGCGGCGGCGGAGCAGGACGATCAGTCCGGCGAGGAGGGCGAAGCCGCCGATGATCTGCCGCGGCGACATCGCGATGAGGAGCTCGCCCGGCTCGCCACCGGCACGGTCGGCGCGCGTGATGGGGGCGGGCACGGCCTCCGCGGGCGGCGGCGAGACCACCGCGCCGCCGACCGGCGCGGGGCCGGCACCGTTCGAGTGGTCGGTCATCCCATCTCTCCCGCGGCCACCGCCGCGATCGCCTCGACGATCTTCTGGTACCCGGTGCACCGGCAGAGGTTGCCGGCGATCCCCTCCCGGATGGCCGCGTGGTCGGGTCCGCCGCCGGCGTCCAGGTACGCCCGCGCGGCCATGAGCATGCCCGGCGTGCAGATCCCGCACTGGGCCGCCCCGAACTCCAGGAACGCCTCCTGGAGCGTGTCGAGGTCGCCGCGCTCGCGGGCCGCGAGCGAGAGCCCCTCCACGGTCCGAACGATCCGCCCGTCCACCTGGCTCATCGGCACGAGGCAGCTGTCGACGACCTGGCCGTCGAGGAGCACGGAGCAGGCGCCGCACTCGCCTTCTCCGCAGCCCTCCTTCGTCCCCATCAGGCCGAGGTCCTCGCGGAGCACGTCGAGGAGGCGGCGCATCCCGGGCGCCTCGACCTCGGCGGGCGAGCCGTTCACGAGGAAGCGAATGGGCTTCACGAGCCCGATCCGAGAGCGCGGAGGATCCGCTCCGGCGTCGCCGGCAGCTCGGTGACCCACGCCCCGACCGCGTCGTGGATGGCGGCGACCACCGCCGGCGCGCCGACGTCCATCGGCAGCTCGCCGACGCCCTTCGCGCCGTGGGGCGCGCCACTGAACGGGGCCTCCACGAGGATCGTCGTCATCGCCGGTGCATCGAGGGCCGTCGGGATGAGGTACGTCGCCAGCCGGTCGTTGAGGTAGCGCCCGTCATCGAGCTTGATCTCCTCGATCGTCGCGTAGCCGACCGCCTGGAGCGTGCCGCCCTCGACCTGGCCCTCGCAGAGGATCGGATGGAGGACACGGCCGACGTCGTCAACCGCGACGACGTCCCGGACGGCCACCTCGCCGGTGTCGAGGTCCACCTCGACCGATGCCACGCAGGCGGCCCAGCCGAAGGCCGGGTAGGCGTCGCCGCGATAGGTCGCGTCGTCGAACTCGATGCCCGGGTAGGGCGTGAAGCGCTGGTCGATCCGCGTCGCGCCGTGGACCGCCGCATCGGCCACCCTGACCTCGGCGAACGGCCGGTCGCCGTTCCGGGCCTCCACCTCCGCCCGAAGCCGCCGGGCGGCCTCGATGCAGAGCCCGCCGACGACCATCGCCGTGCGGCTCGCGACCGTCGGGCCGCTGTCGGGGACGATCGACGTGTCGACCGGGGCCATGACGACGAGGTCCGCCGGGATCCCGAGCTCGCCGGCGACCATGAGCGGGAAGATCGTGTTCGTACCCTGGCCCATCTCCGTCGAGCCGATGAGGACCCGGACGACACCGTCCGCCCCGAGCTCCACCGATGCCACGGACCCGATGTGGACCTCGCCGGAGCCCGTGAACCCTGCCCCGTGCCAGGCAAGCGCCAGCCCCACGCCGCGCGCCGTCCGGGCTGCCTGGGTCCGGAGCGGGCCCGCCGGGATGGTCCCGGAGCCCCGCCGCTCCGTGGCCGCGCGCGCGGTCGCCGCCCGGGCCTGCTCGAACGCGCTCGCCTCCACGGCGAGCCGGAGGACCTCCTCCGCGGCGACGCTCTCGCGGAGGACCTGGCCGGTCGGCGTCGTGTCGCCGAGGACGTAGACGTTCCGGCGTCGGATCTCCGCCGGGCTGAGCCCCAGCCGCTCCGCGATCCGGTTCAGGTGCGTCTCCGAGGCGAACTCCGTCTGGGGCGCCCCGAAGCCCCGGAAGGCGCCGTTCGGCGGGGTGTTCGTCCGCGTGGCCCGCGCCCGGATCCGGACGTTCGGGCAGCGGTACGGGCCGCCCGAGTGGAGTGCGCCGCGCGACAGGACGACGGGCGTCAGGGTGCAGTACGCCCCGCCGTCCATGACGATCTCGATGTCCTCGGCGACGAGCGTCCCATCGGCCTTCACGCCGGTCCGGTGGCGAACGATGGCCGGGTGCCGCTTCGTCGTCGCGGCGATGTCCTCGTGGCGGTCGTAGATCATCCTGACCGGCCGGTTCGCCTTCCGGGCGAGGAGGGCCGCGTGGAGGGCGATGATCGAGGGGTACTCCTCCTTGCCCCCGAACGCGCCCCCCGTCTCGGCCTGGATGACCCGCGCCTGCGCGGCAGAGAGGCCGAGCGTCTTCCGCATCGCCTTGTGGACGTAGTACGGGCACTGGAGCGAGCCGTGGACCGCCATCCCGCCGTCGTCCGCCGGGACGGCGATCATCGCGTTGTTCTCGATGTAGAGCTGCTCCTGGTGTCCGACCCGGTACTCGCCCTCGAGGATCAGGTCCGCCGCCGCGAAGCCGGCCTCGAGGTCGCCGCTCGTGATCTCGTAGCGGGCGAACTCGTGGTCGGACGCCTCGGGGTCGAAGACGGGCGGCAGCGGCTCGGTCACGAGCCGGAGTCTCGAGCGGAGCGCCCGGATCGTCTCGCGGTCCGCGGCGGCCAGGAGCGCGACGGGTTCAGCGTGGTGGCGGATCTCCCCGCCGACCGGGACGAGGACCGGCTGGTCCTCCTTGATGGCGCTGACGAGGTTCTCGCCGGGGATGTCGGCGGCGGTCACGACGACGACCTTCGACCAGTCGACGTCGGGGTCCAGCTCGATCGCGAGGAGCCGCGCCCGGGGTTCCGTCGACCGGATGGTTGCCCCATACCAGGCCCCGGGGAAGACGAGGTCGTCGGCGTACTTCGCGGCCCCGGTGAGCTTCGCCGGGCCCTCGCGCCGGAGCGGGAAGCCGGCCGCGCGGCCGCGGGTCGTGGAATCGGTCTGCAGCACGAGGGCGTCCGGCGCGGATCGGCCGGGCTGAGCCGCGGGGCGCGGCAGCGTGCGGGTCGTCACGGACGACAGGTCCTCCGGAGTGGGCTGCTCCTCGTGGGCCGTGAGCGTATCACCCGATCGGGGCGCCACGGAGCGGTCCGGCGCGGCTCGGAGCCGTCCTCGAACCCCTTGATCGTCGTCAGTCCCGGCCTCGTCGCAGCGCCCGGCCCGGCGTCGCGCCCGTGTGCTCCCCGCCGGCCACGACCGGCACGCCGCCGACGATGACGTCGCCGATCCCCTCCGGGAACCGCCTGGGGTCGTCGTACGTGGCGAGGGACCGCACGGTGGTCGGATCGAAGACGACCAGGTCCGCGACGAGCCCGTCGGCGAGGCGGCCCCGATCCCGGAGCCCGAGCCGCGCCGCCGGCATCGACGTCATCTTCGCGACCGCCGTCTCGAGGCCCAGCAGGCGCTCGTCGCGGACGAACTGGCCCAGGATCCGCGGGAACGAGCCGTACGTGCGAGGACTCGGCTTGTCGGCCACGAAGACGGAATCCGTCCCGACCATCGCGACCGGGTGCTCGTAGAAGCGGCGGATGCCGTCGATGTGCGGGCCGGGCGTGACCTGGTTGACCCGGAGGCCCTCGGAGAGGAGCAGGTCGCACATCAGCGCCACGAGGTCCTCGCCCGTCTCCCGGCCGATCTGCCCGAGCGTCCAGCCCTCCCAGCGCAGGTGCTCGGGCCGCGCGAAATACCCGAGACGGATGTCGGCGATGCCGCCGGCGCCCGCGTAGAGCACACCGCGCGCCTCGAGCTCGCCGTGGATCCGGGCCCGAACGGCGGGATCGGCGAGCCGCTCCTTCGCCGGGCCCGGGCCGCCCTCCTGGACCCACGGCGGGATCGTGATGAGGAGGCGCGTCGAGGACCACTCGTAGGGGTAGGCGTCGAACGTCACGTCGAGGCCCTCGGCGCGGGCGTCGTCGACGAGCGCGAGCATCTGCTCCGGTGAGCCCGGGAACGTCGCCCGGTGGTAGAAGTGGGTGATGTGGGCCGGCGCCTCGCCCCGCCGCCCGATCTCGATCGCCTCCCGGAACGGGTCGAGGAAGCGATCGCCGAGCGTGTAGCGGACGTGGGTGTGGTAGATCCCGCCGAGGCGAGCGGCCTCGTTGGCGAGTTCGGCAAGCTCCGCCGTGTCCGCGTACGACCCGGGCGGGTAGTCGAGGCCGGACGAGACGCCCCAGGCCCCCGCCTCGAGTCCCTCGCGAAGCATCGAGCGCATCCGTTCGTTCGCCCGCCGGTCCGCCGGCACGTCGTTCCAGCCGAGCGCCGCGATCCGGAGTGGCGCATTCCCGACGAGGAACGCGAGGTTGACGCTCACCCGGCCATCGAAGCGATCGAGATACGACGGCACGCTGTCCCAGTCGATCGCCACCCCCTCGGGCAGCCCGTCGAGTCCCGCGTTGAGCTCAACGAACGCGGCGAGGTCCGCGGGATCCGGGAACGGCGCGTACGCGTTGCCGTCGACGCCGATCACCTCCGTCGTGACGCCCTGGCGGACCTTCGGCTCATGGCGCGGCTCGGCCAGGATCATCAGGCCCGAGTGGCTGTGGAGGTCGATGAAGCCCGGCGCGACGACGCGGCCCGTCGCGTCCATCACGTTCGCCGCCTCGAGGCTCGCGGCCTCGATCTCGTCGGGGCTCCGGAGGATCCGGAGGCGGCCATCGGCGACGGCGACGGCGCCCGGGAACCCAGGCGAACCCGTGCCGTCGACCACGGTCCCGCCCCGGATGAGGATGTCGATCACGCCCACGGGGGCATCTTGGCACGTCGTCACGGAGCGGTTCGAGGTCCCGGAACGCGTCGGCGCCCGTGCTAGCATCGGCGACCGTGACCGCGTCCTCGAGCCCCTTCCCGCACCCGGCCCTGCCCGACCGGCCGCCCTTCGCCCTGCGGGCTCGCATCCTGACCCCGACGGATGCCGGGGCCACCGCCTTCCACCGGGACGGGATCGTCGAAGTCGATTCCGCGGGGCGCATCGCCTGGGTCGGCCCGGCCGAGTTCCGCCCGAGCGCAGCCGGGGATCGCGAGCCGGTCCCCGCCCTTGACCTCCGGCCGCTCGTCATCATGCCCGGCCTCGTGGACCTCCACGCCCACCTGCCGCAGCTGCCGAACGCGGGCCTGGGCGCGGGCCTCGACCTCCTGACGTGGCTCCAGCGCTACATCTTTCCCCTCGAGCGGCGGTTCGATGACGCGGCCGCCGCCGCGGAGCTGGCCCCGGCCGCATTCCGGGCGTTCGCGTCGGTGGGGACCACGACGGTCCTCGCCTACGGGGCCGTGTTCGCCGCCTCGATGGAGGGCGCGTTTCGCGCGGCCGAGCGGCACGGCATCCGGGCCATCCTCGGCAAGGTGATGATGGATCGCATCACCTACGACGAGGGCATCGACCGGACGACGATCCTCGATCGCTCGCTCCGCGAATCCGAGGAGCTCTGCGCGAAATGGCACGGCGCGGACGAGGGCCGGCTGGGTTACGCCGTCACGCCCCGGTTCGCGGTCTCCTGCACGGCGGACATGCTCCGCGAATCCGCGGCCCTCGCGGCGCGGACGGGGGCCTGGTGGCAGACCCACGTCTCCGAGGATCCCGGCGAGATCGCCGAGGTGGCCCGGCTCTTCCCCGAGGCGCGGGACTACGTCGACGTCTACGACCGTGCCGGCGGCCTCGGCCCGAGGACGGTCCTCGCCCACGCGGTCCACCTGTCCGACCGCGAGCTGGCCCGCCTCGTGGAGAGCGGCACGAACGTCGCCCACTGCCCGGCCTCGAACCTGTTCCTCGCTTCGGGGGTCATGCCGCTGGCGCGGTACCTCGAGGCCGGCCTGGCGATCGGGATGGGCTCCGACGTCGCCGGGGGCCCGGATCCCTCGATCTTCTCGGCGATGCGGGTCGGCGCCTATGCCCAGAGCGCACGGCGGACGCTCCTCGGCGAGTCGCAGCCGGTCCTCGGCCCGCTGGACTGGATCCGCCTCGGCACGCTCGACGGCGCGCGGGTGCTCGGCCTCGGGGACCGGATCGGGTCGATCGAGGCGGGCAAGGAGGCGGACCTCATCGCCATCGACGCCGGGCTCACCGCCCCGGTCCGCCACGCCGACGAGGCGCTCGCCGGGCACCTGGAGGGCAGCGGGCCGCACCACCACCCTGGCCGGACGTTCGATTCGGCCGACGACCCCTCGGACATCGCGAGCCGCCTCATCTTCCGGCCGCACCCGGACATGGTCCGGGGCGCGTGGGTCCGCGGACGTCGAGTGGAGGGTCCCGCGGGGGCGGGCTGAACCGGAGGTGGCGGGCCGATGGGGCCCGCGGGCGCTACTTGCGCTTGGTCCGGAACTGGTTGAGGTGGGTCGTCCAGTCCGAGCCGCCGGTCGTGTTCGTCGCGCAGCTGCCGTGCCAGCCGCAGACGCACGTGATCAGCTGGTCCTTGTGCCGGTACGTGTCGATCACGTGACGGAGGGGCTCGGGCTCGCCGTTGCGCACGGACGGGCGGGTCAGGGAGAGCGGACGACCGTTCACTGATACCTCTGGGCACGGAGGATGCCGCGCAATGGCGGGCTCGCATTGTGCCCGAAATCGGCCGATTCCGCCAGCCGCCGGCACCGGCTCAGGGCCCGGGGCCCGCCCCGCCGACCGGCGGCCCTGCTAGAGGACGCGTCCCGGATTCAGGATCCCGAGGGGATCGAGCGCGGCCTTGATCGAGCGCATGACCGCGACGGCCGCGTCGCCGCGCTGGATCGGGAGCCACTCGCGGCGCGCCGCCCCGATCCCGTGCTCCGCGGTGACCGTCCCGCCCAGGTCGAGGGCGGCGCGGAAGATCTCGTCTCGGACGCGGTGCGTCAGCTCCGCCGCGGCCGGGTCGTCGGGCGCGAAGATGAGGTTCGGATGGAGGTTCCCGTCGCCGGCATGGCCGAACGTCGCGCAGCGGACGCCGTGCGCGGCCGCGATCCGGGCGATCGCCCGCAGGAGCGCCGGGACGGCGGCCCGCGGGACCCCCACGTCCTCCAGGCGCACCGTGCCCTGCCGCTCCAGCGCCCGAAGGGCGAGCCGCCGCGCCTGGCGCAGCCAGTCGGCTTCCTGGGGATCGGCCGCGCGGACCACGGCGTGGCTGCCCGCGGCGATGCAGGCCGCCTCGGCACGGGTGATCTCGTCGGCCGCCCCCGCCCCCGGCGCGTCGCTCTCGACCATGAGCATCGCCTCGGCTGTCGTGTCGAGGCCCAGGTGGTGCCAGTCCTCGACCGCGGCGATGGTCTCCCGGTCGAGGAGCTCGAGGGTCACCGGCACGAGGCCGGCCGCGGTCATGCCCGCCACCGCCTCGCCCGCCGCGTCGAGGTCGGCGAAGAACGCCAGGAGCGTCGACCGCGGCCCGGGCGCGGGACGGAGACGGAGCGTGGCCTCGGTGATGATCCCGAGTGTCCCCTGGCTACCGACGAAGAGGTGGGTCAGGCTGTAGCCCGCGACGTCCTTGACGTTCCGGCCGCCGGTCCGGATGACGGTCCCGTCGGCGAGGACGACCTCGAGCCCGAGCACGGCGTCTCGAGTCTGGCCGTACTTCACGCAGCACAGCCCACCCGCGTTCGTGCCGAGGTTGCCGCCGATCGAGCAGGTCTCGTAGCTCGCCGGATCCGGTGCGTAGAACAGGCCCTCCGCCGCGGCGGCGGCCTTGAGGGTCGCGTTGATGACGCCGGGCTGGGTGACGACGCAGAGGTTGGCCCGGTCGATCTCGAGAATCCGGTCCATGCGGGTGAGCGCGATCGTGAGGGCACCCTCGATCCCGGCCGCACCGCCCGACAGGCCCGTGCCGGCGCCCCGCGGCACGACTGCCACTCCGTGGCGGGATGCGAGCCGGAGGAGCCCGGCGACGTCCGCGGTCGTCCCGGGGAGGGCCACGGCACCGGGCAGGCCGGCGTCCAGGTAGGCCGTCTCGTCCCGCCGGTAGGACTCACGATCGACCTCGTCGGTGAGGAGCCGGACACCCGGCAACTCGGCGCGGGCCGCCTCGAGGAGGGCGGCGAGAGGCGCGGGATCGGCCGGCACGGCGATCGGCGAGGTGGCCATGGTCGCATCGTAGCCGCGCACGGTCCTTGCCTGCGCCCGTACGATCCGCGAAATGACGTTTCGTCTCGGGGGACTCGCCGGCCTGCTCCTCGTTGCCGCCGCCTGCGGGCCGGCCCCATCGACGACGCCGCGGACCAGCCTGCCAGCGACCGGCGGCGACGGCCCCTCGCCGTCAGTCACGGCCAGCGCCGGTCCGACCCCGAGCGGTGCCGCTCCGTCGCCGTCCCCGGAGCCGTCCCCGTCCCCGGTGACGGGGATCGTGCCGGGCAGCGTCGACCGGACGAGCCTGGGCATCACCGCCAGCTACGCGGTCGATGCGACGATCGCGGTGCGGACCGGGAGCCTCGACGTCACGACGGTCATCACCGCCCGCAACGACTCCGGCGACGGGATCGACCGCCTCGAGCTGAACACGATCGCGGCCGCGCTGGGCGGCATGGTCATCACCGGCGCGACGGTGGACGGCGGGTCGGTCTCGCCGACCGTCGCCGACCAGACCATCCTGGTGCCGCTCGGCGGCATCCTCCCCGCCGGCGCCTCGACGACGGTCCGGATCGCCTACCAGGCAACGCTTCGCCGGGGCCTGGCCGGGTCCGACTGGATGTTCACCCGGTCGAACGGAACGCTCGCGATGTACCGCTGGATCCCCTGGATCAGCCGGGCCGTCCCGTTCGACCGGCCGAACCAGGGCGACCCGTTCGTGACGCCCTCGAGCCCGTCCGTGGAGGTCGAGCTCCTGACCGACCAGCCGATGGTCCTCGCGGCCCCGGCGGCTGACCTGGTCAAGGTGGCGGCGGGCGCCGGCAGCGCCTGGTCGTTCACGATGCAGAACGTCCGTGACGTGTCCCTCGTGCTGGCACCCGACTTCCGCCTGACCGAGAGGGAGGTCGGTGGGGTCGCCATCCGAGCCTACGCCCGGCCGGGCGGCCTGTCGGGCGATCGGCTCGTGTCCCTCGCCGAGCACGCGATCTCGGCCGAGTCGCGCCTGCTGAACGTGGCCTATCCCCTGCCCGCCCTCACCGTCGTCGAGACCGAGGGCGGCTTCGGGCTGGAATCGCCGGGCCTCATCTGGATTCCTGACGACGCCGATGCCACGAACCTGGCGTACATCGTCCATCACGAGACGGCCCACCAGTGGTTCTACGGCGTGGTCGGCAGCGACCAGCAGGCGGAGCCGTTCGCGGACGAGGCGGCCGCGGACCTCCTGGCCCGGACCGCGCTCGGGACGATCCGGCGGAGCCGCTGCGCCGAGGACGACCTGGACCGGGCGATCACCGCCTATACCCGGGCCTGCTACTACGAGGTCATCTACGTCCAGGGCGGCCTGCTCCTCGACGCCATCCGCCGCGACATCGGGACGGAGCGCTTCTGGACGGCGCTTCGCGGGTACATCGAGGCCAACCGGAACGGGCTGAGCGGGACGAAGGCGCTCCTCGACGTCCTGCGTGCCGCGAGCCCGGTGGACCTGCTGCCCCTCCTCGAGTCGCGGTTTCCCTCGCTCTACTGATGCCCGGCGTGGATCCGCGCATCCGCGCGGCACGCATGGGCCGGCCGGCAGCCGCCGGCCGGCAGGGCAAGATCGCTGGCTTGCCGGCCCACGGCGAGCCAGGCGGACGTGACCCGTGGATCGGCGTCCGCGGCCGCCCGTCGTCGGCGCGACGGGTCAGCGAGGCTCAGCGGTCTCCGGGACGCCGGCCGACGAGCCACCACGCGGCAGGGAACGCGCCCGCGGCCAGGGCCACCTTCACGGCGTCACCGGCGAGGAAGGGCGTCAGCCCGTTGGCGATCGCCCAGTCGAGCGGCTGACCGGCCGCGACCGCGAGCCAGGGCACGCCGAGGAGGTAGATGAGGACGCTGCCGAGGAGCATCGCCCCGATCGAGCCGAGGACATTGCGATCCCAGCCGAGCTCCGCGAGCCGGCCCACGACCGCGGCGGCGAGGATGAACCCGACGAGGTAGCCGCCGGTCGTTCCGAGGAGCACCTCGACCCCGTGCCGGCCACCGGCGAACACCGGCAGGCCCACGAGCCCGAGCAGCAGATACAGGCCGCTCGAGGCGATCCCGCGCCGGAAGCCGAGCGCACCGCCCGCGAGCAGGACCGCGAAGGTCTGGCCGGTGACCGGGACCGGATTGCCCGGGAGGTAGAAGCGGACCTGCGCGGCAAGGGCGATGAGCAGGGTGCCGGCCAGGATCAGGGCGAAATGACGGGCGCGAACCCCGATCCCCTCGGAGACGCGGATCGGGACGAGGAAGTCCGCGATCGTGATGCCGCGCTCCTGCGCCGGCAGCCGGTCCAGCCTCGGCACCGTGATCGTCAACCCTCTTCCTCCGTGGGTTCGCGAACTCCCCTTCGCGCCCGGCGAGTCTAGCAGACGGGGTTCGCCGGACCGCGCCCGACGGAGGGCTATTCGAACTGGAGCGCCCGGACGATCGAGATGCGCGAGGCCAGCCGCGAGGGGTACCAGGCAGCGATGACGGGTCCTGCCAGCCCGAGGACCGCAGCGACGCCGATCGAGCCCCACGGGATGCCCACCGACGGCCGGAGATCCCCGGCCAGGAAGAGCAGGACGAGGCCGGCGATCAGCCCGACGACGGCCCCGAGCACCGCCCCGACGAGCCCCAGCACCGCCGCTTCGACGACGACCATCCGGGACGCCTGGCCGCGGCTCATCCCGATCGCCCGCAGCACGCCGATCTCCCGGACGCGCTCGACGACGCTCATCGTCAGCGTGTTGACGATGCCCAGGCCGGCGACGAGGACGGCGATCAGCGCGAGGGCATCGAACAGCCCGAACACCCGCCCCAGCGCGTCCGTGACCGCGCCCTGGATTCGCGCCAGGGGGGTTGGCTCGAGGGCCAGCCCGCGAGCCGCCGTCTCGAGCGCCGCCCGGTCCGCGGCACTCGCGTCGGGCGCGAAGCGGACGGCGAAGACGTCCGCGCCGGTCACGCCGAGCGATCCCGTGGCGTCCGGCCAGCCGACGAGGATGGCCTCGCCGCCGCCGGCCGGGATGGACCGCTCCACAATGCCCGCGACCCGGAGCTCGGCGCTCCGTCCGTTGCCGAGGGCGAGCGTGATCGTGTCGCCGAGGCGCAACCCGAGGCGCGTCGCGGAGGCCGCGGGAAGGATCGTGGAGCCGCCCGCGTCCAGGGCCGGGAGGGCGGTCGCCCGGTCGCCCGCGACGAACGTCAATCGCCCGTCGGCAAGGAGATCCGCGCCGACGACCGCAGCGGCGTCGAAGCGGACGCCCCGGACGGCCAGGTCGAACGTCGCGATCGGGCTGACTCGCTGCACGCCGTTCACCGCGCCGAGGATGCCCCGGACGCCCTCGCCCTCCGCCACGGGCCGGATGGAGGTCACGACCTCGTCGCCCGGCACGACGCTCTCGAGCCAGGCGGTGGCCGCGTTCCGGGCGGCCTGAGCGGTCCAGCCGAGCGCGACGATCATGGCGAGGCCGACGACGAGCGAGCCGAGGGTGAGCGCCGTCCGGGACCGGTCCCGCGCGAGCGATCCGCGGGCGAGCCGCTCCTCGAGCCGGAGCAGCCCGGCGATCGGCGCCCCGAGCAGGCGTGCCATCGGCGGCAGGAGGAAGGGCGTCGCGAGCGTCGCGACGAGCAGAACCGCGTAGACGGCGAGCGCGCGGTCGGCCCCGAGGCTCCCGGCCGCGGGTGGCCAGACGAGGAGCGCGATGACCGCCACGGCCACGAAGACCGCGGCGATCCAGCGGAGGCGGGAGCGGCGCGCCGCCGGAAGGTCCAGCCGTGCCCTGAGTGCCTCGACGGGCGAGATCCGGGCGGCGCGGACGGCCGGCTCCACGGCGCCCGCGATCGTGATCGCGACGCCGACGATGAACGCCAGGGCGAGGCTGCCCGGATCGAGGCCCACCACCTCGGCCGGGAAGCCGGTCAGCGCGCGGACGGAGCTCGCCATGAGGTTCCCGAGGGCCGCCCCGGCGACGAGGCCGAGCGCGGACCCGAGCAGGCCGATGAAGAGCGCCCCGGCGAGGACGAACCGGATGACCTGCGCCCGGGTCGCGCCGGCGGCCCGCAGGAGGCCCACCTCGCGCGATCGTTCCCCGACCGTCATCGAGAGCGTGTTGACGATGAGGAACGCGCCGACGAAGAGGACGATTGCGGCGATGAGCGCGGTCGTGGCCTGGAAATCGGCTGTCGAGGCCCGCAGGCCGGCCGCGAGGTCGGCGGGCGAGGACAGGACGTACGGCTCGGTCGTGATCCGGGTGGCCAGGGCGCTCGCCACGGCCGTGGCGGTCGTGCCCTCCCGGAGGCCGATATCGACGCGCGACACGCCCGTCGCGGCGAAGGCGTTGCGGGCGACCTCGATGGGCACGATGACCGTCCGTCCCGCCGCGCCCGCCACCGGCCCGGGCCCGGCGAGGATCCCGACGACGCGGAGGACCGCTGGCGCGCCGGCTCCCTGGATGGTGATCTCGCTGCCGAGGCCGTAGCCGTCCTCGCGGGCCAGGAACTCGGTGATGAGGGCGGACGTCTCGCCGGGCCGGGTCAGTGCCGAGCCGGACGTGAGCTGGAGATCGTGGAGGAGCACGTACGACGACGGCTCGACGCCCACGACGGTCACCGCGTCATGCGCGCCGCTGCCCGGCCCGAGGCCGGTCGCCGCGAGGAACGTCCGCTTCTCGATCGTGGGCGCAATGACGGCCACGCCGTCTGTCCCCCGGATCGCCTCGACGGCCTGGTCGGAGAGGCCGCCCTCGACGAACGCGGAGACGCGGAGGTCGGCGCTCCCGACGACGTCGCGGACCGTCCGGTCCACGGCCGCGTCCAGGCCGGCGCTCATCGCGAGCGACGCGGACAGGACCGCCACGCCGAGGGTCACGCCGAGGATCGTGAGGAGCGTTCGAAGCGGCCGCGCTGCGAGCGTTCGCCAGGCGAGCCGGTCCAGGCCCATGCCCTAGAGGCCCAGCTGCGCGAGGCGGGCGATAAGCGGCGCTGCCGAGTGATCCGGCCGCCGGCCGAGGGCGATGTCGTCCCGGATCCGGCCGTCGCCGATGACGAACACCCGGTCCGCGTAGGCCGCGGCACGGGCATCGTGGGTCACGAGCACGATCGTCTGGCCGGCCGCATCGCAGGACTTCCAGAGCGCGTCCAGGATCTCGCCGCCCGTCGTGTAGTCGAGGTTCCCGGTCGGCTCGTCGGCGAGCAGGACGGATGGCCTCGTGACGAGCGCCCGGGCGACCGCGACCCGCTGCTGCTCGCCGGCCGACAGCTGGTCCGGCCGGTGGCGCTCCTTGCCCGTGAGCTCCACGAGGTCGATGACGTCCCGGATCCGGTCCCGCAGCTCGCCCCGGGTCGCGTCCTGGCCGGCGATCGTGAACGGCAGGGCGATGTTCTCCCGGACGTCGAGGAGCGGGATGAGGTTGAACGCCTGGAAGACGAAGCCGGTCCGCTCACGCCGGAGGCGGGTGGCCGCGTCGTCCGAGAGGTGGCTGATGTCCACCCCCTCGAAGACGACCGAGCCGGTCGTCGGCTGGTCGAGGCCGCCCAGGAGCTGGAGGAGCGTGCTCTTGCCGGATCCCGAGGGGCCCATGAGGGCCACGAACTCGCCTGGCTGGACGGCCAGGGAGACGCCCTTCAGGGCCTCGACGGTGGACTGGCCGAGCTCGAACTGCTTCGTGAGGTCATGCACCTCGATGATCGGGGGCATCGCTTCTCCGATGTCGGGGGTGGCGGCATGGGCCGCGGCCAGTGTAGTCGGAGGCACGGCGCGGGGCAGCGTGGTGGGCACGGGCGACGGGTCGGCGGGCGCCATGCCGGGCGGCCGGCGGCGCAGGATCAGCTGCCGAAGAACCCGCCTGCGACGTCGCCGACGATCTGGTCCACGAGTCCGCCGGCGTACGGTGGGTCGGCGACCTGGAGGGAACTGGCGGGATCGGGCGGCCGTGGTGTGGGACCGTGGGTCGCGGCGACGTCCGTGGGCCTCGAGGTGGGGGCCGGGGGGGTCGGGGCCGGCGTCGCCGTGGGCTCGACGACGAGGACCGTCGGCTCGGGGGTGCGATCCGGAGTCGGGTTCGTCGTGGGCGCCGGCGTCGGCCGGAGCGTGGGCCGGGGCGTCGGCCGCGGCGTCGGCCGGGGCGTGGGCTTCGGGGTGACAATGGGCTTGGGGGTCGGGATCGGCGTGGGCCTGGGGGTTGGCTTGGGGGTCGGCTTGGGAGTCGGCTTGGGAGTCGGGGCGGGGGTGGCCGCGGTGCACTTGTCGGCGAACAGCACGGTCCAGAAGTGCGTGCCGCTGGCGCTCTCGTAGGCGCCGATGCCGATCACGTCCCAGGCGGTGCCGAGGATGAGGCCGCGGTGCGTTGACGAGCCCATGAAGCCCTGCTGGACAGTCTCGGTGGCGATGTCGTCGGGGAAGGTGTTCGTGCCGAGGTTCTCGCCGGCGACGACGTAGCAGTAGCCGTCCGCCTTCAGGTAGTCGAAGACCTTCTTGCCGTCCGGCGGGATCGCGTGGCTGAAGTAGTCGCGCGTGGCCATGTCCTCGGAGCGCCAGCGCGCCATCGATGTCAGCTTCGGGTCCACGGTGAGGGATGCGAGGCCGGCCGCGGCGCGGGCCTGGTTGGTCAGGGTGACGAGCTCCGCCTCGTCCTTGGCAGAGAAGGTCGACGGGGCCCAGTAGCCGCCGTCGTCCTCCGCGAACACGGATGCGGGGAGCACCGTGGCGAGGGCCAGCGCAACGACGACGGCGATGCCGGCGCGCGGCCGGCGAGGCCGGCGGGAACGGTGCAGCCCAAGGGCTGGAACGGGTCGGGGCGCGAGGTTCACGGCCGAGCTCCGGTTCGTACGAGATCCTGCAGAGGCCGGGTGGCCTCCACCGATCCGGCACGGCTCATGCTCGGGCGGCCCGGTGCGCGCGTCCGCCGTCCCATGGTCCGAGCCGACCCCGGACGTGGGTACCATCGCCCGCACTTCACCCCATCGAACCGCACCGGACCGATCGACGGACTCGGGCTATCCTCGGGCCCATGACTGACCTTCGACTCGGCATCCTCCTCTGGAGCCAGGGCTCCGACTGGCCGTCCTTCGAGCGCGCGGCCATCCGCGTCGACGAGCGCGGCTACGACCATCTCTGGACGTGGGACCACCTCTACGCGATCTTCGGCGACCCGTACCAGCCGATCTTCGAGGGCTGGACCACGCTTGCCGCCTGGTCGAAGGTGACGACGCGAGCCCGGCTGGGGCTCCTCGTCGGGGCGAACACCTTCCGCAACCCCGGCCTGGTCGCCAAGCTGGCCACGACCCTCGACCACCAGAGCGACGGGCGGGCGATCCTCGGCCTCGGCGGCGCCTGGATGGAGCTGGAGCACACGGCCCACGGGATCGACTTCGGGACCGGGTTCGGGCAGCGGCTCGACTGGCTGGACGAGGCGGTCGGCGGGATCCGCGGCGCCCTCGAGGGACGGCCCGTGACGTCCGAGCCGGGCGGCCGGTACGCGTTTGACGATCTCCGCCAGGCGCCGCTCCCCCTCCGGCGCCGCCTCCCGATCATGATCGGCGGCTCGGGCGAGAAGAAGACGCTCCGGACCGTGGCCCGCTACGCGGACATGTGGAACGGCATGGGCGAGCCGGAGTTCCTCCGGCGGAAGGTGGACATCCTCCGCGAGCACTGCGCCGACGTGGGGCGCGACCCGTCGGACATCGAGTTCACGTTCGGCTGCAAGCCGGTCATCCGGGACACGGAGGCCGCGGCCCAGGCCGTGTTCCGGGCCCAGATGGCCCACAACCGGACGGAGATCGGCCCGGGCTTCGAGCGCGAGCAGCACTTCTGGGTCGGCACACCGCGGATGGTCGCCGATCGGATCCTCGCCCTCACCGAGCTCGGCTTCACCACCGGCATCGCGGAGCTGGCCGCGCCGTACGACGACGAGACGATCGACCGCTTCATCGGCGAGGTGAAGCCGCTCGTCGACGCGGGCTGACCGCGACGACCGGCACGGGCTGGCCCGCAAGGGTCTGGGCGCCGTGACAGGCCGCCGCCGCTGAAGCCCCGTGGATTCCGGGTACACTGCGCGGGCTCGCGATCCGGGAACCCCGGAGGACGCGTCCGCGTGGTGGCCTTAGCTCAACCGGCAGAGCAGCGGATTGTGGTTCCGCAGGTTATGGGTTCGACCCCCATAGGCCACCCCACCACCCCTGTTCAGGCGAACGAGGTCCGCATCCCGAAATTGTCGCGAGGTGGCCGGTCGGCCGCGCGGACCGCGTCGGTTGACATGACACTGCGCGGCACATAGATTATTCAGGTGTCATTGACTATCAGCGTGAGCGAGAGCAATCCGGACGGCGCGACCACGGATCGGGGCTCGAAGCCTGGGCTTGCCGAGCAGGTCCTCGGCGAGCTGGCGGCCTGGAGCCCCCGTGAGCGGCGGAGCGAGTTCCGGACGTGGCTGCGCGGCTCGCTCAGCCTCATCCATCTCCACGTCCTCAGCGTCCTCGAATCGGATGGGCCCGTCTCGATGAGCGCGCTGGCCGAGGAGCTCGACGTCTCCCTTGCCAGCGTGACCGGCATCGTCACCCGCATGGAGCAGCGGCGGCTCGTCGAGCGCCGGCACGGGACGGCGGACCGGCGGGTGGTCCTCGTCCACCCGACCCGCCGCGGCGCCGGGGTGTTCAGGGTCATCGAGCTCCACCGCCAGCGGCGCCTGAAGAAGGTCCTGGACCAGCTGTCCGCCGCCGAGCTCCAGGCGTTCCTGGTCGGGATCCGCGCCATGCGCGCCGCCCAGGCCGCGGTCCCCTTCTCACCGCCCTCGCTGGCGGCGGACGGCGCGTCCGAGGCCGCCGCGTCCGAGGCCGCCGAATGATCGGGCTGCTCCGGACCTACCTCCGGCCGTACACGTGGGAGCTCGCCCTGGTGATGGCCCTCCTGCTCGTCGGCGCCATCGGCAACCTGTATCTGCCGGACCTCAACGGCGGGATCATCGACAAGGGCATCGCCCAGGGCGACAACGACCTCATCCTCCGCGTCGGCGCCCTGATGCTCGTCGTGACGGGCGCCCTCGCCGTCGCCTCGATCGTGGCCGTCTACTGGGGCTCGCGCGTGGCGATGGGCTTCGGGCGCGACCTCCGGAGCGCGATCTTCGCGAAGGTCGAGACGTTCTCCCAGGTGGAGGTCAACCACTTCGGGCCGGCCTCGCTCATCACCCGCAACACGAACGACGTCCAGCAGGTCCAGACGCTCGTGTTCATGGCCCTGACGGTCATGATCTCGGCCCCGATCCTCATCGTCGGCGGCGTGATCATGGCGCTCCGGACCGACGTGCCCCTGTCCGGACTCCTCGTCATCGTCCTGCCGATCATGGGCGCCTTCATCGGCCTCGTCATGTCCCGGGCGATCCCGCTCTTCCGGGCCGTCCAGGTCAAGCTGGACCGGATCAACCAGGTCATGCGCGAGACGCTGGCCGGCGTGCGGGTCATCCGCGCCTTCGTGCGCACGGAGCACGAAGAGCTGCGCTTCGACGCCGCGAACCGCGACCTCTTCGGGACGAACCTCCAGGTGACCCGCCTCTTCGCGATCACCATCCCGACGATGACCGCGATCCTCAACCTCTCGACCGTCGCGGTCATGTGGTTCGGGGCGATGCGGGTCGGCTCGGGGGATCTCGAGATCGGCGCCCTCACGGCGTTCCTCCAGTACCTCACCCAGATCCTGTTCGCGGTCCTGACCGCGGTCTTCATGTTCATCCTCGTGCCGCGCGCCGCCGTGTCCTCCGGCCGGATCCGCGAGGTCCTCGACACCGAGCCGAGCGTGCGCGACCCGGAGCAGCCCGCGACCCTCGCCGGGGGTCCGCGGCCCGGCGTCGTCGAGTTCCGAGGCGCGGAGTACCGCTACCCGGGCGCGGAGGAGCCGGTCCTCCGGGGGATCACGTTCGAGGCCCTACCCGGCCAGACGACGGCGATCGTCGGCAGCACCGGCAGCGGCAAGTCCACGCTCCTCAACCTCGTCCCCCGCTTCTACGACGCGACTGCGGGCACGGTCCTCGTCGACGGCGTCGACATCCGGACCGTGCGGCGCGAGGAGCTCTGGTCGCGGGTGGGGCTGATCCCCCAGAAGGCCTTTCTGTTCGCGGGCACGGTCGCGAGCAACCTCCGGTTCGGCGACGCGGACGCGACCGAGGCCGACCTCTGGCGCGCGCTCGACATCGCCCAGGCAAGGGAGTTCGTGGAGGCGATGGACGGCGGGCTCGATGCCCCCGTCACCCAGGGCGGCTCCAACCTGTCCGGCGGTCAGCGCCAGCGCCTCTCGATCGCCCGGGCGCTCGTGAAGCGTGCTCCGATCTACCTCTTCGACGACAGCTTCTCGGCGCTCGACGTGGGCACGGATGCGCGCCTTCGGGCCGCGCTGGCCCGCGAGCTCGGCGGCGCGACCGTGATCATCGTCGCCCAGCGCGTCGCGACGATCATCCGGGCAGACCGGATCGTCGTCCTGGAGGCGGGCCACGTCGTCGGGATCGGGACCCACCGCGAGCTCCTCGCGTCGAACGACACGTATCGCGAGATCGTCTACTCGCAGCTCAGCGAAGCGGAGGCGGCGGCATGAGCGGCCCGCGTCCGGGCGGGACCGGCGCCCCGGGCGGCGCTGCGGCCGGCGGGCGCCCCCCGATGGGCGGCCCGCGCGGCGGGATGATGGGCATGGGCATGGGCCTGCCGGCCCCCAAGCCCCGCGACTTCCGGGGCTCGATGGGCCGGCTCCTCGGCGAGCTCCGGCCGGAGCGGCCACGGATCGCCCTGGTCATCGTGCTCGCGATCATCAGCGTGACGCTCGTGATCCTCGGGCCGCGGATCCTCGGCGACGCCACCAACCTCATCTTCTCGGGGGCGATCAGCGCCCGGCTCCCGGCCGGCGTCACGGTGGACCAGGTCATCGCCGGCCTCCGCGCCGACGGCCAGGACCAGCTGGCGACGATGCTCGGGGCGATGCGCCTGACGCCCGGCTCCGGGATCGACATGGCCGCGCTGGCGCGGATCCTCCTGTCCCTCGTCGGGATCTACGTCGTCAGCTCGCTCTTCAGCTGGGCGCAGGCCTACATCATGGCCGGCGTCACCCAGCGGACCGTCTACCGCCTCCGCGAGCGGGTCGACCGCAAGCTGGCCCGGCTGCCGCTCCGCTACTTCGACGGCCACTCCCGGGGCGATCTCCTGAGCCGGGTCACGAACGACATCGACAACATCGGCCAGTCGCTCCAGCAGAGCCTGACCCAGCTCATCTCGTCGCTGCTCACGATCGTGGGCGTGCTGGCGATGATGTTCCTCATCAGCCCCATTCTCGCGGTCGTGTCGCTCCTGGCGGTCCCCGCCTCGATCGGCATCACGATCGTCATCATCGGCCGCTCGCAGAAGCTCTTCGCCGCCCAGTGGGCCTCGACCGGGGCGCTGAACGGCCACGTCGAGGAGATGCACACCGGCCACGCGATCGTGAAGGCCTTCGGCCGGCAGCGCGAGGCCATCGAGGCCTTCGACCGCGAGAACGCGAAGCTCTACGAGGCGAGCTACCGGGCCCAGGCGATCTCCGGCGTCATCCAGCCGGCGATGAACGTCGTCTCGAACCTCAACTACGTCGCCATCGCGGTGATCGGCGGGCTCCGGGTCGCGGCCGGCCAGCTGTCGCTCGGCGACGTCGTCGCATTCATCCAGTACTCGCGCCAGTTCACGTTCCCGATCATCCAGACGGCGAGCAGCGTCAACGTCCTCCAGTCCGCCGTGGCATCGGCGGAGCGCGTCTTCGAGCTGCTCGACGAGGGCGAGGAGGTCGCCGACCCGGCGGCACCGTCGACCCTCGGCCGGGCCCGCGGCGAGGTCGCCTTCGAGGATGTCTCGTTCCGCTACGAGCCGGATCGGCCGCTCATCGACGGGCTGGACCTCCACGTCGAGGCGGGCCGCACGGTCGCGATCGTCGGGCCGACGGGCGCCGGCAAGACGACGCTCGTCAACCTCCTCATGCGCTTCTACGAGCTCGACGGCGGGCGGATCACGGTCGATCGCATCGACACCCGGTCGGTGGACCGCGACGATCTCCGTCGCCAGTTCGGGATGGTCCTCCAGGACACCTGGCTGTTCGGCGGGACCATCCGCGAGAACATCGCCTACGGCCGCGAGGAGGCGACCGAGGCCGAGATCGTCGCCGCGGCCGAGGCGGCCCACGTGGACCACTTCGTCCGGACGCTGCCTGACGGCTACGACACGGTCATCGACGACGACGCCACGAACGTGTCCGCGGGCGAGAAGCAGCTCCTGACGATCGCCCGGGCGTTCCTCGCCGATCCGCCGGTCCTCATCCTCGACGAGGCGACGAGCTCGGTGGACACGCGGACCGAGGTCCTCATCCAGCGGGCCATGGAGCGGCTGATGCACGGCCGGACGACCTTCGTCATCGCCCACCGGCTCTCGACGATCCGGGAAGCCCACACGATCCTCGTCATGGACGCCGGCAGGATCGTCGAGCAGGGCACGCACGACGAGCTGCTCGCCGGCAAGGGCTTCTACGCCGACCTCTACGCGAGCCAGTTCGAGGAGCCCCTCCCCGAGGTCGCCTGATCAGCGGCGGCGGGCCGCTGCGAGCCGCGCCATCCGCGCCGGCCCCTCTTGGCCCTGCAGTCCAGATGGCGGCGGGACGTACCGTTCCTGCTGGCCCACGAGTCCCGCGGCCGACGCGCAGCCCGCGGCCCGGCGTCTCTCGGTGGCTCGACGCTGGCCCCCGAGTCGACTCAGACGACCATTGCCGGTCGCGATCTGGACCACCAGTCCTGCGACCGCGATCCAGGCCCGGAGACTCGGCGGATGAGGGGCCTTCGATCAGGCGCCGTCGTCGTCCTCGACGTATGCGGCGACACCTGGGCGCCCTCCGGCCGCGTTGGCGCCTCCCCGCCGCGGCGCCAGCCCGATCCGAACGACCCGCGCCAGGTGCGCGCCGAGCGCGAGTGGCAGCGCCCGGGTTCCATGGGCCACGGCGAGCCGCCACGGCTCCGGGGCCCAGCGGTCCCAGCGCGCGGTGAACGTGGACGGCCCGATCGGCGGCCCGGAGCGCGGCTGGAGTCCGGCCCGGCTGGAGAGTGGAACCGTCGCCGTCCAGTCGGCCAGGGTTCGCGGCACCCGCCGTTCGAGGCCCGCCAGGGACACGCCCCGCATCCGGTCCGGGAGGCGCCGCGCCGCGAGCGCCAGCGACGGCCAGGCGAGGCGGGGATGCGCGAACTCGTGGAGGGCCCCGGCCTCGCCGGCCCCGGCCTCGCCGGCCCCGGCCTCGCCGGCCCCGGCCTCGCCGGCACCGGCCCCGGGCGTGAGCACGGCCAGGGCGAGATCCGCGAGGTCGAGCCACTGGATGAGGCGGCCCCGCCGGACGAGGAGGTCGCTCGTGGCGTGGATGGCGAGGTGATTCAGCAGTGCCGCGTCCGGTGGGAGCATCGCCGGCTCCCCGAGGATTCGACCCGGGCTGGCGCTCGCCCACAGCAGCGGCGTCAGGTCGTCGTCATCCGCCCAGGCCCAGAGGTGGCGCTTGACCTCCGTGTGGAGCTCGATCGGGCGCGGGTTGTCGGGATGCTCGAGATCGAACGACGCCACTCCCAGCTCGTCGGGCCGCTCGAAGGTGTCGTGCGTGGGGCGGCGCGTGGGCTCGCTTCGACGGCGGTAGCCGAGGCCCTCGAGCACGCGGCGGGCCGCGGCCTGGTCGCCGGGCCGGACGAGGAGGTCGAGGTCCGCCATCGGGCGCCGCGCCGGCTCGGGCGACCGGCTGCCGAGCAGCGACCCCTTCAGCGGCATCACCTCGATGCCGGCTGCCGAGAATGCGCCGAGCGCGGCGGCGAGATCTCCGTGCAGCCGCTCGATCCGGGCCCTGTTCGCATCGGCCTGGTCGTCGAGCCAGGCCCCGAACGACGCCGGCAGCCCCGGTAGCGCCACCCGGACGCGGGGATCGGTTGCGAGCCACGCCCCGAGCCCGTGGGCACCGATGATTCCGCGGGCGGTGACGTGGCGGCGCTCATCCCAGCCCTGAACCGTGGCCCGGATCCGGGCCGGATCGGGCTCGTTGAGCCAGTCGCCGATCTCGAGGAGCAGGCCGTCGACGACGTCCCGTGGCGGCGTCGCGGGAGCGCGGTCAGCCACGGGCCGCCTCCGACCGCCGCCACGCCATCGCCCAGAGGCCGAGCACGACCCAGCTGAGGATCCGCCCCTGCCCGCCGTACCACGGGTAGTAGTCGAACAGGGACGCGACGGTCAGCGCCAGGAGGGCCGCCGACGCGGCGGCCAGCTCCAGCCCAACGGGCCGGCGGCGCCGCCGCGCGAGCAGGAACCAGGGGACGAGCATGATCCCCGCCTCGGCGACGCCCCCGGCGATCCCGAGCTCCGTGAACGCCACGAGCAGCACGACGTGCGGCGGCTGGAAGGCGAACGGGAATCCCGGCTCCGCCCGCTTCATCGCCAGGCTGACGGCGCCGAGGCCCACGCCCGTCACCGGGTTCGCGATCGCGACGCGGATCCCGAGCCCGATCTGGGCGGCTCGCTCGTCGACGGATCGCTGCTCGCTCGCGGCGGCTCCCGGTCCGATGGTCGTCCGGGCGATGAGCGCGTCGCGAAGCGGCAGCGCGACGAGGGCCGCGGCGACGACGGCGGTCCCCGCCGCCGAGAGCCACCATCGCCGGTCGCCGCCGAGCCGCGGTCCGCCCCGCCGCGGTCCGCCCGGCCGCGGCCCGCCCGGTCGCGGCCCGCCCGGTCGCGGCCCGCCCAGTCGCGGCCCGCTGAGCAGCAGCGCGCCGACCCCGAGCCCGGCCGCGGTCCCGAGCAGCGCCCCGCGCGAGAACGTGAGGAGGATCGCGACGCCGGCAACCACGAGGATCCCCCGTGTGGCGAGCCGCGCCCGCCGGCTCGTGGGCCGCGTCCCGAGGAGCAGCAGCGACCCGCAGCCGAGAATGCCGCCGAGGATGTTCGGGTGGTTGGCGAGGCCGTAGGCGCGCAGCAGACGGCTCCCGTCGGCGAGGGTCACGACGCTCGTCCCGGGCGCCGCAGGGTCCAGGCGCGGCTCGGCGAGCAATCCCAGGCCGACGGAGCCCTGGACCGCCGCCTGCCCGATGGCCACCAGGCCATGCAGGAGCAGCATCGCCCCGAGCGGGACCGCCAGCGAGGCGAGACCGTCGACCTCGTTGTCGATGTACAGGGCGAGGGCCGCGCCGGCCGTCAGCCGGAGCGCGCTCAGGGCGCTGACCCCCGGCACGATCCCCGTGGGGACGGTGAGCCAGCCCGTGACGAGGAGCACGCCGACGGTGAGCGCGAGAGCCCGCGGGCCCGTCTCGATTCGCCTTGGCAGGAGGAGTCGCCCGCCCAGCCAGAGGACGAGGATCGCCAGCGCGAGGACATCGATCGCGAAGAGGGGCAGGTCGTGGGCCACGCCCGACGGGATCGAGGCCGGCTGCGGCAGCAGCATCCGGTTCGCCCGGACCGGCAGCGCGACGACGAGCATCGCGAAGCCGAGACGGGCGAGGAGCAGGGCAGCGCGCCCAGCTCGGTCGCGAGCGCTCACCGGCGACCGTCGAGCAGCTCGTCGACGGCGGTCCGCATGGCCGCCGCGAAGACGGGCCGATCGAAGCGTCGCGCCGAGGCGGCCAGCTCGGCCGGGTCGAGGGCGACCGCCCGGGCCCGCTCCATCGCCGCGGCGAGGGCATCGACGGTCGGGGTCGGCACGAGGAACCCGGTCCGGCCGTCCTCGATGATCTCCAGCGCCCCGCCGGCAGCCAGGGCGATCGGCGGCCGGCCGGCCGCCTGGACCTCGGCCATCGTGAGCCCGAAGTCCTCGCCCCCGGGACGACGAGGCCGTCCGTGGCCGCCATCGCGGTGGCCACGTCAGCGTCCGGCAGCCGGCCGAGGAAGCGGACCGTCGGGCCGGCGATGGCCTGGAGCCGGGGAAGGTCGGGGCCGCTGCCGATCACGTCGAGGCCGGCCCGGAGCCGGCCGGCAGCCCGGACCGCGAGATCGAGGCGCTTGTACGGGCGCAGCCGCGCGACCACGAGGAAGCGCCCGGAACGCTCGGGCCCCGGCGGGAAGGCCGGCACGTCGATCGGGGGGTGGACCACCGCCACCGCGCGGCCGTGGATCCGGCGCAGGCGCGTCGCCGTGTGGGCCGAGTTCGCGATCAGCCGGTCCACGCGCCCGACGGCCTGCCGGTCCGAGCGGCGGAACCACGCGAGCGCAGGGCGCAGGAGCTGTCCCTGGATCCGGTGCTCGCGGAAGTAGTCCTCCGTCTGCCAGAGGAAGCGCGGCGGCGTGTGGACGTACGCGAGATGCGGGACGCCGTGCGGCGCACGGACGTGGTGCGCGAACGCGGACGTGCTCGAGACGACGAGATCGACGTCACCCAGGCTCAGGCCCCGGAACGCGGCCGGGAGGAGCGGCGCGAGCGAGGCCAGCGGGGCGCCCGCCCGCAGGAGCGGCTGGAGCGCCGAGGCATGGACCGGCCGGAGCGCAAGGCTCGGCGGCAGGAGCCGGCGGTCCACGACGGCCGCGGCCACGATCGCCGGATGGAGGACGTCGAGGAGCGCCGCGACCACCCGCTCCGCGCCGCCGAGCTGCGTGAAGTAGTCGTGGACGAGCGCGACGCGGCGGACTTCGGCCATGCGCTCGTGCTCCTCCCGGTGCGTGGCCCGCGGGCCGTGGATGGCGATTGTGGGCCCGCCGCGCCGGGCGTCACAAGGCCGCATCGCCGGGCGCGGCGGAACCGCGCGCCCGGTGCGCCCGTCACGGGGACCTGCCGAACGCCGAGGAGTCCACGCGTCCATGCCCGCCCTGTCCTGCCCCGCCCGAGGGGCCTCGCTCGTCCTCCTGGCCCTTGCGGCCGGCGCCTGCTCGCCGGCCCAGTCCCCCGCCCCGACCGGCTCGCCCGGCGCCTCCCCGTCCGCACCCGCCGCGACCACGATCGTCCTCGACCGTGCGCCGGCGAACCTCGGCTGCGACACCATCGGGGTCGGCTACCGGTCGATCACCTTCTTCATCGACCCCACCCAGACCCCGATGGTCTGGGCCGTGACGGACCGAGGCGAGCGCCTCGGGGTGAAGTGGGACGACTCGTTCACCGGTGCACCGCTCGCCTCGCCTGGCGTGCTGGACAAGTCCGGCGCGAGCGTCGCGAGCAACGGCGAGGTCCTCCTGATCCCGCAGGCTGCCTGGCCGAACCTGCACGGCCACTTCGTCTGCCCCTCGACGGAGACCGTCTTCGTCCTCGACCAGGCACCGTCCTGATCCCTGGTGGCATCATGTCGCCATGGCCGACCTCGACTTCGACGCCTTCGACGCGCTGACCTTCGACTGCTACGGCACCCTCATCGACTGGGAGGCGGGCATCCTGGCCGGCCTCCGGCGCGTGCTGGACGTCCGGGGCGTGCGCCCGCCCGACGACGAGCTCCTCGAGCGCTACGCGATCGCGGAGGCAGGTCTCGAGGCGGGCCCGTACCTCCCCTACCGCGACGTCCTCGGCCGCGGCCTTCGATCCGTCGCCGATGGCTACGGGACCGCCGCCACGGACGCGGAGGCCGCCGCCTTCGGCGACTCCGTCGGCGACTGGCCCGCCTTCCCCGATTCGGGGGCCGCGCTCGCGCGCCTGCGGACCCGCTTCCGGCTGGGCGTCCTCACCAACTGCGACGACGACCTGTTCGCGGCGTCCAACCGGCGGCTCGGGGTGGATTTCGACTGGGTCGTCACGGCCCAGCAGGCACGCGGCTACAAGCCTCGGGTGGAGAATTTCGAGCTGCTCTTCGAGCGCGTCGGGCTGCCGCGGGAGCGGATCCTCCACGTCGCCCAGAGCCTCTTCCACGACCACGTGCCGGCCAAGGCCCTGGGGATGACGACCGCCTGGATCGATCGCCGGCACGGCCGGCCCGGTGGGGGCGCCACGCCGCCGGCCAACGCCCGCCCGGATGCCGCGTTCCCGGACATGGCCAGCTTCGCCGCCGCGGCGGTGCCCGCGCCGAACCCGTAGCGCCGCGACGACCCGCAGCGTCGCCACGAACCACTGGCGCGGCCCCCGCCCCCAGGCGTAGGATCGGCCCAGCCCGGAGCGGTCACGTACGGGACCCGTCCACGGTCGCGCGCCAGCGCGCCCGGGATGCATGGGGTCCGCGATGCCCGGCCCGGTCGGAGGTTGAGCCATGGCAACCGTCACGTTCGAGCACGTCAGCAAGCGCTACGGCGACGTGCTCGCGGTCAAGGACCTCTCGCTCGAGATCCACGACGCCGAGTTCATGGTCCTCGTCGGCCCTTCGGGCTGCGGGAAGACGACGAGCCTGCGGATGATCGCCGGGCTCGAGGACATCAGCGAGGGCACGCTCCGGATCGGCGATCGCGTCGTCAACGACGTCGCGGCCAAGGACCGCGACATCGCGATGGTCTTCCAGAGCTACGCGCTCTACCCCCACATGACGGTCCGCGACAACATGGCGTTCGGGCTGAAGCTCCGGAAGCTCCCGAAGGCCGAGATCGACAAGCGCGTCGACGACGCGGCTCGCATCCTGAGCCTCGAGACCTACCTCAACCGGAAGCCGAAGGAGCTCTCGGGCGGGCAGCGCCAGCGCGTCGCGCTCGGCCGCGCGATCGTCCGGGAGCCCGCAGTCTTCCTCATGGACGAGCCGCTCTCCAACCTGGATGCCAAGCTCCGCGTCCAGACGCGGGCCGAGATCGCCCGGCTCCACCAGCGCCTCCAGACGACGATCGTGTACGTCACCCACGACCAGGTCGAGGCGATGACGATGGGCACCCGGATCGCGGTCATGAACATGGGCGACCTCCAGCAGGTCGGCACGCCGCAGGAGCTGTACGACCACCCCAGGAACCGGTTCGTGGCCGGGTTCATCGGCAGCCCGTCGATGAACTTCGTGGACATGGAGCTCTCCGAAGGGCGCCTCAAGGGCTCCGGATTCGACCTTCCGATCCCGGCCCGGTTCCGGAACCGCGTCGCGGACTCCGGCGCCAGGGCGTTCGCGGCCGGCTTCCGGCCGGAGCACCTCACCCTCGAGGCCGCCGGGGAGAGCCTCGTCATTCGGGCCAAGGCGGACGTCGTCGAGTACCTCGGCAACGAGGAGCTCCTCCACGTCACGGTTCCCGGCCACGACGCGGACGTCATCGCGATCGTCCCCGCATCCCACAACGTGAAGCCGGGCGACATCCTGGACCTCAGGCTGCCGGCCGATCGGCTCCACCTCTTCAACGCCGAGACCGGCGACACGATCCTGGCGGACTCCCCGGCGCAGGCCGCCTCCAGCACCGTCGCGACCGCCTGAGCGTGCCACGCGAGCACCGGGCGGCCGGGGAGCCGCACCCGGCCGACGACCGCCTCCGCGAGACGGTCGTCGGCTCGACGCTCGTCCATCACGGCCACTACATCGATGTCCGCGTCGACGACGTCGTGACGCCCGACGGCCGGCCCTCGAAGCGCGACATCGTCGGTCACCCGGGCGCCGTCGCGATCGTCGCCCTCGATGGCGAGGACCGCGTCATCCTCGTCCGGCAGTTCCGGCTCGCGGCCGGCCGGACGCTCCTCGAGATCCCGGCCGGGACCCTGGACCGCGATGCGGACGGGGCCGTCGAGGACCCCGACCTCGCCGCTCGCCGCGAGCTCGAGGAGGAGACCGGCTTCCGGGCCGGCTCCTGGGAGCACCTCGGCGCGTTCTGGACGGCGCCGGGCTTCGCCACGGAGCTGATGCACCTGTACCTCGCCCGCGATCTCGTGCCGGCCGACCTCGGCCGGCTCGGACCGGACGAGGACGAGAACCTGGAGATCGAGGCGATCCCGTGGCGAGATGCCGTCGCCCTTGCCGATTCGGGCGTCATCGCCGACGCGAAGTCGCTCGTCGGGCTCTTCCGCCTCGCCCGGCTGCTCGATGCCGACGGCCGGTTGGCCGACGGGGCCCACCGCTGACCGGGCAGCGTCGAGCCGTCGCCTCCCCGCGGGATGCGGCAACGAGGCCCGGTGGCGGCCCCCGACCCGCTATCCTCCGGCCGATGCCAACGGTGCGCCGCTTCCAGCCGGGTGACGAGGCCGGCGTCAGGGCCGTGATGGAAGCCTCGTTCGCCGTGGACCATATGCCCGGCATGACCCTCAAGGAGATCGACGTCGCGGTCAGCCGCCTCCCGGCGGACCCGATCGGAATCGTCGTGGCCGAGGCTGACGGGTCGATCGTCGGCTACTGCGCACCGCGGCTGGACGACCTGACCGTGCACCCCGACTGGCGCCGCCAGGGCATCGGCCGGCAGCTCGCCGGCGCGGCCCTGGAGCTGGCGGACGAGCGCGGCCTCGACGAGCTCACGCTCTTCGTCCCGCCGCACCTGTCCGGGTCGCAGGCGTTCGCCGCCGCGATCGGGCTGACGTACAGCTCCAGTCTGTGGCTCTTCCGGCTCCCCGAGGACCACCCCATCGCCCGCCTCGAGACGCCCGCCGGACATGTCCTCTCGACCTGGACGGATGACATCGACGTCGCGGCCTTCGTCGCCTTCGCCACCGCGGCCTGGGAAGGCCACCCGTCGCCGCTCCACCTGACGACCGAGCTCGCCGAGCATGTCGCGCACCTGCCCGAGTTCGATCCCGGCGGGATCCTCCTGGTGGCCCGGGCCGAGGCGCCCGCGGCCCCGATCGCCTTCACGAAGGTCGAGATGCGGGCCGACGATGCCGGGCATGCCACCGGCTGGATCGGGCAGATCGGCGTCCTGCCGGAGCACCGTGGCCTGGGCCTCGGGCGCTGGCTCCTCCACTGGGGCGTGGCGTACCTGCGCGAGCGGGGCGCCGGGGTTGTGGAGCTGGCCGTCGAGGCGGCGAACGAGCGGGCCCTGGGCCTCTACCGGCGGACGGGCTTCGAGCCGGCCGTCGAGTGGCCGCACTGGGTCCTGCCGGTCCGGCGGGCGATCGGGACCGGCGCCTGACACCTTCGGCGCCGGGCGATCGGGCGGCGCCGCACCGGCCCGGGGCGCGCGGTCAGTCTGGCGGGCGATCCTCGGGTTCGGCGGCCGGGTCAGGGGCCGGTTCGGCGGCCGGGTCAGGGGCCGGTTCGGCGGCCCGGTCAGGGGCCGGTTCGGCGGCCGGGGCCGAGTCGCCGGTCGCGCCGGAGGCCGAGTCGCCGGCCGTGCCGGAGGCCGTTAGCGCGGCCGGCTTCGCCTGCCCCGGCATCGCGGTCGGACCCGGGCCCAGCCGCGCCAGCGCTCCCCGGTAGAGCGGCGACATCGGGTCCAGCGCGACCGCCATCTTCAGGTGCGTCCGGGCCTCGCGGTTGCGGCCGAGCCGCTTGAGGCTCTGGCCGAGGGCGAAGTGGGCATAGGGCGACGAAGGATCGACCTCGAGGAGGTGCTCGAACGTCTCTCGCGCCAGCTCCGGCTGGGCCGCGTTGAACTGGGCCCGGCCGAGCGCCTCGAGAATGGAGCCCTTTCCCGGCTCGAGGCGGGCAGCCCGGGCCAGCACGATGGCGGCCTGGGCGTGATGCCGCTTCCGCATCAACGACTGGCCGCGCTGGAGCAGCTCGTAGGCGCCCTCCCGATCGTCGAGCGGGAGGGACGGCTCGTCCATGCCTGGATGGTGGCACGGAATGCGGCTCGCTGCCGCCGGCGGCAATGTGGCGCCACGACGCGGCGTCGGTCGCGGCTTGCCCGTGATGGCTCGGCCAACCTTCGGCTACGGCGCCCCGTCGCGCCAATCGGCGAGGCGAACCGGCCTGAGTCGGGGGCTCTCGGTACGGCCTGGGATGCGGCCGCGCTTCGCGATCGGGCGGCCGTCGATCTCCTTGAGGTCGCCGGTGAAGTCGATCGGCGTCGCCCCGCTGATGTGCGAGCCCACGGCAAACGAGTCGACCGGCGCCCCGGCCTCCTTGAAGTACCGGATCCGGTCCGGGGTCAGCCCGCCCGAGACCACGATCTTCACGGCCCGATGGCCCGCCTGGTCGAGGCGCGCCCGGACCTCGTGGACGAGGTCGGCCGTCACCCGGCCGCGCTCCGACGGCGTGTCGAGGCGGATGCCGTACAGCCGGTCGCCGAGCGCCTCGGCGACGCGGAGCGCCTCCTCCGCCTCGTCCTTGAAGGTATCGACGAGCACGATCCGGGGCACGTCCGCCTCGAGGTCGCGATCGAAGGCCACGGCCGCGTCCACCGTGTCGCCGAAGATCAGCACCAGCGAGTGGGGCATCGTGCCCGTGGGGTTGAGGCCGGCGAGGCGGGCGCCGGCGGGCGTCGACGCGCCGACGCAGCCGCCGACGATGGCCGCGTAGTCGAGCACGTCGACGATGTCCGGGTGGACGTGACGGGCGCCGAAGGAGATCACGGGATCCGGGGCCGCGGCCTGGACGACCTCGCGCGCCGCGGTGGCCCAGCCAGTGGACTGGGCGAGCATGCCGAGCATCGCCGTCTCGTACAGGCCGAAGGCCCGGTAGCGGGCCTGGATCCTGAGGACGACCTCCTTGGGGGCGATGGCGTCCCCGTCGTCGAGGGCCTCGACGACGGCATGCTCCTCATCGGCGAGGACGTGGCCGAGCAGGTTCTTCGCCTCGTCCATGCCGCACAGCAGCGCCTCCTCCCGGGCGAAGACCTCCATCGTCACGGTGGGATCCATGCCCTCGCGCTCGAGGATCCGGTCCGCCCGCGCGAAGTAGACGTCGGCCGAGTCGCCGGACAGGATCTCGCCCGAGGGGCGCGAGCGACGCATCGGCATCAGCGGACGGCGCTCGCGGCCGGGTCAGGTCGGGTCGCTGGGCGCTTCACCGTCGACCGGTCCTCCGTCCGGATCCGGCGCCGCTGCCGCGTCCGGCGGAAGCGCTGGCGGATCGGCGGCGAGTGTAGCGTACGGCCCCGACGGCCACGGCTCGGCGGCCGTGGCCGCACCGCCGACGCCGCTCGTGAGGCCGCTCTCGGCCGCGACCGGCGTGGAAACGGCATTGCGCAGCGCACCACGCCGACGGCGCCCCCGGATCACCACCATCGACGCGACGAGGAACACGACGAGGGCCGCGAGTGCGGCAGCCTGGAGCAGGCGTGTCCGGCCGCGGACTCCGGCGCCGTCGACCAGCGCGAGGACGCTCGCCGCGCCGGCGGCGCTCGCATCGAGGTCGCCTGCCTCGAACGCCGCGCGGGCGGCGTCGTAGGCGGCCGCCGGCGAAGAGCCCAGCAGCCCGATCGAGTCGAAGAAGTCCGGCTGGGCAGTCGTCGCCTGGCCGGCACCGCCGAGCGATGTCAGGACGTCCAGCTCCTTCTGGCCGAGGCCCTGGGCCTCGGCCAGGCCGTCAGTGGCGTCCTCGTAGGCCCGCTCGAGAGTGGCCCCGGGATCGAGGCCCAGCGCCGCGGCGGCCGCCCGGACCTGGTCGCGCAGCGCGAGGACTTCGCTCGCCTCCGTGATCCGGACGAGTGCCGCGGCGAAGTCCCAGGTGCCCATCGGCTCTCGGACGTACAGAGGCGGCGACCAGCCGCCGGGCTCCTCGAGGGCCGCGTACGCCGCGCGCGCGGCGGACCGGTCGTCCAGCTGGCGATCGCCGGTCGGCGTGGCGACCCACGCGCGGAAGAGCGACTCGGCCTGCCGGGAGCCGCCGACCTCCTCGAGGAGGTCGAGGAAGCGCTGCCAGGAATCGCGCGGATCGACCGTCTCGGCCGGGCCCGCACCGACGTACGCGATCCGGTTCGCGTCCGCCGTCGCGAGCACGTTCCGGAACGCCCCGGGACCGATCTCGTCGAACACCTGGTGCACGACGTACCAGGAGGCGTTGTAGCCGAACAGC
This sequence comes from Chloroflexota bacterium, assembly GCA_016191345.1. Taxonomy (GTDB): domain Bacteria; phylum Chloroflexota; class Limnocylindria; order Limnocylindrales; family CSP1-4; genus UBA5189. The sequence goes on from JACPOU010000037.1 coordinate 146,541, forward strand.
TCGCGCGCCTCGGTGACGTCATCGACTCGGCCCGGAAAGGTCCAGCCCTGGAGGTCCACGCGCCCTGCCGCCGAGGCGTCCGGGACCTCCGGTGCCTCGGGCGAATCCCCGATCTCGACGAGGACCTCGGCGGCGAACGTGTCTGCCATGCCCTCGCCGATCCAGCGGTCGGTGAAGAGGCCGTCGTTGAACCAGGCATGGGACGCCTCGTGGACGATCGTGAGGTCGTCGAGGTTCTCGCTGATGTCGATCCGTTGCTCGGCCGTGTAGTAGAGGCCCGCGTAGCCCTCGAGGAGCGGGGCGTAGACCTCGGTCACCTCCACGCGCTTCGTGACCGGCCAGGGCAGCCCGATCAGGGCCTGGAGCCTCGGGAGGCCCTGGCGGAGGGTTGACATGACCCGGGTCCGCCAGACCCTGTCCTCCGGCCACCCCCGGACGAGGAGTGCGACACCGCCCGGCAGCGCGAGCTCGTCCCGGGCGAACGATCGGTCGCGCGTGGCCGCGACCGCGGCCCAGAACTCGACTGGGTCAGTGATGGCCGTCGCCGAGAGCTTCGTCCCATCGATCGTCTCGGCGGCCAGGAGGTCGGAGCCGAACGTCTCCACCGCGAAGCCCGACGGCAGGATGACCGCGACCGATGAGCGGCCGGAGTCACCCCATGCCCAGACCTCGAACGTGGCGAAGGCCTGCCCGACCCGAACCGGCGAATCGGAGCGCGGCTCGCCGGAGGCGAGATCGAAGGCGATCGTGACATTCGTCGTCTGGCCGAAGAGCAGGTCGCGGCGAAGCCGGAAGCCCAGCTCGATGTACCGGTCCTTCTGGGCCGAGGTCACGGCCAGGCCGCCGCCCGGATCGCTGACCGCGATGCTCGAGGCCTCGGGCGGGATCGCCCAGGTGACCTCGCGCCAGAAGTAGTACGTCGTCGGCGTGCTCGGCTTGTCGTTCTGCAGCGAAACCGCGATCGAGACGTGCACCGCGCTGGCGGCCGGGTCGACCGTATACGTCGCGCTCGCCGTCTCGATGAGCCGCCCCGTCGCGGCGGCGGCCGCCGGCGCGATGCCCGAGGCGGATCCGAGGCCGATGGCCAGCGCCAGGGCGAGCAGCACGCGGATCGGGGCACGGTACGGGGCAAGGAGTCGAGCGCCTGACGGCGGACGAGACGCGCCGCCATCAGGGCGGGGAGGCGCATCGCCGATCATCCGTTCGAGGCCTCCCACGCGATCGCGAGTCCCGCCCTAGTGCGTCCGGGCACGCGAACGCCGCCGCCAGCCCTGGAACAGCAGACCCACGAGGAGGGCCGCCGCCACGAACAGGAGAACGCTGCTGATGATGCGCCCGCGAGCAAGGTCCGGAGCGGCCCGCCAGGCGGCCTCCGCCTCGGCGGCCGCGGCGAGTGTCTCGTCGAGCCGGCCCGCCTCGAAGGCGCTCCGCGCCGACGCGAGGTTCGACTCCGGATCCGCGCCCAGCAGCCCGATCCGGTCGATGACCGTCGGCGACTCGATTCGCGCCGCCTCGGCGGCCTGGATCCGGCCCAGCGCCGCGAGCTCGGCGGCCGCTTCCCCGGCCGGCGTCCCGAGCCCCTGGGCGGCCTGGAACGCGACCCGCAGGGCGTCCGGGGGAGTCAGCCCGGCGGCGGACGCCACCGCCTCGATCGCCGCCCGCTGGCGGAGGACGCCCTCGGCGTCGGCGATCAGCCGATCGGCGACCTCGAATTGCCAGGCCCGCATCGCGGCCCGGATGACGGGCGGCAGCTGCCAGGTGCCAGCCGCGGCGACGAGCGCCGCGTAGCGGTCGCGCGCGGCGGCTCGCGCGTCGAGAAGGGGGGCGTCCTGGGGCCGGATGACCCAGCGCCGCCACAGGCCGTCGATCTTCGGCGCATCCGAGCGCGCGGCGCTGGCTTGCACGAGGTCGAGGAGCGCCCGCCAGTCGACGACCTCGGCGCCCGTCTCGCGACGGCCGGCGGTCGGCTGATAGGCGGGCTCCCTTGCAGCGGCCGCGACCCACACGGCCCGCAGCGCGTCCCCACCGACGACGGCGACGAGCTGGCGGGCGAAGGCGAGCGACGCCGCATAGCCGTAGGCGTCCTCGCCGGTCGTGGCGGTGCCGGACCAGGCATTCAGGGCCAGCGCGACGTCCGGCGGAACCGCGCTCAGCTCGGGCGACGTGATCGGGACCTCGAGGGCCGCGGCGGCCGTCTCCGCGTACAGGGACGCGAACGCTTCGGCGATCCACCGATCCGCGACGAGGCGGCCGTTGAACCAGCCGTGCGCGGCCTCGTGGAGGATGACCCCCGGGGCGGCCGCGTAGCTGACCTCGGCGAGCCCGCGGAGCGGGTCGAAGACGCCGGCATAGCCGCCCGCTCCCCGCACGAGCGATTCCTGGACGGCGAGCGTCGTGTCGAATGGCCAGGGCGCGCCGATCTCATCGGCGAGGACGGGGAGGCCCCGCAGGAAGAGGTCGCCGACGCGCTCGCGCCAGCCCGGGTCGTCCGGCCACGCCCGCAGCTCGAGGACGACGGTCCGGCCCGCGACCGTCGTGGAGCGCCGTCCCGCCACGTACGCGCCCGGCCGATCCGCGGTGATGTCGGCGACGAAGGCGAGGGGCGTGGCGAGTGTGCCGCTGGTCAGGACCTGGCCACCCGAGGCCGCGTCCGGGGTCGGGCCGTCGAGGGGTCCCCGGCCAAGCGTGATCGTGTAGCCATCGGGAATCCGGACCTCGACCGACGAGCCGGGCGTGGCATCCGTTGCATATGCCCAGGCCTGGAAGCTGACGAGCGACGGCGAGATCCGGATGGGCCGGTCGGGGGCCCCGCCGGGATCCACGAGGTCGAAGGTGAGGGTCAGGCTCATCGACTTGCCGCCGCCGAGGCGCGTCCCGAAAACCAGGCGTAGGAGCGTCCCGGAGGCCGACCTCGAGCTCACCTTGACCGAAGGCTTGCCCCCGTCCGTCGAGGCCAGGCGGAAGTTGGACGTGCCCGGCAGGACGTTGAGGAAGCCCTGGTCGAAGAAGTATCGCCGCGTCGTCGTGTCCCGGAGGCGATTGGTCGCGGTGATCCGGACCGTGACCGCCACTCGCCCCTCGTCGGGCAGGACGTCGTACGTGGTCGACGTCACGAGGGTGAGGTCCGGTGTCGCGCCGCGGACGGGTGCCGGATCCGCGCCGAGTCCGGAGCCGATCGCGAGGGCCATGACGAGCGCCGCCGCGACGATCCTTGCCACCCTCACCCGTGGCCCCCGGTCGGCCCGTCCGCGTCGAACAGCTCCGGCAGCCGCGGCGCATAGCCGTCGAGGAGGGCCGAGGTGCGGACCGGCAGGTCGGCGTAGCCGGCCGGGACGTGGCCGCCGACCCAGAGCCAGGCCCGCGTCTCGTCGAACAGGCGGTCGGCGATGCCGGCCACCCTGGCCAGCCCCAGGCCCAGTTCGTCGCGGTCCAGCCAGCGCGCCGGCAGCTCCACGGAGAGGATCGGCCGGCCGTCGTCGGCGATCGAGAACTTTGCCAGCGGGAAGTCGTCGTTCCAGCGGAGCAGGGACCGGTACGCCTTGCGGAGGCCGTCCCCGATCGGCGGCGCGAGGTGGGCCCAGACGATCAGCCCGAGGCCGGGATCGAGGATGAGGGTGGCCCGGAGGTCGCGGCGCCGGCGGCCGTCGACGGCGACGTCCCAGCTCGCGATGCCGTCACGCTCGAGGCGCGGCCCGGGCGGCACGCCAAGCTCGACCAGCCACGCCTCGAGGCGGGCCGGATCGGCGGGAGTGTCCGGATGTGCCGCCCCGCTGGCGGGCACGACGGGCTGCTGGGGCACCGCGGAAGTCTAGCCCGCCGAGCGCGCAGCCTCCCTGGCGGCCGTCCGGCGCGCGCCGCTGCGGGCCCCGGTGCCGGGGTCCACGGACTCGCCGCCCTGGACCACCTTCCTGGCGAAGTCGGCCGGCCGGCACCCCTCGCCGACCCGGACGTTCCGCCCGATCCGCGCGCCCCGCGGGATCGTGGCCTGCTTCCCGACGACCGTGATGCCGGTGTTGAGCCGGCCCGGCTCCTGCCGGTTCGGCGTGTCGTCGGGACCTTCGCCGACGATTGCCCCGGCGCCGACCGTGACCTCCTTGTCCAGGATCGCCCGGTCCACGACCGCCCGCGACCCGATGACGGAATCGAACATCACGATGGAATCGCGGACGACCGCGCCGACGCCGACCCGCACGCCCGGCGACAGGACGCTGTTGACGACGGTGCCCTCGATGACGCAGCCGTGGCTGATGAGGCTCCGGTGGACCTGGGCCGTGGGCCCGAGCTTCGCGGGCGCCCGCTCCTCCGACTTCGTGTGGATGACCCAGTCCTTGTCGTACAGGTCCAGCTCCGGATGGTCCACGAGGAGGGCCATGTTCGCCTCCCAGAACGACTGGATCGTCCCGACGTCCTGCCAGTAGCCCGCGTAGCGGTAGCCGAAGACGCGCGCGTCCGCCTCGAGCATCGCCGGGATGACGTGCCCACCGAAGTCGATGCGCTCCTCGTCCAGCCACTTCAGGAGCGCCCGCCGGGAGAAGACGTAGACGCCCATCGAGGCAAGGTCGCTCTTGGGCTGCTTCGGCTTCTCCTGCCACTCGGTGATCCGGTCGGTCTCGTCGAGGGCGAGGATCCCCATCCGGGACGCCTCGGCCAGCGGCACCCGGCGGACGGCGATCGTCACGTCGGCGCGCTTCCGCCGATGGGCCGCGATGAAGGGGCTGTAGTCCATCTTGTAGATGTGGTCGCCGGCGAGGATGAGGATCGTGTCCGCGTCCGAGTGCTCGAGCAGGCTCCGGTTGCGGAGGACCGCGTCCGCCGTCCCGCGGTACCACTCCGCGACGCGGCCGCGGGCGATATACGGCTGGAGGAGCTTGATCCCGCCCTTTGCCCGGTCGAGGTCCCAGGGCCGCCCCAGCCCGATGTGGTCGTTCAGCGAGCGCGGGTTGTACTGGGTCAGGACGACGACATCATGGATGTCCGAGTTCACGCAGTTCGAGAGCGTGAAGTCGATGATCCGGTACTTGCCACCGAACGGGACCGCCGGCTTGGCGCGCACCGACGACAGGATCGACAGCCGCTCGCCTTCGCCACCGGCCAGGACCATCGCCATCGTGCGCTTCACCGGCATCCACCTCGGCTGCAACGCGGAGAGCGTTCCAGACTCGATCCTAGCACCAGCCGGTGATCGGAGGACGGACTAGAGGAACAGCCTCGGGTCCACGAAGTCGCCATTCGAGACGACCCCCCAGTGGAGGTGCGGCCCGGTCGAGCGGCCGGTCGTTCCCACGTAGGCGATGACCTGCCCGGCCTCCACCCGCTGGCCCTTGACGACTGCCGGCGGCCGGGTCACGTCGTCGATGTGGGCATACCAGGTCGAGAGATTGTTCGAGTGGGCGATGATGACGATCCAGGCCTTGGGGTAGGCGTCATACGGGTTCGGGCCGGCGAACACGACGACGCCAGCGCCTGCGGCCCGGATCGGCGTGTACATCGGGGCCGCGATGTCGATGCCGCTGTGGAAGTGGGCGCAATCGCCCTTGGGCGGCTCCCACTCAAAGCCGGTGCAACCGAACCACTGGGTCACCGTACCGCCCAGTGGCCAGGAGAGGGTGCCGCTGTACTGGGACGGGATGCCGCCCTGCCGGGACTGCTCGGCGATGAGTCGATCGATCGTCGCCTGGAGCGCCCTATCCGCCTTCTCGCTGGCGGCGATCGACGTCGCAAGGGCCGCCTTGTTGGCGGACATCCTGGCGAATGCCGCCTGCTGGGCCGCGAGCAGCCGCTTCGTCTCCGCCTCGAGCCTGGCGAGCTTGTCGCGGGTCGCGGCGAGCTCCTTGAGCTGGACGCCCAGCTCGGCGCGGCGGGCGTCCGCGGCAGCCTTCATCTCCTTCGTCTGGCTGCGCGTCGTCTCGACCGAGGCTCGGAGCACGGTGAGCACCTTCTGGTCGGCAACGATCTGCTCGGCGAGGAGCCTGTCCTGCTCAGCGAAGTCGAGCTGGTACGAGACGTCGTTCAGGACGTCGGTGAAGGTGCCGCTCGAGAGCATCGTCTCGAGCACCGTCGTGCGATCCGAGTCGTAGGCGAGGCGGATCCGCGCGGCGAGGACCGCCTTGCGTTCGTTGAGCTGGGCGAGCTTCGCCGCTTCCTGGTCCTGGAGGTCCCGGAGCTGGAGATCCAGCTGGCTCACGACGGCATCGAGCTCATCGACCTGACCCTGGGCGACGGCGACGTCGACGGTCATCTGGACGACGTTGGAACGGACCGCCGTCAGGTCCGCGTTGATCGATGCGAGCGATCGCTTCGTGCTCGCGAGCTCGGTGCTGAGGCTTGCCTGGCTCTGCGTCAGCGCGGCGACCTGGGCCTTCTGCTTGGCGATCTGCGACGCGAGCGCCTTCTGCTTGGCGACCGCGTCGGCAAGGTCGTCCGCCCGGGTGATGGTCGGGGTCGGGGCAACGAAGAATCCGCCGAGGACGGTGACCAGGAGGAGGAAGGAGAAAAAGCCGCGGCCCACGCGCCGGCGTGGGCGGGACCAGCCCCGCGAGTCAGCGGTTCGGGGGAGCATCGGGTGGCGTCGTCATGTGCGAGTGATCTCCGTCACGTGCTGGGGCGCGTTCGGTTCCGCTCGCCGGGTGCGACCGCCGTCCACGTTGGGCACCACGATGGAACGACTACCGGCTGGATTGGCATGGTACCGCAATGTGTCCACTCTGCCACTCCGACGATGGTCACCTCGCGCTGACCAGCATTGCCCAGAGCGCACCGATGATCAGGAACGGCCCGTACGGGACGTAGCTCTTGAGCGTGATCCGGCGGAGCGCGATGAGGACGAGGATCCCCGCGGCAGCCGCGAGCGCGCCGACGATGACGGTCGCGATCACCCGCTGCGCGCCGGCGATCAGGCCGACGCCGAAGAGGAGCTTCAGGTCCCCGATCCCGATCGCCCCGGCCCCGAAGGGGACCGAGAGCACGAAGAGGAGGACCGGGACGGCGATGCCGGCGACGGTGGCCCAGAGCAGCTCGCCGGGGGTCCTGACGAACGGCCCGATGCCGACCACGAACCCGACGAGGCCGTAGGCGGCCAACGGGTAGGTCACGACGTCGGGCAGGAGCCGCTGGTCGAGGTCCGTCGCAAACAGGAGGACCATCGCCGCCACGATGACCGCCAGGTAGGCGAACGCCGACAGGTCGTGGAGGTAGCGGATCGACAGCGCGGCCGCGGCGATGCCGCCCGCGAGCATCACCGCTGCCGTCCGCCAGTCCACGGCCCGGACGCTGCCGTCCTCGTGGGCCGGCCAGCGGGCCGCGATGCGATCGGCGACGAAGCCCCAGGCTGCGCCGATCAGCCCCGCGGCCGCGGCGATGACGATCGCGATGTCCATCGGCGCCTCCCCGCGCGCTGGGAATCGACCCTAGGCGGGCCTGGCCCCCGCGAGGGCGAGTTCGACGAGCGTGGCGTGGGACACGCCCGTGGCGCCGCGAGGTGCCCAGGGCTTCGCCCGCCGGTAGTAGGCCGTGCCGGCGATGTCGAGGTGGACCCACGGCTTCGTCGCGAACTCGCGCAGGAAGAGGCCGCTCTTCACGAGGCCACCCTCGGAACTGCCGCTGTTGACCATGTCGCCGTACCAGGACTCCATCTCGGTCCAGTACTCCTCGACGAGCGGGAGCTGCCAGTACCGCTCGCCGGCCTGCTTCCCGGCCCCGAGGACCGAATCCGTCCAGCCCTGGTCGTTCCCGAACGCGCCGGTCACGAGGTCGCCGAGCGCCCGGGACACGGCGCCGGTGAGCGTCGCGACGTCCACGAGGTGGGTCGCGCCCTGCTGCTCGGCGTAGGTCATCGCGTCGCCGAGGATGAGACGCCCCTCCGCGTCGGTGTTCGTGATGTCGACCCACTTGCCGTTGAGCGCCTTGACCAGGTCGCCGGGCCGGGCGGAGTGCGGGCCGGGCATGTTCTCGACGGCCGGAGCCACCGCGAGCAGCGGCGTGCCCGGCGCGAGGCGGGCGACGGTGGCGATGGCCGCGATCACGGTGCAGGCACCGGTCTTGTCCATCTTCATTTCTTCCATCCGGTCCGACGGCTTGATGCTGATGCCGCCGGAATCGAAGCAGACGCCCTTGCCGATGATCGCGAGGTGTCGGCCCAGGGCGTCGGTCTCGCCCTTCTTGCCGGAGCGCATGACGATCATCCGGGGAGGGTTGTCGCTGCCCCGCCCGACGGCCATGAACATGCCCATCCCGAGCTCGGTCGCCTTCTCCGGCCCGATGACGTCGATCCACAGCCCGTGCTGCTTCGCGAGGGTGTAGGCCTCCTCGGCAAGGACCTCGGGGCTCACGTCGTTCGCGGACCGGTTGGCGAGGCGCCGGGCGAGGTTCGCCCCGTCGCCCATGATCGCGCCGCGCTCGGCGGCCTTCGCGCAGGCGGCGGTGTCGGCGCCGGGCGCGACGAGGATGAGCTCCTCGATGACGGGCGGGGCGGTGGGGAAGCTGTCGAGGTAGATCGTCTTCGGGTCGAACGAGCCCTCCACGATGCCGCGCGCCACGAGCTCCGCGGCCACGACCGCGCCGCCGTCCAGGGCGGCGGCGAGCGGGTCCAGCCAGACGGCAAGCGTCTTGACGTGGCGCCCGGCCAGCCGGTGCATGGTCGCCGAGGCGATCCGGGACGCCGTCTCGCGATCCAGGTCCTCGGCCGGTCCGGCGCTGATCGTCAGCACGCGGCCCGCCTTCGCGTCGCCGCTCGCCGCGATCGAGGACGTGAAGCGCTTCGAGCGCAGCTCCCCGAAGGCCTGGAGGGCGCTCAGCTCGCCGTGCGTCCGGCGATCGAGCTCGCCGAACGGGCCGCCGAAGTCTGGGTCCCCGACGATCGGGGCGACGAGGATGTCGGCGGCGACATCCCAGGGCTGGTCGGTCGTGACACGCACGCGCACGGATTCAGGTCCTCCGGGAAGGGCTGTCCACGCGCGATCGGACGGCCCGGGGTGATAGGCGCCGAGTGTACGTCAGCGTGGCGGCGCCCCGGTGCCCGACCGGGCGAGCGTCAACCGGCGCCGGCCTGGTCCGCAGCCGGCGCAAGGGCCTCGAGGGCGAGGTTGAGCCGGCCACGGGCCTGCTCGATGGCGATGACGGCCTGGTTGAGTCCGCCGCGGCCGATGTCGGCGACGATGACGACGAGGGCCCGGGTGTCCGGCGGCAGGAGGGCCCGCGCACGGCCCTCCTCGGCGTAGGCGTCGCGGACCGCCGGGGTGACCAGGCCGTTGGCGTCCCACAGGGCCCGGTAGAGGGTCGCCAGCGCCTCGTCGTAGCGCCGGTTGCGGCCGATCCAGTCGTCGAGCGTGGAGACGTCCGCGGTATTCGCGAGCTGGTCGCGGATCTCGGTGGCCCGGTCGAGCATCCCGGTCGCCTGGGCGAGGATCGCGATCGCGCCCTCGTAGTTCTGGGCCCGGCCCTCCGCCGCCGCGGCGGCCACGGTGATGTCGTGCCGCGACAGCAGGCCGATGACGTCGGACGCGGCCAGGCTCCCGGCGGTGAGGAGGGCCCACGACCGGCCGAGGCCCTCGGTCGCCTCGAGCGCCGCGAGCATCGCCGCGCGCCGGCCGATCACGTCGCCGCTGTACGCGATGCCATCGCCGGGGCTGTCGCCGGGGAGCGCGTCGAGGTCGGCCCGCAGCTCCGCGGAGGCGTCGCGGATCGCCCTGGCAACGCCGGCGCCGTCGTCGAGCGCGGCCTTGAACGGCGCCTGGTCGTCCGAGGTCACGGCGGCGAGCGCGCCTCGAGCCAGGACCGACAGGCGATCGACATCGGCGGCCACGGCGACGAGGTCGGCCTGGGCCTGCACCAGCGATGGTTCCAGCGCCTGGTCGCCGTGCCACGTCAGCTCGGCACGGGCGGCCGTCCCGGGCGGGTGCGACCACTGAGCGACGATCCCGGCGCCACCGAAGGCGAGCACGAGGATCGCGAGCACCCAGGCGGCCGTGAGGCCGATCCGCCGGACGTTGTCGATCACCGGCGGAGCGTACCGCGCCGGGCGGCTGCGGAACGCGCGGCCTTCAGGCCAGGTCCGGCTCCTGGGCCCGGGGCTTCCGGCGCAGGTGTCCGAGGCCGCCGGCCATGTCCCGCGGCTCGAACCCGAAGGCATCACGGACGGACGTCAGCGGCCCGACGTTGTCCAGCTTCAGCTGGCGGAGCTGGTCCGTCGCGACGGGGAACGGCAGCCGGACGCGCTCGGCGGCGCCGGCGACGAGGCGGATCAGCGGGACCGGCATCGGGACGATGACCCGCCGGGAGCCCATGCCCCGGAGGACCTCCTCGAGGATCTCGCGATAGGTCCAGTAGCGCGGCCCGCCGAGCTGGATCGAGCGCCCCGTGGTCGAGGCCGGGTCCGCGATCGAGGCGACGACGGCCCGGGCGAGGTCCTCGATCGCGAGCGGCTGGAACCGTGCCGCGCCCGAACCGGGCATCGGCACGACGACGGGGCTGATCCGGACGAGGCCCGCGAGGATGTTGAAGAACCCGTCGCGCGGGCCGTAGAGGAGGGACGGCTCGAGGATCGTCCACTCGAGCCCGCTGGCCGCGACGATCGCCTCCGCCCGGGCCTTGGAGGCCGCGTAGTGGAGCGAGGGGTCGTCGGCGACCCCGAGCGCGCCGAGGTGGACGAGCCGCCGGATCCCGGCCGTCGCCATCGCCGCGACGAGGTTCCGGGTCCCCTCCGTGTTCACGAGCCGCAGCGAAGCGCCGTTGTCCCAGTCGCGGGGCAGGGCGACGAGGTGGACGACGGCGTCGACACCGGCGAGGGCCGGGACGAGCGTCGCGAGCTCGGTCACGTCGCCGGCGCGGAGCTCCACGGCCTGACGCTGGCCGGCCGGCAGCCGTGCCAGGACCCGCTCCCCCGCCGCCCGTGACCGGACGAGCGCCACGACGCGGTGGCCGGCATCGAGCAGCGCCGGGGTGACGTGACTGCCGACGAAGCCGGAAGCGCCGGTGACGAGGATGGTGGACATGGCTCGAGACCTCGGAGGCCGGCGACCGGGCCGGCGGGGCGCCGCGAGATGCGCGGCTCGCCATCCCTTCGGGCGCGGACCCTCCATGGATGGCACGGGGACCGTAGCATCCCACCATGTCCGACCCGTCGCGTGGCGCCCCGTCCATCGCCCCGAACCTGACCCGCGAGGCCGTGCGCGGACCGTACGCGCCCGATCCGGGCGGTCCGCTCCCGGACGCCTTGCTCCGGCTCATCGAGCGGATGCCGAAGGCGGAGCTCCACCTCCACCTGGACGGCTCGCTCCGGATCGACACGGCGCTGGACCTGGCGCGGACGCGCGGGGTCGAGGCACCCGGGACCTGGGACGGCATGTACCACGCTCTCGTCGCGCCGCCGAAGGCCGCCGACCAGGCGGACCTGCTGCGCGCCTTCGACCTGCCGATCGCGCTCATGCAGGACGCCGAGGCACTCGAGCGGATCACCGTCGAGCTCGTGGAGGCGAAGGCCGCCGACAACGTCCGCTATGCCGAGATCCGCTGGGGCCCCCTCCTCCATGTCGCGCGCGGCCTCTCGCTGGCCGACGGCATCGCGGCCGTCGTCCGCGGCGCGGAGCGCGCATCGCGCGCGACCGGGATCACGGTCCGCCTCATCTGCACGGCGCTCCGCTGCCACGACCCGGCGGCCAATGTGGCGCTCGCAGAGACCGCGGCTCGCTTCCGGGATCGCGGCCTGACCGGCTGGGACCTCGCCGGCCAGGAGGCCCGCTACCCGGATCCGCTCCAGCACGGCCGCGCCTTCGAGGCCGCCCGCGCCGGCGGCCTGCGCATCACCGTCCACGCGGGTGAATGGGGCGGCGCGGAACAGGTTCGTCGATCCGTGGAGGCGGTGGACCCCGAGCGCATCGCGCACGGGCCGGGCGCGGCGGATTCGCCGGCGGTCATGGCGATGCTTCGGGAGCGGCGGGTGACGCTCGACCTCTGCCCGACCTCGAATGCCCAGGCGGCGGTGGTGCCGACGGTCGCCGACCATCCGCTCGCTCGACTCCACCGGGCCGGCAATCCCGTGACGCTCAACACCGATGACCTCACGGTCAGCGACCTGACCCTGTCGGAGGAATACCGCAACGCGATCGAACGGATCGGCCTGAGCCTCCGGGAGCTGTGGGCAATCGACCGCTTCGCGCTCGACGTGGCGTTCGCCGACGACGCCGCGCTGGCGCCGCTCCGGGGCGCCTTCGACGCCTGGGCGGACGGTATTCCCGAGCTCGCGGGCGGATGAGCCAGGCCCGCTGGCCACGATGGCGAGCCCGACGACCGCCTAGCGAGCCGTCCCGCGGGGTGGTGACGGGGTCGCGGCAAGGTCCCGAAGGACGGTCGCCAGCTCCTCGGCATCGGCGGCCAGGGCCGTCGGCCGCAGCTCGGGCGGGAGCGCCTCGACATCCGCGCGCGTCGAGACCCCGGTGAGCATGAGGACGCTCCGCGCGCCCACGGCTCGGGCGGCCGCGATGTCCGTCGCCAGCCCGTCGCCGATCACGATCGCGTCTCGCGGGTCCGCGCCCACCGCCCGCGCCGCCTCCTCCATGAGGCCCGGCTCCGGCTTGCCGATGACCAGAGGGCTGGAGCCGGCGGCGACTTCGATGGCCGCGATGACGCTCCCCGACCCAGGCCGGAGCCCCCGCTCCATCGGATAGTTCGGGTCGCGGTTCGTGGCGATGAAGCGGGCGCCGGCCCGGATGCAGTCAGCGGCGGCGGCGATCCGGAGGTAGGTCAGCTGCGGATCGAGGCCCGCCACCACCGCCTCCGGGTGGCCGGCTGCGGCCCACCCGTCGAGGCCCTCCTTCGCCATGCGCTCCGCGACATACGCGGCTCCGACGACCTCCAGGCCGACGTCACGCAGCTCGCGATCGAGGCCCGCCGCGCCGATCGTCAGGACACGCCGGACCCCCGGCTCGTGCTCGGCGAGATAGAGCGCCGTGGCCCGGGGCGCACTGACGACCCGGTCCGCGGACACCGGGGCGCCCATCGCGGCGAGGCGGGTCACGTAGTCGGCCCGGTAGTGCATCGAGTTGTTCGTGACGTAGACGACGTCGTCGCCCGTCGCCGCGCGCTCGGTCAGGAGGGCGGCGATGCCGGGCACGGGGTCGGCGCCGCGATAGACGACGCCGTCGAGGTCGACGAGCAGCAGCATGGCCGCTCGGATGCTAGCCGGAACGATGCCGGTACGATGGCCGGGTGACGGATGAGCATCGCTGGCTGCCGGTCCCGGGCGGGACCCTCCACATCAGGGTCGAGGGCGACGGGCCGCCGATCCTCCTCATCCATGCGGGCATCGCCGACCTGCGCGCCTGGGATCCGCTCGTGCCGCTCCTCGTCGGAGCGGGCTACCAGGCCGTCCGCTACGACACCCGCGGGTTCGGCCAGTCGCGGACCGACGACGTCGAGTACTCGAACCGGGCCGACCTCCGGGCGGTCCTCGACGAGCTGGGGATCGGCAGGGCCGTCTTCGTCGGCAACTCGAGGGGCGCGATGATCGGCCTCGACACGCTCCTCGAATCGCCGGAGCGGTGCGCGGCGTTCGCATGGGTCGGCGGCGGCATCGGCGGCTTCGACGGCCGGACGACGGACGAGGAGATGGCGGTCTTCGAGGCGGCGAATGCGCTCGAGGAGTCCGGCGCGGATCCGGAGGCACTGGCCGACCTGGAGGTTCGAATCTGGGCCGACGGCATCGGTCAGCCGGAGGGTCGGGCGCCGGCCCGGCTCCGGGAGCAGCTGCGCGAGATGGACCTGCCGCTGCTCCAGCCCGGTCGCGTCACGGGGCGACCGATCCCGCTCGCCCCGCCCGCGAACGAGCGGCTGGCCGACATCCGAGCGCCGGTCCTCGCGGTCGTCGGGGCGCTCGATGTCCTCGGGACGCGCGACGCGTCGGAGCGGCTGGCGGCTGCGGTGCCCGGGACGCGGCACGTCGTCATCCCCGACGTCGCCCACATGGTCGGGATGGAAGCCCCCCACGAGCTCGCGCGGCTGATCGTCGAGCTCGTCCGGCCGCTCGGGAGCTGGGGATGAGCCCGAGTCGCCGGCCCGGTCGCGCCGGCGGGAGCAACCGGCCGCGGACGCCGCGCGCCGACGGCGGGCACGGTGCGCCGGGCGGAGGCCCGGATGCCGCGCGAGGACGGACGGGCTGGGGCGCCTTCGCCGCGTTCGACGAGCGGCCCGGCGGCTTCCCCTCACAGGGTGCCGGCGACCCGTTCGCCGGCGTCGAGCGGGTCATGATCGACGGGTCCAACCTCCTGCATGCGCTCGCACGCGGGAGCGGGCCGCGCGGCGGTCCGGCAGCACCCGCGCCCGCGAGCGCGGTCATCGGCCGGCTGCGGGCCGCGTTCCCGAAGCAGGTCAGCCTGGAGCTCGTCTTCGACGGCCCGCGAGCGGGTGGCATCACCGGCCGGCTCGCCGAGGGCCTGCGGGTCAGCTACTCGGGCCGCGCGACCGCCGACTCGCTCATCGTCGAGGGCGTCGAGGCGCAGCTGGCCCAGGACGGGCCGGGCGGGACCTGGGGGATTCTCGTGGTCACCGACGATCGCCAGCTCCGAGGCCTCGTCACCGAGCGCGGGGCACGGACCGCTGGGTCGTCGTGGCTGGCGGGGCGGATCGCGCGGATGCAGGCGCCGGAGCCCGTGGCGGTCCGGCGCGGCTCTCCAGGCTCCGGATCCGCACCCGGATCCGACGCGGCGGCCCGGCCACCGGGGCAGCGCTCGCGACCCCGCCCGCGCGGCGGCCCCGCCCTCCCCGGCCCGAAGCCCGGCACGCTGATCGGCCACCGGCGCCCGCCGCAATCGGCGCCGCGCGACGACGATGAGTAGGCCGGACGGTGGGGCGTCGCGGCGCGCGCCTCGCGCTCCGGCTCGCGGAGATCCGGCGTCGCATCGGGCCCGGACCTCGGTTCGCGAGGGCCGGGCAACGCCCCACCCGGCTCGGGCTCCCGGTCGCGAGGCGTCGCCGCGGCGCGGGCCGGCTGCTAGGATTTCGCCGTGATCGACGCCATCCAGCAGCTCATCAACCGGATCCTCGAGATCACGTCCGTCTTCGTGCTCCCCGACTGGGGCGAGCTGATCGGCCTGCTGCCGGTCTTCCTGCTCATCGGCGTCATCGGTCCGCTGCTCTCGCTCATCGTCCTCGGCTGGGTCATCTTCGCCCTCCGCGCCCCGCGGACGAGGATCTCGATGGAGGTCGCGCCGCGGCGGGCGGAGATCGTCGACGGCGAGCCCGACTACCCCGCCGGGGAGCCCTACTGCCCGATCGATCGCCTCGTCTACCCGTTCGGGGCGACGACCTGCGACGTCTGCCGTCGCGAGCTGCTCGTCCGGTGCCCCAAGTGCGCGGCCGGCCGGGCCGCGCACATCACCACCTGCGGGAACTGCGGCCTCGTCCTGAAGATCGAGAATCGAGCCCGCGCCCTCCGACCCGCCGGGCCGCCGCCCGGAGGGGCGGCCGCCGCCTGATCGAGGCGGGCCGGGCAGGCCGGGCGGATCGCGGCGCCGGGGGGTGGCGTGCCGAAGCCCAGCCGGAACCGGGCCCGCAGGTCCCGCGTCCCGGAGTGATCCATGGCCTCCATCGCGCAGCTCCTCTTCGTCGCCGGAACCGTGATCCTGATCAGCGGGTTCGCGGCGCACATCGGGCACGCCGTGCTCCTCGCCAATGGACGACGGCTCGCGGCCGCGGCCGAGGCGCTCACCTCGCGGGCGTCCGCGGCCGCGCCCCAGGCGGCCTGGGCCGGCGGCTCATCCGGCTCATCCGGCTCATCCGGCTCATCCGGCTCATCCGGCTCATCCGGCTCATCCGGCGCATCCGGCTCGTTCGTCCGGGCGCAGGCCGCGTCCGAGGCCGCGGGGCCCGCCGGCTACGCGGTCGGGACCGCGCTCTCGGGTGCCGCGCAGTGGCTGACGGTCGTGGCATTTGCCGCCCTGGCGAGCTCGGCGGTCCTGCGGGGGATCGTGGTCGGCCGCGGACCGTGGGGCAATCTCTTCGAGTTCAGCATCGCGTTCGCGACCTCGATCGTCGGTGGCTACCTCTTCCTGTCCCGCCGGTACCCGATCCGGTCGATCGGGGCGATCCCGGTCGGGGTCGCCGCCTTCCTCGTGCTCTATGCGTCGTCGCTGCCGTCGAAGATCGAGCCGCTCGTGCCTGCGCTCCAGAACGCGCCCCTGCTGACGATCCATGTCGGGATGGCCGTGCTATCGTACGGCATCTTCGCGACGTCATTCGCGGCCGGGATCGGCTACCTCGCCCAGGGGAAGGACGACCGCTTCGGCTGGCTGCCCGGGCACGAGGTCCTCGACGAGGCCGCGTACCGGGCGGTCGTCATCGGCTTCCCGATCTTCGCCACGATGATCATCCTGGGCTCATGGTGGGCCTCGATCGCCTGGTCCCGCTACTGGGGCTGGGACCCCAAGGAGACCGCGGCACTCGTGACGTGGCTCGTCTACGCGATCTACCTCCACGTCCGGAACCAGCGCTCGTGGGCCGGCCGCCCGGCCGCACTGCTGCTGGTCATCGGGTTCGGGATGGTGCTCGTGACCTACTCGGGCTCGCTCTGGTTCACCGGCCTCCACGCGTACAGCGGGCTGTAGGCCCCGCCGGCCCTCGTGCGCGCCAGTTCGCGGGTCGGGCGGGGCCGGGAACCCGGCGCGGGTGACCCAATCCAGTGCGGGAAGCCCGAGTACGCGCTCGGCGATGAGCACGGCATCCGCGCGGCGGGCCTCGACGTGGGCCGCGATGGCCCGGCGGCCGTGTTTCGGCGCCGCCGAGTCGGAGTCGTCGGAGTCGGACCGACCTCGGGCAGACGCCCGAGGTCGGTCTCCCCCCTTGCTCCCTACTTGAAGAGGAAGTTGGCCCTGTGGTACGTCCCGTCGATCAGCTTCACGACGAGCTGGCGGCAGGTGCCCGTCCACGACTTCTCCGTCTTCCAGACGTAGACGTACTGGTCGGTGCCGGCGTCATACATGAGGCTGCTCGACCCGGCCGTCAGGGTCTGCTCGATGCCGTCGACGGAGCCCCCGGCCCCGCAAGCGATGACCTGCGACTTCGGATAGTCGGTCGCGAAGATCGCGAGACCCTGGTCACCATTGAGGCTGAATTTAACCGGGATCGCGCTCCCGGCCTTGACGCTGTTGACGACGGGCAGGTTGTCGACAGGCTGGAAGAAGCCGCCGAAGTCATAGCGGACGGCGTAGGCATGCGTCACGGTCGTGGAATTGCCGGCGTTGTCGGTGCCGGTGACGGCAAACGTCTGAGCGCCGACCGTGGAGGTGTCGATGGCCGCACCGTCGGCGACGTCGCCGGTGCACGTCGCCAGGCCTGACCCGCCTGCCTCGTCCGCGCAGGCATAGTCGGCGAGGACGACCTGGTCCAAGAGGTACACCGCGCCATCGGGCGGTGTCGTGATCGTCACCGACGGGTCGGTCGCATCGGCGTCGGTGAAATCGATGGTGAACGTCTTGTCGTAGAAGATCGCCCCGTTCGGCCCGATCCCGCCTTGGGACTGGTTCGGCTCGAGGACCTGGGAACTGCCGTTGGCGTCGCAGTACAGGGCCAGCGAATCGAGGCCCTGATTGTCGCCGTAGACCGTCGAGTTGCTGGCGACCACTCGCAGTTGATCCCCGTAGGCAGCCGAGAATTGGATCGGGTCGAGTACCGTAGCCAACTCGTCGTTGTTGTCGTAGAAGGTCGTGCCGTTCAGCTGCAACAGCAGGTCGTCATCGACAGCGATGCCTTGGGTGGCCGACACCGCGTTGGACAGTGTCAACGCCCCGCCGGGACACGCCATCGGCGCGGCGGCAACGGCCTGGCCGATCGTCACCGTCATCAGAAGCCCGGCGACCAGTGCCGCCACGGTCCATCCGGGGATGAGGCGAGATCGCATCGCGTGGTTCATTGGTACACCCTCCTTCGTCGTTGTGGGGTGGGCCCATCGCCCTCCCGCGTGGACTCCCGCGGAGAAACCCCGTCACCGGCAGGGTCGATCCGCGGCGGTCGGGTGGAAACAGAGGATTCCCCAGTGTTTCGATCCCGCAGAATACGGACGTGGTCGCCGCCGATCGAGAGGTCACCATCGACACCGTTGTGGGTCGAAGGGAGGAGTTGGCCTCGCTGGCGAGGTTTCTCGACGACGCGGCCGACGGGCCGAGTGCGCTCCTCTTGGCCGGGGTGGCGGGGATCGGCAAGTCGACGGTCTGGCGAGCCGGCGTCGACCTGGCTCGCCGACGCGACGTCCGAGTGCTCGTCAGCCGCCCCAGCGAGGCGGAGACGCAGCTCCCGTACACGGGGCTCGGCGACCTGCTGGCGAATGTCGGGGACGAAGAACTCGCCAGGCTGCCGCCTGCCCAGCGACGCGCCGTCGAGGTGGCGCTCCTGCGGACCGATGCAGCCGGCCAGCCGATCGAGCAGCGCGCCGTCGGCCTTGGCCTTCTTGCGATCCTGGGCCTGATGGCGAGCCGCGGCCCGCTGCTGGTTGCCATCGACGACGTCCAGTGGCTCGACGAACCTTCGGGCCGCGTGCTGCAATTCGCCCTCCGAAGGCTGACATCAGAACCCATCGGGGTCCTGGTCGCCTCGCGGCCGACCCAGCGCGGGACCGACGTACTCGGACTCGCCAGGGGAATGCCGCAGGCGTGGGTGCAGCACCTCGAAATCAGCCCTCTCGATCTCGCCGATGTCGACCGCCTGCTGCAGCTCCGCCTCGGCGTGTCGCTGCCGCGTGGGACCCTGCGCCGACTTCACGAGCTGTCGGCCGGGAACCCGTTCTTCGCCCTGGAAATCGGCCGGGCGATCGGTCGACAGCGCGTTTCGACCGCCGGCGAGCACGGCCTGCCCGTGCCGGATACGCTCCGCGAGCTGGTACTCGAACGGCTGTATCGCCTACCCGGCACCACGCGGGAGGTCCTCCTGGCGGTCGCCGCGATGTCGCGACCGACCGTGGAGGCCCTCCACGCCGCCATCCCGAACGACCGGCGTGTAACCGCCTCGATCGCGAGGGCTGAGAACGCCGGCGTCATCGAGGTCGATGGCGACGCGATCCGGTTCAGCCACCCGCTCCTCGGGTCCGTGCTCTATAGAGAGATGCCGCCGAACGATCGGCGGCGGCTCCACGGGCGGCTCGCCACGATCGTGCCCGACCAGGACGAACGCGCGCGCCACCTTGCGCTGGGAGCCGTCGGGCGGGATGAGGCGGCGGCACGCGAGCTCGAGGACGCGGCGATCCGGAGCCGATCGCGCGGCGCGCCCGACGCGGCCGCGGGCCTCGCCGACCAGGCACGGCGGCTGACGCCGGCCGACCTGCCCACTGACGCGTCCCGCCGGACGCTCCTGGCGGCCGACGCCTACCTCGAAGCTGGGATGAGCGCCCGCGCCGCGGAGTTGCTCGAGCCCCTCGTGGAGTCCCTGGCGCCCGGCCCGGATCAGGCACGAGCGCTGCTGGGCCTCGGGCGCGTTCGCATGATCGAGGCGGGACTCCGGCAGGCCGAACCGCTGCTGGAGCAGGCGATCGCCGTTGCGGGGGACGATGCACTCCTCCAGGCCTCGATTGGGCGTGACCTCTCGACGGCGCTGACCCAGACCGGCGACCTTCGCCGTGCCGAGGCCGGTGCACGCCGCACGCTCGAGTGGGCCGAGCGCACCACGTTACCCGAGCTGGTCGGCTCCGCGCTCGTGCAGCTGGCGATGGTCGAGTTCCTGCTTGGATCCGGGATCCGCAACGATTTATTGGAGCGCGCGGCCGGCCTGACGACGGACGATCACGACCTCGCGCAGGGCACCTCGCCGGCGTATGTGCCGACGGACCTCGTCTGGGGGGCCGTGCTGAAATGGTCCGACCAGTTCGACCTGGCCCGGCGCCGCTTCGATGCGGTCCGGAGTCGAGCGGTCGCCAGCGGCGACGAGACGCCGTGGCTGTCGCTGCTCTTCCAGGCAGGCGAGCTGGAGCTCTGGGCCGGGCGCTGGACAGTGGCGTGCGACCTGGCAGACGAGGCCCGCGCAACGGCAGATCGGCGCCTTCCGGCGATGCAGCAGGATCATGCCTATCTGATCGCCGCGATCGAGGCACATCGCGGCAACGTGCCCGCGGCCCGCGCCGCCGCGGAGATCGCATTCGGGCAGGCAGAGCGCACCGGTGATCTCCGCCTCCTCATCCGCGCCCATGCCATCCTCGGCTTCCTCGAGCTGTCGCTCGGTGACGTGGCGGCCGCGGCCGCGCGCCTCGAGCAGGCCTGGGCGCCGTTCCGAGGCGCGGGCTACGACGATCCCGGCGTGATCCGGTTCGCACCCGACCTCATCGAGGCGCTGGTGATCCACGGCGAGGTCGACCGGGCCGGCGAGATCCTCTCGTGGCTGGAGGAACGGGGCTCGGCCCTCGACCGACCATACGCTCTGGCAACGGGCGCTCGCTGCCAGGCGCTCGTCCTGAGCGCGGCGGGGAAGGTCGATGCCGCTCTCGCAGCCGTCAGTGCGTCGCTGGAGCACCACCCCCGCTTGCCCCAGCCGTTCGAGCTCGCGCGAACGCTGCTGGTCCAGGGCAGCCTGCTGCGGCGAGCCAAGGCCAAGCGGGATAGTCGTGCCGCGCTCCTGGACGCGCTCGCCATTTTCACCGAGCTCGGCGCAAACCTGTGGGCCGAACGAGCGCGGGCCGAGCTGCGTCGGATCAGCGGCCGCGCCCCGACCGTCACGGGCCTGACCTCGACCGAGGCGCGGGTTGCGCAGCTCGCTGCGGACGGCTACGGGAACCAGGAGATCGCCGAGCGGCTGTTCGTGAGTGCAAAGACCGTCGAGGCGCATCTGACCCGGATCTACGACAAGCTCGGGGTTCGCTCGCGTGGCGAGTTGGCACGCCGGTCAAGAACCGGGGATATCCCCGATTTCACCACCGGCTCGGGCGCGTAGGCTCGACCGATGTTGGACACGAGCCACGCCGGCGACGCGATCGTGAGACGGGCGATCGATGAGCTCTCCGCCGGCGGTCGCGGGTTGTGCGGGACGATCCTCGCCACGGACGTGCGCTGGCATGAGCCCGGCCGGAGTCTGGTTGCCGGCGACTACCAGGGCTGCGACGAAGTGGAGGGCTCGCTGTTCACGCGGCTGCGCGAGCTGAGTGACGGCACGTTCGCCGTCGTTGCGTGGGAGGGAGTGTCGGTCGACGGCGGCCGAGCCGTCGCGATGTATGTGGTTCGCGCGACACGGGCCGGCCGGGATCTCCTGAGCAGGGACGTGTGTATCGTCGAGATCCGCGACGGCGCGATCGCCGAGGCGCAGGTCTACCACGCCGACCAGCACGCCTGGGACCGCTTCTGGTCATGAGGCTCGCGATCGGGGCGACCGAAGTCCACCGGGTTCGCGACGGCACAGATCGCGTCCCGCCGGACATGATCCTCGCTGGCGCACCGCCAGACGAGCTGGCCACGGCCGTGATCGGCCACGCCGACGCCGAGGGCATGCTTCCGGTCGCGTACGACAGCCTGCTCATCCACTCGGGCGGCCGGGTCGTCCTCGTCGACGCAGGGCTCGGGGAGCTGAGCGAGTCCGAGGGCGCCGGCGGAAAGCTGGCGTCCGGGCTGGCTTCACTCGGCATCGCACCCGAGGATGTCGACGTCGTGGTCATCTCGCACGGCCACGCGGACCATATCGGTGGTCTGATACGCACGTCCGGCGATGTCCGGGTGCCGGTCTACGGCCGGGCAACGCACTGGTTCTGGCGGGACGAATGGACGTTCTGGACGTCGGAGACCGTGCTGGCCTCGATGCCTGTCGACCTCGCCGAACCGGCGCGAGCGTGCCTGCCCCCGCTCGCCGATGCCGACCTCGTGGAGCTCGCCGATGCCGAGCAGGAGGTCGCACCCGGCATCGTCGTCATTCCCGCGCCGGGCCACACGCCGGGCCATGTTGCGGTGGTGATCGAGTCGAATGGCGAGCGCGCGACCTATCTCGGAGATTCGGTCTTCCACCCGCTCAACGTCGCGTACCCCGACTGGGCGTGCGTGTTCGATGTCGATCGGGTGGCAGCCGCGGCCAGCCGCGGCTGGCTGCTCGACCGTGCCGCTCGAGATGGGAGCCTCGTCCTTGCCGCCCACCTCGGCTCGCCGGGCAGAGTCCAGCCACGCGGCCACGGCTATCGCTTCGTGCCAGAAGCTGGCGCCATGGACTGACGGCGCGCGGCCATTCCGCCGCGCGGCGGCTCCGGCGCCCCCGATCGGATTCGAATTGAGAACGGGCGTTCGATATCGTTGGCACCGAGTCCGACACGCCGGCCGGTGCACAACTCGGCGGGTCGCCGTGGAATACCGAGCCGCCAGCGGTGGATGAACGAGGCCGGGACGTGGATGTGGGCCGCCCGAGCGTGGATGGCCCGCCGGGACCGCCTGCCACAACATGTAGCGCCGCGCACCCGAAGGCCACCACTACATCTTGTGGTTTGGGCTTGACTGCCACCCACTCCAAGCGTACAGTTCGAGGGTCGCTCGATCGACGCCGCCCAGCCTCCGTTCGGCCGCCACGGGACCACGAAGGGCTCATCGCCCGGTCCCCGAAGGTGCCCCCTCCGGACCCGAGGCCCGCGACGAGATTGGGCGCAGGGACTCGACTCGCAGCTACAGGCCGGCACCGCCCAGCGGCCGGCCGCGGCAACGGCTCGAGCACCCAGGCAGTGCAGAGCAGCGGATCCCGCTTCGGCGCCGCGAGACCTCCGAGGGGGTCTCGCCCACGCCGCGACGGAGAAGGCGTAGACCGGACCGGCGAGGAGCGCCGGACGGAGTGAGAGGGAGAGACACGAGATGGCCCGAGCCGACAGCGCGCCCGTTCCCGTCATGACCAGCGGGGATGCGTCGGCGGGCACTCCCCCGCCCTCCCGGGCGAGCACCACCGCGCCCGGCACGGCCACCGCGCCCGCCACGGCCACGGCCACGAGCAGGCGCGCCGGCAAGGCCGCCGGCAAGACCCGCGTCCTCGGCGGCCCCTGGGGCGCCTCGTTCACGGGCGAGGGTGCCCGCGGCCTCAGCTGGCCGCGCCGGCATACCACCCCGGGCGTCCATCCCTACGACGAGATCGAGTGGGAGCTCCGGACCGCCGGCATCTCCAACGAGAGCGGCAAGAGCGTCTTCGAGCAGAAGGACGTCGAGGTTCCCAAGGCCTGGAGCCAGCTCGCCGTCAACGTCGTCGTGAGCAAGTACTTCCGCGGCCACGTGGGCACGCCGCAGCGGGAGACCAGCGTCCGCCAGCTCATCGACCGCGTCGTCAACACGATCACGGCCTGGGCGGAGACGCAGCACTACTTCGCCACGGACGGGGACCGCGCCTCGTTCCAGGCGGAGCTGACGCACCTCCTCGTCAACCAGAAGATGGCGTTCAACTCGCCGGTCTGGTTCAACGTCGGCGTCGAGGCCAGGCCCCAGTGCTCGGCCTGCTTCATCAACTCCGTGCAGGACTCCATGTCCTCGATCATGGATCTCGCCAAGACGGAGGCGATGCTCTTCAAGTTCGGCAGCGGCGCTGGCAGCAACCTCTCGCCGATCCGCTCCAGCAAGGAGCGCATGACGGGCGGCGGCACCGCCTCGGGGCCGGTGAGCTTCATGAAGGGCTACGACGCCTTCGCCGGCGTCGTCAAGTCGGGCGGCAAGACCCGCCGCGCGGCCAAGATGGTCATCCTCGACGCCGACCACCCGGACGTCCTCGACTTCATCGACAGCAAGATGCTCGAGGAGAAGAAGGCCTGGGCGCTCATCGAGCAGGGCTACGACCCCAGCTTCACCGGCGAGGCCTACGGCAGCGTCTTCTTCCAGAACGCGAACCACAGCGTCCGCGTCACCGACGACTTCATGCGCGCGGTCGAGAATGACGGCGACTGGACGACCCACGCGGTCGTCGACGGCGCCCCGATGGCCACCTACAAGGCCAAGGACATCTTCCGCCGCATGGCCGACGCCGCCCACCTCTGCGGCGACCCCGGCATCCAGTACGACACGACGATCAACGACTGGCACACGTCCGCGAACACGGACCGGATCTACGCCTCCAACCCGTGCTCGGAGTACATGTTCCTGAACGACACGGCCTGCAACCTGGCCAGCCTCAACCTCATGAAGTTCGTCCGCGAGGACGGCGAGTTCGACGTCGAGGACTACCGGTACGCGGCGGCCCTCACCCTGACCGCCCAGGAGATCCTCGTCGACAACGCGTCCTACCCCACCCCGAAGATCGAGGAGAACTCGCACAAGTTCCGGCCGCTCGGCCTGGGCTTCGCGAACCTCGGCGCGCTCCTCATGAGCCGCGGCTTGGCGTACGACTCGGACGAGGGCCGGAACTTCGCGGCTGCCCTCACCGCGATCATGCACGGCGAGGCATACCGCCAGTCGAGCGTCATCGCCCGCGACCACGGCGGCCCGTTTCTCATGTACGACGAGAACCGCTCGCCGTTCATCCGGGTCATCCGGAAGCACCGCGACGCCTCGTACCAGATCCCGAGCCCCGGCGTCCCCGCGGACGTCCAGACGGCGGCCCGCGTCGTCTTCGACGAGGCCCTCGAGCTCGGCGAGAAGCACGGCTACCGGAACGCCCAGGTCACCGTCCTGGCGCCCACCGGAACCATCGCCTTCATGATGGATTGCGATACCACCGGCGTGGAGCCGGACATCGCGCTCATCAAGTACAAGAAGCTCGTCGGCGAGGGCTTCCTGAAGATCGTCAACCAGACGGTCCCGGCGGCGCTCCGCAAGCTCGGCTACGCGCCGGACGAGGTCGAGGCGATCCTCGCCTACCTCATGGAGCACGAGACGATCGAGGGCGCGCCCGGCCTCAAGCTGGAGCACCTGCCGGTCTTCGACTGCGCCTTCAAGCCCCAGAACGGCGTGCGGTCCATCCACTACATGGGCCACATCCGGATGATGGGCGCCATCCAGCCGTTCATCTCCGGCGCGATCAGCAAGACCGTGAACATGCCGGAAGCGGCCACGGCCGACGAAATCGAGCAGGTCTACCTCGAGGGCTGGAAGCAGGGCCTCAAGGCGATCGCGATCTACCGCGACAACAGCAAGCGCAGCCAGCCGCTCAGCACCGGCAAGAAGAAGGACGGCGACGTCGTCGAGGACATCGACTCCGCGGTCGTGGAGCAGCTGAAGCACCAGCTCGCGGTCGCCCAGGCGGAGGCCGTCAAGCCCCACCGGCGCCGGCTCCCCGCGGAGCGGACGGCGGTCACCCACAAGTTCGACATCGCCGGCCACGAGGGCTACATCACGGTCGGGCTCTACCCGGACGGGCAGCCCGGCGAGATCTTCCTGAAGATGGCCAAGGAGGGGTCCACGGTCTCCGGCCTCATGGACACCTTCGCGACCACGGTCTCGGTGGCGCTCCAGTACGGCGTGCCGCTCAAGGACCTCGTCAACAAGTTCGCCCACGTCCGGTTCGAGCCGAGCGGATTCACGGGCAACCAGGAGATCCCGATCGCGAAGTCGATCGTGGACTACATCTTCCGGTGGCTGGGAAGCCGCTTCCTGTCGGACGATGACAAGGCGAACCTGGGGCTCATCGACCGGTCGGGTGGCGGGTATGGGTCACAGCCGGCCTTCGCCAGTGGCGGGACTCCCGGCCTGCTCGCCGGTGCGGGTTCCGCTCCGCTCGCCTCCGGGCTCGCGGCCGGAACACCGGCACCGTCGGCGGCGGCCGGCTCACCTGTCCCGGAGCCGCTCACGTCGGCACCCGCCGGCGAGAGCTCTCCCGTCGGCGATCAGCCGAAGGCCACTGCCGTTGCCACCACGCCGGTGGAGGAGAGGGTTGGGGTCAAGGATGAGTTCGCGATCATTGCCACCAATGGACATGCGAACGGGCACGCCGCTTCCGGGAATGGGAACGCGAAGCCGGCCAACGGGAATGGCGGGGTCACGCTCGCGCTCGGGAACGTGAAGGTCGCCTTCGCCACCCAGGGCGACGCCCCGTCCTGCATGGACTGCGGCTCGATCATGGTCCGCAACGGCAGCTGCTACAAGTGCCTCAACTGCGGCTCCACGAGCGGCTGCAGCTGATCCGCAGGCGCTGCGAATGAACGAAGAAGCCCCGGTCCAGGGATCGGGGCTTCTGAGCGTCCGCGAGTCCCAGTGTCAGGAGGAGGCGTGAGCAGGTTTGAAGTCGGGGTCGTGCTGAATACGGGCGAGTGGGGGCCCGAGCGGGCGCTCGCGCGTTGGAGCGCGCTCCGGGAGATGGCGCTTCGGGCGGAGGCGCTCGGGTTCGACACGGTCTGGACGCCCGACGAACTGCTGTGGCTGCCCAAGGAAAAGCCCCCGATCGGGTTCTGGGAGGGCGTGGCCATGGCTGGCGCGGTCGCGGCGGTCACGACGCGGATCAAGGTCGGGACGTGGGTCCTGTCGGCGCTCCACCGCAACGCGGGCATCACGGCGAAGGCGGTCGAGACGCTCGATGAGATCAGCAACGGCCGCTTCGTCCTCGGGCTCGGGTCGGGCCATGCCGGGGGCCAGGCGCACGCGTTCGGGCTGCCCGAGGACAAGGTCTTCGGCCGCTTCGAGGAGGCGCTGCAGGTCATCGTCCCGCTCCTCCGAGGAGGCCGCGCCGACTTCGAAGGAACGTGGCACGCGGCTCGTGGCCTCGTGCAGCTCCCGCAGGGCCCCAGGCCGGGACAGATCCCGATCATGATCGGCGTCCACGGGCCGAAGGGCCAGCGGCTTGCCGCCCAGTACGCCGATATCTGGAGCTGCTACGCAGAAGAGAGAAGCGACATGTCCGAGCTCGGTCCACGGCTCGCCACGCTCGAGGCCGCCTGCGCGGACGTCGGGCGCGACCCGGCGACCATTGGCCGATCGGCCGGGATTTCCGTCCGACCCCTCGATACCGGACCGGATCCGACGGGTGAGCACCTGACCGGCACACCGGAGCAGCTCGCGGACGCCATCCGGACCTTCCGCGAGGGTGGCTTCACCCAGGCGGAGCTGCTCGTGACGCCCGCCTCGGTCCAGGCCGTCGAAGCTCTCGGCCCGGTCCTCGAACTCCTTCGGGCCGACGACGAGCAGGCCGAGTCGACGTAGGAGCGGCGCTCGGCGAGGCGGGCGGGGAG
Organism: Chloroflexota bacterium; assembly: GCA_016191345.1. Lineage (GTDB taxonomy): Bacteria > Chloroflexota > Limnocylindria > Limnocylindrales > CSP1-4 > UBA5189. Next base: position 173,602 of record JACPOU010000037.1, read on the forward strand.
CGGTTCGTCATCGAGCGGGTTCGGCGGCCCCTTGCCGTGCTGGTGTCCGTGGAGGACGGGCATCGGCTGACTGATGACCACGAGGCTCGTCGGCTGCGCACCGAAGCGGCCCTGAACCGGCTCGCGGCCCTCGGGCGGGAGCTGCGCCAGGGGGAGTCGACACCCGATGCCGTCGAGGCGATCCGGCTGGATCGCGACACCCACGACGTCAGCGGGCCCGGGGCCGGATGAGGTGAACGAGAGAAAGGTTCTCGTCCTGGACGCGTCGGTCGCGCTGGCGGTCATCCGCTCCGAACCTTCCGGAGCTGCCGCGGCGACGTTGATCTCGCGGCATCGATCTGCCGCTGGTCGGCTGATCGTCCCGGATCAGTTCTGGCTCGAGCTTGCCAATGTCCTGAGCCGTCGGTACGGCGCAAGCCCGGAGCAGGTCGTCGAGGCATTCCAGGCCATGGACGACCTCGAGATCGAGACGGTGCAAATGGACCGCCCGCTGCTGCTCCTCGCGCTGGACGTCCAGCACCGCTCCGGGCTGTCGGCATACGATGCCATCGATCTCGCACTCGCCGAGGCCGAGGACTGCGGACTCCTCACGCTCGACGCCCATCTCGGCGCGGCGGCGGGTGCCCGGCTCGTCGCGATCGAAGGTTCGGATCGCCACCGCCTCGCGGAGGCGCCGGCCGCGTACGGCGGCAAGGGCATCGACTGGGCCCGCTTCGGCCCCTACCTTGCCTCACTCCGAGCCGAATTCGGCCCCCAGTTCGATTGAAGCCGGGCAGCATGAAGCCGGGCATGACTGGCTGGTCGGTCCGTCTGACCCTACGCCGACCCGGCCGTCCGGCCATGAGCGCCGCGAATGATGTGGCGCGCCCGGTCTCGGCGCTGCCTGATGGCGAGGACGTCCTTCGTACCGAGCCACGAGTCGTGGACTGACGTCTGTGGCGTATCATGCTCGATGACTCACGGAGTGCAGATGCCGCAGATGAAGTCGTTCCTCTCCCCTGCCGAGGTCGCCCGCGATCTCGATGTCAGCACGAGCACCGTCCTTCGCCTGATCCACTCGGGGAGCCTGCCCGCGATCGCGGTCTCGGCGCGGATCTATCGGATCCCGGCTGCCGCGTTCGAGAAATTCAAGGACGGGACGCTGACGACGCCGGCGATCGCGCCGCTCGGCGGGACCAGGCCTCGACCGAACATCGGCGGAGCGGAGCGGCTGCCGTCCGCCTCCAATCGTCCGCTGGCGCGCGCTCGCTGATGGCGACGATCACCGAGCTGCGCCGCCACCTCGGGACGCTGTCGTCGATCCTCTGGAACTACGGCGCCACGTTCCCCGTTCCGACGCTCGACCACTACGGCGAACGGGAGGTCGGCTTCGCGCTTGCCGCCGAGCTGCCCGGTGAAACGCAGCCGAAGGCGACGCGCATCGAGCTCATGGAGATCTGGGCCCTGGAGCGCCGGGGCCGGTACCGCATCTCCGAGTACGCATACGACTTCATCGAGCATCCCCTCCGACGACGCCGAGCCTTCCATCGCCACCACGCAGATCACTTCGCGCGAGCGTTCGGGGTGGTCGTCCACGAGCACTGCGAGGAGCTCCTCGGCCAGCCGACGTGCGGACACTACTTCGGCCTGCCAGTGGACGCCTACGAGGCCCTCGACCACTTCCTCGCGGCCTGGGGTCAGCCAGCCGAGCTTGGTTGCGGCAGGATGCGATGCATGGGCGAGGCCGCCTGAGTCGCGTGGAGATCGGGCGGCCCGGGCATCGCCGCGAGGGCGAGGGCCGCCGTACGTCCGCCACGGCGGTTTCGGTCCCGCAGTTGCTCGCCTACCGCGCCAGCGTCATGCACCTGGCCGCCCGCCTGCCCGCGGCCTCGCTCGCGGCCGCGGCCTGGGGCGGGCTCCAGGATTCCGTGCCGCGGGCCGGGGTCATCTCGCTCCACGCCCGGGTCGAGGGCGTCCGCCCCGATTCGTGGGAGGACCCGAGCGTCGTCCAGGTCTGGTTCCGTGGCGGGGCGAACTACATCGTGCCGCGCGAGGACGCGGGAATGTTCACGCTCGGCTCCTACCCCCGCGATCCGGAGCAGGCCGCGGCCATCGAGCGGCTCACGGATGCCGCGCTCCAGATCGCGGCCGGACGGACGCTGCGGGTCGCCGAGATCTCGGGCGCCCTCGGCCTCGAGCCGTCCACGGCGATCCGCGCCACCGGCCGCTCGGGTCGGGTCCTGATCCGCTGGGATGCCCGGGACATCTGGCTGATCCCGGTCCCCCGCCCCGACATCGATGTCGAGGACGCCCGGCGCGAGCTCGCCCGCCGGTTCCTCCACTGGCTCGGGCCGGCAACGGACGGCGACCTCGCCCGCTGGACCGGCGTCCCCCGGCGCGAGGCGAAGGTCACGTGGCAGGCGATCGAGCGCGAGCTCGCGCCCGTCGAGGTCGAGCGCACGCGACGCTTCCTGCTCGCCGCAGATCTCGAAGCGCTCGAGCGCGCCGAGCCGTTCGAAGGTATCCGACTCCTGCCGATGGACGACCCCTACACGAAGCTCGACCAGGCGCTCCTCGTCCCCGATCCCGCCCTCCGCCCGAAGGCGCTGCCGGTCATCCGCCACTCCCCCGGCTACATCCCGGGCGCGGTCCTCGTCGACGGCGAGATCGTCGCCGGCTGGCAGCGCCAGGGTCGCAAGGTCACGATCCACCCGTTCGAGGCCGGGAGGATCGGGTCGGACGTGCGCCGGGCGATCGAGGCAGAGGCGCTCGCCCTGCCGATCGCCGGCCCGGGCGAGCCGTCGATCAGGTGGGACTGATCGCGCCGGCCGGCGCGTGGAGGCTGTCGCACCTCACGAGGTGACCCGGCGTGTCTCCGCCCAACTGAGATGCGCCGCCCGCGCCCGTCCGGGTACTCGACGCTCGGATCGCGGACAACGTCAGTGCGCAGGAGCAGCCTGACTGCGGGGGTGAACGCGGCCGGAATCGCGGGCTCAGACGGCCCGGAGAGCCTCCCGGAGGAGCGTCGCCGCCTCCGCGTGCCGGCCCGCCTCGGTGAGGACGTCCGCCAGCTCGCCGAGGGCGTCCCGGATCAGGCCGGGCTTCGATGACTCGCGCGCCAGCGCGACCGCCCGCTCGTAGGCGGGCGCCGCCACCGCGGGCTCGCCGAGCGCCCGATGCGCCCGGGCGAGGGCGAGCAACGCCGAGACCGTCGCCTTCTCGTTGTTCGAGGACTCGGCGAGCTCCAGGGACCGCGTGGCCAGGTCGCGGGAGCGTCCCGGATCGCCGGCCGCGAGCGCGATCTGGGCCCGGGTGTCGAGGACGTGGGCGAGCCAGCGCCGGTCCGCCAGCTTCTCGAAATGGCCCTCGGCCTGCGACGCCAGCTCCTCCGCCCGCGCGAGGTTGCCGAGCGCCAGGTACGACAGCGCGAGGTCGTTCTCGAGGGAGGCGGACCCGAGCTCGAAGGCCGTGGCCCGGAAGAGTGTCAGGCTGGCGACGCCCGCCCGGATCGCGGCCTCGAAGTCCCCGGTCTCGCGGTAGCTGTAGGACAGGTCGTGGAGGAACGTGGCCCGGCGGTGGGCGTCGAGCGACTCGGCCAGGCCGCGGACTTCCTCGAGGTAGGCGAGGGCGACCTCGTGTCGACCGTCGCGCGACGCCGTGCTGGAGAGGGCCATGATCAGCCGCAGCTCGAAGTCCGGCTCCACCCGCAGGCCGCCCCGGACCGCGGCGAGGATCTCGCGGAAGATCGCTTCGGCTTCGACGGTGTTGCCCTGGGCGTATTCCCCGGCCGCCAGCCAGTACCGGGCGAGCGCGGCATCCCCCGTGCGCCCCAGCGAGGTGAAGATCTGGGCGGCCTCGGCGCCCGCGGCGGCGGCCTCCGCGCCGTGATCCAGGCCGGCCGCGGCCTCCGAGAGCCCCCGGAGGAGCTCGGCGCGGGACTCGCGCGAGGGAGCCTGGTCCAGCAGGGCGCGGTACCCGTCGGCGGCCTTCTGCCAGCGCCCCGCGGCCAGGTCGAGGTCCACCTCGAGGCGGCCGAGCGCCGCGGGCTCCTCCTCGAGCAGGCGGCTGGCCACGATGCCGAGCCGCCCGGAGATGAAGTTCAGGGCAGCCATCGAGGGCTTGGCGTGGCCGGTCTCGAGGGCGCTGATGTAGGCCTTCGTGTATCGCCCCTCGGCGAGCTGCTGCTGAGTCAGGCCGGCCGCGAGGCGGTAGCGGCGCAGCCGTGCCCCGATCCGGCGGGCAAGCTCCGAATCGTCAGCGACGATCCGGCGCCGTTTCGGCGCCCTCGCGACCGCCGGGGTGGCCACCGCGCGGCCTTGGGCCTCTCTCGCGATCCTCATGGATCGGAGTGTACTCCGAGGTCGCGGCGCGGTTGACTCCGTCGGCGAGGCCGACGACGGCGGTCTCGGGGCCCTCAGAGCCCTTCGCCCGACGGCGGTGCGGTCGCGACGAGCAGCCTTCGCCGGCAGACGGGACGCCCACGGCCCAGAATCGATCGAACCGCGGGTCGGCCGTGTGCATCGAATCCGGTGAACGCCCTGGGCAGCGAAGCATGGAGGGCCGGTTGGAGCGCGAGCTCATCGAACGGGCCCGCCGGGGCGATCGGGCGGCGTACGAGCAGATCGTGCGCCGGAAGGTGGAGACGGTGTATCGAACCGCCCGGGCGATCCTCGGCAACGACGCCGACGCGGACGATGCGACGCAGGAGGCGCTGATCGGCGCCTGGCGCCGGATCGGGTCGCTGCGGGATGCCGACCGCTTCGATGCCTGGCTTGGGCGGATCACGATCAATGCCTGCCGGATGGCGCTGCGGCGCCGGCGAACCGGCGCGCTGGTATCCCTCGATCCGGGCCTCGATGGGCCGGGCAGTCCCTCGGCCGAGGTCGCCGATGGGCGGACGTCGGGCTTCGAGGCCCGAACCGTATCGGCCGATGCCTTCGACCGGGCCTTCGACCGCCTGCCGGTGGAGCAGCGCTCGATCCTCGTCCTGCACCACCGTGACGGGCTGGGGCTCGGCGAGATCGCGGCCCGGCTCGGCATCCCGGAAGGCACCGTGAAGTCGCGGCTCAGCGTGGCACGCGCGGCCCTCGATCGCTCGCTGGTCCGGGAGGGCCTCCGATGACCCTCGACGATCGATCCCTCCACGAGCACCTCGACCGCCGGGCAAGCGGCGGGGCCTCGGATCCGGAGCGGCTCGCCGACGCGATCGTGGCGTCGCTGCCCGCCGGGGCGGCGGGGGTGCCGGGGTGGCGCCGACGCGTCCTCGGTGGATTGCCGGCCCTCGGGTTCGCGGCCGCGGCCGTCATCGTGGCGATCGTCGCCGTCGCGGTCCTGCCGCAGCGTCTCTGGCCGCCCTCGGGCGCCTCACCGTCGCCGTCAGCCGCAGCCGGGTATCCATTGAACCGGCCCCTGACCACCGCCGAGCTGGCGCGGGTCGTCGCGGAGGACTCGACGGATCTGGCCGGGACCATCCTGGTCGCGGACACCTCGATGATCGTCCCGCGCGTGAGCTGCACCATCGACGCGCCCTGCCCCGTCCGCTTCATCCCGTTCGACGAGGACGGCCACGGCATCTTCGTCTGGGCGGACGGCGCGACGACGTCCATCGGTCCGAGCCCCTTCGCGTTCCGAATCCGCGCGGGCGGCGGCCTCGACCTCCTGGGGTCGGTTGCGACGGGCCCCGACGGGCTCGCGTGGTTGATGCCATCGCTGCTCGACACCGTAACGGCGTCACGGTCCGCCGATCCGGCGACGCCCTCGCTCTACCTCGTCGATGCCCGGCGAGTCGTATCCCGCGCGGCCTACCGATGCCCCGCCGACCCGAGTCCACCTGAGCACGACTTCGGATGTGGGTCCGCCGCCTGGCTGATCGAGCCCGCCGCCATCGCGCCGGCTGAGATCCTCGCCGCGCCGAGGGACAGCCTCCGCGTGCCGAACGTGCCGATCCTGCCCGCCATGGTCGGGGCGGACCGCGAGCGCGCCTTCTGGCTCGTGGATCCCCGCGTCCCCCAGGAGGACTGCTTCCTCTGCCCGCCGGCTGGTGCCGCGGACCTCCTCGGTCGGGTCCTCCCGCTGGCTGAGCTCGGCCTTCCCCAGCCGACGCCCTGAGGCTCGGCGGTCCGTGGGCCCGCGAGGTCCCCGGGGTATGCTCCGGCGATGCGCAACCTGACCCCGATCACGGACCACCCGCTCCTCGCGGTCTGGGGCGATTCGGTGCGGGCCCGGCGGATCGTCGGCGAGCGGATCACCTTCGCCGTCGTGGAGATGGCGCCCGGCGCTGACGTGCCGGAGCATCATCACCCCGCGGAGCAGCTCGGGATGGTCATCGAGGGCCAGGTCGACTTCCGGATCGGGGACGAGACGCGGACAATGGGCCCGGGCGGGACGTGGCGCATCGAATCCGAGGTCCCCCACCAGGTCAAGGCCGGCCCGGACGGAGCCGTCGTCGTCGACGTCTTCTCCCCGCCCCGGGCCGACTGGGACGGCCTCCCGATGGTCGAGGACTCCACGCCTCGCTGGCCGAGGGTCGAGTAGCCGGCATGGCCCTCTATCGCCTGACCGAACACGAAGGGCTCGTGGAGCCCGTCGTCGTGACGGCCTTCGACGGCTGGGTCGATGCCGGGAGCGCGGCGACGAATGCGGCCAGGCGGCTCGTCGAGACCGGCCGCCTGATCGCCGACTTCGACAGCGACCAGCTCTTCGACTATCGATCGCGCCGGCCCACGCTGGAGATCCAGGACGGCAAGCCGGAGCGCTTGACATGGCCGACGCTGTCGCTGCGGCGGCGGCGCATCGGCGAGCGAGACGTCCTGGTCCTCACCGGCGCCGAGCCCGACTTCAAGTGGCGGCGACTCGCCGCGGACCTCGTCGAGATCGCGAAGGAGCTCGACGTCCGGGCCTGGATCAGCCTCGGCGCCATTCCGGCGGCCGTGCCGCACACCCGGCCTGTCCCGATCCTCGGCACCTCGTCCCGCCCGGGCCTCCTCCGCGGCGAGGTCCAGCCCGGCCCCGACGGCCTGCTCCGCGTCCCGGCCGCGTGCCTCTCGGTCATCGACATGGCGATCTCGCGGGCCGGCATCCCGGCCGTCGGCTACTTCGCCCAGGTTCCGCATTACGTCTCGGGGGAGTACCCGGCCGCGTCCGTGGAATTGCTCCGGGCCGTTGGTCGCCACCTCGACGCGGAGCCCGCATTCGGGGACCTGCCGGAGGAGGCGCGGACGCTCCGGAAGCGGCTGGACACGGCCGCCGCGCTCGACGAGACCACGCGGGCCTACGTGGAGCGGCTCGAAGGCATGGTCGACGAGTCGCGGCTCCCCGCGGGCGACGACCTGATCGCGGACATCGAGCGGTTCCTTCGCGACCAGGGCACCGAGATGGGCGGGGGCGGCCGCCCGAACTAGCCCGGGCTCCCGCGGCGAGCTGCACCCACCGGACCGCGATTCGGCCGTTCGTTCGAAATCGGGTAGACTCGCGGTCTTCGAGCTCGATGGGCGCTCCGGTCAGCGCCCCGGCCCAAGCCGCAGATTTCGACCCTTCCACTGCCCTGACCGGGCCCCGCGTGAGCGGGAGGGCCCCGCCAGGAGCACCCGAATCCCATGTCCTTCGATCAACTCGGGCTGACGCCCGAGCTCCTCCGCGCCGTCGCGGACCAGGGCTACACCGAGCCCACACCCGTCCAGGCGCAGGCCATCCCGCACGTCCTCGCCGGCCGCGACCTGCTCGCCGGCGCCCAGACCGGCACGGGCAAGACCGCGGCCTTCGTGCTGCCGATCCTCCAGTACCTCCACGCGAACGCGCCCCGTCGCGCCGCGGTCGGCCAGACGGCCGGTGGCCGGCCGGTCGATGCGCCGCCGCCCATGCGAAACGGCCGGCCCGGCGTCCGCCCCGCCCGCGTCCTCGTCCTCGTCCCGACCCGCGAGCTCGCCCTTCAGGTCGAGGAGAGCGTCCGGACCTACGGCGCCCAGCATCCCGTCCGGTCCGTCCCGATCTACGGCGGCGTCGGCTACGAGCCCCAGTTCCGGGCCCTCCGCGCGGGCCCCGAGATCGTCGTCGCGACGCCAGGCCGCCTGCTCGACCACATCAGCCAGCGCACCGTGGACCTGTCCGCGATCGAGATCCTCGTCCTCGACGAGGCCGACCGGATGCTCGACATGGGCTTCATCCGGGACATCCGGAAGATCCTCGAGCTGCTTCCCGCGCAGCGCCAGAACCTGCTGTTCTCGGCCACGTTCAACAACGAGATCCGGAACCTCGCCGCGGCATTCCTCCACGACCCGGCCATGGTCCAGGCCACGCCCCGGAACACGGCGGCGCCGCTCGTCCGACAGGTCGTGATCCGCGTCGACCGCGAGCGCAAGCGCGATCTCCTCCGCGAACTCGTCGCGAGCGGCCGGGTCGACCAGGCGCTCGTCTTCACCCGCACCAAGCACGGCGCGAACAAGCTTGCCGAGCACCTCGTCCGCGACGGCATCACGGCCGCGGCGATCCACGGCAATCGGAGCCAGTCGCAGCGGGTCAGGGCCCTCGAGGACTTCAAGAAGGGCCGCGTCTCGATGCTCGTCGCGACCGAGGTCGCCGCGCGTGGCCTCGACATCGAGGAGCTGCCGCACGTCGTCAACTTCGAGCTGCCGATGGTCCCCGAGGACTACCTCCACCGGATCGGCCGGACCGGCCGGGCCGGCTCCACCGGCGACGCGATCTCCCTCGTCTGCGTCGACGAGCAGAAGCTGCTTCGCGACATCGAGCAGCTGCTCGGCCGCCCGATCGACGTCGAGGTCATCGAGGGCTACGAGCCCGACCGCTCCATCCGACCGCAGCCGATCCGCCTGCGGACCGCTGGCGGCGGCGAGGTGGCGCACGCGCCCATGGCTTCGATGCACCGCGCCGGGCGACCCCAGGGCCGTCCCGCAATCCGCCCGATGCCGCCCCGACCGGCGGTGGGCGGCGGCGAGTCCCGGTCCTCGTTCCGCGCGGGCTCGTCCCGGCCCTCGTTCGGCGGCGGCGCCCCTCGACCCGGCTCCAACGCTCCCCGGCCGATGGGCGGCCCCGGCCCCCGTCCCTTCGCCGGTGACGGCCAGCGCACCATGGGCCCCCGACCCTCCGGCCAGCGTCCCTCCGGTCCCCGGCCCGGTGGCTCGCGGCCTGGGCCCGTCCACGCGGGCCAGTCGTTCGGCGCCACGCCGCCGCGACCGCAGAACGGCCGACCCTCGCATCCCCCGCATCGCTCCGCGGGCGGCTCCGGCTCCGGCCGGCCGCCGGGCCAGTGGCGTGGGGAAGGCGGCGGCAACGGCGCTCGTGACGGCCGCGGCGGTGGGCGTCCGGCCTCCCTGCCCGGCGAGCGGTTCGCCCGCCAGGGCGAGCGGCGTGGCGGCCGGCCCGCGTGACCGCGACGGGCGTGCCGCTCTGCCCGGCCTGCCAGAGCCCCACCGCGTCGTGGGAGATCGACAGCCCGGTCCGGGCCGTGGACCGCGTGGTCATCGACGCGCGCGGACTGCGGATCCTCGGGCTGACGACGCCGGCCGAGGGCCTCGAGCCCGTGGACCGGCCCGTGATCCGGTGCGCGGCGTGCGGCTCGCTCGCCGAGACGTCGATCCTTCGCGACGCGGTTCTCGCCGCGGCGAGCGCCGTGACGAAGGGCGAGGCGCCGCGCTTCGACGCCTGACGTCGCGTATCCTCCGCGCATGAGCGACGGCCCGATCCCCCCGATCCTCGTCCTCGGTCGGGACACCTGCGAGGACACGATCCGATCCCGCGCCTACATGGACGGCCACGGGATCCCGTATGCGTACGGGAACGTCGAGGTCGATCCGGAGGCGGATGCACAGAACCGCTCGTACAACGGCGGGGCGCTCGTGACCCCGACGATCCTCATCGGCGACCCGCTGCGGCCCGCGTCCGTGCTGCGCGAACCGTCGGACGAGGAGCTCGTGGCCGCGATCGCCGAGGTCGCCGCGGCGGGCTGAGGTCGCGGCGAGGCCACGACGCCACGACGTCGCGAGACGTCGCGACGAGCGCCACCCTGCGCGGGCCCGGCCCAGTCCCTTCCACCCGGCGGAAGGAACGCATCAGCTCTTCCGCCCCACGGAAGAAGTCAGGGCCGGATTCCCTCGCACGGAAGCAAGTCGACGGATCCGGCCATCCGGGGCGGCTCGAGGCACGGGTTGGACACGCTGCTTCATCCCGGCGGAAGCAGCGCGACACGAAGCGCCGATCTGCGCCTGAAGAGCCTCGGTTTGTTCCGTGGGGCGGAAGTCGGGCCGGATTGCACGTCGGGTCGGGCCCGACCGGCGCCTACTTCGGCCCGAACCGATCGCGGATCGCCACGCCGAGGTGGTCGAAGAACCGCGAGGACTTCGTCAGGTATCCCGAGTGCACACCCGGAAACGCGCCGCGCTGCATCGCCCGTCGATCGCAGACGTCGCCGAGGTGCTCGAACATCGCCCCGACCGGGAACGAGAGGTAGTCGTGCTCGTGCCAGACGTTGAGCCAGGGGGTGAAGAGCCGCGGATGGATCACGTCGCGCGGCGCGGACGGCAGGACCCCCATCGCCCGGAGCGCTGCGGACTGTGACCCGACCGTCACGAGGAGGTCGGCTGGGGCGGGCGCGTCCTTCGGGGCGGGCGCGTCCTTCGGGGCGGGCGCGTCCTTCGGGGCGGGCGCGTCCTTCGGGGCGGGCGCGTCCTTCGGGGCGGGCGCGTCCTTCGGGGCGGGCGCGTCCT
>JACPOU010000037.1:184306-191774 GCA_016191345.1 Chloroflexota bacterium
GCGGGCGCGTCCTTCGGGGCGGGCGCGTCCTTCGGGGCGGGCGCGTCCTTCGGGGCGGGCGCGTCCTTCGGGGCGGGCGTGAGCATCGACGCCAGCGTGTCCACGAGGATGATCCCGCCGAGGCTCAGCCCAACCGCGATGACCGGCCGGTCCCCGGCGCCGCGACGAACCTCGCGGATCCGCTCGGCGACCGGCCCGATCACGGCGCCGGGATCGCGGAGGTAGCCGAGGACGTCGGCGAAGGTGATCCCGGAACTGTCGAGGATCGCGTGGTGGACGACGCGCATCGCCGGCCGCGCCAGCGGATCGAGGGACAGCCGGCCCGCCTGCCGCCGGTCCCGGACGGCGGCCCGCTCGGCCGCGGTCTCGGCGAGGTCCGCCCGGGCAGGAAACCGGTCGGTCGAGGCCTTGGCTGCCCGGCCCACGCGACGCGCGAGCTCCGACTCGAGGCTCGTGCGACCCCCCCGGCGCTTCGGATGCACCTCGTCCTCGCACGGCGCCTCGGCGTCGCGGTTGCGGACGAAGCGCATGAGGTGCGCCTGCGGCGAGGGCAGGTACGGTCGCCAGTCGACCGGCTCGAACTCGACGTCGATGCCGGGCAGGTTGTCTCGGAAGGTCGCCGCGAGGCCGCTCGTCTTCCAGTCGCTGGCCCCGTAGGCGAAGGCGATCACGACCGACGGCTTCGACGTCATCGGCGGATCATGCCAAACGGGGCGCATGCCGTCCGGCGGACGCACGGCTCGGATCAGCCCGGCAGCATGTCCGTGCGGACGAGATCCTGGACCTTGACTGGGTTCGGGACGAGCCCGAGGTCGGTGAGGAACGTCACGGTCGACGCCCAGCCGGCCTCGTCGATCATCCCGAGCGCGCCGCCCGATCCCCGCCACGCCTTGATGGTCGCGTCGAGGATCGCCGACTGCTTCGTCCGGTCCGCCTTCAGTTCCGGGACGACCACCTCGGCCGCGTCCAGTCCCCTGCCCGGCTTCGCCGCGATCTCGGTCATCGCCCGGATCGTCGCGGCGATGAACGCCCGGACCGCCGCTTCCTTCGCGGCCAGCGTGGAGGTGCCGGCGATGAGCCCGGGGCCCGGGAGGGGCACGATCGAATCGACTGTGAGGATCGTCGTCGGGATTCCCTCGAGGCCCAGCTGGACCGGCTCGTTGTTGACGAACCCCGTCGCCGCGTCCACCGCGCCCTGCTGGACCGCCGCAGCCTGTCCGAAGTCGGGGTACTCGACGATCGTGACATCGTCCGGTGTCAGGCCGGCCGAGCCCAGGAGCGCCTGGAGCATCACCCACGACGACCCGTACCGGCCCGGAATGCCGATCTTCCGCCCCGCGAGGTCGGCCGGTGTCGCGATCCCCGAGGTTGCCGGAGTGAAGACGACCGACGGGTAGCTGCGGTAGACCGTCGCAAGGTATCGGACCGGGATGCCCTGGCTGACCGCCGGGACGACGTCCGTCCCGTCGGCAACGCCGACGTCGATCGCCCCCGCCCCGACGAGGCGGACGAGATCGGTCTCGATCTTGTTCTGGAACGTGACATCGAGCCCCGCGTCGCGGTAGTAGCCGGCCTGGTCGGCGAGGTAGAACGGGGCGAACTGGACACTCGGGATGTACCCGAGGCCAACCGTCAGGGCGGTTCGCGCGGGTGTCGGCGTGGCGGCGGTGCTGCAGGCGGCCGCCAGGCTGACGATCAGCATGACGGCGATGAGTCTGGTCCGTCGGGTCAAGGCGATCTCCATTTCGTGATTCAGCGGCGCCCGACGAGCCGGCGCTCGACGAGGACGACCAGGACATAGAGGACGACGCCGATGGCGGCGATCGTGAGCAGCGTCGCGAACAGCAAGGGCGTGTCGAAGAGGCTCCCGCGAGCGAGGTTGATGAGGACGCCGAGTCCCCGCTCCGCTCCCGCCCACTCCCCGACGATCGCGCCGACGACGGCGAGCGTGACCCCGATCCGGATCCCGCCGAAGATCGCGGGCAATGCGGCCGGGATCTCGAGCGTCGTCAGGACCTGACGGGGGGTCGCGCGGAGGCTCCGCCCGAGTTCGAGGAGACCGGCGTCGACGGAACGGATCCCGACCATCACCGACACGGCAATCGGGAAGAAGACGATGAGCGCGGCGATGATGACCTTGCTGAGGAGCCCCGGCCCGAACCAGAGCGCAAGCACCGGGGCGAGGGCGAGAATCGGCGTGGCCTGGGCGGCGACGATATACGGCGAGATGAGGCGAGCGACCAGCGGCGATCGGCCCAGCCCGTAGCCGACCACCAGGGCGAGCAGGCCGCCGGCGCCGAATCCGAGCCCGATCTCCCCGACGGTGACGAGAGTGTGCGGCGCCATCGTCCCGTCCAGCCACGCGCTCGCAAACCGGGCGAGCACCGACTCCGGCGGTGGCAGGATGAACGGTGGGAGACCGGAGACCTCGACGATGGCCTTCCAGGCGAGGAGGACGACCGCGAGGGCTGCGAGCCCGGTCGCGACCACGGAGCGGTTCATGCGGGGGCCTCGCTGAGGTGGCCACGGACGACGCGGGCGAGCGCCGCAACCGCCGGATGGTCGAGGAGCTCGATCCCGCGCGGCCGGGGCAGGTCCACCGCGACGTCGGCGACAACGTGGCCCGGGCGACCCGACAGGACGATGACGCGGTCGGCGAGAAAGATCGCCTCGGGGATGCTGTGGGTGACGACGACGATGGTCGTCCCGAGGCCGGCCCACATCCCCAGGAGCTCCACGTTGAAGCGGTCCCGGGTCATCGCGTCGAGGGCGCTGAACGGCTCATCGAGCAGGAGGACATCAGGCTCGAGGACGAGGGCGCGGGCGAGGGCAGCCCGCTGACGCATTCCCCCGGAGAGCTCCGCTGGCCGCAGGTCCGCGGCATCGACCAGGCCGACGCGCCGGATCTGCGCCATCGTCCGCTCGCGGAGCTCGGGACCGGTGATCCCGGCGAGCTCGGCTGGATAGGCGACGTTCCGGGCGACGGTCCGCCACGGCAGGAGTCGCGGTTCCTGGAAGACGAGCCCGATGCGCGGGTCGGGGCCGGCGATCGGCTCGCCGTCGATGAGCACTGCGCCCCGCGTCGGCGCGATGAGGCCCGCGATGACCCGGAGCATCGTGCTCTTGCCGCAGCCGTTCGGGCCGATCACGGAGACGATCTGGCCTCCGCCGACGGCGAGATCGAGGGCCCGGAGGGCCACGAGCTCGGCCTTCGGCGCGCCGAATCGGACCTCGACGTCGTCGATCCGGATCGCGCCGCGCGTCCTGCCGACGCCGGTCGCCGCCGTCGCACGCTCCGTGCCCATCAGGCCGCGCCAGCCTGGCGCCCCGCGAGGCCGGCGAGCACCGGGCGGAGGGCGGGGTACAGGGCACGATAGGCCGCATAGGTGCGTTCGTACACGACCCGATTCGAGGGATCGGGCTCGAGGCGCCGTTCGACGCGGGTCATCGCCCGGATCGCCGAAGGCACGCTCGCGAAGACGCCGACGCCCGTCGCCGCGAGGATCGCCGATCCGACGATGGCCGTCTCGAGGACGGCGGGGACCTCCACCGGGAATCCGGTGATGTCCGCCTTGAGCTGGTTCCAGGCTTCACTCCGGGCCGGGGCACCCGCGACCCGCATGACGTCGACACGAACGCCTGCTGCCAGGATGGGTTCCGCAACGTGACGAATGGCGTAGGCCGTGGCCTCCATGACCGCCCGCGCCAGGTGAGCCCGCCCGTGGTCGAGCGTCAGCCCGACGAAGGCGCCGCGGGCGTCCGGATCCCAGATCGGCGACCGCTCGCCGGCAAGGTACGGGAGGAACACGAGCCCGGCCGCTCCCGGCGCAATGCGAGCAGCCTCGTCGATCACTGCGGCGGCCGCCCGGGACTCGCCGAGGACGTCGCATGCCAGCCAGTCGAGCGCCTTCCCGGTCGCCGCCATCGCCCCCCCGACGATGAACAGGCCCGCCAGAGGCGCGGGCGTGACGAACGACCCTTCCGCGACGACCCGCTCCGGCCAGTAGGCGCCGAACCCGCCCGCCGAGCCGCCGACGTCGACGCCGGCACCGGGCCCGGCCAGCCCCGCGCCATGGAAGCTGGCGAACGCGTCGACCACGCCTGCCACGACGGGCGTGCCCGCGCGGAGTCCGAGCTCGGCCGCCGCGCCCGTCCCGAGCCCGCCGACCACGGTGCCCGCAGGGACGGCTGCCGGGATCTTCGCGGCCGGGATCCCGAGTTCCGCGAGCCGGCTGCTCGATGGCCAGGCCTGGGCCGGCGCGAGGCTGAGATGCGCAACCCCGGTCATGCGCGTCGCCAGGTGCTCCCAGCTGTTGAGGTACGACGCCGATCGCGCCGCGACCTCGGGCTCGTGCCGCTCCAGCCAGAGCGCGAGGGGCAGGATTCCGAGGGCCCAGCCCTGGAGCCCGGTGGCCGCCGCGAGCTCCCCGGCCTCGACGCCGGCGCGCTTGTCGAGCCACGTGATCGCGGTCCGCACTGGAAGCCCCGCCGAGTCCGTGGGGCACAAAGTCGGACCGTGGCCGTCGACCGCGATGGCCTCGATGCGGACCGACGCATCGCGCGCCAGACGGCCCACCACCTCGACGAGCCCGCGCCACCACGCCTCGGGATGCTGCTCGGCCGTTCCAGCAGCCACATCCGACACCGTCGCGTGGCCGACGCGTTCGATGCCGAGTGCCTCGCCGTCGGCGGTCACGAGGCCCGCACGGAGCTCGCTCGTCCCGATGTCGATGCCGAGGTACGCGGATCGCATCAGGGGGCATCCCGGAGGCTCGGCGAGCCTGCGTCATCCTGCGCCTCGCCGACATGGTCTTCGTTCGCGGCGCGGAGGACCGCCGTGGCCGTGCGCTCGTCGGTCACCAGCGTGGTGATGATGCCGGTCCGCAGGGCGCCGAGGATCGGCTGGACCTTTGCGCTCCCACTCGCGACGGCGATCGACGCGGGCGTCGAGGCGAGGCACGCCGGGGCGATCGCGATCGCGCGGCCGGCGAGCGACGTCTCCACGAACCTCCCATCGGCAGTGAACGGCGACATCAGCACCTCGCCGATCGCGCCCTGGGCGTCGAGCTCGGCGAACGCCTCCGGACCCACGGAACTGAGGCTCCACGAGCGGCTGCCGATCCCGAACATCGCAACGTCGAGGTGTGCCCAGCGGTCCGTGACCTCGCGAATGCCGTCGTGAGCAACGAGCGCATCCCGGGTCATGCGGTCGTCGAGGAGGCCGGGGGCGAGCAGGCCGCGACTCGTTGCCCCGATCGACTCGGCGATGCGGCGGAATGGCTCATGGGTCGTGCTCCCACCCCAGTAGCCGCCACAGAGCGGAACGATCGCGACGCCGATCGGATGCGGAGACGGTTCGAATGCATCTGCGACGGCCGCCATCGAGGCGCCGTCGCCGAGGCCGACGCCCAGGCCTTCCCGCAGCGATGCCATGAGAACGGCCGCGGCCAGGTGGCCGACCCGGCGGCGCGTCAGCTCGTCCGATGACAGGGACGGAGCCACCTCGACCGAGCGCAGGCCGAACCGGTCGCGGAGGGCTGCGCCGATGTCCGCGGGCCGCTCCCTCGGGTCGACGATCCGGATCTCCACCACGCCGGTGGCGCGCGCCTGCTTCAGGAGCCTGGAGACCTGGGGCCGGTTGATCCCGAGCGCGGCCGCGATCTCCTCCTGGGTCTGACCCAGCTCGTAATAGAGCCGGCTCACGCGGATCAACCGGTCGCGAGCCTGCACATCTGTTCCGTGCATATGTGCCACAGCTGCGATGATCGGGGAGACGGTGGGCCGTGTCAATCACCTGGAGTACGGTCTCGGCGGGAACCAGCCGGTCGGGTCACGCCGCTTCGCGGGCAGCTCCGAGATCGACGATGGCCTCGATGAGCGGGCTGTGCTCGACCATGAAGTCGACGTCGGTGCGCCGCCACGCACGCGCCACCTTCTCGAGGACCTCGCGCCGCTCGACCGGGTCGGTGATCACCCGGGCCGTCGCCGGCACGTCCGCCTGGACGATCGCCTTGAGGTGGATCGTGAACCGCGGGTTCGCCTCGAGGTTGCGAAGCCAGGCCCGCTGCCGATCCGCCCTGGGCATGCCGGAGATGTAGATCCGGCCCCCGAAGGCATGGAAGACGATCTCGATCCGGCGCGGGACGCCGGTCACCCGACCGGTGGTCGTGATGTCGATGACGTGGCCGTGGGTCAGTGCGCGCCGGACGGCTTCCTCGAACCGGGGCGGCGGCGTTCCGGCGGAAAGGTCGTTGCTCATGCAACGATATTCCCACCTGGGCGGTCGGGCGTCAATCGGTCAGGCGCGCCTGCCCTCGGCGCGCAGCTCCGCCTTGTGCGCACGCTTTCCGGCCTGGTACTCCGCCAGCGCCGCTGCCGAGTCCACGTCCCCGAGCGTCGGGTGCTTCGGCAGGACGTCCTCGATTCCCGGCAGATCGACGCCCAGGCGCTTGTGGAGGATGGCCAGCGTGCCGCCGACCTTCATGTCGCCGAAGCCCGGAAGGGCCTGGAGCCGGGACCGGAGGTCGGGGCCGTCCTTCGCCTCGCCCCAGATCCGGCCGGCGTCGTTGCCGTAGCGCTCGGCGACGACCCGGCAGAGGTCCGCGACCTTCGTGGCCATCGCGCCCGGGAACCGATGCAGCGCGGGGCGATCTCGGAAGGTCGAGTCGAGGTCCGCCGGATCCATCGCCGCGATCCGCGCGGCGTCGAGGTGGCCGAGGCGCTTCTGCAGCTCCAGCGGCCCCGAGAAGGCCTTCTGGACCGTGACCTGCTGGTCGAGGGCGTAGCCGATGAGCAATGCGAGCGGGCTCTTGACGAGCAGCCGGTCCGCGGCGTCATCGCCGGTGAAGTGGAGGCGATCGGTGGTCGGCATGCGGTCGATGGTAGCGCGCGGCGATCACCGGGAGGTTCACCCCGGCTCACCCCGGGCGCACTTGCGCTCGCCCCGGGCACACTCGCGCTCACCCCGGGCACACCCGGGCTCGTTCCGGAGTTATCCACCGGGCAGGGTTGCCAGCCGGCGTATGATTCGGCGAAAGGAGGTTCGCTGGACCGATGACGGGACGGCACCGCTCCCCGGCTCCAGAGTCCGGACGCAGGCCGAGGGCCCACGTGGTCCCCGACCTGGCGATGACGGCGGATGCCAGTCGCGGCTGCAGCAACCTCGCCTCCGTGCCCCGTGCGGGCAACCTGAGCTCTGACACCCGGGCGGGCAGACCGGGGTGAGCCGGGCCCGCGCACGAGAGCGGCCGGGCGCGCCTCACCACACATGCGACACACAGCGAGACCCGCGCCGGAAGGCGCGGGTCTGCCGTTTCTGCCGCCGGCGGGTCAAGTCCCAGGTCGTGGTGTAACAGGTCGTCGTCTCGCGCCGGGTCTCGTCAGCTCGCAAGCAGCAACGGCTGGCCCACCTCCTCGATCGCGACGGCGCCGATCGCCGCCATGGTCTCCGGCAGGAAATAGCGTCGAC
>JACPOU010000040.1 GCA_016191345.1 Chloroflexota bacterium
CAGGAAGCCCGGTCCCTCCTGGTAGTGATTGCGTCGCGGCAGCCGCCGCGGGTTGGCATACGTCCGGGACTGGATCTCCGGCATCCGCACCCTCCTCGGAGGGCACGGTAGCCAGTCTCATCTTCACCGGGGAACGTCAATAAGCCGCAGGTGAGCGCCGAGCCCGATACTGCCGGCCTCCGCCCTCCTCCCGCCACCCGCCGGAGGAGGTCCTGTTCATGTCGAGGCGTCGCTGGCTCGTGCTTCTCGGCCCGCCCTTCCTCATCGCCGCGGCCGCTGCGCCGCTGCTTTCCGGCCGGTGGGAGGTCCGGGTGGGGGCGACGTCACTCGCCCCCGCGCGGCCGATCGCCGCCTGTGATGCCGGGGTCGCGTCGAGGGCCGGAGGCGGGCTCGTCGGGGCCTGGTGGCGGACGTCGCCGCAGCTGGATGCCGACGGGTCACTCGGCGGCTGGCAGCTCGAGGTCGGTGCGGCCGGCACGCGGCGCGCCGTCGCCACCCTGCCGGCTGCCGCCACGATCTCCGGCCCGCGGAATGGCCGCGTGGTCGTTGCCATCGAAGGACAACCGTCCCTCGTCCGCGTCGTGGACCCCGCACGCGGCTGCGCGCGGGAGGTGACCGTGGCCGACCGGATCGTCCGGCGTGCCGTGGCCGACCCGACCGGTGACGGCGTCCTTGCCCATCTCCTCGAGCCCGGCACGCGCCGCGACCTCGGTGTCTGGCGGATCGGCCCCGACGGGGGCATCGGCGAGCGGGTCCTGGAGCCGCTGCGGGACGGCGTCCGCGACGCGGCGGGCATCGACCGGGTCTGGGCGACGGACCTCGTCCTCGACGTCGAGGGCGGTCGCCTCGCGGTCCAGTCCTGCGATCCGGAGGCCTGCCTCAGCCGGATCGTCGAGCTCGTCTCAGGGCGCGTCACGACGCTCGCGGCGCACGGGCAGGGACCGCTGGTCGGCTTCGCGGGCGCGTCAATGGTGACCTGGGCTGCGTGCAGTGGGTTCCCCTGTCCCGTGCTGGCCTGGGATGCATCGCGTGGCGAGGCCCGGGTGCTCGCCGAGGGCGCGACCGGGGCGGCGCTGACGAGCCGTGGCGACGTGCTGGTGACGCAGCGGATCGGAGCCGACGGCGGGCATCTCCTCGACGCCATGGAGATCGCGACCGGCCGGGACTGGCAGCTCCCGGCAGCCTTCGACGGGCTGCCCCTGAACGGCTCCGCGGGCATGACCGCCGGCCTCGAGACCGGCGACGATGCGATCGGCCTCGCCGATGCGAACGGCCTTCCCACCGCCCTGTCCGTCGAAACCGAGGTGCAGCGATGAGCGACAGGGAGCGCCGGCTTCGGCGCAGCACATGGGGGCACCCTCGCGCTCGAGCCCTGCTCGCCGCCGGCGGCGCCGCCCTGCTCGGGGCAACGGCACTGCTCGGCGCCGCGGGCGCCGCCCTGGGCCACGGGCCGGACCCCTCGCTCGGCGGCAGGCTCTGGGCCCAGGACCAGGCCGTCGGCTATGCGTGGAAGTCCGGCCAGGCGCCCCCAGCCTGGATGGCGTCCGCGATCGATGCGGCCGCGGCCGACGCCAGCCTGACCCGGGCGGCCCGTGCCGCGACGTTCAGTCGCGTGACCGGCGGGACGAGCGTCATCGCCTACGGGGAGCCGACGGGCTGCTCCGCGGCCGGAATCGCCTGCTTCGACCGGGCCGCCGCGCCGGCGAGCTTCAAGATGTGGTTTCGGGCCCAGGGATTCAGCTTCGATTGGGGCGCGCTCCGGTGGTGCCAGGGACTTTCGGTCATCGCGAACGGCTGTTTCGATGCCGAGACGGTCGCGCTCGACGAGTTCGGCCACGTCGAGGTCCTCGGCCATCATGCCAACAACCCGGATGACAGCGACTATGACCAGGCCGTGGTCCAGGCGGTCAGCCACGCTCGACCGGCCGTGGGCTGGAACGCCCGCGCCCTCGCCCCGTGCGACACCGCTCGACTCCAGCTCGAATACGACCGCCGGACGTGGTCGGCCCTCTTCTCGACGTGCCTCGCGGTGCCAACGGCCGTCACCGCGACCGCCTCAGCCACGTCGGTCTACGTGGGGTCCAGCGTTCGATTCACCGCGTCGCTCAGGACGACGGCCGCCACCTCGAACCGGGCCCTCACCAGCGATCCGATCAGCAATCGGGTCGTCCGGCTCCAGCGACGGACGGTCGGGACGACGGCATGGACGACCGTCGCGACGATGACCGCCAGCACGACCACGGAAGGGAGCTACGCCATCACGATCTCGCCGACCGCCACCTACGAGTGGCGAGCCTCGTTCACGCCGTCGGGCGAGGGGCTCGTTGCCTCCGGGTCGGCGGCCATGAAGGTCACGGTGAGCGGCTGTACGGGGACCGGCTGTCCAAGCCGGCCGATCCCGTGACGGCCATGACGCGGCGTGGGGCCCGGCTCATCCTGGTTGCCGCGACCATCTCGCTCATCGCGGCCTGTGGTTCCACCGCCTCGAACGGTCCGGCGAACGCGTCACCCACGGTGCCCGCCGCGACACCGACGGGGGTCCCGAGCCCGACGGCGGCGCCGGCGGCGTCGCCGCTTCCGCCGCTCGCGGTGGTCGAGATCGATGGGCGGGCGACGCCGGGAATCCTGGGCACGTACACGCTGGACGGCAGCGGGAGCGACGCTCCGTGGCAGCCGTTCGGCGGCCTGCCGGTCATCGAGGTCGCGGCCGGCGCGCCGCTCGTCGTGGCGTTCGCCGACGGCGCGCCGATCGGCGGCTGGGTCGCCCAGCTGGCCGCGGCCGACGACCCGACGGGAGCGAACCCGAGCGGGTTCGGCGGCGTGGACCAGGGGCTCGATGCGGCATCGGTGACGACCGGGCCGATGCCCGCCGGGCGCTGGGTCCTCGCGGTCCGGCTCTTCCGCGTCGACGGCCGAGGCGACGGGATCACATACTGGGCCGTCACTGCCCGCTGAGGCGTCGCGGACACAAGAACGACCCGCCCGGCGACGGGCGGGTCGTTCGTGGTTCAGGAGTGGAGGCCGGTCGCGCGACCGGCCTCTTGCCTCAGGCGGTGGGGACGGCCGCCGGCTGGGCGAAGATCGAGATCTGGGCGTCGTCGGGCAGCATCACGCCGAAGACCTTCTGGAGCGCGAGCAGGTGGACGCAGGCTCCCCAGCTCTCGAAGTAATGGCAATTGCAGCGCCACTGACCGGCGTCGAGACTGATGTGGTGCGTATCGTTGTCGCCGCGGAACGTGAGCGACAGGCGATCGATCGAGATTCGATCGAGCTCACGGGCGTACCGATTCGCCTTCTCGACCTTGCCGATGATGGAGCTGTGCATCAGGCCAGACCTCCGGCCCCCGCAGGGGGCTGTTCGCGGCCGCCGTCCGATCTGCACCACCGACCGGGCGAGACGGTCGCTACGCCTAGCCTACACCCCTGCCGCTGAAGCGGCAGGGGTGAGATAGGCCGCCCGTCATCCGCCCCCGGCCGGCGTTGCCCGGTCCGCGCGGTCGCTCACGCACGTTTGAGTGCGCTCGCTCCCGTGCTCCCGGGCGGCCTTGTCCGGGGCACGGCTGACGGGCGGGACTGGTTCGGAGTGGCGGCGTCACGTTTGAGTGCGCTCGCTCGCGTCCTCGCGCGCGCCTTGCCGGGGACCCAGCTTGCGGGCGGGGCTGGACTCGGAGTGGCTGCGTCACGCACGTTTGAGTGCGCTCGCTCCCGTGCTCCCGGGCGGCCTTGTCCGGGACACGGCTGACGGGCGGGACTGGTTCGGAGTGGCGGCGTCACGCGTTGAACTGGCGCGGCAGGCCAGTTGGGGACCGCACATGCCCTCGCCGCAGGCCTGCGGGTCCAGCGGCTTGGTGCACACGCGATCCACCTGCCGTTCGAGGGGTCTACGCTGGCATCCAAGGCCAGTGGCCCACCCATCGCCCGACGCCGACTGGACCCGGGGTCCAGCGAACCGGGGCGCGTCCAGCGAACCGGGGCGCGTCCAGCGAACCGGGGCGCGGTCCAGCGAACCGGGGCGCGTCCGCGGACGTCGCGCCCGCCAGTGGACGCTACGGGGCGTTCGTGCCCTCGCGGCCGAAATCGTCGTCCAGGCGGACGACATCGTCCAGCTCCGGGGTCGAGACCTCGATGACCGTGCAGGTCTCGATCGCCTCGTAGCGGTGGCGTCGGCCGACCTCGACGCGAGCCCCCTCACCCGGTCCGATCTCGCGGACCTGGATCGCGCCGGCGGCGTCCTCGAGCGTCAGGCGAAGGCGACCATCGAGCACGTGGATCCACTCGTCCTTCTGCTCGTGGTACTGGAACGACAGGCGGCGGCCGGCCTCGATGACCAGGAACTTGCCGACGTAGCGATCCGTGACGGCCCAGATGAGCTCGTGGCCCCAGGGCTTCTCGACGCGGCGCGGGAGGCCGGCCGACCCGAAGGTCGAGGGATCGGTCATCCGCCCCGGACCAGCTGCTCGCCGCTGGCGATGATCGCCTCGCGCACCTCGGGCGAGGTCGCTTCCGTGTAGACCCGCATGAGCGGCTCCGTGCCGGACGCCCGGACGAGCAGCCAGGAGCCGTCGGCGATGAAGAACTTGAAGCCGTCCTTCGTCGTCAGGGGCTGGACGCGGGTCACGTCCTGGCCGGCGAGCGAGGTCGGCGACTTCTCGAGGAGGTCGACGAGGACGTGCCTCTTGACCGCGTCGTACTCGGCCCGGGTGAAGTGGATGTCCACGCGCCGGTAGAACGACGGGCCGGCGAGCTCGTGGAAGGCCTCGAGCATCCTCGAGACCGGCCACTTGCCGCGTTCCCGCTCCCGCAGGAAGAGGTCGAGCAGCAGCAGGTCGGCGTAGATCCCGTCGCGTTCCGGGAGGTGCATCCCGAACCCGAAGCCGCCCGATTCCTCGGCGCCCATCATCGCGCCGGACTCGATCATCTTCGGGCCGATGTATTTGAAGCCCACCGGCGTCTCGTGCACTTCGATCCCGTAGTGGTTGCCGAGGCGGGCCGCCATCGATGTGTTGTTGACCGAGATGACCACCGCGTCGCGGAGGCCGCGATGCTCCGCCAGGTAGTACATCAGCAGCCCGGTCACCTCGAGCTGGTGGATGAATGTGCCCCGCTCGTCGGCCGCGCCGGCGCGGTCCGCGTCGCCGTCGAGAAGCAGCCCCATGTCGTAGCCGCCCGCCGCCAGCATCCCGAGCGCCTCGTCGACGTTCGGCCGGATCGGCTCCGGGTTCACGCCGCCGAAGTACGGGTTGCGCTCCTGATGGATCTCGTTCACCTGGATCTTCGCGCCGCCGAGGAGCCGGGTCAGCCAACCGGCCCCGGCGCCCCACATCGGCTCGACGAGGACGCGCGCGTCGGCGGCCCGCAGCGAATCGAGGTCCACGGTCCGGCGCAGGTAGCGCTCGTAGCCCTCGAAGGGGTCGTACCGCTCCACCAGCCCGGAGGCCTCGGCCTCGCCGAAGTCGCGGCGCGGAATGTCGGTCCCGCCATTCTCGGCGATCCCTGCCTCGATGACCGCGAGCATCTCGGGTCCGGCCGCCGAGCCGCTCGGGGACTTCACCTTGAACCCGTTGTCCGTCCACGGGTTGTGGCTGGCGGTGATCACGACGCCGGCCGAGGCGCTCCGTTCGACGACCTCATACGAGCTCATCTGCGTCGGGACGGCGCGGTCCCCGTAGAAGACCCTGATGTCGTGGGCGAGGAGGACCTCCGCGGCCGCCACGGCGAAGTGCTCGGACGCGAACCGCCGGTCGTAGGCGAGGACCACGCCCCTCTGCTGCTCGCCGCGCCCGACGACGTAGCGGGCGACGCCGTCGGCGCAGCGCCGCACGTTCTCGAACGTGTAGTCCTCGGCGATCCGGGCGCGCCAGCCGTCCGTGCCGAAGACGATCCGGGTCGGGGGCTGGCTCACGACTGCTCCTCCCAGCGATTCACGCGATCGACGAGCGCCTCGACGGCCGGCCGGGTGGCCGCCGCCCCGCGCAGGAGCGCGGTCGGTGCGGAGGCGAGGATACCCCGGGGCCCGGCGTCCACGACGAGCCGCCCGCCGGCCCGCTCCACGACGAGATCCTCGGCCGTGGCCTCGGCGCGCTCGTTCGGCTGGACCACCGATCCCTGCCCCGCCGCGCCGATCGCCCCGAGGAGCGCCGACCAGCTGCCGAGGTCGTTCCAGCCCACGTCCATGCCGGCCATGACGACCCGGTGGTCGCTGGCCGCCCCCTCCATGACCGCCACGTCGATCGACAGCGGCCGGACCTGGTCGTAGGCGGCGGCAAGCCCGGCCTCGCTCGCGGCGAACGGGCCGAGGAGCGTCGTCAGGCTCGTGTAGCGGGCGAGCGCATCCAGGATCGCGCGGCGCTGCCAGAGGAAGATCCCCGCATTCCAGGCCACGCCGGGCTGGGCGAGGAGCACGACCGCACGATCGTGGCTCGGCTTCTCCTCGAAGGCGCGAAGCGGGTAGGCGCGGAGGCCCTCCACGCGCTCGCCGGCATCGATGTCCGGGATGAGATAGCCGTACTCCGTTGCTGCGTGGCCGACCTGGATGCCCAGGGTCACGAGGGGCGCCTCGACGCCGCACGCGCCGCCGGCCGCGAGTCGCGCCGCCCCGGCCAGCACGCCCCGGAAGACGTCTTCCCGCTCGATCGCGTGATCGGCCGGCAGGACGACCATGACCTCGTCCTCGGCTCGGTCCAGGCGCATCGTCGCGAGGGCGATCGCCGCGGCGGTATTGCGGCCGCTCGGCTCGCCGAGGATCCGGACGCCCGGCAGCTGCTCGCGGACGAGCTGCGCATAGCGGCGGTCGGCGACGACGACGACATCGTCCAGGCTGAGCGGCAGCTCGGGGTGGCCGACGACGCGGTCCACGGTGCGCTGCAGGAGCGTCCGCTCGCCGAGGAGCGGCAGGAAGGGCTTCGGGGTCTCGGGTCGGCTGAGGGGCCAGAGGCGCGTGCCGCCGCCGCCGGCGAGGATCACGACGTACATCCGAAGATCGTAGTCGGGACGCGGGCTCGGCGGCGCCGCGCGGATCGCGAGGATCAGGCCTCGACGACGACCGCCTCGGGCCTGGGCGCCGGCAGGCCCGCGTCCGAGGCGAGCTGGGCGGCCTTGTCGGTGCGCTCCCACGGCAGGTCGAGGTCCAGCCGCCCGAAGTGGCCGTAGGCCGCCGTCTGCCGGTAGATCGGGCGTCGCAGGTCCAGCGCCGAGATGATCGCCGCGGGCCGGAGGTCGAAGTGACGGTCCACCAGCTGCTCGATCGTCTCGTCAGGGACCTTGTTCGTGCCGAAGGTCTCGATCGAGACCGAGAGCGGCTTCGCGATCCCGATGCCGTACGCGATCTCGATCTCGAAGCGGTCCGCGAGGCCCGCCGCGACGACGTTCTTGGCCACCCAGCGGGCGGCATAGGCGCCCGATCGATCGACCTTCGTCGGGTCCTTGCCCGAGAAGGCCCCGCCGCCGTGACGGGCCATTCCGCCGTAGGAGTCGACGATGATCTTGCGGCCGGTCAGGCCGGCATCGCCCATCGGCCCGCCGGTCACGAAGCGGCCCGTCGGGTTGACGTGCATCACGGGGTCGCGGTCGCGGAGATGGGGCGGGATGACCGGCAGGATCACGGCCTCGGTGAGGTCGTCCTGGAGATGGTCCAGCCGGACGTCCGGATCGTGCTGGGCGGAGACGACCACGGTCCGGACGCGGATGGGCCGGCCGTTCGAGTATTCGACCGTCACCTGGGTCTTGCCGTCCGGCCGGAGGTACGGCAGCTGGCCCGACTTGCGCGCCTCGGCCAGGCGGCGCGCCATCCGATGGGCGAGCGCAATCGGGAGGGGCATGAGCTCGGGCGTCTCGCGGCAGGCGAACCCGAACATCATTCCCTGGTCGCCGGCCCCGAGCTCGTGGGTGGCGACCTTCTCGCCACGGACCTCGAGGGCGGAATCCACGCCCATCGCGATGTCGCCCGACTGCTCCTTGATCGAGACCAGCGTGCCGCACGTCTCGTAGTCGAAGCCGTAGTCGGAACGGGTATAGCCGATGTCCCGGACGGTCTCGCGGACGACCTGCTGGAAGTCGATGTAGGTGTCGGTCGTGATCTCGCCGAGGACGATCACGAGGCCGGTCGTCGTGGCCGTCTCGCAGGCGACGCGGGCGCCGGGATCCTCGCGGATGATCGCGTCCAGGATCGCGTCGCTGATCTGGTCGCACATCTTGTCCGGGTGGCCCTCGGTCACCGATTCGGACGTGAAGAGGTACTGCGCGGCGTCGACGATGCTGGTCACGGGATCCTCGCTGCGGTCGGCACCGAGCCTAGCAGGTCCGGTTCCATCGAGGCGCCCGGAGCGTTCCGGCGTGCCGCCGGGACGCGGTGACTGCGGCCATGTCGGCCCGGCGCCCGATCCGCCCTGCGAGCCGCCGCCCGATCCGCTCCGAGCCGCCGCGGCCCGGCGCCAGGTCCGCTGCGAGCCGCCGCCCGGCACCAGCGCCCGGCGCCCGGCACCCGGTCCGCCCTGCGAGCCGCCGCCGCCCGGCGCCCGGTCCGCTACGAGCCGCCGCCCGGCACCAGCGCCCGGCGCCCGGCACCCGGTCCGCCCTGCGAGCCGCCGCCGCCC
>JACPOU010000026.1 GCA_016191345.1 Chloroflexota bacterium
CTAAGGAGCCGCCACGAAATAGTCCGTCTCATTCCTGAGGGAGCATGAGCCTCGGCAGCAGCGAGTAGTTCCACTCCCCGTGGAAGGCGTCGGGGCGGAGGTAGAGGGTCGCCATGTCGGCATCGGACACGCTCACGCCCTTCGGGTAGGCGTTCCGATCGAGCCCGCTCCGGACGCGCAGGCCGGTCCGCGTGGTGGTCGCCGCGATGAGCTTGACGATGACCTCGTGGCTGACGAGCGGCTTGCCCCGCCAGTTCAAGGTGATCGCGCTGAAGAGGCGGTGCTCGATCTTGTTCCACTTGCTGGTCCCGGGCGGAAAGTGGCAGACCGCGATCTCGAGCCCGGTCTCGTCCGCGAGCTTCTGCAGCTCGGCCTTCCAGAGGCGCAGGCGGTAGCCGTTGCTGCCGCCGGCATCGGCGGTGACCAGCAGCCGCGTGGCGTCAGGGTAGAGCTCGTGGCCCATCGTTGCCCACCAGCGGCGGATGCTCTCGACCGCGAACGCCGCCGTGTCGTGGTCGGTCCCGACGCTCACCCAGGCCTCGTTGGCGGCGAGGTCGTAGACGCCATAGGGGCTCGCCCTCCCGAGTTCCGGGATCACGAAGTCGTGCATCAGCACCCGCTCCGGGTCGCCCGCCGGGCGCAGCTCGCGGCCACCGTTGCGGAACGGCCCCACGAGCTCCTTCTTCTTGGTGTCGACGCTGATCACGGGCTCGCCCAGCGACAGCTGGAGCTGGACCGACTCGCTGATGTGCCGGAACTGGGCGTCGCGGTCGGGGTGGCTCGTGCCCTCGAGGACCTTGCGGTTGGCCTGGAGGCTGTAGCCCAGCTCGTGGAGGAGCTCGCCCACGATCCGGTGACTGACCCGGTGGCCACCCCGCCCGAGCTCGTCGGCGAGATTGCGGACGCTCCGGGTCGTCCAGCGCAGCGGAGACTCGGGATCGCCCCGCGTCGAGGGCTCGATGAGCGCCTCGAGGTCGGCCCGCAGGGTGGGGTCGAGCTCGACCGTCCGCTTGCGGCCGCCACCGGGCCGGCGGATCCGGCCCCCCTCGAGCTGACCGCCGGGCGCTCCCAGTTCGCGAAGCCCGCGCCGGACCGTCGCAGGCGAGGCACCCGTCGCCCGGACCACCGCGGCCTGGCCGCCCCGACCCGCCGCGAGCGCCTCGGCTCCCAGCAGCAGCCGCCGGGACCGCTCGTCGAGGGTCGTCGACATCGCCCCGTAGCGCGTCCGGATGGCCGCCTCGTCGATCACCCAGAGAGCATACCGAACCCAGGCGCAACTGTCAAGTTATTTCGTGGCGACCCCTCCACCTGGTGCTGCGGCCCGCAGGACAGGACGAGCAGGCCCAGGTCCGCCGAGCGCGCGATCAGCCGATCCACGAGCGCGCCGTCCGGCGTCTTCGTCGCCCGGTCCGAGACGAACTCCACGCCGATCATCAGGCCCGGTCCGCGCACGTCTCCGATCCGCTCGTCCTCCGCCGCCAGCCGCGCCAGGCCGGCCGTCAGCTCGGCTCCCCGGGCCGCGGCGTTTGCCACCAGCCCCTGTCCCTCGATCGTGTCGAGGACCGCGATCGCCGCCGCACAGGCCACGGGGTTCCCGCCGTACGTGGATCCGTGCGCACCGCGCCCCCAGCGCTCGTGGAGCTCGCGCCGGGCCGCGATCGCCGACAGCGGCAGCCCGTTCGCGATCGCCTTGGCGATGCACACGACGTCCGGCACGATGCCCGCGCCCTCGAACGCCCACATCCGGCCGGTCCGCCCGTAGCCGGTCTGGACCTCGTCCGCGACGAGGAGGATCCCGTGCTCGTCGCACAGCTCGCGGAGGCCGCGCAGGAATGCGGCCGGGGCCGGGAGGTAGCCGCCCTCACCCTGGACGGGCTCGACGAAGATCGCGGCCACGGACGACGCCGGGACGACGCTCGCGAGCATCGCCCGTAGCCGCGCCAGCGAGACCTCCGACGCCCGTGCTTCATCGCCGTCGAATTCGTGCCAGACCGCCGGGAACGGCGCGAGGTAGACCGAGGGGACGAGCGGCTCGTAGCCGACCCGGTAGTTCGCCGAGGAGCTAGTCAGGGTGGTCGCCCCGTACGTTCGACCGTGGAAGGCGCCCTGGAATGCGATGATCGCCGGCCGCCCTGTCACCCGCCGGGCGAGCTTCATCGCGCCGTCGATGGTCTCCGAGCCGGAATTGAGGAGGAAGATCGAGTCGATTGGGTCGGGGAGCGTCGCCGCGAGGCGGTCCACGAACCGGACCACCGGCTCGGCGTAGCCGATGGCCCCGGTAGGCCCAATCAGCCGGTCCACCTGCGCGTGGATCGCGGCACTGACCGCCGGATGGGCATGGCCGAGCGCAGTGACCGCGATCCCATTGGCGAAGTCGAGATAGGCCCTGCCGGCGGTATCGAATAGCCGATGGCCGACCCCGTGGCTCCACGACCGCTCGAAGTAGCGGCCCAGGACGGGCGTCAGGTGGCCGCCGGCGCGCGCGGCGAGATCGAGGTCGTCAGACGAGGCGGGCATCGCGGGGGAGTATAGGCGGGCGCCGGGGAGGCCTGGGTGGCATCATTCCCGGGCGGCCCGATCCCGGCGCCCTTCGGTCCTCGGCTGCCGACCAGACCTGCGTTGAGGTTCCCGTGTCCATCGACTTCCGCCTGACCGACGAACAACGCCTCGTCCAGGAGACCGTCCGCGACTTCGCCGAGCGCGAGATCAACCCGTACATCCGCGAGTGGGACGAGAAGGGCGAGGTCCACCGCGAGATCTTCGCGAAGATGGCCGAGCTCGGCCTCCTCGGCGCCCCGATCTGGGAACGGTGGGGCGGGTCCGGGATGGATTACCTGAGCTTCGCGATCATCTGCGAGGAACTGGAGCG
Source organism: Chloroflexota bacterium (assembly GCA_016191345.1). Taxonomy (GTDB): domain Bacteria; phylum Chloroflexota; class Limnocylindria; order Limnocylindrales; family CSP1-4; genus UBA5189. The sequence continues at coordinate 2,870 of JACPOU010000026.1, forward strand.
GGCGGACACCGCCTTCCGCGTGGTCCAGAGCGTCCACGTCGGGCTCAACTCGCTCACCCTCATGCAGTGGGGAACAGAGGAGCAGAAGCAGCGCTGGCTCGTGCCCCAGGCACTGGGCGAGAAGCTCGCCACGTTCGGGCTCACCGAGCCCGGCGTGGGCACGGACGCGGCGAACCTCGCCACGACGGCGCGGAGGGATGGGGAGAGCTACGTCCTCAACGGCGCGAAGACCTGGATCAGCCTCGCCGACATCGCCGACCACTTCCTCGTCTTCGCGACGGTCGATCGGTCGAAGAGGCACAAGGGCGTCACGGCGTTCGTGCTCGAGCGGGGGATACCCGGCCTGACCACCGGCACGCTCCACGGCAAGCTCGGGATACGGGCCGGCAACACGGGTCTCATCAACCTGGACGGCGTCCGGGTGCCGGTCGAGAACCGGATCGGCGACGAGGGCGAGGGCTTCCTGATCGCGATGAGCGCGATCGACCAGGGCCGGTTCACGGTCGCGGCCGGGGCCGTTGGGCTGGCCCAAGCCTGCCTCGACGCGTCGTTGCGATACGCCCACGAGCGCCACACCTTCGGCGAGGAGATCGGCCGCCACCAGCTCGTCAAGCAGATGATCGCGAACATGGCGAAGGGGACGGAGATCGGCCGGCTGCTCGTGTGGCGTGCCGGCTGGCTGAAGAACCAGGGCGTCCGGAACACGCGCGAGACGAGCCTCGCGAAGTGGCACGCCACCGACCACTCGGTCCAGGCGGCCCTCGATGCGATCCAGATCCACGGCGCCAACGGCTACTCGAACGAGTTCCCGGTCGAGCGCTACCTGCGCAACTCGAAGGCCGCCGTGATCTACGAGGGCACCAGCCAGCTCCACACCCTCATCCAGGCCGACTACGCCCTGGGCTACCGCGAGGACCGCCCCCTCCGCTGCGAGCCGCTGCCGGCCCAGGGCTGGGAACGAGGGGTCGCCGGGCCCGCCGGCGCATGACCTGCCGGGCGGCCTTGGGGTCGCCCTCGCCGCGCGTCGCGCAGAGCCGATGGCTCCGGCTACCCGGCGTCGGCCTCGAGCCAGACGATCTGTCCGGCAAGGGCGTCATCGGCAGGGTTGGCGGTGAGCAGCGCGTGGAGAGACGCCACCAGGCGCCCGATGTCCCGGTCGCCCCGCGCGAACCGACGATGGTGGATCAGCGCGAGGCCCGGATGGGCCTTCCCGATCGCGGCATCCCCCGATGCCAGCCGAATGAAGTCGCCCACGTCCTGGGTCACGATCATGCGGCGTTCCGAGCGCGCCACGGCCCACAACGTTTCGTCCGCCGAACGTTGCAGGTCCGGACGCTCGACCACCGCCACGACGTCGTGCCCCCGCCGGCGCAGCTCGGCGGCGATCTGCGGGGGGAGATGCTCATCGAGCAGGAGCCTCACGCGAGGTGGCGACGCTGACGCTCGTGCAGTTCGAGCTCGCGATCGGCAACCTCGTGGTTGGCCGCGATCCACGCGTCGATCTCCCCGGGGTACGCGGCGTGGTACCGCATCGCCGTTGCGATCAGGCGCTCGGCGATCCCGAGGTACGCGGCGGCGTTCGCGACGCTGCCGGCGTTGTCGGCAACCGTCTCGACGACCTCCCACACGTCGAGGCCCGATGCCGCCAGCCCCGGTCGACGCCCGGCCGGGCCGTCCCGGAACACGATCCCGGGGTGCTCGACGAGGCGAAGGGCCTCCTCGAGGAAGCGTTCGGCCACGGTGTTCCGGGTCGACCCGACCGACGCGGCGTAGCGGTCGAGCCGATTGACCATGTCCTGGGCAAGCCGGAAGCTGCGTACCTCGCGGAGGGCGTGTCTCGGTGCCGGCCGTTCGCTCATGTACTACAGTGTACTACGCGACGGTGCTACCGCCAGCCGATGCCGTACGTCTGCTGGTCCGTCAGGAGGCGACCGTCCACGAAGCGCCGCAACGCAAAGGGCGCGAGGTCCACGGAGCTCGTCGCGCCATCGAGGATGAGCTCGGCGAGGCCGAGTCCCACCGCCGGCGAAGTCTTGAACCCCGTGCCGCTGTGGCCGCAGTCGAGGAAGAACCCGTCGGGACCGGCCGGGCCGATGATCGGGCGCTGATCCGGGGTGATGCCGTCCTGGCCGCTGTGGGCGGAATGGAACGTGCCGTTCACCAGCCCGGGGATCCGGCCCACGACCCGTTCGGCGACCCGCCCGTCGAAGCCCGGCGCGGCGGCGGCGGTGTCGCGGTCCGGCGAGCCGCCAATCTCGCAGCCGTCCTCGAGCCCGACGAGCACGAGGCCCGAGCCCTCGGGACGGAGGTACATCGAGTTCCGGTCATCGATGACGACCGGGAA
>JACPOU010000038.1 GCA_016191345.1 Chloroflexota bacterium
GCAGCCGCGGCAGATGACCCGCGACACGACTCAGCGGCGCCGCCGACGGGCGCCGGCGAGCCGGCCGGCGGCCCGCTCCGGCCAGGCGACGAACCGCGCGAGCCGCCCGCCGGCCCCTCACCGGTTCGTCCGGCCCGCGCCGCCGCTCGCTACTCGCCGCTCGCAGCGCCCTGAGTCGCCTCACGGGTCACTTCGGCATCGAGCGTGCGTGGCACCTCGCTGATTCCGACCATTCCAGCAACGTGGCACGCACGCAGCCGCGGCAGATGACCCGCGACACGACTCAGCGGCGCCGCCGACGGGCGCCGGCGAGCCGGCCGGCGGCCCGCTCCGGCCAGGCGACGAACCGCGCGAGCCGCCCGCCGGCCCCGCTCGGGCCCGGCCACGAACCGCCCCGAGCTACCCCTCGATGCGCTCGACCACCGTCGCGATGCCCTGCCCGACCCCGATGCACATCGTCGCGAGGCCGTAGCGGCCGCCGCGAGCCGCGAGCTCGTGGACCAGCATCGTCACGAGGCGCCCCCCGCTCATCCCGAGCGGGTGGCCCAGGGCGATCGCACCGCCGTTGACGTTGACCCGCTCCGGATCGAGGCCCAGCTCGTCGATGCACACGACGGACTGCGATGCGAACGCCTCGTTGAGCTCGACGAGATCGAGGTCCCCGGCCTCGATGCCCGCCCGCCGCAGCGCCTTGCGGACCGCGGGAATGGGCCCCGCGCCCATGATGGCAGGATCGATGCCCGCCACGGCCGTCGAGACGATCCGGGCCATTGGCCGGAGCCCCAGCGCACGGGCCCGATCCGCCTCGATGACGAGCACCGCCGACGCCCCGTCGTTGATGCCGGACGAGTTCCCCGCCGTCACGGACCCGCCCTCGCGGAACGCCGGCTTGAGTCGTGCCAGCGCCTCGGCCGAGCTGTCGGCGCGGGGATGCTCGTCGCGGGCGATCCGCAGCGGGTCGCCCTTCTTCTGGGGCACCGGAACCGGCACGAGCTGCGAATCGAAGGCGCCCCGCTCGATCGCCGCGACCGCCTTCTGCTGGCTCGCGAGCGCGAACGCGTCCTGCCGCTCACGGGTCACCGACCAGCGCTCGGCGACGTTCTCGGCGGTCTCGCCCATCGACCACGGGTAGTGCGCGGCAGCCAGCTTCGGGTTGACGAACCGCCAGCCGAGCGTCGTGTCGAAGCTCTCGCGGTTGCCGCGGTCCCAGGGTCCCTCGGCCTTCGCCGTCACGTACGGCGCCCGGGTCATCGATTCGACGCCGCCGGCGATGAACACGTCGCCGTCGCCGGCGCCGATCGCGTGGGCCGCGGAGTTGATTGCCTGGAGTCCGGAGCCGCAGAGCCGGTTGACGGTCAGCCCCGCCACCTCGACCGGGAGGCCGGCGAGCAGGAGCGCCATCCGCGCCACGTCCCGGTTGTCCTCGCCCGCCTGGTTCGCGCAGCCGAGAATGACGTCCTCGACGAGCGACGGATCGATCCCGGTTCGATCGACGATCGCGCGGATGACGAGGGCAGCGAGGTCGTCCGGCCGGACGGTGGCCAGGGCGCCACCGTAGCGCCCGATCGGCGTCCGGACGGCATCGATGATCCAGGCCTCGCGCAGGGGCCGGTTCGTGTCACGTGTCATCGGTCGATTGTAGGGTCGCCGGCGCCGCCGGCCGCGTCCGGCCCGATGCGCCGCAGCCAGGCGAAGGGCCCCTCGGGATGAGCGGCGCCGAGCCAGAGCGCCGTGTCGATGTCCGACTCCGTGGCGACGCCGGCCTCGCGGGCCAGGACGGCCTCGGCAGCGATCGCGCGGCGGATCCGGGAAGCGACCTCGTGGGCCGGGACCGACCCTCGGGTCGCGTGCGGGGCAACCGAGGCGGGCAGCGGTTCGAGGACCGGCTCGTGGCCGTCGCGATACCGGTAGAAGCCCGTCCCCGACTTTCGCCCGAGGCGCCCGTGCCCCACGAGCCAGCCCTGGATCGGCGATGGCCGGAGTCGCTCCGGCCGGCCGAGCCCTTCCCAGACGCCCGTCGCGGCGGCGAGGTTGACGTCGATGCCGACGAGGTCCATCAGCTCGAACGGGCCCATCGAGAAGCCGTCGGCGCGGATGGCCGCGTCAACCTGCGGAACCGTGGCGGCGCCCGCCTCGACGAGCCGGAGGGCCTCGATGGTGAACGGGCGGTTCACGCGGTTGACGATGAAGCCGGGCGTATCCGTCGATCGGACCGGGGTCTTGCCCCAGCCCGTGACGATGCTGGTCGCCCGGGCTTCGACCTCGGAATCCGTCGCGGCGCCGGGGACGACCTCCACCAGGCGAAGGACCGGCGCAGGGTTGAAGAAGTGGAGCCCCAGGACCCGTTCCGGGTGGCGGGCCGCGGCGGTGGCGATCGCGGTGATGGACAGGGCGCTCGTGTTCGTGGCGAGGATGGTGCCGGGCGGGCAGGCCGAATCGACCGCCTCGACGAGCGCCTGCTTGGCCGCCAGGTCCTCGACGATCGCCTCGATGACGAGGTCCGCGCGCTCGGCCGCGCGTTCCACCGTCGATGACGCGTGGAGCTCACCGAGGCGCGACGCGACCCAATCGTCCGCAGCACCCGCCTCGAGGCCGCGCCGTGCGGCACGCTTCGCCAGCCCGTCCCGGATCCGCCGCCGCCCGGTGTCCAGCCCGGCCGGGTTTGCGTCGTGGAGGCGAACCTGCCAGCCGGCCTCGAGGGCGACCTGGGCGATCCCGGCGCCCATCGTGCCAGCCCCGATGACGGCGAGGGTTGAGATCGGCGGGGAGTCCATGCCGTCACCCTACGACAACCCTTCGCCTGGGTGCGCACCCCCGCGGCCACAGGCTCGGGCTGATCATCTGGGCCTGGGCGACGCCGTGGACGCCGAAGAGCTGGATCGTCAGGTGGGCAGCCTCGCCCCGTGCCCGCTTCAGCCCGTCGACGTGGAGGGGCGGGCGGGCGACAGGTGCACGACGCCGTTCAGGAAGGGGCACCACGCCGACAGGAGCCCGGCGGCCGATCGCCGGTCTCGCGATTTCCGTCCCACGGAAGGAGTTGGCGCCCGAGGCGGCTCGACGGCCTCGATCTGGTCGGCTTGCTTCCGTCGGGCGGAAGGATTTCGTTGGAGCACAGGGAGCCAAGGGTCGTTCCGGGCCTTGGCGTCGAGATGCTTCCACCGGGTGGAAGCAACCGGCGCTTCCCTCAATGTCGTTCCGCCCCACGGAAACCCGATCGTGTTGTTTCCGCCCAGGGGAAGGTTCGTGCAGGCGGGGAGCTGATGGCCGTCGGCGAACGGCACCGAGCCGAGCTGTTTCCGCCCCACGGAAGTTTCGTGCAGGCGGCGAGCTGATCTGCCGCTAGACCGGCTTGAAGGCCTCGAACGGCTGGCGGCAGTCGCGGCAGTAGAAGAGCGAGCGGCACTGGGTGGGGCCGAAGGCGCTGTCCATCGCGACGCGGCCGGATCGGCAGTACGGGCACCGCACGCGGCCCGGCTCGGCGGGCGGGGCGAAGCCGGACGCTTCCAGGCGCTCGCGGCCGACCGCCGTGATCCGGTCCGACGTCCACGGCACGCGGAAGGAGAAGCCGACCGTCGTCGAGCGGCCGAATGGCTCGAGCGCCGACGCCACCGCGGCCCGGATGACGTCCTGGGCAGGGCAGCCAACGAACGTCGGCAGGAGCTCGACCTCGATGCGATGGGGCGCGACCTCGACGTGCTCGACCATCCCGAGGTCGACGATCGAGACGGTCGGGATCTCGGGGTCCGTCACGGCGCGAAGGGCGGCACGGACCGCCGCCTCGTCGAACGCGGCCGTGCCCCCGCCCGCAGGCTCCGCGCCCGTGGTCACCACGTGGCTCCCGGATCGGAGCGGCGGACCGAGGTGAACTCGCCCCAGAGCCAGTGGAACGCCTCGGAGCGCGGGGCGGCCGCGGCCCGCGGCGAGGTCGCGAGCGGCAGCTCGAGATGGATCCCGAGAGGACCCAGCAGCCCGGCAAGCTCCAGACGCCACGCGGCGGCCGCGTCCCCGAACGGACGGCCGAGGATCCCGGCGTCGAGGAGCGCGGCCTCGTCCCGCACCGGCGCGAGGACCGAGCCCGCGTCCGGCGCGAGCATCTCGAGCGCGGCCACGAACCGCCGGCGCGCATCGCCGCCCGCCGACGCGAGCCGGTTCGCCCAGATGGCCGCGTGCATCCCGTGGTAGCGCTCCTCGCGTCGGACCTTGCCCACGAGCTCCGCGAGCGGTGGCCAGCCGCCACCGATCGAGGCGAGCCGCGCGGCATCGGCCGTTTCGTAGAGGACGCGGCGCGCCATCGTCGTCGCCCAGTCGCCGCGGGCATGATCGAGGAGGGCCGAGTGGCGGTAGTCATCCGGCTCGCGGTCGTAGGCGATCGCGTCGGCATCGAGGCCGTCCGCCCGCAGCCCGGCGAGCAGCTCGTAGAGCGCCCGGGCGTGGCCGAGCTCGTCCTGGGCGATCGAGCTCATCGCCACGTCCTCCTCGAGGATCGGGGCGATTCCGGTCCACTCGGAATCCATGAAGCCGATGACGAACTCGTCGTCGGCCATCTCGATGAGCAAGCCCTCGAGCGCAGCGGCGGCGTGCCGACTGACGCCGGAGGCGGTCACGATGCCAGGGTTCACGGCACTGACAGCCTGGCGACGGGCTGGCCGGCCGCGTCGATCCCCGTCACGATCGTGGCCTTGACGTCGTTCGGCCACCACGCCAGCCAGTAGCCCTCCGCGACGGTGGCTGTCACGACTCGCCCATCGGCGAGGCCAACCAGGACCCCGTTGACCCCGGCCTGTCCGCGACCGCCGATCGAACGGGCTTGCCCGTCGGCGACGTCGCCGAACCCGCCCGTGTCGATCGAGACGGCGGCGGTCATCGGATCGGGCAAGGGTCCGCTGCCGCCGCTGGAGTTGCCGCTCGCGGTCACGAAGCAGCTCCCGAACGTCGAGGCGCCGAGGAAGAGGAAGCCGGCGGTCCGCTCGGTACGCCGATCCTGGAGGATGATCCGGACTGGTCCGCCGCCGGGTCCGGCCGTGCAGGAGCCGTTCGCGTCAGCGGCCTTCGCCGCCAGGTCCGCGTCCGGCGCGAGCGGTGTCGCGCTCCAGGCACTGAGGTCATCGGTCGGCGGCGCGGCCACGCGGGAGGCCAAGCAACCGGCGGCGAGCATGGCGACGGCCAGCCCGGTGAGCAGGCCGCGGATGTCGCGCCCCCGCGTGCCCCTCATTCGTGCCTCCTGTCGCGCCGGCCACCGGTACGGTCGTGGGATTCCGCGCGGGCGGCGGGCTTCGAGGTGCCCGCGCGGTCGCGTGCGGCGGCGAGCTTGTCGCGCATGACGTACCCGCCCGGTTTCTTGAACGAGCGGTCGAGCGGCGGCTGGAGGAGGTCGAGGTCGTCGAGGACGGCGATGTCCGCGCGGCGGACGACCCAGAGGCGCACCGACTCCTGGCGGCGCGAGAACATCTCCCGCGCGTAGTGGAGGGCCAGCTCGGGGTCCGGCGCCATGACGTTGCCGCCGTGCTTCATCGGGTCGCCGTCCTTCTCCTGGCGAAACACCTCGTACGGCTCCAGGACGCCGCTGGGACTGCCCACCGGGGCGTTGTCGCCTGCGCGCGCTCGCTCACGCACGTTTGAAGTGCGCCCGCTCGCGTGCTCGGCTCCGCCTTCGGCTGGACTCGCCTCACCGGCGTCACGTCCATGCCTTGTCATGCCGCGTCCCGGCGCTCGGCGAGGATCGTCTCGCGGACCCAGGCCGTGGCCTCGCGGTTCAGACGCCGGAACTCCAGGCGCTCCTCGGACTTGGGGCCGTGGTTCGTCACCACGGTCCGGAGCTCGTTCCAGTCCGGGTCCGTGTAGGTCCAGGCGCCGGCGTCGGCATCGAAGGCGAGCTCCGGGTCCGGGATCACGAGGCCCAGCTCCAGGAGCCGCGGCACGTAGATCGTGAGGAACTCCTGGCGGAGCTCCTCGGACGTCTTCGCCTTGATCCGCCAGTGAAGGTCGCGATCCTTCGCCCGGTCGCTGCGCGGCCCGTGCATCTGCATGAGCGGGCCCCACCACCGGTCGAGGGCCTCCTGGACGGACGCGCGCTGCGCCTCGGTGCCGGTCATCAGCGTCACCACGACATCGCGGCCGTGCATGATGTGGACCGACTCCTCCCAGCAGATCTTCTGCATCGTCCGGGCATACGGGCCGTACGAGGAGTCCCGGAGCGCCTGCTGCGCCACGATCGCGGCGGCGTCCACGAGCCAGGCGATGATCCCGATGTCGGCCCACGTCTTCGTCGGGTAGTGGAAGACGTTGTGGAACTTCGTCTTCCCGGCGAGGAGGTCGTCGAACATCGCCTCGCGCGGCTTGCCGAGGTCCTCCGCCACTCGATAGAGGAGCTGGGCGTGGCCGACCTCGTCCTGGACCTTCGCTGTGAGGGCGAGCTTCCGGCGGAGGTTCGGGGCCCGCATGATCCACTCCCGCTCCGGAAGGACGCCCATCAGCTCGCTGTTGGCATGCATCTCGACAAAGCGCAGGACGGCGGTCCGGTACTCGTCCGGCATCCAGTCGCCGGGCTCGATCTTCCCGCCGCCAAGGACGTGCGCCTCGAAGAGCTCGTGGCGCTCGTCGTGCGGCCGGTCGTCGTTCCAGGGCCGGGCGCCGCGCTCGGAGCGCTCGCGGGGCGCGAGGACGGGGTCGAGGGCGAGCGGGTCGGTCATCGGGAGCCTCCCTGGAGCATGCGAAGGACGAGATCGGCGAGGTGGTCGGCGATGCGGCCGGCCGGCAGGCGGCCGTCGGGGCTGTACCAGGTGGACAGGGCGTTCAGCATGCCGAGGATCGCCTTCGCGGCGACCGCGGGGTCGGTGAGCTCGAAGTCGCCGGTCGCGATGCCGTCGGTGACGAGGTCGCGAAACCTCGCCTCGTAGGCGTCACGACGCTCGAGGATGCCCGCGCGGCGCTCGCCGGTGAGCGCGCGCCACTCGTGGACGAAGACGCCGGCCGTGCCGACGTCGTCGGTGATCACGCGGACGTGCGCCCGCACGAGGGCCGCGAGCGCGGCTGCGGGATCGAGGGCGGCGGAGTGGCCCGCCCTGGCGGTCGCGAGCGCAGCGTCCGCCGCCTGCTCGAAGCGCGTCGCGGCCCGGTCCACGATCGCCCGGAGGACGTCCTCCTTGGACGTGACGTGGGCGTAGAGGCTGGGCCCCTGGATGTCGAGGGCGCGGGCGATGTCGCGGACGCTCGTCGCGGCGTAGCCGTGGGCGCGGAACAGCTCGGACGCGACGTCCTCGATCGCGCGGCGGCGGGTGACTTCGACCATCGGCGGCGGGACGCTCCAGGACAAACGAACGATCGTTAGGGTCGAAGGATACGGTCGCGTCGCAGCAGACGTCAATCCGCCGGAGTTTCGAGTCTCCTCCGGGCGATCCTGCCAGCTTGACGACCAGTCTCAACTTCACCAGGGAAGATCACGCAGGGGCGTCGGTGCGCCCAGTGCCCCTTGACAAGGGACCGTCAGAATGTAAGGTAGACCTACGGCCAAATGTAATGTAACGGTACGGCTGGACGACAAGCAGGGGACATGATTGGGCACCTACCGGGGCCGCGTCGTGGAAGACGAGCTGGACAGCCTGATGGCCGGCGTTGCTGCCATCGCGCTCGAAGGCCCGAAGGCGGTCGGCAAGACGGAGACGGCGTCGCGTCGGGCAACCACGATCTTCAGGCTCGACGATGCTGCGCAGCACTCCATCGTCAGGGCGGACCCATCGCGACTCGTCGCGGGTCCACCGCCGACGTTGGTCGACGAGTGGCCGCGCTTCCCGAGCTCCTGGGAGCTGGTGAGACGAGCCGTCGACGCGGATCGGACCCCGGGCCGGTTCCTGCTGACCGGCTCGGCCGATCCGGACATCCCGGCCCTCCACTCGGGCGCAGGCCGCATCGTTTCTGTTCGGATGCGTCCGATGACCCTGGCCGAACGTGGGATCGGCATCCCGACGGTCAGCCTTGCGGCTCTTCTCGCCGGCGATGGGGAGATCGGCGGCCGAACCGACATTCGGCTGGAGCAGTACGTCGACGAGATCCTGGCATCAGGATTCCCCGGCTTCCGTGGCCTGCCTGCCCGCGCGGTGCGGGCAGAGCTCGACGGTTACGTGGCGCGAATCATCCAGAAGGACTTCGCCCAGATGGGCCGACCCATTCGCCATGCCGCGGCCCTTCGCGCGTGGCTCACCGCGTACGCGGCTGCAACGTCTACCACGGCCGCAGCGGAGACGATCCGGACCGCGGCCGGTGAGGCTGGGCCGAGCCGACCGACCGTGACGCCCTATGACCAGATCCTGCGCAACCTCTGGATCGTGGATCCGATCGCTCCGTGGTTCCCCGCGCGGAAGTCGCCACTGAGTCGACTCGTGGGCCGGGAGAAGCATCACCTTGCGGATCCGGGGCTGGCGGCGCGACTCCTGGGCGCCACGGCACCGGCACTCCTGGCCGGTCGCGAGGTCGGCCCGCCGATTCCGCGGACCGGAACCCTGCTGGGCAGCCTGTTCGAATCGCTGGCGGCCCTCTCGATTCGCGTCTTCGCCCAGTCAGCGGAGGGCAAGGTCTTCCACTATCGAACGAGGGCTGGTGAACGGGAGATCGACTTCATCATCGAAGGACCGGACCTGCGGGTGCTCCCGGTTGAGGTGAAGCTGGCGGAGGTCATCGAAGACCGCGACGTCCGTCACCTCAAGGCGCTGCGCGACGACCTGCCCGACGACGTCGTGGACATGGTCATCCTGACGACCGGAAGCGAGGCCTATCGTCGGAAGGACGGCGTGGCGGTCGTGCCGCTTGCCCTGCTGGGGCCCTGACCGGGCTTCCTTCCACCGGTCCAGGTCACGGTCCCGTAGGGGCGCGCCGGCGCGGCGGGCGCGCCGGCGCGGCGGGCCGGCCTACTCCCCGGTGAAGGCCGGCGGCCGCTTCTCCGTGAACGCGGCGAGGCCCTCGGCGTGGTCCCGGCTGGATCCGGCGGCCTGCTGCGCCTCCGCCTCGGCCTCGAGGGCGGTCTCCAGGTCGCGGTCGAAGGCGGCGCCGAGGAGGCGCTTCGACATCGTCATCGCGGCCGGGGCACCCTCGGCAAGCCGGGCGGCGATCGCGGCGGCCTCCACGGCGAGCGCGTCCGGGGCCACGACCCGCGACACGAGCCCGATCCGGAGCGCCTCCGCGGCGCTCACGGGATCGTTGAGCAGCGCGATCTCGGCGGCCCGCGCCGCGCCCACGAGCCGCGGCAGCGTCCACGTCGCGCCGCTGTCCGGCACGAGCCCGATCCGCCCGAAGGCGAGCACGAACGACGCGGTCTCGGACGCGATCCGCAGGTCGCACGCAAAGGCGAGCGAGGCGCCGGCGCCGGCCGCGACGCCGTTGACCGCGGCGAGGACCGGCTGCGGCAGCGCCCGGAGCGCCTCGACGATCGGGTTGTAGCGGAGCCGGAGCTCCTGGCCGAGCGGCGGCGCGCCGGGCTCAAGCCGCTCCCGCAGGTCCTGGCCCGCGCAGAAGGCGCGACCCGCCCCGGTCAGCACGACCGCTCGGACGCCGCGATCGCCGGCGAGATGGCGGAGGACCTCGAGCAGGCGCTCCTTCATCGGGATCGTGAGGGCGTTGAGCGCCGCCGGCCGGTTCAGCGCGACCGTGGCGACCCAGCCCTCGACATCGAGGCGGACGTCCGGCTCGATCACGGCGCGAACGGCACGAGCTCGCCGTCGACGAGCTCGAACACCCGATGGTCGAGCGGCTGGTCCGTCCCGTCGTGGTGATCGCGGACGAACAGGGCGAAGAGCGCTCCGAACTCCTCGTCGTCGCCCTGGAGGCAGCCGGCGAGGAGCAGGTCCCGCTCCGGGACGGCCACGAGGACCCGGCCCTCGCCGCCGAGCTCGGCCGCGAGGTGGGCGCGAACCTCGGGCAGCAGCACCCGGACCGCGTCGCCGCCGTCACCGGACGCCGAGGCGAGGAGCCGCCGCCGGCCCTCGACCTCGTCCGTCCACGGCGCGGTCGCGGACCAGCCGGCCAGGTTGGCCATCGCCGCGGCGCGGACTTCGGCCGGCGTGGCGCCCCAGGCGAGCATGTGGTCGGCGTTCACGAGGACGTCGAACGCGCCGGCCCGCAGCACGTACGCGATCGCGAGCCCGCCGGGGCCCTCGTCCATGACGGGGCTGGCGTGCGACTTCATGCCCTCGGCGGCGAGGCGATCCGGGTCCAGGCTCTCGAGGGCGATCCCCGAGCTGCCGACCGGCCGGAGGATCGGCAGGAGCACCGCGGCTGCCGCGAGCCAGTCCTGCTCCGGCGCGAACGAGACGGCCGCGGGGTCGCGCTCGTCGGTCATCGGCCGGTCCACGCCGGAGGGCGCTTCTCGATGAAGGCGGCCATGCCCTCGCGCCGGTCCTCGGTCGAGAAGAGGAGGTAGAAGAGGCGGCGCTCGTGCTCCAGGCCGGCCTCGAGCGGCAGCTCCTCGGCCCGGTTCACGGCCTCCTTCGCCGCCATGACCGCGAGCGGCGGCATGGCCGCGATCTCCGCCCCGAGCCGCAGGGCGTCCGGCACGACCTCCGCATCCGGCACCACCCGGGTCACGAGCCCGTGGGCCTCCGCCTCGCGAGCCCCGATCGAGCGGCCGGTCAGGACGAGCTCCATCGCCTTCGCCTTGCCGATCGCCCGGGTCAGGCGCTGCGTGCCGCCGGCCCCGGGCATGACCCCGAGGCGGATCTCCGGCTGGCCGAACTGGGCGGATTCGCCGGCGACGATGAGGTCGCAGGTCATCGCCAGCTCGCAGCCGCCACCGAGGGCGAAGCCGCGGACCGCGGCGATGAGCGGCGTCCGGATCCGCTTGATCCGCTCCCAGCGGTGGAACTCGTTGCCGGCGAGGAGGCTGGTCGGCGTCTGCGCCGCGAGCTCGCGGATGTCGGCACCGGCGGCGAAGGCCCGCTCCCCTGCCCCGGTGATGACGATCGCCCGGCACGCGGCATCGGCGTCGAGCGCCTCGAGCGCGTCGGTGAGCTCGGCGATCAGCGTGAAGTCCAGGGCGTTGAGGACCCTGGGCCGGTCGAGCGTCACGAGAGCCACGCCGTCGAGCGGGCCGTCCGTGCCCGGCGCGGGCAGGGCCACCTGGATGGACGGCGGGCGCGGGCTGGGATCGGCGTCGGTCACGAGGGTCCTCCGTGCGTCGCTCGCAGTATCCACCCCGCCACGGCGCGCGGCGAGGGCTCGCGGCTGGAGATCGGGGGGCCGGTCAGCCCCCGGCGAGCAGATCCGGGGGCCGCTCAGGCCCCGGCGAGCAGGTCCGGCGCGTCCTCGACGACGAGGAACGTGGCGAGGCCGGGAGCGATGGATCGGAGGACCTTTCCTGCGGCCCGCATCGCGTCCGAGGCGAGGCCCGCGTCGAGCGCCTCCCGGTCGTCGAAGTCCATCGCCGCGGCCAGGACGAGGTCGGTGTCGGAGCCGAGCGCCTCGGCGACCCGCCAGACTCGCGTCGCCCGAAGCCCGGGGGTGCCGGCCACGAGCGGCAGGTGCTCGTCGCGATATCGCTGCTCGAACGTGTCCAACGCGGGCGTCCCGCCGTCGGGGCGGCGGTAGAGGACCAGGAGCGTCGTCATGCGGAGCCTCCTTCGGGCGTGTGGGCGTCCAGCCAGCGGGCGTCGGTGTCCTCGACCGCGGGGACGTCCGCGGCATCGGGGTGGGTCAGCGCGCCCGGGTCAGCCGGTTCCACCGAGGCGGCCCGCCTGGCGGCCGCGGCCTCCGTCGAGCGGTAGAAGCCCGCGATCGCCTCGTTGAAGAGGCCCGGCTTCCGGACCATGACCTCGTGGCCGCAGTCCGGGGCGACGAACAGCCGCCCGCCCGGGATCTGGCGGGACAGGCCCCAGGCGTGGTCCACCGGCACGAACGGGTCGCGATCACCGCAGACGACCAGCGTCGGGGCGTCGATCCGGTGGAGCTCCCGCGGGCCGAGCAGCGGCTGGACGTCGATGTCCGCCGCGATGGCCGGCATGAGGCGCTGCCACGCCCCGGCCCCCTGGCCCTCATCGTGGCGGCGCGACAGCTCCGCCGCCCATTTCGGGTCCGTGGCCAGGATCTTCGGCGGATCGGCGAGGCGGCGCATGACGCTCGCCCGCGGCTCCCGACTCGTCGTGATCCCGATGACGACGAGCGTCCGGATCCGGGCGGGCTGGCGGCTCGCGAACTGGAGGGCGGTCATGGCGCCCATCGAGAAGCCGACGAGGTGGAACGTCGGGATCCCGAGCGCGTCGACGAACGCCTCGAGGTCGTCCACGAGCCAGTCGTAGCGGAACCCGTCGTCGGGATTCCAGCGCGTCCGGCCGTGGCCGCGGGCATCGGGAAGGTGGACGAGGAAGGCCCGACTGAAGAGCGGCAACTGGGCGGCGAAGTCCTCCCGCCCGATCGATGTGGCGCCGTGGAGGATGACGACGGGCGGCCCGGCGCCCATGAGGTCGTAGCCGATGTCGAGGCCGTTGGCCCGGATCGCCGGCATGTCAGGCCTCCGGCTTGCCTTCGACCGGCGCCTCGGCCGCCTGCTCGATCCGGAGGTAGCGGCGGCGGAAGTAGAGCAGCGGCCCGAGCGCGCCGGCCGCGTCGCCGGCGTCATCGAGGGAGTCCACCCGGCCGATGAACAGGTCGTGGTCGCCGGCCGAGAAGGTCTCCACGACCGTGCATTCGAGCGTCGCGATCGCGCCATCGAGGAGGGGCAGGCCCTTGGGGCCGGGGTGCCAGGCCGCGCCGCAGAAGTCCTCGCGGCCGGGCTTGACCTTCGCGTGGGCGAAGCAGTCGGAGAGTGCCTGCTGGCCCTCGCCGAGGACGTTGACCGCGTAGCGGCCGGACTCGCGGACGATCGGGGTGATGAACCGGGCGCGGTCCAGCGCGACCATGATGAGGGGCGGCGTCAGCGAAACGGAGCTCAGGGCATTCACGGTGATCCCGGCGGGGCGGTCACCTTCGAAGGTCGTGACGACCGTCACGCCGGTGGCGAACCGCCCCATGACCTGCCGGAACCGGCCGCTCTCGACGTCCACGCCCGGAGTCTACGGGAGGCGCCCCGATCGGGAGCCGGGTGAGGAGGTTCCGGACCTCCGGGTTGGGCGGAGGGCATCGCGGCCGGCCTCGCTGCGCTCATCCCGGGGCCTCGACCCGCCGTGTGTCCGTGAGACACACGGTCCACACGAATGAGCACGGGCCAGGGTCGACTTCCTGCAGGTTCGGTGCGAAGTCGGGGGTGGGGCACGCTCGTTCATTCGATTCGTGTGTCTGGCAGTGACGCGGGCGCGGCGGCGCGGGTGGCACGCGGCGCGCGGCCGCCCCAGGGCAGTGCCGCGGGGCGAGTGGCGCCGGCGCTACAATCCGCGGCGATGTCCACCCGCCTCTGGGACCGCGCCGCGCTCGTGCCCGCCGACCTCGACACGCGGGGGCCGGAGCTCGTCGCGCTGCCGGCTGGGCTGCCGTCGGTCGAGGACCTCTTCACGTTCATGCGCGACGCGGAGCACCGCTTCCGGACGCTGAAGATGCGGATCGAGGAGACGACCTTCGGCGTCCGCGGCGAGCAGCAGGCCGCGATGGACGTGATGGTCGCCCACCCCGGGCACGCCCGGGTGACATCGACCGAGCCCGGCCGTGGCACGGCCGGCAACTTCGAGCTCTGGATCAGCGACGGGACGACCGTGCGGACCTACTCCGGCTCGCACCGCCTCGGCACCTCGCGCCCCATCCGGAATCGCCCCCGCGGCCTCGACGGCACCGTCCCCGGTACCTCCCGCGTCTACGAGCCGCTGACCGCGCTCCCGGCGGAGACCCTGCCCGAGCTCTTCATCCACCCCGCCGGCTACTGCCAGAACGTGCTCGCCACCGGCCGCTGCTGGATCAGCGGCACGGACCTCGTCGGCGGCCGCGAGGCGATCGTCATCGAGTGCAGCCATCCCCGGAGCGTGGAGCGGGTCGCGGACCGGCCGGACTTCCACATCCGCGTCGCGGTCGATCGAGTGGAAGGAGTCATCCTCCGCCTGACGGAGCGGATCGGCGGTGACGTGACCCGCGACGCCGTGGTGACCGGCTTCGACCCGGACGTGGCCCTCCCACCCGGTGCCTTCGACTTCGAGTTTCCCGAGGGCACCGCGATCCTCTACTGAGCGGCCGGCGCCGCGGGCCTCTACGGAGCGGCCGGCGCCGCGGGCCGCTACGGAGCGGCCGGAGCCGCGGGCCCGACGTCGGGCGCCGCGCCACTCCCCGGCGCGCCCCAGCGCCCACCGCCACGCATCCGGACGAGGACCGTCGAGCCCACGATCGTCACGATGACGGTCCCGAGCACCGCCGCGTACAGCTCCGTGCTCACGACCCGCAGGGCAACTCCCACCGAGGCCAGCACGAAGCTGAACTCCCCGACCTGGCCGAGCCCGATGCCGGTCTGGATCGGATCGCCCGGCAGGCCGCCCACCCGTGCCAGGGCCGCAACGACGGCCGACTTCGCGACGACGACGAGCCCGACGAGCAGCGCCAGCCAGGGCAGGCCCCGGGCGAGCGCCGCGGGGTCCATCAGGGAGCCGAGCAGGACGAAGAACAGGACGGCGAGGAGGTCGCGGAAGGGCAGCAGCCGCTTCCGGACCTCGGTTGCCTCCGGGCCCTCCACGATGGCCAGCCCGGCAACGAACGCGGCGAGCGCCACCGGGATCCCGGCGAGGAGCGCCCCGAGGCCCGCCAGCGCGAGGCCCGCCGCGACCGACACGATCAGGAACAGGTCGTGCTCGCCCTCGATCTCGCGCAGCACGCGGGGCAGCGCGAAGGCGGAGAGGAGAGCCACGGCCGCGAACGCCACGCCGCCGGCCAGGGCCACGGGAAGCGGCCGGTCGCCCGCCCCGGCGATCGCGAGGAGCACGACGGCGACGGTCACGCCGGTCAGGTCCTGCAGGACGCTCCAGCCGAGCATCGCCTGTTCCGTGGCCCGATCCGTCGTCCGACGCCGGCTCCGCGTGATGTTGACGATGACGACGCTCGAGGACATCGCCACGCCGAGCGCGACGAGCGCGGCGCCCGTCGCCGGCACTCCCGCCAGCACCAGGGCACCGTACGCGACGCCGCCGGTGAGCAGGACCTGGAGCGGGGCGGCCCAGGTGATCGAGCCGTGCTCCCGGCGCAGCCGGCCGAGGTCGATCTCGATCCCGACCTCGAAGAGCAGCAGCACGACGCCGACATCGGCGAGGAACGCGAGCTGGTGGCGGTCGGCCACGTAGCCCGGCGTGAACGGTGAGATGGCGAGGCCCACGGCGAGATAGCCGACGACCGCGGGCAGCGCCAGCGCCCGCGCCAGCCAGCCCGCGCCGGCTGCCAGCAGCAGCACGAGCCCGATGTCGAAGATGCCGGGGGCAGAAACCTCCATCCGCCGATGGTAGCGGTGCGCGAAATGCCTTCCATCCGGCCGGATCGCGCGCGTATAGTCGCGCCACGTTCCACGCGCGAGGCGTCCCGGGCCGCCCAAGCCACCCGGGACGGCAGAGTCCGACCCGGAGGATGGGTCCAAGCCGGCGGGAGGCCGGCCGACCCCATGCGAGGAGGTTCGCAGTGTCAGGTCGATCCAGGGACGACGTCATCCAGCAGGACATCAAGGACCTGCACCAGCTGGGCTACGCGCAGGAGCTGTTCCGCACGATGGGCGGCTTCAGCAACTTCGCGATCAGCTTCTCGATCATCTCGATCCTGACCGGCGCGGTCATCCTCTACGACTACGGCCTCGCCTGGGCCGGCAAGGCCGCCGTGATGATCGGCTGGCCGCTCGTAACGGTGTTCGTCGTCTGCATCGCCGCGTCGATGTCCGAGATCGCCTCAGCCTACCCGACCGCGGGCGGCCTCTACTACTGGGCCTCCCGGATGAAGAACAAGAACTGGGGCTGGTGGACCGCCTGGTTCAACCTCCTCGGCCAGTTCGCGATCGTGGCCGGCATCAACTACGCCGCGGCCGGGTTCATCAACGCCACGATCGTCGACAAGTTGACGAACGGCATCTTCAACACGACCGAGGTCATCCCGGGGATCGTGAACGGCCAGCTCGTGACGATGGGCGTCCTCATGCTCATTGAGCTTGTCCTCAACATCGCGGGCATCAATCTCGTCGCGCTCCTGAATCAGGTCAGCGTCTGGTGGCACATCGCGATCGTCGCCATCGTGGTCGTGCTCGTCGGGCTGCTTGGAAAGGCGGACCAGTCCGGTCTCGACCTCTTCAAGATCGCGCCGCTCGACACGGCCGGGAGCTGGGAGAACGATCTGGGGGTCGTGAAGTTCTCGTATGGGCCGGCCATCGGCTATCCGGTCTTCCTGGCCTTCTTCTTCTCGCTCCTCCAGGCCAACTGGACATACACGGGCTACGACGCATCTGCTCACGTCGCGGAGGAAACGATCGGAGCCCGGGTCTCGAGCGCCTGGGGCGTGTTCCTCTCCGTCGCCGTCTCGGCGGTCGTCGGCTACGTCTTCCTCGTCGCGCTGACGCTCCATACACCGGACCTCTCGGCGCTCTTCCCGGCGAGCCTCGATGACGCCGCCACGTACAGCCAGTACTACTTCGGCGGCGGCGTCGCGGTCATCAGCATCCTCGTCTACAACCTCGGCGACTTCATCGGCAACCTGATCGCCGCGGGCATCGCGATCGCGATGGCGTTCTGCGGCCTGTCGTCGGTGGCCGCCGCCGGCCGGATGCTCTTCGCCTTCGCCCGTGATGACGGGATGCCCGCCTCCGGCTGGCTGAAGAGGGTCTCGCACCGCTACCGCACGCCGGCGAACTCCCTGGTCGGGATCGTCGTCGTGTCGTGGCTGTTCACGGTCGCCGCGTTCATCGTCGGGACGGGTACCGCCGTGATCATCGTCACGGCCGTCTCGACGATCTTCCTGTACGCCGCGTACGGGATCGTCATCTACCTGGGGATCACCACGACAGACTGGCTCAAGGAGCGCGTCTGGAGCCTCGGCCGATGGTCGAAGACCGTCGGCTGGATCTCCGTCTTCTGGGTCGTCGTCCTGATGATCCTGTTCAGCTTCCCGACCAGCGGCAACATCTCGTGGCCGTTCATGGTCGCGGCAGTGCTGCTCCTGCTCGTCTACTACTTCGGCTGGGCCAAGGCCCGGTTCAAGGGTCCGCGCAGCCAGGGTGGCGACGCCGAGATGACCGAGATCGAGCGCGAGTTCCAGCGCGCCGCCGAAGAGCTCGCCGGAGCCTGACCTCGCGGCTCACACCATCGCAGCATCAGGAGGCCGGCCGGCACCGCCGACCGGTCTCCCCGATTCAGACATCACGCCAGCAGCGCGTCCACGGGAGGACCCATGAGCAGCTCCGGCCACCACGGCAAGCATCCCCGCCTCGAGGAGCTCGAGGGCATGGTCCGGGACGGGCGCATCGACACGCTGATCGTCGCGCTCACCGACATGCAGGGCCGGCTCGTGGGCAAGCGTGTCCAGGCCCAGGCGTTCCTCGCCGGCGTCATCGACCACGGGGCGCACTTCTGCACGTACCTCCTGGGCACGGACATGGAGATGAACACGCCCGAGGGCTTCGCCCTCATGAACTGGGAGACGGGCTACGGCGACTGGATCGCCTCGCCCGTCTGGGATTCCCTGCGCGTCCTGCCGTGGCTCGAGCGGACCGCGCTCGTCCTCTCCGACACGATCGACGAGGAGACCCACGCCGAGATCCCGATCTCGCCGCGGACGATCCTCAAGCGCCAGGTGGACCGAGCCGCCAAGGCGGGGATCACCGTCAAGGCCGGCTCCGAGTTCGAGTACTACGTCCTCAAGGATTCGTGGGACACGATCGCCGAGAACGGCTTCGCCGTCCCGAAGCGCTTCGGCAACTACAACGAGGACTACCACCTCCTCCAGGCGACGAAGGCGGAGCCGCTCCATCGCCTCCTGCGGAACCAGATGACCGAGGCCCGGGTGCCCATCGAGTTCTCCAAGGGCGAGGCCGCGCCGGGCCAGCACGAGGTCAACATCCGCTACGACCACGTCCTCGAATCCGCGGACCGGAGCGTGATCTTCAAGCACGGGGCCAAGGAGATCGCCTACCTCAACGGCTGGGGCATCACCTTCATGGCCAAGCCGGACCACACCTGGACGGGTTCGTCCGGGCACCTCCACATGAGCATCTGGGACGCGGACGGCAAGAAGCCCCTCACCCACGACGAGTCGGCCGGGCTGCCGTACGGGATCAGCCGCCAGTTCAGCCAGTTCGTGGCGGGGATGATGGCCTTCTCGCGCGAGCTCGCGGTCTTCATCGCCCCGTTCATCAACTCGTACAAGCGCTATGCCTCGCTGTCCTGGGCGCCGGTCAACGTCGTCTGGGGCCGCGACAACCGGACGACCGGCTTCCGGATGGTCGGCCATGGCAACGGCCTGCACGTCGAGAACCGCTTTCCCGGCGGGGACATGAATGCCTACCTGACCTACGCCGCGATGATCGGCGCCGGACTCTACGGCATCGAGCACGGCCTGGAGCTGACGCCCGAGTTCAAGGGCAACGGCTACATCGCCACCGGGGTCCAGCGGATGCCGCGGGCGCTGTACGAGGCGATCTGGGAGCTCGAGAAGTCCGAGGCCGCGGTCGAGATCTTCGGCCAGGACGTCGTCGATCACTACCTGAACGCCGCGCGCGTTGAGCAGACGCTCTACGACTCGATCGTCCACGACTGGGACCGCGAGCGCTACCTCGAACGCGGCTGACCTTCGACGCTACGATTGGGCCAGTCCCCACCCGCCCGGCCTGGCCGGCCCGGCTTCGACGACCGCCAGGAGGCATCGATGCGATTGCAGGACAAGGTTTCGATCATCACCGGGGGCGGCTCGGGAATGGGCCGCGTGGCGGCGCTCATGTTCGCCGCGGAAGGGGCGAAGGTCGTCGTCGCGGAGTTCAACGAGGAGGCCGGCGCCGAGACCGTGCGCCTCGTCCGGGCGGCCGGCGGCGAGGCCACGTTCGTGAAGACGAACGTCGCCGACGAGGCCTCCGCGAAGGGCATGGTGGACCACGCGATCGCGACCTACGGCCGCGTCGACACGCTCTACAACAACGCCGGGATCATGCCCGAGGCCGATCACTCGGTCATCGATACCTCGGTCGAGGACTGGGACCGGGTCATGGCCGTCAACGTTCGCGGCGTGTTCCTGGGCTGCAAGTACGCCATCCCGCGGATGGTCGAGCAGGGCTCCGGCTCGATCATCAACATCTCCAGCTTCGTGGCGCTCATCGGCTGCTCCAACCCGCAGGACGCCTACACGGCCTCGAAGGGCGCTGTCCTCGCCCTGACGAAGTCGCTCGCCGTCCAGTTCGCGCCGAAGGGCGTGCGGACGAACGCCATCTGCCCCGGGCCGGTGGAAACGCCGCTCCTCATGGACTGGCTCGTCAAGGACGAGGAGGCGAAGCGGATCCGCCTTGCCCGCAACCCCACCGGCCGCTTCGGCAAGCCGGAGGAGATCGTGGCGATGGGCATCTACCTCGCCTCGGACGAGTCCGGCTGGACGAACGGCGCGGCGATGGTCGTGGACGGCGGCATCACGGTGAACTACTTCTGAGTGTGCTCCGGAGCGCGACCGCCCCGGACAAGGTAGATACCCATCAACAGGAACCAGATCATGAAGGGCCCGTACGCGACCAGATTGAGGCCGAGCGGGTACCCGAAGACGAGGCCCGGCACCGCCAGGACAAGCAGCAGGATGGCGACGATGAGCCCATAGCCGGCGAGCCAGCGCGGAAGCGCTCCGGACTGCCACGCGACGAGCGAGAGGACGCCGACCCAGCCGAACTCGAGCCAGAGCATCATCCCGTTGTCGACCCACGTCCAGGCCGTGAACACGCCGAGCAGCGACGGATCGCCAACCTGGGCGAGCTTGACCACCGCGAGCTCGATGCCGAACGCGACGATGACGATGGGGATCTCGAAGAGGGCCAGCGCGATCCCGAAATCCGCCAGCTGCCGGGCGAGGGGTGTGGTGGCAAATCCCGAGAGGTATCGGCGATACGCGAGCGCAAAGAACGCGATTCCGGCAGCGCTGACGATGCCCTGCCAGAGGAGGAACGTCAGCTCGCCGCGACCGAAGTACGCGCTCACCACGGTCGCATCCGTCGCCGTGTCGGGCCGCGTCCCCGCAATCGCGCCGCTCCCGCCGTAGAGGACAACGAGCGACGCAAGCGCGACAAGGAGCCCTGCCCCGGCAAACCGTGCATATGGTGCCGATGCGCCGGAATCCGCAATTGCGTCGACAGTGGCGAGCGCCGCTGGAGTCGGCGCCGTCTGCGATACTGCCATCCGGACGAATACCTCCACGATCCAATATAGCGGCGCTATATTGCGTAGCTGGAAACTAGCCGAAATACATGACGCACGTCAAGACCCAACGTCGAACCTATCAATCCGTTCACCGCCAGCGGCAGGTCGCGGCTACCCGCCTCGCGATCCTCGAAGCGGCGCGGGCTCTGTTCCGCGAGCGCGGCTATGCCAACGCCACGATCGAGGCGATTGCGGCCCAGGCAGGCGTCGCGGCACCAACTGTGTACAAGCACTTCGACTCGAAGCGCCGGCTGCTCCTTGCACTGATCGAGCAGACGATCAATGTCCGAGTTCCGCCCCAGCTGGATGCAGTCCTCGGCGAGGCGGCCCCTCGCAGCCGGCTCGCCGCCCTGGCGAGGATGTGCGTGGATCTCGCCTCGGCGGCGCCAGATGTGGTGGCCGTCGCGCTGAGCGCCGCGAACGCCGATGCCGAGCTCGGGGAGATGTTCCGCGAGATGGCCGAGGGCCGCCGTCGGTCGGCCGAGCTCATCGCCCAATCGCTCGCGCGCGGTGAGAGCCTCCGCTCCGACTGCAGCGTTGAGCGAGCGCGGGACGTGCTCTTTGCGCTGGCAAGCCCGGATCTGTACGAAGTCCTCGTGATCCGCTTCGGTTGGTCGGACGCCCAGTTCGAGGAGTGGCTCTCCGCCACGCTCGCGAGCTCGCTCCTCGGGGCGCCGACGGACTCGGGCGTATGATTGATCGACGTCCCCCGAGATCCTGAGGCGAACGACATGGCGATCGATCAGCAGGCCGCCGGCACGACTGGCGACACGCGAACCACCCTCCAGATGATGGTCGGCGGCCAGGCCGTCGATGCCGCCGACGGCCAGACGTTCGAGATCGTGAACCCCGCCAACGGCCAGGTCATTGCGACGGCGCCGCAGGGCGGGAATGTGGACGTCGACAGGGCGGTCGCGGCCGCCCAGAAGGCCTTCGATGACCCCAAGGGCTGGGCGAACTGGGCCGCGGGCAAGCGCGGCCGGACCCTCGCGAAGTTCGCGGCGATCATCAAGGACCGGTCCGAGGAGCTCGCCCAGCTCGAGTGCCGCAACACCGGCAAGCCGATCACGAGCGCCCGCGGTGAGGTCATCGGGGCGAGCCTCGTCTTCGACTACTACGCCGGGGCCGCGAACAAGGTCTTCGGCCAGACGATCCCGGTCTCGAAGCCGGGCCTGGACCTCACCCTCCGCGAGCCGATCGGGGTCGTGGGGCTCATCGTCCCCTGGAACTTCCCGCTCCTCATGGCGAGCTGGAAGCTCGGGCCGGCGCTCGCCGCCGGCAACACCTGCATCCTCAAGCCCGCGAGCCTCTCCCCGATGACGGCCCTGCGGATCGGCGAGTTGGCCCTCGAGGCGGGCTTTCCTCCCGGCGTCATCAACGTGGTCACGGGCCCGGGCGGCTCCGCGGGCGCGGCGATCGCCGCCCATCCCGGCATCGGCAAGGTCGCGTTCACGGGCGAGACCACGACCGGCCAGGAGATCATGCGGCTGGCCTCGAACAACGTGAAGAAGGTCAGCCTGGAGCTCGGCGGCAAGAGCCCCAACATCGTCTATGCCGACGCCGACATCGAGCGCTTCGCCGCGGAATCGCCGTACAGCGTCTTCGACAACTGCGGCCAGGACTGCTGCGCCCGGAGCCGGATCCTCGTCGAGCGCTCGGTCCATGACCAGGTGGTCGAGCTCTTCGCCGCCGCGACCCGGAAGGTCAAGGTCGGCGATCCCGCCGACGAGGCGACCGAGGTCGGCACGCTCGTCAGCTTCAAGCAGCGCGACCGCGTCCGCGACTACATCGAGATCGGCCTCGGCGAGGGCGCCAACCTCGTCGTCGGCGGGGTCGAGCCGGACGACGAGGCCCTCAAGGGCGGCGCGTACCTCATGCCGGCCGTCTTCGACGGCGCGACGAACGACATGCGGATCGCCCGCGAGGAGATCTTCGGGCCGGTCGTCACGATCATTCCCTTCGACACCGAGGCGGAGGCGATCCGCCTTGCGAACGCGACGCCGTACGGCCTCTCCGGCTCGATCTGGAGCCGCGACATCGGCAAGGCGCTCCGGACGGCGAAGGGCGTCCAGGCCGGCGTCCTGTCGGTGAACTCGAACTCGAGCGTCCACACCGAGGCGCCGTTCGGCGGCTACAAGATGTCCGGCATCGGCCGGGAGCTGGGGATGTCGGCGATCGAGCTCTACACCGAGACGAAGAACGTGTTCATCGACCTCCGGTCGTAGGGCGCGTCTCCGAACGGTCCGGCGACCCGGGGCGTCCAGTGCCTCCCTTCCGGCTCGACCGCTCGGTCCCGCTCATCGACGCTCGTCCTGCCGGTGAGCTCCCCGAGTTCATCGAGGCCGCGCCGGCCTCGATCGCGTTCGAGCCGCGGCGGGTTGGCGGCGGCGGCCCTGCCCCGCGGCCCGTCGCCCTCCTCGCGTGGGTCGCCGGCCTCGTCGCGATCGGCGGCGTCGGGCTCCTCGCCGGCGATCCCCCGGCGCCGACCAGGCCGGTTGTCGTCGCGGATGCGGGCCCCGAGGCGACCGGTCGGATTCGCACCGGCCTGCCCTCGACGTACATGGGCGCGATGCTCGCCCGCGACGCCGTCGCGCTCGCGTCGCCGGCCCCCGCCCGTGTCGAGGTCACGACTCGCCAGGTCGCCGTGAGTGGCTCGGTGCTCGTCAAGGCCAGCCGGGTCGAGATTTTTCTCGAAGCGCGCGGCAGCCGGGTCATCGACCACGTGAGCGTCGACGTCACGGACCCGGACGGCGGCGTGCGGCCCGAGTACACGGCCACGTTCGAGGCCGCCTTCGACCTCCCGAATCCGCGTCCCAACGGGACGATGTGGGTGGTCGTCACCGCCTACGACGGCCGCGGCATGCCCCTCGGCGGAACGCGCCGGCCGTTCGCGGTCGGGCCGCTCCTGGAGCCGGAGCCGACGAGCGCCCCCTGATGCGGGCCGGGGACGCGGCGCGCCCTCAGGGCACCGTTCCGCCGATGGCAGCTCGACGCGGTCAGCGACCCATGGCCGGTTCGGGCGGCCGGATCCCCGGGTGCCGCGTCGCGAGCCAGTCCACGAGGGCGAAGTACGTCGTCTTGAACGCCAGACCCGCCCAGGGGATCTCATCGGCCGCGAACTCGCGGACCTCGAGGGCCTCGGGGGTCGGGGCCGCCGTGCCGCCGATGACCCGTGCCTCGAACGTCAGGACCACGACCGCCGCCTCGAGCCGCGTGTAGAACCCCACGAACGCGCCCGGCTCGACCTCCAGGCCGGTCTCCTCGCGCGTCTCGCGGACTGCCGCCTCGTCCACGGTCTCGTCCACCTCGAGGAATCCGCCGGGCTGGGCCCACGCCCCGAGCCCCGGCTCGATGCCCCGCCGGATGAGGACGAGCCGGCCCTCGTCGGTGACCGGCAGGACCGTCACGACCAGGCGCGGATTGACATAGGCGATGTGCCCGCAGGACGGACAGCTGGACCGCTCGCGGTCCTCGCCGGCGACCTCGCCGAACTCGAGGCGGGTGCCGCAGCGGGAGCAGAACCGGAGGTGCGCGGCCAGCCAGGACGGGACGCCGCCACCGGAGTCGATGTCGGTGGAGCGCGCGTCGCGGCCGCGCCCGTTCAACCGGCGATCGCCAGCACGAGCGCACCGCCGAAGACGAGGATCCCGACGCCGGCCGCCAGCAGCCACGACAGCCGGAACAGCGCCCGGTTCCGATCGACCGGCATCCAGGCCCACGCGGAGCGCCAGATGCGGAGCGAGGCGTCGGCCGTGGTCAGCATCAGGATCGGGGCCGCGACGATGATGCACAGCCGGACGAGCGGGCTGCCGAGCGACGAGCCGGTCTCGAGCGCTGTGATGGCGACCGCGCCGGCGACGAGCGCGATCGCCGACAGGTTGATGTACTGCCGCTGGAGCGGTGTCGGGGCGGTTTCGGGAACGGTCCGCGGGATCGCCACGGGCGTGCCGGCGACCGGCAGGGCCTGCCGGTCGAGCACCGGCATCCCGGGTTCCCAGCGGGGATCATCCATCCGGCCGAGTGTAGCGGGCGCGCGGTCCGGGACCATCGAGGTCAGAGCCGGCGGATGCCCTCCACGGGATCCGCGTCGCTGACGGCGACGTCGCAGGTCGGGCAGTACCAGCGGGCCTCGAGGGCGGTGCCGCAGACCACGTGCTGCAACGCGAGATGCCCCGGGGCAACCCCCTCGCCATGTCCGCTCGTGCCGCTGCCGCCGCCGTGCCGCGCGCCCCAGTCGGCGAGGAGCCGCAGCGCACCGGCGAGCGCGCGGCCCTCCATCGTGAGCCGGTACTCGAATCGCGGCGGCCGTTCCTCGTACGCCGTCGAGGTCAGCAGGCCGTCGGCCTCGAGGCGCCGGAGCCGGTCAGCCAGGATGTTCGGCGCGATCCCGGTGACGGCGGCCTGGAGTTCGCCGTAGCGGAGCGGACCGACGAGGAGGGCCTCCACCAGGCGTGGGGTCCAACGATCGCCGATCCGCTCGAGCGCCGCCTCGAGCGGGCCTGGCGGCGTGGTCGATGCTGGCATGGGGCCATGGTAGCCGGCAGGAATCGCGGGGCTTGCCATCTCCATCGCCCGAGTGTACGTTGTCACTTGCAAATCACAAGTCACTACGGAGATTCCTGAACCATGCCCCTGCTCGACGATCTCTCCGCCGCCATCGCCAGCGCGGCCGCGGCCGCATCTCCCGGTGTCGTCGGCATCGGGGCGCGGATCCGCGGCTCCGGCGTCGTGGTCGGCGACGACCGCGTCCTCACGAACGCCCACAACATCCGGGGCGACGAGGTCACGGTCACCTTCGGCGACGGCCGCGCGCTCCGCGGCAGGGTCGTTGCCACGGACGTGGACGGCGACCTCGCCGTCATCGACGTCGCGACGGAGGGCGCCCCGGCGATCGCCTGGGCCGACGGCGCGATCGCCCTCGGCAGCGTCGTGTTCGGCCTCGCGGCGACGTCGGGCGGCGCGGCGCGGGTGACGGTCGGGACGGTGTCCGCGGTGAATCGCGCGTTCCGCGGCCCTGGCGGCCGGCGCATCTCCGGCAGCCTCGAGCACACCGCGCCGATGGCCCCCGGGAGCTCGGGCGGGCCGATCGTCGACGCCGCGGGACGGCTCGTCGGGCTGAATACCCACCGGCTCGGCGAGGGCTTCTACCTGGCCCGCCAGGCGGATGCCGACCTTCGCGAGCGGGTCGCCGTCCTGTCGCGGGGCGACTCGGTGGAGCGGCCGCGGCTCGGCGTCGCGGTGGCCCCGGGCCACGTGGCGCGCCGGCTCCGGCGATCCGTCGGGCTGCCGGACCGCGATGGGCTCCTGGTCCGTGGCGTCGAGGACGGCTCCCCGGCCGACGGGGCCGGGATCCGCGAGGGCGACCTGATCGTCAGCGTCGGGGGCACGCCGGTCGCGGACGGCGATGCGCTCCTTGACGCCATGGCCGGCGCGACCCGATCCGTCGCGGTCGGTGTGGTCCGCGGGGCGGACGAGCTCACCTTGACCGCGGACCTCGGGGGCGGCGCCGGCTGATCGGGGCCGGCGCCGGCTGATCGGGGGCAGCGCCGGCTGATCGGGGGCGGCGCCGGCTGATCGGGGGCGGCGCCGGCTGATCGGGGCCGGCGCTCCGCGCCGCGCCTGGGCCTACTGGCCCCCGGCGTCTCCGGTGTTCGATGGGTCGTCCATGACCATCGCCGTCTGGCCCGCCCGATAGGCGGCGAGTCGCGACGCGAGCGCCGGGTCGCCGAGGGCGAGGATCTCGATCGCGAGGAGGGCAGCATTCTCGGCGTTCCCGATCGCCACCGTCGCCACGGGGATGCCGCGGGGCATCTGGACGATGGACAGCAGGGAATCGAGTCCGCCCAGGTGCTGGGTCGGGATCGGCACCCCGATCACCGGCAGGAGCGTCTTCGCGGCGAGCATCCCGGGCAGGTGGGCGGCTCCGCCCGCGCCCGCGACGATGACCCGGATCCCCCGGCCGGCGGCTCCCTCGGCGTAGCTGAAGAGGTGGTCCGGGCTGCGGTGCGCTGACACGACACGCAGCTCGCAGGGGACCTCGAGCATCTCGAGGAGCGCG
Source organism: Chloroflexota bacterium (assembly GCA_016191345.1). GTDB lineage: Bacteria > Chloroflexota > Limnocylindria > Limnocylindrales > CSP1-4 > UBA5189. Next base: position 26,359 of record JACPOU010000038.1, read on the forward strand.
GTCGCCCGCTCGAGGATCGGGAAGTCGGAGCGGCTGCCGCCGACGACCCCGACGAGCGGCCCGGCCTCGGTCATGGAAGTCCCTCCTCGTCCGCGTCGGCCCAGCGGATCGCGGTTGCGGCCGACCTGGCCGCGTCGAGCGCCGCCGCGGGGCTGGCTCCAACGGCGGTGACGTGCCCCATCTTCCGCCGCTCGAAGACGCGGCGCTTGTCGTACAGGTGGAGGTGGACGTCGGGCGCCTCGAGGGCTGCCTCGGTGCCGAGTGGCACGGCCGGCCGGTCCGGACCCGTCCCGAGGAGGTTGACCGTGGCGGCCCCGCCGGGCCGGAGCGCGGTGGCGCCCAGCGGCTGGCCGGTGATCGCCCGGACCTGCTGCTCGAACTGGCCGGTGACGGCGGCCTCGATCGTCCAGTGGCCGCTGTTGTGGACCCGCGGCGCGAGCTCGTTCACGATGAGCCCGCCATCCCGCATCAGGAACAGCTCCACGGCCAGCAGTCCCACGAGGCCCATGCCCGTCGCGAGGTCCGTGGCGAGGGCCGCCGCGTGCGCCTCGATCGCCGCCGGAATGCCCGCCGGCACGGACGACTGGACGAGGATCCCGGCATCGTGGACGTTGCGACCCACCGGGTAGGTCGCCGTCAACCCGTCGACGCCACGGGCGACGATGACGGAGAGTTCCGCCTCGAAGTCCAGCTCCCGCTCGAGGAGCATCGGCCGGCCGGCCGCCGCGGAGCCCGCGAGGAACGCCTCCGCGGCGGCGAGCCCGGCGTCGTCCGCGATCCGGACCTGGGACCGCCCGTCGTAGCCCCCGATCGAGGCCTTGAGGCGAAGCGGCAGGCCGAGCTCGGCGGCGGCGGCCCGCAGCTCCTCGCCGGACCCGATCTCGCGCCACGGGGCGACCGCGGCCCCGCTCATCTCGAGGTAGCGACGCTCGGCGAGGCGGTCCTGGGTGAGCTTGAGGGCGTACGGACCCGGGCGGACCGGAATCGTGCCGTCGTCGAGGGCCTTCACGAGGCCGAGGTCCACGTGCTCCAGCTCATACGTGATCACGGCACAGCCAGCCGCGAGCCGCCTAGCCGCCGCGACGTCGTCGTAGCGCCCGACCTCCACGCGATCCGCGACGGCCGCCGCCGGGCAGTCGGGATCGGGGTCCAGGATCGCGACGCGGTAGCCCAGCTCGCGCGCGGAAAGGGCCAGCATCCGCCCCAGCTGGCCGCCGCCGAGGATGCCGATCGTGGCGGGCGGCGGAATCACGGGGATCCGGAAGCCGAGCCGCCTGTAGACACCGAGGATCCAGGTCGTCTTGGAGTGCGTGTAGCGGAACCCGTCCACCGAGCCGCCGCCGGTGATCCCGCTCTTGAGGGCCGCGTACTCGCGGCGGAGCTCTGCGTCGGACCGGAGCGCGTCGCGGAACGCGAGGTCGCGGGGCATGTCGCCGCCGATCGGCTGGACGTGGAGGTGGATCCGGAACTCCGTGCCCTCGAGGTCCACCGCCCCCACGAGCATCGGGCGGGTCGGCGGCCACGGATCCGGCCCGGGCTGGTCCTGGAAGCCGAGGTCGTGGAGCGCGGCGACGATCGACGGGATGCCCTCGGGCAGGCTCTCCATCGAGAGGTCCACGATCCCCTTGCCGGGCAGGCCCGGGACCGCCGTGCTGCCGATGTGCTCGACCTGGAGGTCGGGGCGGCGCCGGCCGATCATCGCGACGAGCCGGGCCGCCACGGCCTCCGTCCGCGGATCCCACGGCGCCACGTGCGCCTCGCGGCGCGCGTACGGCAGGATCGGCAGGTCGGGGCGTTCGCCCCCGGGGTCGGTCACGGGGTGGAAGTGTAGGGGCGCATCCGCCGTAGGATGCGGTCGATGACCGACCGTGTCCGGGATCGTAAGCCCTTGCTCCTCGATGTCGACACCGGCATCGACGACAGCCTCGCGCTGCTCTACGCCGCCGCGTCCCCAGACCTGGAGCTCGTCGCGGTCACGACCGTCGCCGGGAACGTCCCATTGGTCCAGGTGGCGGCCAACACCCTGGCCGTCCTGGAGCTGGCCGGGCGGCGGGACGTCCCGGTCTTCCTCGGTGCCGCAGCACCGCTCCGCAAGCCGCTCCGGACGACGGAGGAGACCCACGGCCCGTTCGGGATCGGGCACGCGACGCTCCCGTCGGGTTCAACGGCGCTTGCGGGCGGGCCGTCAGCCCGAGCGATCGTCGCGGCGGCCCGGGCGCGCCCCGGCGAGGTGACGCTCGTCACGCTCGGACCCATGACGAACCTGGCGCTGGCCTTGGAGCTGGAGCCGGACCTCCCGCGACTGCTCCGTGGCTGGACGTTCATGGGCGGCGCCTTCCGCGTTCCCGGCAACACGACGCCGACGACGGAGTGGAACCTCTTCGTGGACCCGGACGCGGCCGCAGCGGCCCTGGCGGCCTGGGGCCGGGCCATCGACGCGGATCCGTCCATCCCGCGGCCGCTGGGGATGGGCCTCGACGTGACCGAGCGGGCGCGGCTGCTCCCCGGCGATGTGGCGCGGCTCGCCGTCGCCGCCGGGATCTCGACCGCCGATGCCGCCGAGCTTGCGGCGGCCTCTCCCGCGTCACCGCTCCTCGCGGCCGGACCCGTCGCCGGGGACCCGATCCTCCACTTCGTCGTGGACGCGCTCCGCTTCTACTTCGAGTTCCACGCGGCGAACGACGGCTTCTACGGAGCCTTCGTCCACGACCCGTTCGCGGTCGCCGCGACCCTGGACCGGGGCCTGGTCCGGGTCGAGCGGGCGTTCGTCGAGGTCGAGACCGGTCCCGGGCCAGCCCACGGGAGGACCGTCGCCGACTGGCGCGGGCTGACCGGCCGGACCCCGAACGTCGACATCGCGGTCGACGGCGACGCCCGGGCCTTCATCGACCGCCTCGTGGCGCGCGTCGGCGCGCTCGCGTCGGCCCGCTCGCGGCGCCGGGCCTGATCCGCGGCGCCAGGCCTGATCCGCGGCGCCCGTGGCGGCGGTCCGCCGCGCGACACCCCCGGCTACGGCTCGCGGTTGAACCAGACCCCGCCGGGTCCCGTATAGCTGATGCCCTCGCCCCAGATCGCGATCGACTTGCCGCTCGAGGTGATCGCCATCTCGCCGTAGTCGCCGTAGACCTCGGCGAACCCGGCCACCGGCTTGTACGGCGCGCCGCCGGCCGCGTCGCTGATCCGGACCGGCGAGGACCATGAGGCCCCGCCATTCGTGGAGCGCCGGTACCAGACGTTCCAGGCATCGTCGTTGCCGCCGCCGGAGGTCTCGTAGTACCAGGCCCGGACGTCGCCGGATCCGCGACTCTCGATTGCCGGGGCCGTCGAGGTCTCGCCCGCCTTCGAGAGGACGACGGGCGCGCTCCACGTCGCCCCGGCATCGGTGGACCGCCGGGCGTAGATCGACTGGTAGCCGCCGAACGTCGTTGCCCCGTCGTACAGGAGGACGACCGAGCCGGCGGCATCGACCGACAGCGCGCTGTGGCCGACGTAGAAGTCAGCCCCGCAGCCCGCGGCGTCACACAGGACGCCCGGCTGGACCGAGGCCACCAGGCGGTCCTCCCAGGTCCGGCCGTCGTCGCGGGAGATGAAGACGTGCTCGTCGATCGTGCCGACCACGCCACCGCTGTTCCCGGCGCTCGTGTAGGCGAGGGAGCTCTCCGAGAAGTAGACCGTCCCGTCCGGTGCCACGTCGGCATCGAAGGCGTAGAAGTAGCGGCCGGAGTTGACGAGCTTCGTCTGCGTCCAGGTCGCCCCGCCGTCGTGGGACTGGACCGCCCACGGATCGCCGCCGGTGGGGCCGTTGAAGCTGGCGTAGACGTCCTGGCCGTCGTCGCTGACGGCGAGGACCGGCTTGTCATTCCAGGAGACGTTGCCCCAGGTCGGGACGGGCGCCGACCAGGTGGCGCCGCGGTCGAGCGACTTCGTGAAGACGACGTTGAACTCGATCATGAAGAGCGCATAGACGGCGCCGGTGCCCGGCACGACCTCCACGATGGGATCGAACTGGCCCTTGCCCTTGCACGCGCAGAGGGGCTTCGCGGGCGCCCAAGTGGCGCCGTTGTCGGCGCTGATGACGAGCATGATCAGGGGCGACGGGCAGTTGCCCTGGCACGGCTTCGGCGTCCCGTAGCGGGTCGTCATCGCGTAGACGTAGCCCGAGTTCGGGTCGGCGGCGATCGCCGGCTCCCAGTCGTCGACCGTGGCGTCGATGATCTTCTCGCCGGCCCAGCCGGGCGCCGGTTTGCCGGTGACCGGGGCGGGCCGGCCGAACGTGCCGGCGCGGAGGGCCGCCTCGTAGGCCTCGCGCCGCTCCTGGACGGTCTCGTCGCGCTCGGCGGCCTCGGGATTGACCTCGGCCGTGCCGGGGCCGCCGCGGGCGAGGTCCGGATCCGCGCCTGAGCGCCGGATCGTGCCGTCCACGAGGACGACCGCGCCGATGAACGCGAAGGAAGCCACGAGGACAAGGACCGTCCGGAACGCCGCTGCGCGAGGCACTGCTCCACCCCTCCCGAGGAACCGCCCGCGGACCGGGCCACGTCGCCTGAGGCCCGGATGGTAGTCGCAGCCGGGCGGGAAATCGAGGGGCGCTGCGGAAATCCCGGTGCGGCCTCGCGCAATGCACGGGCGGCGCGCGCGTCCGGCGGCGTCGGTCAGGCGATCTCGAGCGGGACCTCGTGCGCCTCGCCGTCGAGGATCCGCCACGCCCGGACGGATTCCGCGCCCGTGACCGGGTCCGCCTCGGCCGGGTCCAGGGAGACCAGCATGTAGAGCGAGTCCGGGTAGAACGCCAGCCGCAGGTCGGTGGCGGAGGGCACCGCCGGCGTGTGCGTGTGGGAATGGACGATCGCCCAGAAGGCCTCGTCGGCGTCGTCCGTCTCGATCGTCAGCGCGAGGAGGTCCTGCGGGTCGATCTCGTAACGGAACGGCGAGGCGGCCCGGTTCCGGGTCGGTGCCCAGCGGAGGGCCCGGCCGCCCTCACCCGCCGGCCGGTCGCCGATGACCAGCCCGCAGGCCTCGTTCGGAGCCTCGGCCAGGGCGTGCGCCACGATCGCGTCGCGGATCGCGGCGGGCAGCCGGACCGCGCGGGGCGCCGCGGTCGCCCCGGCCGACGACGCCGCCGCGCCGTCGCTCACCACCAGTTGACGCCGCCCTCGAGGTCGGCGTCCATGTCGGCGAGGTCGCGGGTGAACGTGCCCGCGGACAGGTACTTCCAGCCGCCGTCCGGGAGCAGCGCGACGATCGTGCCGGCCTCCATCTCGGTTGCCAGCCGCGCGGCGGCGACCATCACGGCCCCCGACGAGGGCCCGGCGAAGATCCCCTCGAGGAAGACGAGGTCCCGGAGGGCCGCGATCGCGTCGCGGTTCGAGACGAGGTACTTCGCGTCGAGGACGGTGGGGTCCAGGATCTCCGGCACGAACCCGTCGTCGAGCGAGCGGAGGCCCTGGACGTGCTCGCCGGGCAGCGGTTCCGCGGCGACGATCCGGACGCCCGGCTTGCGCGCCTTCAGGTAGCGCCCCACGCCCATGAGCGTGCCGCCCGTCCCCAGGCCGGCCACGAACACGTCCACCTCCGGGCAGGCGGCGAGGATCTCCGGCCCGGTGCCCAGGAAGTGGGCCGCCGGGTTCGCCGGGTTGCCGTACTGGTACGGCATCACGAAGCGCGAATCCCGGGCCGCCAGCTCCTTGGCCAGCGCGATCGCGCCGTTGGACCCCAGGCGCCCCGGCGAATCGATGACCTCCGCCCCGAAGAGGGCGGCCATCTGCCGGCGCTCCATCGTCACGTTGTCAGGCATGACGACGGCGACACGGTATCCCTTGAGCCGCCCGATCATCGCCAGGGCGATGCCGGTGTTGCCGCTCGTCGGCTCGAGGATGATCGAATCCGGGCCCAGGAGCTGGCGCTGCTCGAGGTCCTCCACCAGCGCCTTCGCGACGCGGTCCTTCACGGATCCCGTCGGGTTGGCGGCCTCCAGCTTGGCCAGGATCCGGACGGCCGGGTTCGGCGAGAGGCGCCGGAGCTCCACGAGCGGCGTGTGCCCGATCGCGCCGAGAATGCTGTCGTAGCGGCCCGGGGTCGCCCCGTCGGGGCGGCCGGGCTCCTCGGTCGCGGCCTGGATCTCGCTCGCTCCGGCTCCGGACGCCCGCGTGGTGCGGAGCGTCCCCATCGTCAGCCGCCGGCCATCGCCGGCAGGAGCCGGAACTCGTCCGAATCCGCGACCGGGGTCGCGAGGCCGTCGAGGTACCGGACGTCCTGACCGTTGACGTAGACGTTCACGAAGCGGTTCAGGTCGCCCTCCGGGGTCAGCAGCTGGCCGCCGAGGCCCGGGTGCTGCTGGAGCAGGGCGTGGACGAGATCGCCCACGCTCGTGCCAGGGAGGTCGAGCGACTTCGCCCCGCCCACGGACGGCCGAAGGACGGTCGGGATGAACACGGTGCTCATGCCCGGCCCTCCGGCGCCCCGAACGCGCCGCCGAACCCCGCGCCGCCGAGGACGAAGGGTGCGTCGGCCGGGAAGGAAGTGGTCGCCGGCGCCTCGCCGCGGTCGCGCGCCGCGCGCGCGTCGTCGGAGCAGACCGGGCAGGCCGGGTCGCGCCGGAGCGTCAGCTCCGTGAACTCGGATTCCAGGGCGTCGAAGAGGAGCAGCCGTCCCGCCAGCGTGGTCCCGATCCCGAGGAGGACCTTGAGGACCTCGTTCGCCTGGAGCAGCCCCATGATCCCGGGCACGACCCCGAGGACCCCGGCCACGGAGCAGCCGGGCGCGAGCTCCGGCGGCGGCGGGGTCGGGTAGAGGCAGCGGTAGCACGGCCCCTCGTACGGGATGAACGTCGTGAGCTGGCCCTCGAACCGGAAGACCGAGGCGTGGACGACCGGGATCCCGGCCGCGACCGCGGCGTCGTTGAGGAGGTACCGGGTCTCGAACGTATCCGTCCCGTCGAGGATGACGTCGTAGCCGGCGATGATCCGCTCGACGTTGTCGCCGACCAGCATCTCCTCGTGGCCCACGACCGTGACGTCGGGGTTGAGGGCCGTGATCGTCTTCCGGGCGCTCTCAACCTTCTTCTCCCCCACCCGATCGGTCGTGTGGAGGATCTGGCGCTGGAGGTTGGAGACGTCCACGACGTCGAAGTCGATGATCCCGAGCGTGCCCACCCCGGCTGCCGCCAGGTAGAGCGCCGCCGGGCTGCCGAGCCCGCCCGCGCCGACGAGCAGGACCTTCGATTCGAGGAGCTTCGCCTGCCCGGCCGTGCCGACCTCGGGGATCAGCAGGTGGCGGCTGTACCGCTGCTGCTGGGCCTTCGAGAGGACCACCGGGGCGGACCACGGCAGGCCCTTCGACTTCCAGGACTGGAAGCCGCCGGCCATCGAGATCGGGTTCGCGTAGCCGAGCGCCTTGAGGGTCTGCGCCGCGAAGGCGGATCGGACCCCGCCCGCGCAGTACAGGAGGACCGGCGCCGAGCGATCCGGGACCGCCGCCTCGATGTTCTGCTCGAGGTACGAGCGGCTGATGTGGAGGGCACCGGGGATGAACCCCTGTTCCCACTCCGAATCCTCGCGGACGTCGACGAACGTGATGCCCTCGCGGAGGAGGGCCTCGGACTCGGCGACCGAGGCCTCCTGGATCTCCGCCTTGGCCTCGCGGAGGAGCTCCGTGTACGACTTCGTCATGCGGGGCTCCCCTCGCGGGCCGAGGGATCGGGCACGTAGCGGAGGTACGGCCGCTCGGCGCGCCAGCCGTCGGGGAACTTCTCCTTCGCCTGCTCGTCGGAGAGCGCGGCGAGGATGATCACGTCGTCGCCGTGCTTCCAGTTCGCCGGCGTGGCCACCGAGTTGGTGGACGTCAGCTTGAGCGAATCGACGACCCGCAGGATCTCGTCGAAGTTGCGGCCGGTGCTGGCGGGATACGTCAGCGAGAGGCGGATCTTCTTGTTGTTGTCGATGACGAAGACGGAGCGCACCGTCTGGGTCGCCTCGGCGTTCGGGTGGATCATGTCGTAGGCCTCGGAGACGCTCCGGTCCTTGTCGGCGATGAGCGGGAAGTTGAGCGCGACGCCCTGCGTCGCCTCGATGTCGCGGGACCAGCCCTCGTGGTCCTCGACGCCGTCGACGCTCAGGCCCAGGACCTTGACGCCGCGCTTGTCGAACTCGGGCTTCAGCTTGGCGACGGCGCCGAGCTCGGTCGTGCAGACCGGGGTGAAGTCCTTGGGGTGGCTGAACAGGATCGCCCAGTCGTCCCCGATCCACTCGTGGAAGCGGATGGGGCCCTCGGTGGACGTGGCGCTGAAATCGGGGGCGGTGTCGCCCAGTCGAACGGTCATTTCGGGAGTTCTCCGGAAGTGCAGGGGACGGGCCGCGGCGGCGAAGCCACCGGGCGGTGAACGGCGAACCGCGAGAGGGACGCGGTCGCGAGCCAGCCGGCGATCAGGCCGGCGGCGTACACCTGCAGCGGCGCATCCGGGGCAGAGCCCCGCGGTCGGACCAGGTCACGGTCATGCCGGCTGGCCTTGCGAAGCCGGCGCGGGCGCCGGCGCAGCGGTCGCGGCGGCCCCCGCGGCATCGGCGAGCGCCTGCTGGAGGGTGTCGAGGCTCAGCAGGGCGCACTTGAGCCGCGCCGGCGAGATCTCGATGCCGAGGAGGTCGAGGACGTCCTGCGAGGTCAGGGCTGAGGCATCGACCACGGGCTTGCCCTTGACCTCGTCCGTCAGGAGCGATGCCGAGGCCTGGCTGATCGCGCAGCCGCGCCCGGTGAAGCCGACCGCCGCGATCTTCCCGTCGGCGAGGCGGAGCTGGAGGGTGATCCGGTCGCCGCAGAGCGGGTTCGCGCCCTCGTGGGACGCGTTCGCACCCTCGAGGACCCCGAAGTTGTGGGGCCGCCGGTAGTGCTCCAGGATGTAGTCGCGGTACAGGTCGTCCATCGATCCCGGAGTGTAGCGCGAGTCCTCAATCCCGACCAGCACGGTGGGATATGCGTGGAGCTTTCAGCGCGACGGATCGACGACCACCAGATCGCTGAACGCAGCGCGCTCGAAGCCTCGGTCGCGGGTCAGCAGCCGGTCGGCTTGCTCCGTTGCGTGGGCAGCGATCAGGAAGTCGGCGACCACGCGCTCCCGCGTGCCGCCTCGCTGACGGTAGGCACGCCAGGCCGTTCCGGCCCGTGATGCTGACGCTGCATTGAGGGTCGAGTACTCGACGGGAATGCCCCCGAGGGCTCGAGTGGCGGCCTGTGCGTCTGCGAACGCCGCGACGACCTCCGCCCAGACGACCTCACACGCGACAAGCGGACCGCCGGCAAGGCAGGTGCGGATGGCATTGAGCGAGCGATCCCGGAACAGCGCATCGTCAGTGAACAGGTCGAGGAGGACGCTCGTATCCAGTGCGGTGATCATCCTTCGGCGTCGTCGGGCCCTGGCCCTCGAATCTCGCGGATGAACGCGTCGGTCCCGCCAGGAAGGTGGAGGATGCCGACGAGCTCCTCGAGGTGATCGGCAGGCAGCAACCTTCGCCCGACGAGCCGGCCATCGGCCTCCTCGAAATCCAGGACCGTGCCCGGCCGCAGCCCGAGCCGATCCCGCAGCCGCTTGGGGATCGTGATCTGGCCCTTCTCGCTGACCGTCGTCTTCATACCGACAAGGTAGGAATTCCGTACTTCGCTGTCAAGGGGAGACGATCGTGTTGGCCGGCTGCAACTAGCCTTCGCTCAACTGATCGCCATGCGACCCCGTGGCTGAGGAGCGTTGATACCAGCGGTCCTTGAGGGCAGCCGAGCGTCGATCATGTTCGACGACATCGTTCTCTGAGAGTCCAGCGAGTCCACCCGACCGCTCCATCTCGAGCACGGCGACGAGCTCGTCCCGAATGTCGGCCCAGCCAGCATCGGGCGGGACCAGCTCCCGGATGCGATCAAGACACTGACCCGCGACAACGTATCGAACGGCTCCGGGGCCCCGGTATCGGGGTCCGCTTGCTGTGAGAGGTCGGGCGGGGCGAAAGGAACAAACGAGGCCAGGAACGCCACAGCGATTGCCCCGAGACAGAGCGCGAAACCGACAGATGCTCCACCGGCGGCCCCAGCAAGGTTCCCAGGTCCAGGGGCAACCAGACCAACAGCCGCGACGACCTCGGCCCAGACGACCTCACAGGCGACAAGCGGGGCCGCCGGCAAGGCATTTGCGGAAGACTCGATCTTCTCCTGTCATCCACGATCGTCGGTGCCTCAAGCCAGCTGGGATCGGATGAAGCGGATCAGGGCTGTGGCGTCGTCCGCCGCAGCCTTTTCGCCTGCAGTCTCCATCACTTCCGTGCCCACGAACGCCATCGCGCCGATAGCAGCGGCCAGGACGATGCCTGCCACGTTCGGGCCGGTGATCCCGTCCCTCACGACAAGGAGGATCGCGAAGACGACGGGCAGGGTTGACGCAATGCGGATCAGCCGCATGAGCCATCGCATCCCCGCCTCATCCCGGATCTCGATGGTCCCGCTGAGAATCGCATCGCGGTCCGATCCCTCGAGCTCACCCCGAAACTCGATGTTCCAACTCTTTCTACGCGCCGTCAGATGAGCGTCCTGCACCCAGAGGGTGATGGCGTCGATCGTCACCTCTCCCCGCAGCCGACGATCGGCGGATACGCCGTGCGGATCGATGCGTTCATTCGCCCCGACGGCGGCTCGAAGACGCGCCAGGGCCCGCTCGGCAGGCATGCGGATCGGCAACGCGACCTTCGTGGAGGCGCCATCCGTCCCAGGCTCCCGACCGTCGAGATTCACCGTGTCGTCTATCAAGTCTGTCCTCCGACCAGCGATTTCCCCGGGCAGGAGGGCCCGGTCAGGCACGCGTGTGCGTGGCGGGTGGTCATTACTTGGAGGTCGTGGGGCAGGCAGCCGGCTTAGCACCCAGCGTGCCCCACACTCGCGTAAAGGTAGCCGTGCCGTGAGCTTCGGCTCCACCGCCGAGACTTGCGCCGAAGGTTCCTCCGCCAATCGCCTGATTGCAGCGACCCAATCCGCCGAATCCAGAACCTTGCACACCTCCCCCGACCGCGGCAGACCCTCCCACGTTGTAAAACCACCCGCGTAGATCTTCAACGTAGTCGCCGTTGGATACTTGAGCGCTGAGGCCGGCACTGACCTTGGCGCCAAAGGCACCGCCGGCGCCTCCCGATGAAACGATCCCGACTTCCAGACTTGATGCGGCAGCTAGGCAGACCGGCACGATAGTCGATCGCCCTGGTTGTTGTTCTTGGTCGCGGTCCGGACGCCACCGAAGGGCAGGTGACCACGGAGCCGAGACCGTCGCAGGCGTGGCAGGCCGTCTTGGTGCCCGCGGTCTCGAGATCGGCACGAGACTCAGGTCACCAACTTGGCGGCTGCCTTGAGGCCGCTCGCATGGCAATGGCCACACTGCTCACGGCGATCAACAGTTCGAGCAGGAATATCAACGCGAGCGTCATCTGCCCTCCTTTGATCCACCGAAATGCCTGGACCACCACAAGGCCTTGGGTGGCAACGCAGATGATCGTCATCCAGACGACAGTGACCGCACTCCATGAGGATGACGGAATCTGGGCCCGAATAGGCGCGCGAGCCCACCTCGGCAGCCACCCGTCCCCGCGAAAGCGGACGACAAGTGCCGCACTAAAGATCTCAAAGAGACCGAGGATCATGAGGGCCGCCGCGCCTGCACCAAGCGCTGTCATTTCGAAGTACCGCCCATCTGGAGTGGGCCGCCGGCCAGGAGCCAATTCATCAGCCCGTTCAGCGCGGAGCTACTCGCGAGGCCACGGAAGAAGCCGGTCGATCCAGGTGCCAGAGGGCCGACTGCGCCGAAGGCTGTCCCAAGAGCGATTTCCGCCGGATTACGCCTGCCTCCGAAGGCCATCGATGCCGCCGTAGCGTCGAATCCGATGACGCCATTGAAAATGACCTGCTCACCGGTGGTCATCCCAAGGCTCGAAAGTCCTCCTGAGAGCGCCCCGGCGCCCGTTGCGATGATTGCGTCAGTGGGATTCCATCCCGAGAGCAAGTCGGAGTTGTTCTGCGCTACATTGGACGCCATGACACCGATGCCGTACGCGAAGAACCCGATGACGGCACCGATGCACCAGGGACACCTCCCGCTCGTGTCCGTGAAGCGCACGGGGTTGTTGTTGGCGTAGACATAGGCGCCGACGTACGGATCGCCCACGCCGGGACTGACCGGGTCGGTGCTGAGGAACCGGCCAGCGCCACTGTCATACTGGCGGGCACCAAGGTGATAGAGGCCCGTCGGGTCGAGATAGCCACCGGCGAAGCGGAGCACGTTGTCGATGGCCTGGTTGTTGTTCTTGGTCGCGGTCCGGACGCCACCGAAGGGCAGGTAGGCATAGGTCCACCAGGTCGCGCCGGTCGACGAGGTGAGGTTGACCACGGAGCCGAGACCGTCGTAGGCGTAGTAGGCGGTCTTGGTGCCCGCGGTCTCCGAGATCGGCACGAGACCGTTGAGATAACGCCGCACGAGGCCGCCGCTGCCGTCACGCTCGGCAACGAGCTTTGGCAGGGCGCTGTTGACGTCCCACTCGAAGTTCGTCTTCTTGGCGGCTTGGGTCCCGGTCGAGGCCTGCAGGCGGAGCCCGTCACCGTCATACGTGTACGTCGTCGTCGTGCTCCCCTGGGTCAGGGTCGCGAGGCGGTCGGGCTGGGCCCAGGTGTACGTCTGGGTGCCGGCCGTGAGCGTTCGGCCATCGAGGTCGTATGTGTAACTGGCGGTGCCACCCGGTCCGGTCGTGCCGGTCAGCTGGTCGGCCGCGTCGTAGGCGTAGGTCGTCGTGCCGGTGTCGCGCACCTCGGTCAGGCGATTGCCAACGAAGTCATACGTGTATTGGCGGAAGTTGTCGCCGGGCGATGTGCACGCAACGGTGTAGCAGACCTTGGTCAGACGGTCGAGCGGGTCGTACGTGTAGGTTGTGGTCTCGGTCGTGGTCTGGCTCGCCAGGCGATTGCCGACCGGATCGAGCGTGTACGTGGATCGGGAAAGGACCGTGGCGCCCTTCTGGTTCTTCACTTCCGTGAGGCGGCCCGATCGGTCGTAGGTTCGGCTCTCGACATAGCCGTTGCCGGATGGAAGCGTCGTCGAGATGAGATTGGCGGCCGGGTCGTAACCGTACGTCGTCGTCGCCCCGCCGCCGGCAACCGTCGCGAGGCGGCCGTCGTCGTCGTAGGTGAGGGATTCGACGGTGCCATCGAGATACGTGCGACTTGTCACGTTCCCGGCGAGGTCATAGGCATAGGTGATCTGCTGGGTGATTCCGCCCGCGCGGTGGTAGGTGGTCAGCCGGTTCAGCACGTCGTAGGCGTAGCTGCTGGCCCCGGGCGCGTCGTCGAGCAGGGTTCGGTTGCCGTTGGCGTCATAACCGTAGGAGACGACCTGATTGCCATAGAAGGTCTGTGTCGCGAGGTGATTGAACTCGTCGTAGGTGGCCGTGCTCTGGTAGTCGATGGTAGTGGGCGTCGCGGAGGCGATCGGATCGACGACCTTCGTGACGTTGCCGTCCGGGTCGTACTCGTAGGTCCAGACCCGGCCCATGGGCTGCGTCTGGGTGACGAGGCGGCTGGCGAGGTCATACGCGTAGGTCGTCAGGTGGGTGTTCGCGTCGGTCCTCATGACGAGGTTGCCGGTCTCGTCATAGGCGTAGGTCGTCCGGCGCGCGAGCGGATCGACGACCGCGGTCAGGTGGTTCGCCGCGTCGTACTCGAAGCTCGTCGACTGGAGGTTCGCGTCGATGATGGCGGTCCGGTTGCCAGCCAGGTCGTAGTCCACCGTCGTGACAGCTCCGAGGGGTGCCGTCGTCGTCCGGACCCGGTCGGCCCCGTCGTAGGTGAAGGTCGTCGTGTATTGCGCGGGATCCGCGCCGGCCACGTTGCCGCGTGGATCCACGAGCGTCGCCATCCGGCCACCTTGGTCGAACGACATCGTCGTGATGTTGCCGAGCGCTGTGGTCAGGCGATTGCGGTTGGCTTGGCCGTCGTAGCCGAACACGGTCGTCTTGCCGCGGGGATCGACGACGCTCATCAGGAGGCCGTTGCCCGAGGGGTCGTAGTTGAAGGTCGTAAGCGGGCTCAGAGGTGCCGGGCCGGTGACCGTCTTGAGATTGCCCGCCGTGTCGTAGGTGGACGTCGTCGTGTTACCCCGCCGGTCGCGGTGGGTGAGCGGATCGTTTCGGGCGGTGTACGTCCAGGCCTCGTTGTAGTTCGTCGGTGCGGGGAAGCTGACAAGGGTAAGGTTGCCTAGGCTGTCCACGGTTGTCTGCATCTGGAGCCCGCGTGGATCGATGATCGCCGAGGCGTTGCGGTTGGCGTCGAACGAGTAGCGGGTCGTGTTGCCGAGGGGATCGGCGCGAGACATCAGGATCCCGGCGTCGTAGTCGTCAACCCAAGCGCCCCCGCGGGCATCGGTCATCGTCGAAGTCTCCGTCGTCGCATTCCAGGCATAGGTCGTGTGGAAATCGCGGGCATCCACCTGCTCGCTGACCCGGCCATCCGTGCCGTATGTGTTGGTGACGACGGTGTGCTGGTCCTGGTCGATGATCGTCGCCAGTCGGTCCGCGGCGTCGTAGCTGTAGGTCGTGACGCCGCCGTCGGCGTCGGTCACTGTCTCGAGCAGGCCGCCGGGCGTATACGTGTAAGTGACCGACCGTGATGGTGGGTAGGCGAGCGACGCCAGGCGGCCGTTGCCATCGTAGCCGAGGGTCAGCTGACGGCCGACGGTGTCGGTGATCGTTGCGAGACGCCCAGAGGCATAGGCCAAGGTGATAGCGTTGCCGTTCCGGTCGGTCAGGTTCTCGAGCAGGCCTGTAGTGCCGAAGTGGAGCCGGATCTGGTCGCGCCGAAGCAGGTCGTAGCCACCGCCGGTGGCGCTCAAACTGCCGTACGCTCCCGGGGGCCGGACGAACCCACCCGCTCCATCGGGGGCATACGGCGTCCGCGAGCCATCCTCGGCCACGAAAGTCACCGAGCCATCGGCATTGAGGACGAGGTGGGCGGCGAAGCTCGAGGTCCAGCCCTTGCCGAGATCGCCGATGTCGGTCGAGAGGGAGTTGTAGGAGCGGACAAAGTCGACCGGCAGGCCACGTCCGGGCAGGTGCGCGTCGAGGGCCTGCGAGACGTAGTTCCCGGTGGCGGTATTGACGGGCTCGGCCTGATAGGCTTGGAAGGACGACCCGTTGCCAAACGCCCCGGACCCGAACGTCCGATCTGCGGGCAAGCCGCAGCCCGGCGTCATGCCGACATAACAGATGAGCATCGTGACGTCGGAGTAGTTGTAGTCGGTCCAGTCCTCCCATTCGATCGCCCAGCGATCAGTCCCATCTCGCAGGACGACCGCATTCGCGCTCGTGGACAGGTACGTCTGGCCCGTGATGCTCGAGTGCAATGAAAAGACGAGGCTGGTCCCCGCAGTCATGGAGCCCAGGCTGACCGTGGCGGCGACACGGGCCGCGTCGCCGACGAGGAACTGGCTTGCTGGTTGCGACAACGACAGGTCGTCCGTCGAGATCGGGGCGAGGTTGCGGATGGTCTGGATCACGATCTGCCCGTCGCGCGGCAAGGTGATCGGGAGCTCGGCTGCAGAGGACCCGATGCGGGTCCGGTACCCGCCCCTGCGCCGCGCGGCGCCGTGGCGCCAGACGGCGCCGGCGAGCCGCTTGGATCGACCGCCAGCGTGGCGGTGGGGATGGATCCGGTGAGGGTGGCGACGAGGATTGCCACGATCACGCGCCGATACTCGTGCATCCACCGCACTGCTTTGTTCCCCCGGTCGAACGCTGGCTGATCGGACGCTCTTGCAGAGCCATCGTAGGCTGTTGGGTCAATCACCCGATCGCCGAGGTCGAGTACTAGCTCTGGCCCCAGAAGCGGCGCACGATGTCGCACCCGAGGCAGGCCCAGCGGACCTTTCATCGCCGCGACTCCATCGATCGTTCAAGACCGAGACTCTGAGGACGCGGCATCACGCGACTACGGCAAGCAGCACCTGCATCGACCTCACCTTCGACGGCGAGCCCCCTGGCAAATCGGCGCGTTGGTGTCCCGAACGGGCCGCTCAGGCCCCGAAGACCCGCCTGACCTCGGCGATGCCGTCGATGAGGGCATCGATGTCCGCCCGCGTCGTGTAGACGTTGAAGCTCGCCCGGGCCGTGGCCGCGAGGTCGAGGCGCTCGTGGAGCGGCATCGTGCAGTGGTGGCCGGCCCGGACCGCGATCCCCGACCGGTCCAGGACCTGGGCGACGTCGTGGGGGTGGATCCCCGGGATGTTGAACGGGATGACCCCACCCCGGATGCCGGGGTCCATGGGCCCGTAGAGGTCGAGGTCCGGATGCGCCGCGGCGATGGCCGGCAGGGCGTACTCGAGGAGCTCCCGCTCGTGCTCGCGGACGCGCTCCATCCCGAGCTCGAGGAGGTAGTCGGCGGCGGCGCCCATCCCGATCTGGGCCGCGATGTCCGGCGTGCCCGCCTCGAACTTCCAGGGGATCTCGTTGAAGTCGGAGCGGCGGAGGTGGACCTCGCGGATCATCTCGCCGCCGGCGAGGAAGGGCGGCATCGCCTCGAGCAGCTCGCGGCGGCCCCACAGCGCGCCGGAGCCGGTGGGCGCCAGCATCTTGTGGCCCGAGAAGACGTAGAAGTCGGCCCCGATCGCCTGGACGTCCACCGGCACGTGGGGCACGGCCTGGGCGCCGTCGACGAGCACGAGCGCACCGGCGGCGTGGGCCATCCGGGTCATCTCGACGACCGGGTTGATCGTGCCCAGCGTGTTCGAGACGTGGGTGAACGCGACGAGCTTCGGCTTCAGGCGGAGCAGCACCTCGAAGACGTCGAGGCGAAGCACGCCGTCGTCGGTGATCGGGATGAACTCGAGGTCGCCGTCCTTCTCCTGGACGAGGATCTGCCACGGAACGAGGTTCGCGTGGTGCTCCATCTCGGTCAGGACGATCACGTCGCCGCGGCCGATGTGCTTCCGGCCCCACGAGTAGGCGACGAGGTTGATCGCCTCGGTCGCGTTGCGGGTGAAGACGATCTCGTGGGCATCCGGGGCGTTGATCAGCCGCGCGACCTTGGCCCGGGCCGCCTCGTACGCGGCCGTGGAGCGCTCGCCGATCTCGTAGATCCCGCGATGGACGTTCGCGTTGTACTCGCGGTAGTAGGTGTCGATGGCGTCGATCACGGCCTGCGGCTTCTGGCTCGTCGACGCGGAGTCGAGATAGACGAGCGGCTGCCCGTGCGAGGTCACGGTCGAGAGGATCGGGAAGTCGGCCCGGATGACCTCGGGGACCAGGCGGCCGGCCTCGATGCGTGCCGGCTCGGCTGCGGCCGCCGCACCGCTCGCGCCACCGGCCGCAGCCATCGTCGCGGCACTCGGCGGGGCATCGAAGGCGACGCTCAGCTGCCGGATCCGGTCGCCCGCGTGGGTCATCGTCATCGTCCCCGTGGCGCCCGTGCGCGCCCATTCGTAGCGGGCGACGACGGTCGCGTCGTCCGGCTCGGCCATCGACAGGATGCGGATCTCGTCGTCGGGCGGCTGCGCGACGTACGCGGCGGCGATCTCGTCACGGCCGTGGAACGGTCCGACGGGGATGCCCACGAAGTCCAGCCGGGCATCGACGTCGAAGCCGCGGACCATCGGCCCGAAGTCGCCGCTCCGGACGCCGGCGTTGAAGCGGTCCACATGGGCCTCCATGACCCGCGTGCCGGAGCTGGTCTCGATCGTCATCGCGGCGTACCGGCCGTCGGCGGTCAGTGGGCGAGGGCCGCCGGCTCGTCGAGCCGGAGGGCGTCGTCGGGAACGTCGATGTCGAGGCCGGCTTCGCGGAGGATGGGCCCGTAGCCCTCGTCCTCGAGGCGGAGCGCGAGGTCCTTGCCGCCGGAGGCCACGATCCGGCCGCGGGCGAGGACGTGGACGACATCGGGCGTGATGTGGTTCAGCAGGCGCTGGTAGTGGGTGATCAGCAGGACGCCGAGGTCCGGGTTGAGCATCGCGTTGACGCCCTCCGCGACGATCCGCAGGGCGTCGATGTCGAGGCCGGAATCCGTCTCGTCGAGGATCGCCATGTGCGGCTCGAGCATCGCCATCTGGAGCATTTCAAGGCGCTTCTTCTCGCCGCCCGAGAAGCCGTCGTTGACGTACCGCGAGACGAACGCCTCGTCCATCTTCAGGAGCGCCAGCTTCTCGCGCATCTTCCGCCGGAACTCGAGCATCGAGACGCCGCCCTTGATGGAGTCGGTGGGGTCGATGTCGGGGTTCTTGTCGATGCCCTGGAGCTTGGCGTTGACCGCGCTCCGGATGAAGCTTGCGACGCTCAGGCCGGGGATCGCCGTGGGGTACTGGAAGGCGAGGAACATCCCGAGGCGGGCCCGCTTGTCGGCCGAGAGGGCGAGGACGTCCCGCCCGAGCCAGGTCACCTCGCCGCCGGTCACGACGTAGGCGGGATGGCCCATCAGCGCATAGGCAAGGGTCGTCTTGCCGGAGCCGTTGGGGCCCATGATCGCGTGGACCTCGCCGGGCCCGACGTCGAGGTCGATGCCCTGGAGGATCTCCCGCGTGGGATCGGCGATCGGGGCGACCCGGAGGCCGCGGATGACGAGATGGCGGTCGGCGTTCGAATCGGTCACGAGTGACTCACGGCTCCTTCGAGGGCGGGGCGCATGGGGAGGGTGTCCGCGCGCGCGGCCGGGACGGGCCGAGGCGGGACGAGGTCGGCGAGGGTCATGCCGTCGAGGGCGCCGGCGATGGCGTCCCGGACGCGGACCCAGAGGATGTTGACGGTGCAGGACGCGGTCCGGTCGCACGCGGTGGCGTGCTCGGGATCGTCCGAGGCGCAGATCATCGGCGCGATCGGACCCTCGAGGGCCCGGAGGACCTCGCTCATCCGGATCTCGCGGGGTGCCCGGGCGAGCTCGTAGCCGCCGTGCGCGCCGCGGGTCGAGACGACGAGGCCGGCGTCGCGGAGGCCCATCGCCAGCTGCTCGAGATAGGCCCGCGGCAGGTCCTCGGCGGCGGCCATCTCGGCGAGGCTCGCCGGCCCGGCGCCGTAGTGGCGTCCGAGCTGGACCATGAGCCTGACGCCGTACTCGCCCTTCGTGCTGAAGGCGACGGCGCCGGAGCCGTGGAATGCCGGTCGAGTGCTCAGGTTCGGGTCCTCGCGGTCGTACGCTGGGTGTCGGTCTCTCGCGCTGTGTGCCCGGCCTCGCGGGTCCGGGCAATCCCGACCTGCGCGGTCGGGATTAGTGTAGGCGGGGTCCTCGGGGACCGTCAACGATCGCGGCCGCTGGCACGGCTGGCCCGTGCCCCCGGGCCGCGACTGCAAGGCTCCTGTCGCCGAAGCCGGGTAAGGTGTCGCCCCGGCGTGATCCGCTTGAGGGCTTTGAGCGGATCCCGGCGCGAGGGAGACCAGACATGACAGATGCGGGCCAGGAGCTCCGGGTCGCCTCCGACACGCTCCTCAATGATCTCGAGGTCCTGACGGCGCTGGAGGCCGAGAAGCGGACCCTTTCTCCCGACGATCCGCGGATGCTGGAGCTCGCGGCCCAGGTCCAGTCGCTCGCGAAGCGGGTCCTCGAGGGGACCGCGCGACAGCATCGGCTCGCCGTGGAGCTGCACGAGGATCCGTCGAGCACGGACCCGATCGAGGAGACGCCGCGGTCCGCGGCCGCGATCCTCGAGGCGTGGCGCGACGCGGAGCGGCGCCTGCAGGCCGCCGCCCCGGGAAGCGCCGACGCGGAGACGGCGGAGGAGCTCGTGGACCGCTATCGCGAGGAGTACCGCCGGGCGTACGAGGCGCTTCGCCGGCAGAACTAGCAGCTGGGGTGCGCAAGCTCGATCCGGACCGGTTCGTTCCGCCCCACGGAAGGATCCCGCGCAACGGAGGGGCGGTTTCCGCCCCACGGAACAACTTGCGGGCCGCGGTTCGTTTGCTTCCGTCCCACGGAAGAAAAGCAGTGCGAGCGGCTCAATTGCAGGCCCACCAGCCGAGTTCTTCCGCCGGGCGGAACGAACGTGACCAAACGGCGGGTCAGCGGGCTCCTTGATGACTCCGGGCGCGAGTTTCATCCGCCCCACGGAAGTCCGGCCGGGCCGAGTGGCGGCGGCACGCCAGGCTGCGTGCCGGCACGGCGCCCCGCGACCGGCCGAGCGACGAGTCCCTCAGGCCTCCCCGCGGCGCGCGCGGCGGATCTGGTCGGCGTGGTCATGGGTGTGCTCGGCGTAGTTTGCGAGCCACCGCTCCACCGAGTACGCGCCCGACTCGGAATGCGTGCCGGTCCGGGCCCACTCCTCCTCGGTCAATGACTCGAGGAGCTCCAGGCTCGCCGCCCGCACCGCGACCACGACCGCCCACGACGACGCGATCGGCCGCTCGTAGTGGAGCCGCCGCGCCCACTCGGGCTCGTCGTAGCCGTGGATGACCGGCTGGTCCTCGGCGATGAGCCGGCGGAGGCGGATGTAGGCCATCGATTCGCTGTCGGCGAGGTGGTGAACGATCTGGCGCGCCGTCCACTCGCCCGAGGCCTGCGGCCGGTCGAGGTCCTCGTCCGTGGCGCCCGCGAGGGCGTCGTCGAGATCCTCCACCGCGGTCCGGAACCGCTCGAGCTGCGCCGCCCGAGCGTCGATGTCGACCGTCATCTCGTCGTCCCTCAGATCTTCGCGAGCTCGGCGCCGAGCCGCCGCAGCCCGAGCGGCCCCAGCGCAAGGGCGCGGGCGTGCCAGCCCTTCCGGTCGAACGCTCGGCCGGCGTGCGCGGCGGCGGCCTGGGCCGCCTCCCGGCCCGCGAGCCAGGTCCGCTCGCCGAGCTTGTAGGCGGTGGCCTGGCTCGGCCAGGAGAGGTAGCGCAGGACCTCGCTCTCGGCCTTGTCGCGGGCCATGCCCCCGGCGAGGACCATGAAGTCGATCGCGCCGTCGTACGACCACGCCTCGCCGGTCCGGCCGGACCAGCGCGGGTAGATCGAGGCCGCGGCGGCGGGGATGGGCCGGCCCGTATGCAGCCCGATGTCGGCCACGACGCGTGCGGCGCGGAACGCGTGGGCGCACAGGAACCCGAGGCGCGTCTCGGGGGTCCGGAACCAGCCGAGCTCGTCCATCAGCCGCTCGGCGTACAGGGCCCAGCCCTCGCCGTGGGCCGACACGAAGCCGAGCTTCTGCGCCCGGGTGAGCGGCACGAGGCGGATCGTCGCGCCCTGGAGGTGATGGCCGGGAACCGCCTCGTGGTACACGGTCGAGACGTCGTCCCAGGTCGGGAAGCTCGTCCGCCCGACGGGCGGGAACCACGTCTGCCCGGGCCGGACCAGGTCCTCCGACGGCGAGGTGTAGTAGGCGGCGGCCGCGCTGCCCTCCGGCGGGATGCGGACCTCGCAGCGGCGGATCGACTCGGGGATGTCGAACTCCCGGCCGCTCAGGCCGGACGTCGCCTCGTCGGTCAGGTACTGGAGCCACTCCCGATAGGCCTCGACCCCGTGGATCGAGCGCTTCGGGTCCGTGATGAGCAGGTCGCGGACGGCCTCGAACGTCCCGCCCGGGATGATCCGCTCGACCTCCTCGGCCTTCTGGGCCTCGAGCCGGGCGAGCTCCTCCCAGCCCCACTGGTAGGCCTCGTCGAGGTCGAGGTCCGTGCCGAGCAGGAAGCGTGCCCAGGCCTGGTAGCGCTCCTCGCCCGAGGCATCGACCGACGCCGCCTGCGGCGCGTACTCGTCCCGAAGCCACGCCCCGAGGCGGCCGTACGCGTTGCCGGCCTCGACCGCGGCCGCCGTCAGCTCCTTGGCCAGCGCCCCGTCCCCGACGATGGGGCGGGATTCCGCCACGAAGCCCGCGAACCAGCCGCCCTTCCCATCGCCGGCCCACGTGCCGCATTGCTCTGCCACGGCAAGCGCCTGGCGACGCGCCGCGGGCCGGCCGTTCCGGAGCCCGTCCTCGAGGGAGGCGCGGTAGCCGTCGAGGCAGGCGGGCACGGCACGCAGGCGCGCGGCGATGTGCTGCCAGCCCTCGGGCGTCGATTTGTCCATGAGGTCGAAGACGGAGCGGGTGCTGGCGGCCGGCCCGACGATGATGCTCAGGTTCCGCTCGCGCTCGCCGGCCTCGATGACCCCGAGCTCGCCGCCGACCCAGTCCTCGAGGAAGCCGGCGCCGAGCCGCTCGGGCTCGTCGCGCGGGGGCTCGGCGCTCTTCAGCGCCTCGAGGGTGCCGTTCAGGAGGCGCCGCAGGGCGTCGAAGCCGGCCGGGGAGTAGTCGGTCAGGCGGGTCGGGTCCGAGGCCACCCCCCAGCGCTCGCCGCGGACAGGGTCGAGCTCGGCGACCTGGTCGATGTAGCGGCTCGAGATCTCGGTGATCGTGGGCATTGGATGCCTCCGGCGGACTGGACGCTGCCCAGAGCGTACCCGAGCCGGAGCCCCACCTCCAAGGACGTTCGACGCTGTCCGCGGGTCGACGGTGCCTCCACGATCCACAATGAGGGCAGCCTTGTCCCGAGGGGACCGGCCTTGCGGGGGATCTGACAGGCGTCTATCTCATCAAGCAATCTTGCCTGGCGGGCCAGTGAGTCTCAGTGCGGTGGAGTTGGCCTTCGCTGTCCTCGCGCTGGTGATCATCGTTGCAATTGCTGCCAACCTCCGGAGCGTCTGCCGAGGTGCCGGTCCTGACTCGGTTGCCTTACGAGTCAACGCCGCAGCCTTTGCCCTGGTGCTTCTGCTTGGCGTCGTCATCGCCACGGATGCGATTTCCCGTGCTCGGGTGTGGCCCGCCCTCATCGCCCTCGCGCCTCTTTTGGCGGCCACACTCGCGTTGCTCGCCTATGCGTTCAGAGGTCCGAGCCAGTCCCGGTGAGCTTGCCTGCCGTGGGTCCCGCGGACGCCCCTGCGCGCCGCAGTACGATCTTCAGCATCGGGCGGTTCACGGCGACCGACCGGTCCGATCGGTCTTCAATCGGGCGCTTCCTCCAGCCCCCAGGACGCGTTCTGCCTTGGTGGGATGGTCGTTCGTCATTGCCCTGCATTCGCGTCTCAGCGACCGTTGAATCTCCTCGCCACGATCGGCTTGCTCAGCCAGACGACCCCCCAAGGGCCCTTCTGGTGCCACGCCGATGGCCTCGGCTCGGTGACCGACATCACGAGCGCGACGGGGGGCGTGTACTCGGTCCAGGCCAGCGAGGCACCGACTCAGGAGTCGCCCAGTTGAACTACGTGTACGCCGCCGTCATTACGCTCGCCGTTACCGCCGGGGCCGTGCTCGTTCCCCTCTGTGTCCGAGGGCGTGGCCCCGCCGTCAGGGCTCAGTCAGGATGGCTAGCGCCGATGGCCCTCGTAGTCGTGGCGTCCATGGCCCTGCTCACCTTGGCCATGGAACGCGGCTTTGGCGGCTATGTCACGCTGTTGATGGGCATCGTGTCAGTGGGTGTTGCGGCCGCCTTGATCACTCAACCGCCTGCAAGGCGGCCTCGGTCGAATTTGTATCGCGCCGTGATCGTCGTGTCCCTCGTGATCTCGCTCATTGTCGTCGTCGTTACCACGAGCGCGCTGGTGGCGAGGTAATTGCCAAGCGGCAGAGGGGGTCGACGGTGGCGTGACCGAGCACGCTCATCTGGAAACGGGATCACCGTGCTTGGTTGTAAACGGCCCACCATTCTCGGGTCTGAATTTCGACGACGTTGCCGCTGGCATGCCAACGCCAAGAGGGCGACGTATGGCTACGATGCCCTCGACCGGTTGACCGCGATCACCTACGCGGCGAGCTCCACCGCACCGGTCACCTTCGGCTACGACGCGGCCGGCAACCGGACGACAATGACCGACGGCGCCGGGACGGAAACCTCCACGTACGACGCCCTCGGCCGGCTCACGGCCGTGACCCGCGGCCCCGACGTCTTCAGCTACGCCTACGACGCCGCGTCGGACCTGACCGGCCGGACCTATCCCGACGGCACCGTCACGACCTACGCCTACGATGACGACGGCCGGCCGGTGAGCGCGGCCAGCGGCGGCACGACGACGGCCTACACCTACGATCCCGCCGGCAACCTGCTGACGACCGCGACCCCGGATGGCTTTGTCGCTCGGAACGCGGTCGATCGGGCCGGCCGGCTCCTCGAGGTCGCCAATGTCGGCGCCGCCGGGGTCCTCAGTCGCTTCACCTACGCCCTCGATCCGGTCGGCAATCGGGTGAAGATGACCACGACCCGCGGAACGATGGCCTACACCTACGACGTCCTCGATCGCCTCGCCCGGGTCGACTACAGCGCCGCCACCGGGTCGGGCGGCGGCGGCACAACCGAGAGCGCGACGACGAGCGGAGCCGGCCTCGACTGCCTCGGCTGCGGGGGCGGCGGCGCGGTCCCCGACGGCCCGCCGGTGACCAATCCGCCGGCCCCTGGCGACACGTTCACGGCCTGGACGTACGACCCAGTCGGTAACCGCCGCACCGAGACGACCTATCTCGGCACCAGGACCTACGCCTACGATGCCGCCGACCGGCTCGTGACCACGACCGCCCCCGGCGGCGCCGTGACCGCCTACACCTACGACGCCAACGGCAACCAGACCTCGGCCGGCGCCACGACCTACGCCTACGACCTCGCCGACCGCCTCGTCTCCGCCACCGTCGGGACGACGACCGAGACGTACACCTGGTCGGGCGACGGCATCCGCCGCTCGGCCGCGACCGGGCCCCAGGCCGCCAGGACCGTCCGCTACCTCGTCGATCGGGCGTTCGGCCTGCCGGAGGTCGCGCTCGAGCGCGACGGCGCCAACAAGACCCTCCGGCGCTACACGTACGGCCTCGATCGGCTCAGCCAGACGACGCCCACCAAGGGCCCCTTCTGGTACCACGCCGACGGCCTCGGCTCGGTGACCGACATCACCAGCGCCACGGGTGCCTCGCTGGCCTGGACCGAGTACACGCCCTTCGGGACGATCCGGCCCTCGGGCGCCACGTCCCAGGCCCCGGTGAACCCCTTCCGCTTCACCGGCGAATACCGTGACAGCACCACCGGCCTGTACCACCTCCGGGCCCGCGCCTACGACCCGACGACCGGCCGCTTCACCGCGGTCGACCCGGTCAGCCCGGCC
>JACPOU010000039.1 GCA_016191345.1 Chloroflexota bacterium
GGAGCGCGGGCGGCGGGCGCGGGCGGCGTGCGCGGGCAGTGCGCTGGAGGCGCCCGTATCGCCAGAACGCTTAGCAGACGTGCATGAGGCCGCGTTTGGCGCCTCGGCGGCCCGAATCCGGCTCGGATTCCCCTGCTGGACCCTCTGCGGCGACCGCTCCATCACGAGGAGGCTTAGGTCGGCGATCTGGACGCTCTCCGGCGCGTCGAACGGGGCTCGGTAAGCCTTCTCGCGATGGCCCCGGCGCGGCGGGGGCGCGCAACCGCCCGACGAAGCGGAAGCTCCCTCCTTGGGCGCCCGATTATCCGTAGGAGGCATGGATCGTCGTGCCCGAACGGGCGGAGAGCCAGCAGTACGCCTTCTCGCGATATTGGATGACGGTGCCGGCGCAACGGCCGGCGATGACGCGGCGCGTGGCGGGGCACGCGGCGGGTGACGGTGCCGGCGCAACGGCCGGCGATGACGCGGCGCGTGGCGGGGCACGCGGCGGGTGACGGTGCCGGCGCAACGGCCGACGATGTCGCGGCGCGTGGCGGGGCACGCGGCGGGTGACGGTGCCGGCGCAATGGCCGGCGATGACGCGGCGCGTGGCGGGGCACGCGGCGGGTGACGGTGCCAGCGCAACGGCCGGCGATGTCGCGGCGCCTGGCGGGGCATGCCGCGGTCGACGCGATCGGCCCACCCGCCACGGCCGTACGGATGATCCGGCGGGCGGTATTCTCGGCGTGCAGTGAGCCGAACCACCCACGACCTCTCGTCGCTGCCGGTCTTCAGCGGCCTCGACGAGCGGAGCCTCCAGGCGATCGCGATCCTCGCGCGCGAGCTCGCCGCGCCCGCGGGCACCGTCCTGATTCGCGAGGGTGACCCCGCAACGTCCTTCTACGTGATCGTCGGCGGCACCGTTCGCGTCGAGCGCGACGGCCGCCTGATTCGATCGATGTCCGAGGGCGGATTCATCGGGGAGATCGGGCTGGTCGAGGGTCGGTCGAGGACGGCAACCGTCACTTGCGCGACCGACTGCGTGTTCCTCGAGTTCGGCGCCTTCGAGCTCGGCCGCGTGCTGGACACCTTCCCGACGATCCGCGCCAGAGTCGACGCCGCGCTGACCCGACGCCCGCACCGCGACGACGCCTGACGCCGGGCCCACCGCCGGTACCGCCTGCCGCCGACGGCCATCGAGCCGCATCGGCCTCGCTCAGGCAGCCTGTCCCCGACAAGGCTGAGGCTTCGCCGGCCGGCGGCCCGTCCCTGGAAGCATGAGGCGGCTTGCGTCGGTCGCCGACCAGAGCCAGCCATCGGCCGTCGGCATCGGCTCGACCGTCGACGTGAGCGCCGCGAGCCAGCTGCGCGGCGCGGCCGGAAAGCGGGCGGCGAACATCTCGTCGAGCTCGGCGACGGTCGTGCGATTTCGGTTCGTCCGGCGGACGATCAGCAGGCCCGCGACGCGCTCGGGGTCCGGCCCGGCCGCGCGACGAACGGCCGTGACCTTGTCGGCGAGATTGCGAAACGTGCTTCCGACATCCGCGAGGAAGTCCTCGATCTCGATGACGACCTGCTCGCGAACGCCCTCGCGGTCACGCTCGAGGTGGACGTCGATGCTGCGCGAGCGCCACGCCTCGGGGTCGATCGCCTGCTCCGGCGTCGCCCGCCAGCCGCCGTGCCTCACGATCCTGAGCACGAGTTCCTGGCGGCGCAGGTGCTCGATGTCGCGAGGGAGCTCCGAACCCGGCCTCGCCTCGGCGAACATCGCGAGCTGCGTCCCGACGGCCGCCGCGCACGCGGTCAGCGTCTCGAGCGATGCGGTGCCGGCGCCGCCGCGTTCGAGGACGCTCCAGAACGGCTGCGACACGCCGGCTCGCTCCGCCGCGGCGGCCTGGGTGGCGCCCAGCGCCCGACGGCTCTCGCGGAGCGCCCGCCCGAACCGCTCCGCGAGGTAGCGGCTCCGGGCCTTCGAGGCGATGCGGTCCGCGCTGGATCGACGGCGGCGGTCAGGCATGGTCATGGCGCGCGGTGGGGCGGGGCCGACTTGCGTGGTCTGTGCGGGTCCCGGGGCGAGGTCGCGGCTGCGTCATCGCGAGAAGGATTACCGAACGCCCTTATCGGCCGATTACGCGGCGATTCGGGCGGTTCGGCCCGCGTCAGGGCCCTGGACGCGTCTGCACGGCAACGGTTTATCGCGAGGAGGCGTAGATCGGCCCTGGCGAGGCCGCGTCGCGCGGGAGTGGAGCGTTGCTAAGTACAGCCGTTCTCAAGTTGCGCGACGTAACGTCGGCAGCTACGATTCCTCCGAGAGGAGGAACCGATGTCGAGACGGAGCCCGTACCGGATCGAGCTGACACCCGAGGAGCGGTCCGAGCTGGAGCGACGAGCGCGTCGCCAGACGGCCACCCGACGCGAGGTCTTTCGAGCGCAGATCGTGGTCCTCGCGGCCGATGGGCTGCGCAACGACGAGATCGCCGAGCGGCTCGGGACGGTTCGGACGACCGTGAGCCGTTGGCGCAAGCGGTTCTTCGAGGATCGCGACGCGGGTCTCGTCGATCGCCCGCGGAGCGGCCGGCCGCGGGCCTTTCCCCCCTCGGGTGGTCGTCGAGATCAAGGCCCTCGCCTGCCAGCGGCCAGCTGACCTGGGGCTGCCGCTCGCCCGGCTCTCGATCGCCGACATCGCCCGCGAAGCGGTCGAGCGCGAGATCGTGGAGACGATCAGCGTGACGACGATCTGGCGCTGGCTCGCCGAGGACGCCCTGCGGCCGTGGACCTACCGGAGCTGGCTCTTCCCCCGTGACCCGGACTTCGAGCGCAAGGCCGGGCGCATCCTCGACCTGTATCGCGGCCGCTTCGCGGGTGAGCCGCTGCGGCCCGACGAGCACGTCATCTGCGCCGACGAGAAGACCAGCATCCAGGCCCGCGCGCGGATCCACCCGGGGTCGCCGCCCGCGCCGGGCCGGCTGGGACGGGTCGAGCACGAGTACGAGCGCAAGGGGGCGCTCGCCTATCTCGCCGCCTGGGACGTCCATCGCGCGCAGGTCTTCGGGCGCTGCGAGCCGACCACCGGGATCGAGCCCTTCGGGCGGCTCGTCGAGCAGGTCATGAGCGCCGAGCCCTATGCCAGCGCGCACCGCGTGTTCTGGGTCGTCGACAACGGCCCCTCCCATCGCCCCGAGCGGGCCGAGGCGCGCCTGCGCGAGCGCTGGCCCCAGATCACGGTCGTCCACACGCCCGTCCACGCCAGCTGGCTCAACCAGGTCGAGCTCTACTTCAGCGTCGTCCAGCGCAAGGTCCTCGATCCCAACGACTTCGCCTCGCTCCCTGAGCTCGCGGCAACGCTCCACGCCTTCGGTGAGCGCTACAGCGCGATCGCCACCCCGTTCGAGTGGCGGTTCACACGACTCGACCTTCACCGTGTCCTGGCTGCCCTGACCCCGTCGGCCCGGGCGGCGTGACGATTACGTTGCGCGATTTGCGAATCGCCGTAC
>JACPOU010000041.1 GCA_016191345.1 Chloroflexota bacterium
CGTCGCTCCAGCTCGGACCGCTCCTCGGGTGTCAGCTCGATCCGGTACGGGCTCCGTCTCGACATCGGTTCCTCCTCTCGGAGGAATCGTAGCTGCCGACGTTACGTCGCGCAACTTGAGAATGGCTGTACTAAGCGTTCTCGCGATACTGGCGTGTTAGCCTGCCATCGCCCCACGGAGTGGAGCGTCGGTAGCGTGACCCGCCTGCGCAGGCGGAGCGTACGGCGCAGGCGGAGCGTACGGCGCAGGCGGAGCGTACGGCGCAGGCGGAGCGTACGGCGCAGGCGGAGCGTACGGCGCAGGCGGAGCGTACGGCGCAGGCGGAGCGTGCGGCGCAGGCGGAGCGTACGGCGCAGGCGGAGCGTACGGCGCAGGCGGAGCGTACGGCGCAGGCGGAGCGTACGGCGCAGGCGACGCCCACGCAGCGGTTCGGCGCCGCAGGCTATTCCAAGAAGGCTTGGCGGTGACGCTCGGCGGTCGGATTCGGCGCGGGCGATAGACACAGCCGCGGATTCCGGGCCCGTCGACTCCTCCTCGGAGTATTCCGGGGCGCTACGGGCCCAGAACGACGCGGCCGGCGCCGCGCCCAGTGGCTCGCCGCCAAGCGTTCTGGCAATAGCCATGCGCTGGCCGTCGCGGGGGGGCGCGGCGCGATCGGCGGGGCCGGGCGGCGCAGAGGACACAGGCGGCGCTCTCGCATGCCGCGGCTTCGGGCCTCCCCGAACTAGCGGTCGTCGTCGGCGAACTGGTTGTCGAGCCGCGGCTTCCGGACGACGAGCACCTTGCCGACACGCCGGCCGTCCGTGGTCTCGACCGTCAAGGTCAGGCCGCTGACCTGGACCGTGTCACCGGGTGCCGGCACGCCGCCGATCCGGTGGTAGATCAGCCCGCCGACGGTGTCGTACTCCTCCTCGTCCTCGAGCTCGAGCTCGACGTCGAAGAGCTCCCGCAGCTCGTCCACGTCCGCCCGGCCGTCGATCCGGGCCTGGTGCTCGCCGAGCCGCACGACCATCGGCTCCTCGACGTCGTACTCGTCCTGGATCTCGCCGACGATCTCCTCGAGGAGATCCTCGATCGTCACGATCCCCGCCGTCCCGCCGTACTCGTCGAGCACGATCGCGATGTGGACCTTCCGGCGCTGCAGCTCGTGGAGCAGGTCGTCGATCGTCATCGATTCCGGCACGAGAACGGGCGGCCGCAGCAGCGTCCGCAGGGCGGGCCTCGGGGCCGCGTCCGACTTCAGGTACGGCAGCAGGTCCTTGGCGTAGAGGATGCCGACGACTTCATCGATCGAATCCTCGTACGCCGGGATCCGCGAGTGGCCCTCCTCGATGACGACGTCGATCGCCTCCTCGAACGAGGCCGACACGCGGATGCCGACGATCGACACGCGGGGCACCATCACCTCGTGGACGCGGCGGTCGCCGAGCTCGATGACCGCGTTGATCATCTGCTCCTCCTCGGCCTCGAGGACCCCCTGCTCGCCGCCGCGCTCCACGATGAGGCGGAGCTCCTCGGCCGTGATCTGGGCCTCGCTCGTGACCTCCGTTCCGAGCATCCGGGCGATCGTCCGGGTGATGCCGGTGAGGAGGGCCACGAGCGGCCCGAGGATCCTGGCCAGGAAGTCGATCGGCCGCGAGAGGGTCAAGGCGAAGCGTTCCGGATGGGCGAGGGCGAGGGTCTTCGGGACGAGCTCGGCGAAGACGATCGTGAACAGGGCGAGGATCGTGGTCACGACGACGAGGGCCACGAGGCTCGCATTCCCCTGCGACATGCCGGTCGATTCGAGCGCCCGTTGGAGGCCCTCGACCAGGCTGACCGCCGCGTACGCGGACGCGAAGAAGCCGATCACCGTGAGGCCGAGCTGCGAGATCGCCAGGAATCGCCCCGGGTCGTCGAGGAGCCGGCGAACCCGGCGCGCGCCGCTGCTGCCCTCGTCGACGAGCTGGTCGACCCGGCTCCGGCGGATCGAGACGAGCGCGATCTCGGCCGCGACGAAGAAGGCCTCGAGCAGGGTGAGGACGACCAGGACGAGGATCTCGGTCAGCGGGATGTTCATGCGGTCCCGCCGCGGGCGGGCGGCCTGTCGGCGACGTCCGGGTCAGAGGCGGGGTCAGCCTCCGGGACGGGCTCCGGCCGTACCCGCGGCTCGCGGATCCGGGCCGGGACGCCGACGGCCAGCTTGCCTGCGGGAACCGGCTTCGTGACCACCGCCCCGGCGCCGGTCTTCGCCCCGTCGCCGAGGGAGGCCGGGGCGACGAGCATCGTGTCGACGCCGAGGAAGACGTCCTCGCCGATGACCGTCCGGTTCTTCGTCCGGCCGTCCCAGTTGGCGGTGATCGTGCCGGCGCCGACGTTGGTCCGGGCGCCGAGCTCCGCGTCGCCGAGATAGCTCACGTGGTGCTGCTTCACGCCCTCGCCGAGGGTCGCGTTCTTCAGCTCGGCGAAGTTCCCGATCTCGGCGCCACGACCCACCGTCGAGCCCGGCCGGAGGTGGCTGTAGGGCCCGATCGTCACCTCGTCGCCGATGGTGGACCGCTCCACGACGCTCGCCCAGACCGTGCAGTCGCGTCCGATCGTCGAGGCGACGATCGACGTCCCGGGCCCGATCCGGCTCCCCTCCCCCACGCTCGTCGTGCCCCGCAGGATCACGTTCGGCTCCAGCGTGACGTCCGCCGCGAGGGTCACGTCCCAGTCGAGGTAGACCGTCGAGGGATCACGCATCGTCACGCCGGCCCGCATGTGGGCCTCGTTGCGGCGGACGCGGAGGGCCCACTCGGCCTGGGCGAGCTGGGCCCGGTCGTTGATGCCGTCGAACGTGCCGTCGTCGTCGAAGCCGACGGCGCTCACGATCCGGCCATCCTCGCGGGCGAGCCGGACGAGCTCGGTGAGGTAGAGCTCGCCGGTCGAGGCGGACGGTTTCACCGACCCGATCCGGCGCCGGAGCCAGGCGGCATCGAAGGCGTAGCAGCCGGCATTGACCTCGTTCGATTCGAGCTCGTCGGCGGTGGCGTCCCTGGCCTCCACGATGCGCTCGACCGTCCCGAACTCGCTCCGGACGACCCGACCGAGGGAGCCCGGCACGCCCGCGAACACGCTCGCCAGGGCGATGGCCGCGTCATCGAGGCGGCGCTGCTCGAGGACGGCCTGGAGCTGCGGCCCGAGGACGAGGGGCACGTCACCGGACAGCACGAGGATCTCCTCCGCGTCGTCCGGAACCGCCGCGAGGCCGGCCCGGACCGCGTCCGCGGTCCCGCGAGGCTCGTCCTGGAGGGCAAACACGGGATCGCCGGTGAACCGTGCGTCGCGGACCGCGGCCACGGCCGGCGAGTAGACGATGACCGGGGGCGCGGTGGCCGCCTCGGCGGCGAGCTCCGCCCACGCGTCGAGGACGTAGGCCAGCATCGGGCGCCCGCAGAGCGGGTGGAGGACCTTGGGGGTCCGGGAAAGCATCCGCGTTCCAAGGCCCGCCGCCAGGATGACGGCGGCGGTGCGCCCGGTGGACGCAGGTGGTGATGGGGTCATTCGGGTGGTGGAAGGGTATGGGCGGGCGGGCGGGGGTGTCAATCGAGCGTCAGCGCGGCGGGCGGCACGGTGCGGCACCGGCCGGACGCGCGGCGGGTGGTCAGCTCCGACGCCTCGCGATGGCCTCGATCTCGATGAGCCCGCCCTTCGGCAGCTTGCCGACCGAGAACGTGGAGCGGGCCGGGGGCGGATCGGGCATGAAGCGGGCATAGATCGCGTTGACCGCCGGGAAATCGTCGATGTCGGCGAGGAACACCGTGGTCTTCACCACATCGGCGAAGGAGCAACCGCCGGCATCGAGGACCGCCTCGAGGTTGCGAAGCGCCCGCTCGGCCTGCGCCTCGACGCCCCCGTCGACCATGGCGCCCGTGCCCGGCTCCAGGCCCAGCTGGCCGGAGCAGAAGACGAGACCGTCGCTCGCGATGCCCTGGCTGTATGGGCCGATCGCCGCGGGCGCGCCCGAGGTCGTGATCGCCTGGCGTGTCATCCGTGCTCCTCCGCGTGGTGCGCGTGCCGTGGGACCGCGCCGGGCTTGGTGATCGAGATCCGTGGACCGGCGGCGCCACCGATTGCTCCGGCCACGTCCGGACCTCCGGCGGCGATCGTCGTCGCGATGATCGACGGTGGGTCCGATCCGGGAACGACGATCGAACCCGACCGGACGGCATCGTCCACCTGGCGCGCGGCCTCGCTCGCCGCCTCGGTCGAAGGATAGAGGACCCACAGCGTGGGGCCGGATCCCGACAGCCCGACGGGGCGGCCGAGGGCTCGCATGAGGGCTCGGCGGAGCGGGATGAGGCCCGGGATGACGACCCCGGCCGGGGCGAGGAGGTCGTTGGCGCTCGCGAGGACACCGGCCCGGGCGACGAGGTCGGCCGCCCCGAGCCCGCCTCGAAGCTCCACGGCAAGGTGCTCGGAGCTCGCCCGGGTGGAGCGTGGGTCGGTTGCCGCACGCCCCTCCGCGCGGTCCCAGGCAGCGAAGACTGCCGGCGTGGAGGCGGCCGTCGCCGGCGTCACGAGGAGGACGCCCGGCGGCGTGCCCCGGACGCCCGGCAGCGGCGACACCAGCTCACCGCGGCCCTCGACGAGCGCGGCACCACCGGCCAGGAAGAACGGCACGTCCGACCCGACCTGCGCGGCGACGCGCCTGCGGATGGCGTCGACCATGGGGTCGGGCTCCCGTGATCGCTGTGCCGATTCCACGGTGGGTGCTGCCGGCGCGCCTGATCCGGCGGCGGCCGCGAGCCCCCACGCCTCGAGCGCCGCGTCGATCGCGGCGGCCGCGTCGCTGCTGCCCCCGCCGAGCCCGGCCGCCACGGGGATCCGCTTCTCGAGGCGGATGGCCAGCGGGGCCGCGTCCGCCGACCCGCCCACCGCGGTCCGCGCCGCGGCCACCGCCTGGAGCACGAGGTTCTCCTCCACGGGGCCGGCGTCGAGCCCATCCACCCGCAGCGAATCCGCTCCCGATCCGGGGCCCGGGCCGGCGAGGGCGATGCTGAGCCGGTCCGCCAGCCCGAGCGGAACCATGATCGAGTGCAGGTCGTGGAAGCCATCGGGTCGCGTCCCGAGCACGGCGAGCGTGAGGTTGAGCTTCGCCGGGGCGAGCCGGATGACCGGCGCGAGCCGCCGGACCGCGGCCGCAGCGCGGCCCGGATCAGCCATCGGCCGTGTCCCGAAGGGCGTCCCGGAGCGCGATCCACTCCGCGACGCTCAGCGTCTGCGGGCGGCGATCGCCGGCGATGCCGGCGGCGGTGAGCGCGGCATCGATGTGCGCCGTCGGCCGGGCGAGCTGCCGCGAGAGGACGTTCCGGATCATCTTCCGCCGCTCCCGGAAGCCCGCCTGGACGACGGCCCACAGCCCGTCCTCCGCCTCGAGCCGCGATGGCTCCTCGGCAGCGACGGTGGATCCGGGGCGCCGTGGCTCCAGCACGACGACCGCCGATTCCACGGCCGGTGCCGGCTCGAACGCCTCGGCGGGCACGCGCCGGGCGATCCGCACGGTCGCGTGGTGCTGGACGAACACCGAGAGGTAGCTCATCCGGCCGGGCGGCGCCGCGATCCGCTCGGCGACCTCCCACTGGACCATGAGGACCATCCGCTCCGGCCGCGGCGCCCGCTCCAGGAGGCGGTGGAGGATCGGGCTGGTGATGTGATACGGCAGGTTGGCGACCACCCGGTACGGCGGCGGGACCACGGTCGGCAGGTCCTGGTCCAGCGCGTCGCCCTCGATGATGACGAGGCTCCCCGGTCCGCTGCCGGCGGCAACCGCTGCGTCGAATCGCTGGCGGACGAGACCGGCGAGGCGGAAGTCGAGCTCCACCGCCGTCACCGCGGCGCCGTCCGCGAGCAGCCCGCCGGTGAGGATCCCGAGCCCGGGCCCGATCTCGAGGACCGCGTCGCCCGGATGCGCGTCCGCCTCGACGAGGATCGCCTCGAGCACGTCCGGGTCGGCCAGGAAGTTCTGCGACAGCGAGTGCCGGGCGCGGAGGCCCTCGTCACGGAGGAGCCGTCGGACGGCCAGCGGGTCCAGGCGCTCGCGTGACGAGGCCGCGCCGCGCGGCGACGGCCGGGACCCGCCGCCAGCCGCCGGGACGCCGCTCATCTCGCGGCCAGGGGCAGGGACGGCCGCGCGTCGAGATCCAGGCCCGCCCGTTCCCCCGCCGCGAGGCGCCAGGCGGCCGCCGCGCCGATCATCGCGCCGTTGTCGGTGCAGAGCCCCGGCCGCGGGATGACGACCGGGATCCGGAGGTCCGCGGCCGCCCCGACGAGTCGGTCCCTGAGCGCCGAGTTCGCGGCGACACCGCCGCCGAGCACGATCGAGCGGGCACCCGCCGCCCGCGCGGCGCGGATCGTCTTGGCGACGAGGACGTCGGTGACCGCGTCCTGGAATCCCCAGGCCAGCTCGGCCACCTCGCCGCCGGGCAGCGGCTCGTCGGGCTGCGCCTCGAGCCCGGCGGCGGATCGGGCGGCGCCGACGATCCGCCGTGCCGCCGTCTTGAGGCCCGAGAAGCTGAAGTCGAACGAGTCGCCGAGCCAGGCCCGGGGAAACACCGCGTCGTGCCGGATCGCGCCGGCCGCCGCCTTCTGGATCGCCGGACCGCCCGGGTAGCCGAGGTCGAGCAACCGCCCGACCTTGTCGAACGCCTCGCCCGCGGCGTCGTCGACGGTCTGGCCGAGGAGCCGGTATTGGAGGTGATCGCGCATCTCGACGAGGAACGTGTGCCCGCCCGAGACGATGAGGGCGACGAGCGGAAAGCGCGGCTCCTCCATCTCCTCCTGGCCCGGGTCGAGCAGCCAGGCGGCGTACAGGTGGCCCTCGAGGTGGTTGACACCCAGGAGCGGCCGGTCGTGGACCCAGGCGAGCGTCTTCGCCGTGTTGATCCCGACGAGCAGCGACCCGGCGAGACCCGGCCCGTGGGTGACTGCCACGGCATCGACGTCGGCCATCGTCACCCCGGCGTCCGCCATCGCGCCGTCCAGGACCGGCAGGATCCAGCGCAGGTGGGCCCTCGCGGCGACCTCGGGCACGATCCCGCCGGTGCCGGCATGGAGCGCGACCTGGCTCGCGACGACGTTCGAGTGGATGCGCCGCCCGTTCTCGACGAGCGCGACGCCGGTCTCGTCGCAGGACGATTCGATGGCCAGGATCAGGGGGCCGCTCATGCCGTCCCTCGCGGTGGCTCGGTGCCGTCGTCGAGGCGGACGTCGGAGGCCGCCGTCGGGCCGGTGGGAGGGGGCGCGGCGGACAGGGCGGCGCGGAGCTCGGCGAGCCGCGACCGCATCGAGGCGCCGGCGAGCGGCTCCGTCGTCATGATCAGCGCATCCTCGCCGTTGTCGGAGTAGTAGCGCGGCCGCAGGCCGACCGGCCGGAAGCCGTACTTCTCGTAGAGCCGCCGGGCGGGCACGTTCGAGAGGCGCACCTCCAGCGTCGCCTCGCGGGCCCGCCTGGCGAGCGCGACGTCAAGGAGCGCAAGGAGGAGCGTCTCGCCCACCCGCTGGCGACGCCAGGCCGGATCCACGGCGAAGGTCGTGATGTGCGCCTCGTCCACCATCAGCCAGATCCCGCCGTACGCGATGAGGTCGTCGCCGGCCCGGATGACGAGGTACGACGCGAGGCGGTTGCTCTCGATCTCGCTCCGATAGGCGTCGTCCGGCCAGGGCACCGAGAAGCTCGCCCGCTCGATCCGGTGGACCGCGGGCAGGTCCCCGACGGTCATCGGCTCGATGAGGATCCTCAGCGGGGGTCGTGCGACCACGAGATCTCCCCGCCACCCGCGGCGACGCCGCGCGGCAATGTCACGTACTCCGGCACGAGCCGCTCCGGATCATCCACGTCGCCCGACGCGAGGCGGGCGACGCCGAGCTCCAGGAGCGCCGCGCCGAGGCCGTCCAGCGCTGCCGCTCCCCGTTCGCTCGCCTCGGCGGGAGCGCGGCCGGCGAGGTCCACCGCGACGAGCGTCTGCCCGGGATCGAGCACGGGGTCCGTTCCGGCCGGCAGGATCCGGGCGCCGGCCGCGGAGCGGACCTCGACCCGGTCGTTCGGGCCGGCGGGCAGGAGGAGCACGAGGTCGGCCCCCGTGGAGCCAGCGGCCTCCCCGCGAGCGCCGACGCGGGCGGCCGCGCCGCCGGCAGCCGCGTCCGCGGCCCGCAGGAGCGCCTGGCCGGTGGAGATGCCGACGATCGGCACGCCCATCGCGTGCGCGAGCGTCTTCGCCGTCGCGATGCCGACCCGCAGGCCCGTGAAGGCTCCGGGGCCCGTACCGGCGACGATACCGGCGACGCCCGCGCGCTCCAGGCCGGCCGCCGTCATCAGCCGCTCGAGGCCCGGCAGGAGCTGCTCGCCGTGGCGGGGGCCGGCCGGCCACGCCGCCGACGCGATCGGCCGGCCGTCGGCCGCTCCGGCCGCGAGCACGACGCGCGATGTGCCCGTGTCAAGCGCGAGGATCCAGCCCGTCGTGCCACCCCGTGCGCGGTCCGGCGCCTGGCGTCCATCGCCCACGGACCCGTCCTGGGTCATGGACGCGCCACCGTGCCGGCGAGATCGGCCGTCGCGGCGGCCTCGAGATAGCGATCCAGCCCCGCGCCCGCCGCCTCGATCCGGATCCGCCGCTCCTCCTCGCCGGTCGCCTCGATGACCACGTCCAGCCGGGGCAACGGGAGTGCCTCGCCGAGGCGGTCCGGCCATTCGATGAGCACGATGCCCTCGCCCTGTCGCTCGTCGAGCAGCCCGCCGGCCCACGCATCCGCCGCGTCCGCAAGCCGGTACAGGTCCAGGTGGAACAGCGGCAATCGCCCGACGTGCTCGGTCATGAGCACGAAGGTCGGGGAGTTGATCGTCGTGGTGACGCCGAGGCCGCGCCCGAATCCCTTGGCGAACTGCGTCTTTCCCGCCCCGAGCTCCCCCCACAGGCAGAGCACGTCGCCGGCCTCGGCAATCCCGGCCAGCGCGGCGGCCAGGCGTTGCGTCGCCTCCGGTCCGGTGGACAGGCGCTCGCCGGGGCGGGTCGTCGACGGGGTCATCGGCCGAGCGTAGCGGATGGTCAGCCGATGTGCCGATCCGCCGGGGCGCGCGTCAGCCGAAGCGCTCCAGGTCGCCGAGCGGCACGGCGAGGGGCGGCCGGCCGGCGAAGCGGACGAGACCGGCCTCCAGCACGACGCCACCCGGGAAGCGGCGCGGGCCGGCGAGGCCCGCCCATGTCCCCTCCGCACCCGCGAGCGGTCCCGCAACGATGCGGACGAGGTCGGCGGGCGGGGGCGGCAGGTCGACGGCCGCGTCGTCGATCACGAGGCAGGGTGGGTCGGCCACGATCGCGACGGTCCGGCCGGCGAGGTGCTCCAGGACGTCCATGAACGGCGAGGCGATCGATCGTCGAACGGCGCCTTCGAGGACGAGGATCGCGAAGGGCGGAAGCCCGTGGGCCGCCGCCCGGCCGCGGCGCTCCGAGGCCAGCACGTCTCGGCGCTCCTTGACCCCGAGCGCGGCCACGACGATCCCCCGGACGCCGACGGCGCGAGCCCGGGTGATGCCCTCCGCGTCGATGTGCGCCCCGACCACGAGGATCGCCCCCGCGCCCCCGACGTCGATCTCGGACGCCCGGACGTCGCCGTCGCGGGCGGCGATGACCTCCAGCCGACCCGATGTCGGACCGCCGATTGCCTCCTGGCCGAGGACGCCGTGGGCCGGTGAGCGGAGGCGGATCCCGATACCCGGCCGGACCTCGCGCACGATGCCGGCGAAGGGCGCCTCCAGGGATTCGTGGTGCTCGCCCGTGCCGACGCGCCAGCGCCCGCCGCTGCGAAACAGCAGCTCGCCCCGGGCGGCCTCCGCCGACGCGCCGCGCCGGACCGCGGTGCGCGCCCACGGATCGCCGGGTGATCCGGCCACGGGCCCGGCCGGCGACCGGACGACCTCGGTCCTCGGGTCCCGGAGCCGATCGGCGAGCGGTGCGCCACGGACGACGGCCTCGCCCATCGCGACGAGCGGGCGATCCCCGGGCCGGAGCGGGAACCGGGCTTCCACCGGCCCGACCAGGACCGGCCTCGAGCGGACGAGGTCGAGCCCCTCCGTGGACACCTCGCGCCCGTCGGCGTCGCCGGTTCCCGCGCCGTCGACGGCATGCCCGGCGCTCATCGATCCTCGCCCGGCCAGACGGCCGCGGACCATTGCTGGAGCAGCGAGCGCCGCCGATCCCGGCGGTCGGGGAGGCGGAGCGGGACGTCCCGGAGGTCGACGAGCAGGCCAGCGAGACCGCCGGTCACGGGCATGCTGACCCGGCGCGTCCGCGTCCCGATCCGGGCGGTCTCCCGGAATTCGAGGGTCGCGACCCCACGACCGCCCGCCGGGAGGTCCACGAACGCGAGCGCCCCGGCGGCGAGATCGTGGCGCGCGGTCGCCCCGTCGAGGTCGAGCGTCAGGTGCCCGACCGCGGGATCCCCTCGCCGTGCGGCCAGCCCGCTCGCCAGTACGACGCTCCCGAGCGGCACGATCCCGTCGCCGACGAGGTCGGCCAGGAGAGCCCGCCGCTCGACGGGATCCTCGATCGTGCCGATCGGGCCGAGGAGGCGCGCCGGGTCCAGGGCGAGCTGGGTGGAGCCAGTTCGGCGGATCGTGTCCGCGACGGCGAGCGCGACGGCCGCGGGAGGGGCCGCGGCGAAGCAGCCACCCGCGGCGATCGTGAGATCCGGTGCGGCGAGGGCGGCCAGGTCCGGCGTGACGGCCGCGAGGCGGGTCATGGCGGCGCGGGCCGCGGAAAGCCGGAGCCGGGCGCCGTCGGCGGTTGCGTCCGCCCATGGCCGCGACCGGAGGTCGCGGAGCCGATCCCCCATCCGGTGCCGGTCGAGGCTTCCGGTGGTCCAGGCGAGGACCTGGTCGACCGCCACATCGTCCGGATCGTCCGCGACCAGCGCCCCGCGGGCCGACGTGATCGCGAGGACGGTCGGCTCGTCGCCACCGGCACCGGGCGTGGCCACGATCCGGCTGCCGCCGTCGTAGCCGATCTCGATGACCTCGATGCGCCGGTCGAGGAGGTCGGCCAGCGACAACGCCGATGCGACCATGGCCTGCCGGCCGGCCGCTGGATCGGCGAGCAGTCCGTCGAGCACGCGGCGGAGCCCCTCGCCCGGCAGCTTCCGGCCGCCGACGGCCGGGGCCTCGACGATCCGCCCGGGATCGCCGGGCATGTCCGTCCCGAGGCCCTCGGCCCAGGCGGCGCGACCTCGCATCGAGCCGCCGAGGATGACCGTGAGATCCGGCCGCCGCCGGGCGACGGCGGCGACGAGACTCGCGAGGTCGTCCAGGGCCGCCTTCTCGTCGGGCCCGGGCGGATCGCCGGCGGCCACGAGCACCGCGGCGACGTCGGCCCGGAGCGCCAGCTCGGTCATCTCCCGCGGATCGTGGGTCTCGGTCGACGCGCCGAGGACGTGCCACGCGGTTCGGGCCGCCACGTTCTCCAGGAGCGCCACGGATCGCCTGGAGGCGGCGAGGACCGCGAGGGTCCGCGGCGGCGCACTCCGGCTGGCGAGGCGGGGCATCGCGTCGAGGTCGGTGCCGGCGGCAAGCCCGACGGCCGCCGCGAGCTCCGGGTCGGCGGCCCGCACGCGGTCGGCAAGGACGCCGAGGATCGACGCCTCCGGCGCTCCCGCCGGCGCCGCGAGCCAGCCGAGAATCCGCCATCGGCGGTCGGGTCGACCGACGAGCGTCACGCCGGTCGTCGCCGCGCCGGCGTCGATGATCGCCAGCGTCCGGGGGCCGTTGCTCATGACGGAATCCTAGCGGTCACCGGCGCGATGCGACCCGCGGCGCGGGTCACGCGTCCCAGGCGGTCTCTTCGTCGAGCTCCTCGAGGCGCTCGATGAGCTGCTCGATCCCGTCGTCGTCGGCGAGAATCGCGGTCGCCCCGGCGAGGTCGCCGCCGAAGAGGCTCCGCAGGACCGGGTCGAAGAACAGCATGGCGTTCGCGCCGAGGGGGCGGTAGGGACGGCTCGCGTGGAGGAAATGGACGGCGGGCGCGGTCAGGCCGCGAAGCTGGATCTCGCGGGCGACCTGTTCCACGAGGTCCTCGCGCTGGTCGTCCAGGGGATCGAAGCCGGAGCCGCCGAGGTCGCTCATGCGGGCGATTCCCCGACGCTCGACGGACGATGGGCCGTGACCGCGCCGGCCTCCGCCTCGGGGCGGGCGAGGGCCAGCTCGAAGGCCTGGTAGGCGGCCATCCCGCGGAGGGCGAAGATGACGTGCTCGATCTCCTCGCTGGCCGCCAGCTCGCTGCGGACGGCATCGACGGTGATCTCGGCGGCCTCGGCGAGCGGGAAGCCGCCGACGCCGGTGCCGAGCGCCGGGAAGGCGATGCTGCGGGCACCGATCTCACGCGCCCGGGCCATCGCGCTGCGCGCGGCGGCCTCGAGGATGGGACCGGTCGTCCGGCGGCTGCGGTCGAGCGAGACGGCGTGGATGACGGACCGCGCGGCGAGGTCGCCGCCGCCGGTGACGATCGCCGCACCGAGCTCCACGGGTCCCTGGCGGACCGCCGCGAACTCGATCGCGTCACCGCCGGCGCGCTTGAGCGCGCCGCCGACCCCGGTCGACATCCAGAGCGTCGGATTGGCGGGATTCACGATCGCGTCCACCTCGAGGACGCAGATGTCCCCATTCCACAGTTCGAGCCGCGTCAACCGTGCCCTCCGGAGACGAGCGTACGGACCCCCTCCGGCCCGGACGCCGCATGGTACACCCGAGGCAGGCGCCGGGCCATGCCCGTGACCACCTCCCAGCCGTTCGTGGTGCGGGCCCGCGCCACCTCGGCGACCGTGATGGACTCGTCTCCGTCGCGCCCGATCAGCGTGAAGACGTCGTCGAGGCCGAGGGGCGGGCCCGGGACGTCGGTCACGTCGGCCATGACCGCGTCCATTGCGACGTTGCCGACGAGCGGCACCCGCCGCCCCCGGACGAGCGCCTCGGCCCGGTTGGAGAGGGACCGCGGCCAGCCGTCGCCGTAGCCGAGGGGAAGGGTTGCGATGCGGCTCGGCCGGGCCGTCCGGAAGGTCGGGCCGTACGAGATCCCCCAGCCGGCCGGCAGGTCGGCGACGCGGACCGGTCGCGCGCGCAGGGCCATGACCGGCTGGAATTCCGCCCGCACGGAGGGAGCGACCCGGGGGTCGTCCAGCTCGTCCGGGATCAGGCCGTAGATCGCAAGGCCGGGCCGGACGCCGTCGGCGGCGAGGAGCCCCTCCTGGACGATGCCGCCGCTCGCCGCGACGTGCCGCCGCAGGATCTCGACGCCCGCGGCCGCGAGGGCGTCCGTGGCGGCCTCGAACCGCTCGACCTGGACGGCGGTGGTCGCGGCGTCCTCGGATGCCTGGAAGTGGGTCCAGAGGCCCTCCAGCCGGAGCCTCGGCACGGCGCGGATCCTCGCAGCGACCGCGGTCACCTCGTCGACGGCGACGCCGCCCCGCCCGAGGCCCGTCTCGACCTCGAGGTGCACGGCGAGCGGCGGCGAGCCTCCGGCTCCCCCGCCCCGCTCCAGCCTGGCGACGAGTCGCTCCAGCGCGTCCGCGTCACCGGCCGTGACGGCGATCCCGCGACGCGCCGCGTCCTCCGCCCAGGCCGCCGGGATCGGGTACAGGACCAGGATCGGGATCGCGATCCCGGCGTCGCGAAGCGCCGCCGCCTCGTCGTACGCGGCGACGCACAGCCCGTCGGCCCCGAAGCGCTCCAGGGCCCGGGCGACCGGGACGGCGCCGTGGCCGTACGCATCGGCCTTGACGACGGGATGGACGGGGATGCCCGGCCCGGCGAGGGCACGAATCGTGGCGAGATTCGAGGCCAGCGCGTCCAGATCGATCTCGAGCCAGGCCAGCCGCGGCAGGGCAGGCAACCTGGCCGGCTCGAGGCGCTCCGGAATCGCGGCGCGCTCGTTCGGCGCGCTCAGGCGTGCTCTCCGGCCGGCTCGCGAACCGTGAATCCGAGCCGCTTGCCGGGCCGGTTCCGCTCCGCGATGCCGACGAGCCGCTTCCGCGCGGTGGGGATCGCGTCCGGCAGGTCGGACGCGAGCAGGCCCGCGTCGCCGAGCCGGTCGCGGACGGCATC
Source organism: Chloroflexota bacterium (assembly GCA_016191345.1). Lineage (GTDB taxonomy): Bacteria > Chloroflexota > Limnocylindria > Limnocylindrales > CSP1-4 > UBA5189. Next base: position 14,108 of record JACPOU010000041.1, read on the forward strand.
GCCGGCCATGCCGTGGAGGTAGACGCCGAGCCTCGCCGCGTCGGGCGGCCGCAGGCCCTGCGCGAGGAGCGCGCCGATGATCCCGGCCAGGACGTCGCCGGTCCCGCCCGACGCGAGGGCGGGATTCTCGAACGGCGCGACCGCCACCGTGCCATCCGGATCGGCGATCACGGTCCGGGCGCCCTTGAGGACCACGACCTGCTGCCAGGCCGTGGCAGCCGAGCGCGCGGCGGTCACGCGGGCCGCATCGTCCGCCGCGAGGTCGCCGTCCGCCTCGGGGTCGAGACCGGCCCCGGCGCGGAGCCGGGCGAACTCCCCCGGATGGGGTGTGAGCACCGCCGGTCGCGACGCGGCGGTCCACCACGGCCCGAGCGTCGCCATCGAGCGGAGTGCCTCAGCGTCGAGCACGATCGGGCTGGGGTTGGCCTCGTCGCCGGCGGCGATGAGCAGCCGCACGAGCTCGGCCGTCGCGAGGCCGGGGCGCAGCCCGGGGCCCACGAGGATCGCGTCGTGCTCGTGGTCCAGGATCCGGGCGATGGCCGGCTCCGGATCGAGCTCCTCGACGTCGTCCTCCGGGAGCGCCATGGTCGTGGCCTCGATCACCTTCGCCGCGAAGAGGGGCTGGAGGGATTCGGGCACGGCGAGGGTCACGAGGCCGGCACCGGCGCGCCCTGCGGCGCGACAGGCGAGCAGCGCGGCCCCGGCGTAGTCGAGCGAGCCGGCGATGACGAGGAGCTTGCCGAACGTCCCCTTGTGGCCGCGAACCGGCCGTTCCGGCAGCAGCAGGGCGGCGGTCCGCTCGTCGAGGACCGGCTCGCCGGCCTCGACCCTGGCGCCATCGTGGCCGGTCTCGGGATCGGACGCGCGACGCCCGAAGCCGACCCGCCGCTCAGCCATCCCCGCGCTCCGCGGCGACGGCCTCGCTCAGGGACCGGATCCGCTCCATCCGGGCGAGTAGCCGCTGCTCGCGATCGTCGAGTCGGGCCTCGATGTCGAGGGGGAAGACATATCGACCGCCCGCGGTCCGGACCCCGAAGGCGATCGCCACGGCGTACTCCGATTCGTGGCTGATCGAGAGGGCGATCCGGCCCATCCCCAGCTGTTCCGCCCGTTCCGCCGCCCGCCCGTGCAGGCGCACCGCCGGCTGGCCGGTGGGCAGTCGCTCGACCTCGATGTCCTTCCAGCCGATCCCCCGGACCCCGAGGCCCAGGACCTTGCTGACCGCCTCCTTCGCGGCCCACCGGCCGGCGAACGTCTCGGGCCGGTCGCTAACGTAGCGTTGCTCCGCCAGGGTGAGGACGCGGCGCGAGAAGCGGGCGCCGAACTTCTCCAGCGACGCCCGGATCCGGGCGACCTTGATGATGTCGATCCCGAGCTCCGTCGTGCCCTCGGGCGGCACGACGGAGCCGGGCGCGCCGGCCGGCGGCACGTCGCCGCTCATTCGACCGTGACGGACTTCGCGAGGTTGCGCGGCTGGTCGACGTCCGTGCCGCGAGCGACCGCGACGTGGTAGGCGAACAGCTGGAGCGGGATGATCGCGAGGACAGCGCCGATCGCGTCGTGGGTCTCGGGCACCCAGCAGACGTCGTCCGCGAAGCGCTCGATCTGGGCATCGCCCTCGGTCGCCACGGCGATGACGCGCGCGTCCCGAGCCCGGCCCTCCATGACGTTGCTGATGAGCTTCTCGTACGTGGAGGAGCGGGTCGCGATCGCGACGAGCGGGCACTCCGCGTCGAGGAGCGAGATCGGGCCGTGCTTCAGCTCGCCCGCCGGGTAGCCCTCGGCATGGACGTAGCTGATCTCCTTGAGCTTGAGTGCGCCCTCGAGGGCGGCCGGGTAGGTGGATCCGCGGCCGACGAACATGAAGCCCCGGGAGTTCACGTAGCGCCGCGCCAGCGCGGGGGCGCCCGGCGCGTTGTTCGCGAGGGCCCGGGTGGCGGCGTCGGGCAGCGCGTGGAGGGCGCGGGCGAGCTCGGTCTCCTGGGCTTCGCCGAACGTGCCGCGAAGCCGGCCGATGGCGGCAGCAAGGACGATGAGCGTCGTGACCTGGGTCACGAACGTCTTCGAGGCGGCGACCGCGATCTCGGGCCCGGCCTGGAGGAAGAGGACCGCGTCCGCCTCGCGGGTGATCGCCGAGCCGACCGTGTTCGTGACCGCGACGATCGGGCAGCCCTGCTCGCGCGCGTAGCGGGTCGGGGCGATCGTGTCCGCGGTCTCGCCGGATTGCGTGACGGCGATGACGAGCGTCTTCCCGTCGAGGGGCGGCGGGCTGTAGCGGAACTCGGAGCCGACCGTCAGCCTGGCCGGCAGGCCGGTCCACGCCTCGAGCGCCGACGCGCCGACGAGCGCGGCGTACGACGCCGTGCCGCAGGCGACGAGCTCGATCCGGGTGATCTCCCGGAGGCGATCCTCGAGTCCGGCGATCTCCGGCACCTGGATCCGGTCGTGCCGTGTCACCCGGCCGGCAAGCGATTGCCGGAGCGCCTCCGGCTGCTCGTGGATCTCCTTGAGCATGAAGTGCTCGAAGCCGCCCTTCTCGGCGACCTCGGGCGACCAGTCGATGATCGTCTCCGGGCGGAACCGCTCGACGCCGTCGACGCCGGTCACCTTGACCCCCGACGGGCGGACGTCCACGACGTCCCCCTCCTCGAGGAACACGATCCGGTTCGTATGGGCGAGGATCGCGGCCACATCGCTGGCCACGAACGATTCCTCGCCGTTGAGCCCCACGACGAGCGGCACGTCCTGGCGTGCCCCGACAAGGCGGCCCATCTCGTCCTTGTGCATGACGACGATCGCGTAGGCGCCCTCGACCCGCCGGAGCGCCGCCCGCACGGCGTCGGCGAGGTCGCCCGCGTAGGCCTCCTCGACGAGATGAGCCAGGGCTTCGGTGTCCGTCTCGGACTGGAGGACGTGGCCGCGGGCCTCGAGCCCGTCGCGCAGCTCGCGGAAGTTCTCGATGATCCCGTTGTGGATGACCGTGATCCTGCCGCTGCAGTCGACGTGGGGGTGGGCGTTGAGGTCGTTCGGGCGGCCGTGGGTGGCCCAGCGCGTGTGGGCCAGGCCCATGGCCGCGTGCGGCGTCCGGTCGGCGATCGCCGTGGTGAGGTTGGCGAGCTTGCCGGCGCGCTTCTCGACGAAGAGGTCTCCCTGCTCGTCCACGAGCGCGATGCCCGCACTGTCGTAGCCGCGGTACTCGAGGCGCCGGAGCCCCTCGATCAGGATGGGGCCCGCCGCACGTGGCCCGGTGTAACCGACGATGCCGCACATCGGATCAGGTCCTCTGTTCGTTCGTGACCCGGCCGTGGCCGGGTCGCTCCTGGCTCGATGGAGTGGGCACCGGGATCAGTGTAGACGCTCCCCGGCGACGGTCGCCAGCGCGTCGGCCAGCTCCGTGACGAGCCCGGCGTCCGGGCCCTCCACCATGACCCGCAGGGCGGGCTCCGTGCCCGACGGCCGGACGAGGACCCGGCCCGAGCCGCCGAGGCGGGCCTGGGCATCGGCGATCGCGTGCTGGAGGATGGGATCCCCCTCCCACTGGTCCTTGTGACGGACCCGGACCGCGCGCTGCTGCTGCGGCAGGAGCGGGATCTGCGCGGCGAGCTCCGAGATCGGGCGGCCCGCGGCCGTGAGCACGCGGAGCACCTCGAGCGCGGTCACGATGCCGTCCCCGGAGGTCGTGTGCTCGCGGACGATGACGTGGCCGCTCTTCTCGCCGCCGAGCCCGCCGCCGCTGACCTGCATGCCCTCGAGGATGTACTTGTCGCCGACAGGGGTGCGCACGACGGTTCCGCCCGCGGCCTCGACGGCGTGTTGCAACCCGCCGTTCGACAGCACCGACACGACCAGCGTCCGCTCGTCGAGCGTCCCGTTCGCGAGCCGCTCCAGGGCGAGGAACCCGAGGACCTGGTCGCCGTCCACGACCGACCCGGAGGCGTCCACGGCCACGAGGCGGTCGGCGTCCCCGTCGAGGGCGAAGCCGAGATCCGCGCCGCGCTCGACGACGACCCGGGCGAGGTCCGCGGGGTCGGTGGCGCCGCAGTGGAGGTTGATGTTCCGGCCGTCGGGCTCCGCGTGGATGACCTCGATCGCCGCGCCGGTCGCCCGCAGGATGTCCGCGCCGACCGCCGCCCCGGACCCGTTCGCGCCGTCGAGCACGATCCGCAGCCCCGACGCGTCGACCGAGCGAGCGAGGCGCATCCGATGTTCGAGGTAGGCCCCGAGCCGATCCCGGGCATCGACGGCGACGCCGAGCTCGTCGTTGCCGGAGCCGCCCAGCTCCTCGGTCCGCCAGATGAGCTGCTCCAGCTCGTCCTCGACCGCGTCGTCGAGCTTCAGGCCGTGCTCGTCGAGGACCTTCAGCCCGTTGTCGGCCGCGGGATTGTGCGAGGCCGAGACCATGATCCCGGCGACGAACTCGCCCGCTCCCGCGAGGAAGGCGAGGGCCGGGGTCGGGACCACCCCGACGCGGTGGACGTCCGCCCCGAGGCTCGTCGCCCCGGCCGTGATCGCGGCCACGAAGAGATCGCCGGAGCGCCGCGTGTCCTGGCCGACGACGATGGCCCCGCGGCCCCTGGCGAGGCGATGGGCGGTCGCCCGGCCGAGGGCATACGCGATCGTGGGCTTCAGGTCGACATTGGCGACCCCGCGGATGCCGTCGGTTCCGAACAGGCGCGGCACGAGGGAAGGCTCCTCCGGGTTGGGGATTGGGCGAGGGCCGGGCGATCCCTCGTCAGGGGGCCGGACTCGCTGACGACGTCGGGGGAAGCGCGATCGTGACGACGACCGGGTTCGGGCTGGCTCCCACCAGCGTAAGTCCGGTGACGAGATTCGCGCTGGCGGACACGTCGTAACTGCCGACATCGAGACCAGAGACGTCGAGGGTGAGGGTGATCGTGGAACCCGACAGGCGGTCGAGATCCGCGACCGATCCGCCGATCGTGACGAGGACCCGATCCGTCGACAGCCGGTACTCGCGATCGGCCCGGGCGCCGACGAGGAGGAGGCCCGCCTCGAACGTGCGGGTCGAGACGATCGGCCGCAGCGTGACGCGCACGGTGATGCTTGGGCTGTCGAGGGCCTGGACCCCATCCGGCAGGAGGAGGAGGACCTGTGTCTCGATGTCCGACGTGGCGCCGGTCATCGTCACCGGCGAGGTGTCCGCGACCTCGAGCGCGACGAGGTCGTTGACGTCGCCCTCGACGGCCACGACGAGCGGATCCGTCGTGATCGACGCGATCTCGAAGCCGGCGGCCGGTGAACCGACGACGACCGGCTGGACGGGCAGGGTCTTGGTCTGGCGATCCGTGAAAATCGCCAGCCGGACACGGGTCGTGGCCGGTTCGACGTCCACCGGGCTCAACGGCTCGCCCGCCGAGTCCACGGGCAGGAGCTCCACGAGACGGTTGATGTCGAGGCCGGAGGAATCCACCGAGACGCGCGCCTGGACTTCCGCGACCCGGCCGACGATGGACGCCGGCCCCCGGACGGTCGCCTCGGTCGCGTCGACCTTGGGGTCGCCGACGTCGAGGCCGCTCGGGATCGGCCCGAGGACCGGCGTCACCGGTACGGTCCGGCTGATGACGGCGTCCAGCTCCACGACGATCCGGCGCGGCTGGTAGTCCAGGACCTGGATCCGCTGGTCGATCGCCACGACCCGCACCGCCACCGACGTCCCGCCGGCCGCGGGGACGACATCGGAGAGATCCACGGTCGCGCGGAAGCTTGAGCTGTCCAGGCGGAGTCCCAGGTCCTCCGGCGCCAGGAAGCGGATCTGGCTCACCGCACCAAGGTCGGACAGGATCGTGACGTCGGCCGTCGTCCCGATGCTCTCGATGGGAACGCTGCCTTCGAAGAGCTTGGCGCTGGATGAGACCACGAGGCCGCCGTACAGCATGGTCGCAAGCGCGACGGCGCCGAGCTTGAGGGGCCAGTTGTGGACGAACCGCCTGAGCAGCCGGATCATCGTCGCGAGGCCGCCGAACCCGCGGTCTCCGCCGGTGGCGCGGCGGGCAGTGCCGGCGCCGCGGCGGGCGTGCCCGGTCCGGCGTCGGACGAGCCGGCCGTCCCGGCCGGCGACGAACCGGCCGTCCCGGGCGGCGTCGTGGCCGCGAGCGGCGGCGCGGCCTCGCGGGCGGCCTCGAGCGCGGCGCTTCGGCGGACCAGCCGCCTGAGGCCCCGAGCCGGGCTCCTGCCGGGCCCTCCGTCGTCCGCCGGCCGGAGCCTGAGCCGGCCTCGCTCCGTCTGCGGATGGAGGAGTGCCCGGATCGCCCGGCCGAGCTGGAGCTCGTTGAGGTTCCGGACGATGCGCGCCCGCTCCACGAGGCTCACCTGGCCGTTCTCCTCGGAGATGACCACGACGACCGCGTCCGTCTGCTCGGTCATCCCCAGCGCCGCCCGGTGGCGGGTTCCCAGCCGCTCCACCTGGACCGTCGTCTCGGCGAGCGGCAGGAGCGCTCCCGCGGCGAGGATCGTGCCGCCCCGGACGATGACCGCGCCGTCATGGAGCGCGCTTCGCGGCATGAAGATCGTCCGGAGGAGCTCCACGGACAGGTCGCCGTGGATCATGATCCCCGTCTCGGCGATCTCCTCGAGGCCCGTGTCGCGCTCGAGGACGATGAGCGCGCCGTGGCCGTCGGCGGACAGCACGGCCGCCGCCCGCGCCACCTGGCTCGCCACCTGCTCCGCCTCGCGGTTCTCGTTCGAGAACAGCCAGGCGAACGACCCCACCCGGCCGATCCGCTCGAGGGCCCGCCGCATCTCCGGCTGGAAGATCACGACGAGGGCGAAGAGGCCCACGACCGCCCCGGCCTGGAGGATCTGGGTGAGGAGCCGGAGCGCCAGGGCCTGGGCCGCGAAATAGACGACGAACAGGACCGAGATGCCGATGACGAGCCGAACTGCCCGGGTCCCGCGGATCAGGCTGAACAGCCAGTAGATCAGGAGCGCGGTGAGCCCGATGTCGAGCAGCGTCGTGGGCCGAACCTGGTCGAGGATCGACGCGAGGAGCTGCGGCATCGTCGGGCGAGTGTAGCATCGCGTCCCCGCACGGCCGGCCCCGGCGGCGGTCGGCGACCGGCGTCAGGGAGCGGGCGCCGGGACCTCGAGACCATGCTCGACGGCGAACGCCGAGATCCCGGCGCGAAGGGTCTCGTCCGCCTCCAGGTCGGCGAGGCGCACGAGCAGGCGGACCTTCTCGGACGCCAGGGCTGACCAACCCCGCTCGACCTGGATGGCCGCGATCTCGAGCTGGAGGCGTGGGTCCGATGGGGTCGCCGCGAGGAGCGCGAGGCAGGCATCCATCGCCGCGTCGACCTGGCCGAGGCCTCGATGGGTGGCCGCCAGGGCGAGGAAGCGGTCGCCGGCCCCGACCAGGTCGCCGGCGTCCAGCAGGGCATCGGCCACAGCCCGCAGCACGGCCGGGTCCTGGGCTTTCGGCGGCCCGGCCGCAGCCGAAGACATGGCCGCGTCATCGGGCGGCGTGGCGGTCCCTGTGCCCGTCGCCACCTCGCGTGGCGGCCCGAGGCTCGCGCCGGCGATCGGCGACTCGGTCTCGGCAGGGCCCGCCTCCGGCTTGCCGGCCGGCGCGCCCGGGTCGAGGATGCCCAGTGCCCGGTCCAGCGCCTCGACGGCCGGCCGGTCCTCGCCGGCGGTCCGCAGGAGGGCGGTCAGCCGCTCGAGCTCGTGGCGCCGCGATCGGGACTCGGCGAGCTCCAGCGCCCGCCGGGCCGCGTCCGCCGCGTCCGCCGTCCGGCCGACCTGCTCGAGCGCCGCCGCGAGCACCTCGAAGTCGGTGGCCGCGTCCACGCGCCGCCCGGCCGCGGCATGGAGCTCGGCACGGCCGCGGAGGGCTCCCTCGTCCGCCGGTGCCCGCTGGAGTGCCGCGTCGAACGCGACCAGCGCCTCGTCCCCGCGGCCCTGGCGAACGAGCACGCCGGCGAGGCTCGCATACGGGAGCGCCCGGTCGGGGGCGAGCTCGGCAGCCGCTCGATAGGCGGCCGCGGCGGCGTCGAGCCGGTCGCGAAGCGCGGCCACGTGACCGCGGCGCAGCGCGTCCTTGTACTGCTCATAGAGGGCCTGGCTCATCAGATCCGCATCGTACCGCGCGGCGCGGCCGGCTCCCGACCGGCGGGAACGCTAACCGGTGCCAGGCGGGCGACCCCCGAGGAGCTCCACGAGCAGGCCCTTCTGGACGTGGAGCCGGTTCTCGGATTGCTGGAAGACCAGGCTGCGCGGCCCGTCCATGACCTCGGAGGTGATCTCCTGCTCGCGGTGCGCCGGCAGGCAGTGCATCACCCTCGCCTGGGGCCCGGCGACGCGGCACAGTTCCTCGTCGACCTGGAAGCCGCGGAACGCCTGCTCCCGGACGGCGGCCTCATCCTCCTGCCCCATCGAGGTCCACGAGTCGGTGTAGATCACGTCGGCGCCCTCAACGGCTGCCCTGGGGTCGATGCCGACATCCACCCAGCCTCCATGGGCGGCGCCGATCGCCCGGGCCGAGGCAACGACGGCCGGATCCGGGCCGTAGCCCGCGGGATGGGCCAGGCGGACCGTCGCTCCCTGGCCGGCCACGACCGTCGCGAGCGAGTGGAAGACGTTGTTGCCGTCGCCGACGAAGGTCACGACCCGGCCGGCCAGGGACCCGAAGACCTCCCGCAGCGTGAACACGTCGGCGAGGGCCTGGCAGGGGTGCTCGTGGCGGGTGAGGGCATTGATCACGGGGACCGCGGCTCGCGCGGCGAGCTCCTCCGCGATCTCGTGCGGGCCCGTGCGGATCACGATCCCGTCGACGAAGGCCTGGAGGTTCCGGGCGACGTCCGCGACCGATTCACGCACGCCCCAGCCGACGTTTCCCGCGGTCAGCTGGATGGCGCCGCCGCCGAGCTGGAGCATCCCGGCCTCGAACGTGACGCGCGTCCGGAGGCTGGGCCGCTCGAAGAGCATCGCGAGGGATCGCCGGACGAGTGGCGGCTCGGCATGCCGCCGATCGACAAGGAACTCCGCCTTGAGGGTCGCGGCCGTCTCGAAGACACGGCCCACCTCGGCCGGCGACAGGTCAGCCGCCTTGATGAGATTCCGGCCTCGAAGGCTGCCGACAGGGGCGACGTCCATCCGGCAACTCTAGCCGCGCGGACGCCGAGCGCAAACCGGATCGTGGCCATCGGAGGGCGGCCGCGGCGAAGGCGCGGCCGAGCAGGCGAGCGAGCGCACTCGAACGTGCGTGAGCGAGCCAGCGGAGGCCGCAACGCCCGCGTCGGGCGTCAGGCAGTGGCTACCTCTTCGTGTACTGGGGGGCCTTGCGGGCTCGCTTGAGCCCGTACTTCTTCCGCTCCTTCATCCGCGGGTCGCGGGTCAGGTAGCCAGCCTGGCGCAGGACGAGGCGGTGGCCGTCCGGATCGAGCTCGAGGAGCGCCCGGGCGATGCCGTGACGGATCGCACCGGCCTGGCCGGTGACGCCGCCGCCCTCGACCTTGATCAGGGCGTTGAATCGGCCCTCGGTGCCCGTGACGCGGAAGGGCATCCGGAGGTCGGCCTCGTTGATCGCGTTTCCGAAGTGCTCCATGAGGGAGCGCCCGTTGACGACGATCTCGCCCTCGCCGGGCATGAGCCGGACCCGGGCGACCGCGGTCTTGCGGCGGCCGGTCCCGGAGTTGAAGACAGGAGCTGCGGTGGCCATCGTCGTCTCCTCCGTCAGGCGAGCGGCTCAGGCTGCTGAGCCTGATGGGGATGATCGTTGCCGGCGTAGATCTTGAGCTTGCGGAGCTGCTGCGCCCCGAGGCGGTTGTGCGGCAGCATGCCCTTGATCGCCCGGCGGACGACCTCCTCGGGACGTCGCTCGAGGAGCTTGCCGAGCGACTCCTCCTTGAACCCCTGGGGGTGGCCGCTGTGGCGGGCGTATGACTTCGAGGTCAGCTTGTCGCTGCTCACGGCGATCTTCCCGGCATTCAGGATGATGACGTGGTCCCCGGTGTCGAGATGGGCGGTGTACGTGGGCTTGTGCTTGCCGGAGAGGACGCGCGCGACCTGCGTCGCGAGGCGGCCGAGCGTCTGGCCCGTCGCGTCCACGACGAACCACGCGCGCTCGATCTCGCTCTCCCGGGCGGTATAGGTCTTGGCGTTCATCGTTCCTCGTCTTCTCCGTTGCTTGGTCTCCGTCGGCGCCCGAGGGCGACCCGGCGGAGGCAGAGTCCCTTCGCCGGGGCCGCTGCTCCCGCGAAGGCCGGTCGCCGCTGCTCGAGCGCCTCGGCGACCGCTGTCTCATCAATCGTTCCCGCACCCACCGCGAGGAGGGCGGCGACCATGCGCCGGACCATCCCCCGCAGGAACGCGGTGGCTCGAACGTCGATCGTCACGAGGCTCCCCTGCCGCCGGACCCGGACGCGATGGACGTCCCGGACCGGCTGCGGATCGGCCCCGCCGAAGGCGCTGAAGTCGTGACGGCCCTCGAAGACCGTCGCGGCTCGTGCCATCGCCTCCACGTCCAGCGGGCGTCGCACCCGGAGCGCCGTGCGCTCCCGGAGCGGGCTCCGCGGCCCCTGCCAGACCGTGTACCGATACTCGCGGTACCGCGCGTCGTGGCGGGGGTGGAACCTCGGCGGGACCTGGCGGACGTCGCGGACCGCGACATCCGGTGGCAGGCACCCGTTGAGGCCATCGGCCAGCTCGTCTGCCGAGAGGCGACCCGCGTAGGAGAAGGCGATGACCTGCCCCGTGGCGTGGACCCCGGCATCCGTGCGGCCGGCGCCGTCGACGGCCTGCCGCTCCCCTCCGGAGAGGGTCGCAAGCGCCGCCTCGAGCGCTCCCTGGACGGTCCGGATCCCGGGCCGCTGGGCCTGGAAGCCGGCGAACTCCGTGCCGTCGTATTCGACCCTGGCGCGATACCGCCGGGGGGCGCCCTCTCGGGCACCGATTGTCATGCGCCGCGCGGCGCCCATCCCGAGCTCAGACGAGCTCGATCTGGACGATCTCGGCGGCATCTCCCGAGCGCTGGCCGATCTTGACGATCCGGGTGTAGCCGGACGACCGGTCGGCGTACTTCGGGGCGATCTCATCGAAGAGCTTCGTCACGACGAGCGGCTCGTTCGGGAACTGCGAGACGATGGACCGGCGCGCGGCCAGGTCCCCTCGTTTCGCGATCGTGATCATCCGCTCGACCCGGCCCTGGACTTCCTTGGCCTTGGCCTCGGTCGTCTTGACCCGCTCGTAGCGGAGAATGGACACGGTCAGGTTCTTGTAGAGCGCGAGCCGCGGACCCATCCTGCGGCCGAGCTTGCGCCCGTCGATGCGGTGGGCCATGTCAGGCGTCCTCGCCCTCGAACGGCGCCTCGTCGTCGCCCTCGGCCTCGTCGCCGCCCAGCTCGGACGGCTCGCTCTCGGGGAGGATGAAGCCCCGCATCCGCAGGCGCTCCTTCATCTCGTCGAGGGACTTCTTGCCGAAGTTCCGCATCCGGAGGAGGTCGTCGTCCTTGAGCTGGAGCAGCTGGCCGACCTTGACGATGTTGTTCCGCTTGAGGGAGTTGTAGGCCCGCATCGGCAGGTCCAGCTCCTCGATCGGCATGTCGAGCATGTTCGGCGGGAGCTGCGGCACGCCGGCCCCGGCACGATCGCCGGGCATCGCGGCCTGGCCGATCGTGATGAACGGCCGGAACTGATCGACGAGGATCGCGGCGGACCGGCTGAGCGCCTCTTCGGGAGCGATCGTGCCGTCGGTCTCGATCTCGATCGTGAGCTTGTCGAAGTTGGTCACCTGGCCGACGCGCATGCTCTCGACCTGGTAGTTGACCTTCCGGACCGGGGTGAAGATCGCGTCGACCGCGATCACGCCGATCGGCAGAGCCTCGGCCCGCTCTGCACCGAGGTATCCGACGCCGCGCTCGACCGTGAGGTCCATCTCGATGGTCACGTCATCCGAGTCCAGCGTCATGAGGACGAGGTCCGGGTTGACGATCTCGATGTCGGCGGATTCGACGAGGTCGGCGGCGAGCACCGGGCCGGCGCCGCTCTTCGTGAGGCGGAGCTGGACGGGGTGCGTCGCGAAGCTCTTGAGGCGCAGCTTCTTGACGTTCAGGACGATCTGGGTGACGTCTTCCTTGACGCCGGGGATCGTCGAGAACTCCTGGTACACGTCACGGATCTGGATGGACGTGACCGCGGCACCCTCGAGCGAGGAAAGGAGCACGCGCCGGAGCGCGTTGCCGAGGGTGACGCCGTAGCCGGCCTGGAGGGGTCCGGCCTCGTACTTGCCGTACGTGCCGACTTCCTCGATGGGCTCGATCTGCGGGGTCTCGAGTTCGATCATGGGGTTGGGTTACCTCGAGTAGAACTCGACCACGAGCTGCTCGTTGAGGTCGAGCGGCATCTGGTCGCGTCGGGGCAGGGTGAGGACGGTGCCGGCGAGCCTGGCGGGCTCCAGGCTGAGCCACTCCGGCACCTGGACGGAGCGGAGCGTCTCCTTCGCCATCTTGAACGGCTCGCGCTGGTTGCGCGACTCCCGGACCTCGATCCGGTCGCCCGGCTTGAGGACGTAGGACGGGATGTCCGTCGGGACCCCGTTGACGGCGAAGTGGCCGTGGGTCACGAGCTGCCGAGCCTGGGCGCGGGACGTCGCGAAACCGAGCCGGAAGACGACGTTGTCCAGCCGCGATTCGAGGGATCGCAGGAGGTTCTCGCCGGTCACCCCGTCCGTGTTCTCCGCCTGGACGAAGTAGCGGTGGAACTGGCGCTCGAGGACGGGGTAGACGCGGCGGACCTTCTGCTTCTCGCGCAGCTGGATGCCGAAGTCGCCCATCTTGCGGCGGCGGACGCCGTGCTGGCCGGGCGGGCTGGGACGGCGCTCGAAGGCGCACTTCTTGGTATAGCAGCGCGTGCCCTTGAGGTAGAGCTTGGCGCCCTCCCGGCGGCAGAGGCGGCAGACGGATTCGGTGTATCGGGCCATCAGTTCCTGTCCTGGCTCAGACCCGGCGCCGCTTGGGCGGGCGGCAGCCGTTGTGCGGGATCGGCGTGACGTCGGTGATCGCGGTGACCTCGAGGCCGGCGGTCTGGAGGGACCGGATGGCCTGCTCGCGGCCCGCGCCCGGGCCCTTCACGTACACCTCGACCTGGCGCATCCCATGCTCCATCGCCTTCTTGGCGGCGATGTCGGCAGACAGGGCGGCCGCGTATGGGGTGCTCTTCCGGGAGCCCTTGAAGCCGGCCACCCCGGACGAGCCCCAGCTGATGACCGCACCGCTGGGATCGGTGATCGTGATGATCGTGTTGTTGAAGGACGCCAGGACGTGAACGTGGCCCTGGGGCACGTTCTTCTTCTCCCTGCGCCGCTGCTTGACGGCCCGCTTCCGTTCAGCCATGCGTGTCGGTATCCCTCAGTGCTACTTCGTGGCCTTGCGCCGCGCGCCGACCGTCTTCTTGGGTCCGCGCCGCTGGCGGGCGTTCGTCTTCGTGCGCTGGCCGCGGACCGGCAGGTTCCGCCGATGGCGGAGGCCGCGGTACGAGCCGATCTCGATGAGCCGCTTGACGTTGAGCGCCACCTCGCGGCGGAGGTCCCCCTCCACCTTGTAGCGCCGGTCGATGAGCTCCCGGAGCCGGTTGACCTGCTCCTCGGTGAGGTCGCGGACTCGCGTGTCCGCGTTGATGTTCGTCTGGGTCAGGATCTTCTGGGCCGTGGGCAGGCCGATCCCGAAGATGTAGGTGAGCGACACCTCGACGCGCTTTTCGCGCGGGATATCGATGCCGGCGAGTCGTGCCATCGGACTGCTACCCCTGCCGCTGCTTGTGCTTTGGATTCGTGCAGATGACCATCACGGTCCCGTGGCGGCGAATCACCTTGCAGTTGTCGCAGCGCGCCTTGATGGAGGCTCGGACTTTCAACGGATCCTCGACGAGTGTGTTCCTGCCAGTGGCAGACGAACGTTGCCTATTTGAGTCGGTATGTGATCCGACCGCGCGTCAGGTCGTATGGAGAGAGCTCCACCCGCACGCGGTCCCCCGGCAGGATCCGGATGAAGTTCATCCGAAGCTTTCCGGAGATATGGGCCAGCACCCGGTGACCGTTCTCAAGCTCGATCGCAAACATGGTGTTCGGAAGCGGCTCGAGCACCGTTCCCTCGACTTCGATCGCGTCTCGCTTCGCCACGGTCCGTGCTGGGTCCCTTTCTCACGCCAAGTGCCGGCCCGGGCGGGCCGACACACGAACGCGTAGCGTACCAGAGATCGACGTTCCCAGGCAACCCTGGGCCAGCTGGCCGAGCTCAGACACTGGTCAGGATCTCCGGGCCGTGCTCGGTGATCGCGATCGTGTGCTCGAAGTGCGCGGCGAGCGATCCGTCGGCGGTGACGACCGTCCAGTGGTCGGGCATGACTTCGACGTCGGCCTCGCCGAGCGTGAACATCGGCTCGATCGCGAGGCACATGCCGGGCTGGAGCTCCATGCCGCGGTAGCCGGTCCGATAATTGGGGACCTGCGGATCCTGGTGCATCTCGGTCCCGATGCCGTGGCCGACGAACTGCCGGACGATGCCGTAGCCGCCTTCGCGGCCGACGTCCTCGATCGCGGCCGAGATGTCCCCGACGCGGTTGCCGGGCACGGCGGCCGCGATACCGGCCATCATCGCCAGCCGGGTCGCACCCACGAGCGCCTCGACCTCGGGCCGGCCCTCGCCGACCACGAAGGTCCGGGCGCCGTCGCCGTGCCAGCCGTCGACGATGGCGCCGACGTCGATCGAAACGATCTGGCCCTCGCGGATCACCCGATCGCCCGGGATGCCGTGGACGACCTCGCTGTCGATCGAGACGCAGACGCTCGCCGGGAATGCGGCCGGGCCCTTGCCGTAGCGCCCACCGCCGAGGTAGCCCTTGAACGATGGGATGCCGCCGGACTGGCGGATGTGCTGCTCGGCAAGGCGGTCGAGATGACCCGAGGTGACGCCCGGGTGGAGCTCTCCCTCGACGAGCGCGAGGACCTCGGCGACGACCCGCCCGGCCCGTCGCATCTGGTCGATCTCCCGCCGGGACTTGCGCGTGACCATGGTCAGGCCGCGCCGGCGGTGCCCGCCTCGAGGACGTCGAGGAGGCCCGCGGAGACCGCGTCGATCGGGCGCAGCCCATCCACCGTCCGCAGGGCGCCGGTGGCGCGATAGTGCTCGACGACGGCATTGAGGTCGTCGAGCTGGCTGACGAGGCGGGCGCGGATGGTCTGCGGCTGGTCGTCGGCGCGCTGGACGAGCGGTGAGCCGTCGAGGTCGCAGATGCCGGGCACGGCCGGCAGCTTCATGGAGACGTGGTAGGGATGGCCGGCGGACTGGCAGATCCAGCGGCCGGAGAGCCGCTCGATGAGCGCGTCCGGCGGGACGTCGATGAGGAGCGCCGCATCAACCTGGCTTCCCCGGCCGGCGAGGAACGAGTCGAGCGCCGCGGCCTGGACCGCGGTCCGGGGGAAGCCATCGAGGATGGCCCCGTTCGCCGCGTCGGGGCGGGCGAGGCGCTCCTCGAGCATCCGGATCGTCACGCCGTCGGGCACGAGCTGGCCGGCATCCATGTACGTCCTGGCCTCGAGACCGACGGGAGTCGCCTCCCGGATGGCCGCGCGGAACAGGTCGCCGGTCGCGATGTGCGGGATCCCGAGCCGGTCCCGGAGGACGGCCGCCTGCGTGCCTTTCCCGGCGCCGGGAGCGCCCAGGAGGACCAGCAGGGTCACCGAATGAAGCCCTCGTAGTTGCGCATCATCAGCTGGGCCTCGATCTGCTTCATCGTCTCGACGACGACGGAGACGACGATCAGGAGGCCCGTGCCGCCGAGCGCGACGCCGGCGAGCGATTTGTCGAGGACGCCGGCGATGACCGGGGCGACCGCGATGATGCCGAGGAAGAGCGCGCCGGCGATCGTGATCCGGGAGACGACCCGCTGGAGGTAGTCCTGGGTCGGCCGGCCCGGCCGGATCCCGGGGATGAATCCGCCGTTCTTGCGGAGCTGCTCCGCGGTCTCGTCCGGCTTGAAGGTGAAGGCCGTGTAGAAATACGTGAAGCCGACCGTCAGCAGGAAATACAGGATGGCGTACTGCGGCGTCGTCGAGGCAAGGAACTGGGCGATCCCGGTCGCGATGTTCTTGACGACCTCCACCGTCGAGAACGAGAAGTACAGGGCGAGCTGGGCCGGGAACTGGAGGATCGAGACGGCGAAGATGATCGGGATGACGCCGGCCAGGTTGACGCGGAGCGGCAGGAACGTCTGGCCGCCCTGGTACATCCGGCGGCCGCGGACGCGGCTGGCGTACTGGATCGGGATCCGGCGCTGGCCCTCCTGGATGTAGATGATCACCGCCACGGCGACGATCGCGAGGACCGCGAACAGGAGGATGTCGCGCGGCGACTGGTTGTTCGTGAACAGGCTGGCGACGGCCGCCGGCGCGCGACTCACGATGCCGGCGAAGATGATGAAGCTGATGCCGTTGCCGATCCCCTTCTCGGTGATCAGCTCGCCCAGCCACATGAGCAGCACCGCGCCGGCGACCATCGTCACCATCTGGACCCACGACATGGCGATGCCGAGGCCGAAGCCGCCGATGATGATCCCGTCGGCGTTGAGCGCGGAGAGGATCCCGAATGCCTGGAGGAAGGCCATCGGGACGGTCAGGTAGCGGGTGTACTGGTTGAGCTTCTGGCGACCGAATTCGCCTTCCCGGCTCAATGCCTGCAGGCTCGGGATCACGCCCTGCATCAGCTGCATGATGATCGAGGCGTTGATGTACGGGTTCAGCGTCAGGCCCACGATGGAGAGCTGCGAAAGCCCGCCGCCGGCGAAGAGGTCGATGATCCCGAACGCGGTGTTCTTCTGGAAGAACGCCGCGAGCTGCGTCCGGTCGATGCCCGGCAGCGGCACCTGGGCCAGCAGCCGGTAGACGACCAGGATCCCCAGGACGAACAGCAGCCGTCGCCGGATGTCCGGCGCGCGGAACGCGTTGAGGAGGGATTCGAACACGGATCAGGCGTCCGCGATGGAATCGGTGTCCGGGCCCTCGGCGGCCTTGGCCTCGTCCGCCGGGGCGTCGGCGCTCGGCACCGGCTCCGCGTCGGCGAGGGATTCGGCATCCGCCGCGGCTTCGGTGGCAGCCGCCCTCGGGGCGGCCTTGGCGCGACGCTTCGGTCCGGCGACGGCCTCCGCGGCTTCGCCGGCGTCCGCGGGGCCAGCGGCCTGGAGCGCTGCCGGAGCGTCGTCGTCGTGGCTCTCCGCCTCGGGGGCCACCCCGAGCGCGGCGAGCGGACCGGTGGGGACCTCGAGGAGCGAGACGGTGCCGCCGGCGGCCTCGATCTTGGCCCTGGCCGAGCCGCTGACGGCGTCGGCGACGACGAAGAGAGCCGTCGACAGCTCGCCGTGGCCGAGGATCTTGAGCGGCTTCCTGAGCGACCGGACGAGGCCGGCCGCCCGGAGGATCTCCTGGTTGACGGTGATCGGCGCGTCGGCCGCGCCCTTCGCCTTCTTCGTCCCGGGCATCTCGCCGCTCTCGAGGACGCCGAGCTCGACGAGGTGGGTGATCGCGCCGACGTTCACGACCTCGTAGTCGATCTTGAACGGGTTCTTGAAGCCGCGGAGCTTCGGGATCCGGATGTGGAGCGGCGTCTGGCCGCCCTCGAACCGGGCGGGAATGCCGCCGCCGGCGCGAGCCTTCTGGCCCTTCGTGCCGCGACCCGCCGTCTTGCCCTTGCCGGCCGCGATGCCGCGCCCGACGCGGGTCTTCTTCTTGTGGGATCCCGGCGCGGGCCGGAGATCGTGGAGCTTCATGCCTTCTCCTCGGGCGTGGCGTCCTTCCGGGCCGCCTTGCCGGTACCGGCGTCGCCGATCTCCTCCACGGACACGAGGAACCGGACCTGCCGGACCATGCCCCGGGTCGCCTCGTTGTCCACGACCTCGACCGTGCTGCCGATGCCGTGGAGCCCGAGGGCCTTGACCGTCGCCCGGTTGCGGGCGATGTGGCTGATCGTGCTCTTCGTCTGGGTCACGCGCAGCTTACCGGGCATCGCTCGCCTCCCCGGCCATCGGCTGGCCGGCGATCCGGACGCGGAGGGTCATCCCGCGGCGCGCGCCCAGCTCCTCGGCGGAGTGGAGTCCCCGGAGGGCCTCCAGGGTCGCCCGGGTCACGTTGACCGGGTTCGTGGAGCCGTGGACCTTGGACAGGATGTCGCGGATGCCGGCCGACTCGACGACCGCGCGGACGGAGCCGCCGGCGATGACGCCGGTCCCCTGCGAGGCCGGCTTCAGCAGGACGCTGCTGGCCGCGTATTCCTTCTTGACCTCGTGCGGAATCGTCGTGCCGACCATCGGGATCCGGATGAGGTTCTTCTTGGCGTCCTCGACGCCCTTCCGGATCGCCTCCGGAACCTCGCCGGCCTTGCCGAGGCCGACGCCCACGTGGCCCGCCCCGTCGCCGACGACGACGACCGCGCTGAAGCTGAAGCGACGGCCACCCTTGACGACCTTCGCCACGCGGTTGATCTGGACGACGCGCTCCTCGAGCGCGAGCTTGTTGGGGTCGATGCGTGCCACGTCTGCTCCTTAGAAGTCGAGGCCGGCTTCGCGAGCCGCCTCTGCGAGCGACTTGACGCGCCCGTGATACCGGTAGCCGGCACGGTCGAACACGACTCGCTCGACCCCGGCGGTCTTCGCCCGGGAGGCGACGAGCTGGCCGACGGCGGCCGCCTCCTGCGTCTTCGTCCCGGTGCCGGAACGGAGCTCCTTCTCGAGCGAGGACGCGGCGGCCAGGGTCTTGCCCGACTCGTCGTCGATGACCTGGGCGTAGATGTGATTGAGGCTGCGGAACACCGCGAGTCGCGGCCGTGCCGGACCACCCTCCAGGTGGAGGCGGATCCGGGTGTGGCGCTTCTGTCGCGCGGCGCCGCGGCTTGCGACCTGCGTCATCGTGGTTCTTCCTTCGACTCTTGGGGCGCCTCGTTGACGAACCAGGGCTGCGTTGGCGCCTTCGCGCCGTCGCTCACGCACGTTTGAGTGCGCTCGCTTCCGGCGCTCTGCGCCGCCTTGCCCGGGCTCTCCCTCTCGGGGCGGACCTGCACTACTTCTTGCCGCCGATCTTGCCGGCCTTGCCAGCCTTGCGGCGGATGACCTCGCCCGCGTAGCGGACGCCCTTGCCCTTGTAGGGCTCCGGCTTCCGGGTCGCGCGGACCCTGGCGGCGATCTGCCCGACGAGCTCCTTGTCGATGCCCACGACCGCGAGGCGGGTGGGATTCTCGACCTCGAAGCTGATGCCCTCGGGTGGGTCAATCTCGATCGGGTGGCTGTACCCGAGGTTGAGCGTGAGCTTGCGCCCGGAGAGCGCCGCACGGTAGCCGACGCCGGTGATCTCGAGGCCCTTGCGGTACCCCGTCGTCACGCCGACGACCATGTTGTTGACGAGCGTCCGGGTCAGTCCGTGGAGCTGCTTGTGGGTCTTCTGCTCTGTCGGCCGGGTGACGACGAGCTGCTCGTCCTCGCGGCTGATGACCATGTCCGGGTGGAGGACGCGGCTGAGCGTTCCCTTGGGACCCGTGACGGTCACGCTGGCGCCGTCGAGCGTCACGTCGACGCCGGCGGGAACGGCGATGGGCAGGCGGCCGATTCGGGACATCGCGGCCTACCAGACGTAGGCCAGGACTTCGCCGCCGAGCTGGGCCTTGTGGGCCTGCGCGCCGGTCATGATCCCCTGGCTCGTGCTGACGATGACGATGCCGAGTCCGCCGAGGACCCGCGGAATGTCGGTCTTGCGGGCATACACGCGCAGCCCGGGCTTGCTGATCCGCTTCAGGCCGGAGACGACGGGCACCTTGCCGTCGACATACCGGAGCTGGAGCTTGATCACGTGGCCGGGGCCGGCCTGCTCCTCGGTCCAGCCGGCGATGAAGCCCTCGGACTGGAGGATGCGCGCGATCTCACGCTTCGTTCGCGACGCCGGCACGACCACCTCGAGGTGGCGCGCCCGTGACGCGTTGCGGATGCGCGTGAGCATGTCCGCAATCGGGTCGGAAATGTTCATGGTCCTACCAGCTCGACTTGGTGACGCCGGGCAGCTCACCCACGAGGGCGCGCTCCCGGAAGCAGATCCGGCACAGGGCGAACCGGCGCATGAATGCGCGCGGGCGGCCGCAGACGAAGCAGCGGTTGTACCCCTGGACGGGGAACTTCGGCGTTCGCTTCGCCTTGGCGATCATCGACTTCTTGGCCATTGGTCTCCCTCCCGCGCCTACGAGGCGAAGGGCATGCCGAGGAGCTCAAGCAGGCGCTTGGACTCCTCGTCGGTCTTCGCCGTCGTCACGATGCTGATCTCCAGCCCGCGGAGACGGTCCACCTTGTCGTAGTCGATCTCGGGGAACGCGATCTGCTCGCGCAGCCCGATCGTGTAGTTGCCGCGGCCGTCGAACGACCGGCTCGGCACGCCGCGGAAGTCGCGGATGCGAGGCAGGGCGAGGAGCGTGAAGCGCTCCAGGAAGTCCCACATGCGCTGGCCGCGGAGCGTGACCTTGGCGCCGATCGGGTTCCCCGTCCGGACGCGGAACTGGGCGATCGAGCGCTTGGCCTTCGTCACGATCGGCTTCTGGCCGGTGATCGCGGCGAGGTCCTTGACGGCCGCCTCGATCGCCTTGGCGTTCGTGAGGGCCTCGCCGAGGCCGATGTTCACGACGACCTTGTCCAGCCGCGGGACCTGCATCGCGTTGGCGTACTCGAACTGCTTGCGCAGGCCGGGCACGGCCTCGGCGACGTAGCGGTCGCGGAGGTTGCTCGCGCTCATGCGGTCACCTCGAGGGCGCTGCCACAGTGCCTGCAGACGCGGATCCGGTGGCCGTCCTCGAGGGTCGTGTGGCCGATCCGGGTGGGCCGGTCGCACTTGGGGCAGACTAGCATCACCTTGGCCACGTCGAGCGGCATCGCGATGTCGATGATCCCGCCCTGCTGCACCTTCGGCATCCGGTCGGTCCGGCCGGCCGTCTGGCGCGGCTTCGTGTGGCGCTTGGCGATGTTGAGCCCCTCGACGACGACGGCCGTGCCGCTCGTCGGCGTCCCGCGGCGGAACGGGACGCGGAGCGCGCTGCGGCTGGCCGTCCGGCGGATGACCCGCTCGACCTTGCCGCGCTTGCCCGTGTCCTTGCCGGCGATGACGACGACGAGATCGCCCTTGCGGATCTCGGGGACGCGTGTGGGGTGGCCGTGCTCGTGGACCCGGGCTGCCATCACAGCACCTCCGGGGCGAGCGACACGATCTTCATGTAGTTCCGGTCTCGCAGCTCACGGGCGACCGGACCGAAGATCCGGGTCCCGCGGGGGTTGCCCTGGTTGTTGATGAGGACGGCGGCGTTCTCGTCGAAGCGGATGTAGCTGCCGTCGGGCCGGCCATATTCCTTCGAGGTCCGGACGACGACGGCCCGGACGACGTCGCCCTTCTTGACCGCCGCGTTCGGGATCGCCTGCTTGACGCTGGCGATGATCACGTCACCCACGCCGGCCGTCGTCTTGAGCGAGCGGCCCATGACGCGGATGCACTGGATCGTCCGGGCGCCGGTGTTGTCGGCGACCTTGAGCCGGGACTGGGGCTGGATCATGCGTCCTCCCCGGCCGGCTCGGCCTCGGAGGTGGCCTCGGCCTTGGCCTCGGCCTCGGCCTCGGCCGTCGCCTCGTCGTCACGACGGGTCCGGCCCGGGTGGGCCGCGCCGTGGATCGCCTCGCTCACCTCGGCCTCCTCGCCGACGACGTCGGCGGGGTTGCCATGGCCGTGCTCGCCGGCCCGGGCAAGGACGCGGATGAGTCGCCAGCGCTTCGTGGCCGAGAGCGGCCTCGACTCCTCGATGAGGACGGTGTCGCCGACGTGCGCGTCGTTCAGCTCGTCATGGGCCTTGAACTTCGTGGTCAGGCGAATGACGCGCTTGTAGAGCCGGTGGCGGGCCAGGCGCTCGACGGACACGACGATCGTCTTGTCCATCTTGTCGCTGACGACGCGACCGGTCTTCGTCTTTCGAACGCCCCGCTCGGGGCTGGTGGCTGCAGTCATGGATCGATCCTTCACGCGGACTTCCGGGCGGCCGGGGCCGTCCGGGCGGTGAGCCGCTCGCGCTGGACCGTGAGGATCCGGGCGATCCGTCGGCGGGTCTGCGGAATCGTGCTCGTGTCGTTGAGCTGCCGGGTGGACAGCGCGAAGCGGGCGCTCCAGAGGTCCTGCTTCGCGTCGCGAAGGGCCGTCTCGAGCTCGCTGTCGGAGAGCTCCCGGATCTTACCGATGTCCATCGTCGGGAGCCTCCATCAGGGCGGACTCACGGACAACGACGCGTGTCGCCACGGGCAGCTTGTGGGCGGCGAGGCGCATCGCCTCGGTGGCCTCGTCGCGGCCGACGCCGGCCATCTCGAACAGGATCCGGCCGGGCTTGACGACCGCAACCCAGTGGTCGGGCGCGCCCTTGCCGGAACCCATCCGGGTCTCGGCCGGCTTCTTCGTGACGGGCTTGTCCGGGAAGACGCGGATCCAGATCTTGCCGCCGCGCTTGACGGACCGGGTCATGGCTCGCCGGGCCGCCTCGATCTGGCGGCTCGTGATCCAGGCCGGTTCGGTCGTGGCCAGCCCGAACTCCCCGAAGGCGACGTAGTGGCCGCCCTTGGCGACGCCGGACATCCGGCCGCGCATGACCTTGCGGTGCTTGACGCGCTTGGGAAGGAGCATCGCTCAGGCCCCCTGTCCCGCGCCCACGGCAGGCGGCGCGATCGGCCGCTCCGGGGCAATGTCGCCGCGGTAGATCCAGACCTTGACGCCGATCCGGCCGTACGTCGTGTGGGCGTGGACCTGGCCGTAGCTGATGTCCGCGCGGAGGGTGCCGAGCGGGATCCGGCCTTCCTTGTCCCACTCGCGGCGGCCCATCTCGGCGCCGCCGAGGCGGCCCGCGACCATGATCTTCACGCCCTTCGCGCCGGCCTTCATCGACCGCTGGATGGACTGCTTCATCGCCTTCTTGAAGGCAATGCGGCGGCTCAGCTGCTGGCTGATGTTGATCGCGACGAGGTAGGCGTCCAGCTCGGGCTGGCGGATCTCCTTGATCTCCAGCTTGACCTTGCGCTTCGTGAGCGCGCCGATCTGCTGGCGGAGGATCTCCACGTTCTGGCCGCCCTTGCCGATCACGATGCCCGGCTTGGCCGTGTGGACCGTGACGGTCACCTGGCCGAAGTTGCGCTCGATCTCGAGGCCGCTGACGCTCGCGTTGGCGAGCCGCCTGGTCACGAGGGCGCGGATCGTGATGTCCTCCTTGAGGAGGGCGGTGTAGTCCTTGTCCTGATACCACTTGGCGGTCCAGGTGCGCGTCACCCCGAGGCGGAAGCCGTACGGGTGGACCTTGTGTCCCATCTTCAGGCCTCCCGGGTTCCGACGGTCACGGTGATGTGGGTCTGCGGCTTGTGGATCGGAAACGCCCGACCCTGGGCCCGCGGCCGCCAGCGCTTGATCGCCGGGCCCTCATCCGCTCGCGCGTCGAGGACGACCAGCTCGTCGGCGGCCATGTTCAGGTTGTTCTCGGCGTGCGCCGTGGCGCTCTTGAGCACCTTGGCGACGTCCTTGGCGGCGTGCTGGGGCATGAACCGGAGCACGGCGGCCGCTTCCTCCACCGGCTTGCCCCTGATGACCTGGACGACCAGGCGGGCCTTGCGGGTGGAGCCGCGGAGGTACTTGGCGGTGGCGGAGACACGCACGGTGGGCCGCTCCTACTTCGCGCTGGTCGTGCGGTCGGTGTGCTTGCCGTGCCCGCGGTAGGTGCGGGTGGGGGCGAACTCACCGAACCGGTGACCAACCATGTTCTCGGTCACGTAGACCGGGACGTGCTTGCGGCCGTTGTAGACGGCGACGGTATGGCCGATGAACGTCGGGAAGATGACGGACGCGCGAGACCAGGTCTTGACGACCTTCTTCTCGCTGCGCCGGTTCATCTCCTCGATCCGGCCGAGCAGCCGGGCCTCGACGAACGGGCCCTTCTTGATGGAACGGGACATCCTCTGCCTGCCTCCCCGCTACTTCCGGCGCCGCGAGCGGACGATGAGCCGCGACGTGGTCTTGCCACGGCGCGTGCGATAGCCCATCGCCGGCTTGCCCCACGGGGTCTTGGGCGGCATCCCCGTCGGGGACTTGCCCTCGCCGCCGCCGTGCGGATGGTCGCGTGGGTTCATGACGACGCCTCGGACCTCGGGCCGCTGGCCCATGTGGCGGGCGCGGCCCGCCTTGCCGAGGTTCTGGTTCTCGTGGTCGAGGTTGCCGACCTGGCCGATCGTGGCCATGCACCGGATGCTGACCCGGCGGACCTCGCCGGAGGGCAGCCGCACCTGGGCGTACTCGCCTTCCTTCGCGAGGAGCTGGGCGGATGTTCCGGCGGACCGGACGATCTGGCCACCCTTGCCCGGGATCAGCTCGATGTTGTGGATGGTGGAGCCGAGCGGGATGTTCGCGATCGGCAGCGCGTTGCCCGTGCGCGCCTCCGCGTCCGGACCGGACAGGACGACGTCCCCGACCTTCACGCCGTGCGGCAGGAGCATGTAGCGCTTCTCGCCGTCGCGATAGTGGAGGAGCCCGATCCGGGCGGAGCGGTTCGGGTCGTACTCGACCGTCGCGACCCGGGCCGGGACGCCGTACTTGTCCCGCTTGAAATCGATTCGCCGGTAGTGGCTCTTCTCTCCGCCGCCGCGATGGCGGACGGTGAGCCGGCCGGCGTTGTTCCGCCCGGAGCCGCGGGTCTGCGGCTCGAGGAGCGGCTTGTGGGGCTGGTCGGTGGTGATCTCCTCGAAGGTCGAGCGAGTCATCTGCCGCATGCCCGGCGAGGTGGCCTTGTAGCTGCGAAGCGGCATCCCTACACCCCTTCGAAGAACTGGATCTTCTGGCCGGGGGCCAGGGTGACGATCGCCTTGCGCCAGCCGGAGATGCGGCCGGCCACGCGCCCGCGGCGGGTGCCGGACATCTTGATCCCGGGCTGCTTCGTGACGACGTTGACGGCCACGACGTTGACCTTGTCCGCCTTGTAGAGCTCCTCGACCGCCGCCTTGATCTGGATCTTGTTGGCGTTCGGGTGCACGGCGAACGTGTACTTGCCGCGGGTCGCCTGGTCGATCGACTTCTCGCTGATGACGGGGCGGAGGATGATCTCGGGAGCGGTCAGGGCGCTCACGCGTACACCTCCTCCATCCGGGCGAGGGCCGGCTGCTCGATGACGATCGTGTCCGCGTTGACGAGGTCCACGACGTTCAGGGAGTCGGCCAGGATGACATCCACCGAGGCCAGGTTGCGGGCCGAGAGCTTGAGGCGCTCGTCCGTGCCCGGCGCGACGATGAGGATGCGCCCGGTGGCCTTGAGGGCCGTCAGGACACCCAGGACGTCGCGGGTCTTGATCGCCTCGAGGGCGAACGTGTCGATCACGCGGATGGCCTGGTCGCCGAGCTTGGCGCTGAGCGCGCCGCGGAGCGCGAGGCGCCGCATCTTCTTCGGCAGCCGCTGCTCGTAGGAGCGCGGATGCGGCCCGAAGACGGCCCCGCCGCCACGGTAGTGCGGCGCCGTCCGGGTGCCCTGACGGGCGCGGCCGGTGCCCTTCTGCTTGTACGGCTTCTTGCCGCCGCCGCGGACCTCCCCCCGGGTCTTCGTGTCGTGCGTGCCGGTCCGGCGACCGGCCAGCTGGGCGGTCACGACCTGGTGGAGGACGGCGACGTTCACCGGGGCGTCGAAGAGCACGTCGCTGAGCTCGACGTCGCCCACGGAGGCGCCGGTCCGGTCGTAGAGCGTGATGGAGGGCATCGGTCAGGCCTTCTTCACGAGGATCAGGCTGCCGCGCGGGCCGGGAAGGCTGCCCTTCAGGAGGAGCAGGTTCCGGTCGGCGTCCGTGCGGACGACCTTGACCTTCTTGGTGGTGACCCGGTCGGAGCCCATGTGGCCGGCCATCTTGACGCCCTTGTAGACGCGGCCCGGCGTGGTGCCCGGGCCGATGGAGCCCGGCTCACGATGGTGGTCGGAGCCGTGGGTCGTGGGACCGCGGTGGAAGTGGTGGCGCTTGATGTGGCCGGCGAAGCCCTTGCCCTTCGAGACGCCCGTGACGTCGACCTCGTCGCCCTCGGCGAACAGGTCCGCGATGGCGATGGCCTGGCCGACCTCATACGCGGAGATGTCGTCGAGGCGGAACTCGCGGGTCGTCGCAAGCTGCGGCAGGCCCTTGAGCTGGCCGAGGCGCGGCTTCGTGAGCTTCTTCTTCTCGTCGGTTCCGAGCTGCACGGCCGTGTAGCCGTCCCGCTCGGCGGTCCGGAGGCCGGTCACCGTGTTCGGGGCGACCTCGAGCACGGAGACGGCGACCATGGTGCCGTCAGCCGCGAAGACCTGGGTCATGCCGACCTTCCGGCCAATGAGTCCGATGCTCATGCCGGCACATCCTTGAGCCCGGGCAGGCCCGCGCCCAGCGCAAGGCGGAGCCGAGCACGCGCGCGGTCGTGCGACTGCGGTTGACCCCAGGCGCGTCGGACACGCGAAGCGTGGCCGTGCGCAGGCGACAACGCCGCGATGGGTCGGGAATGCATGGGCTCGGTCACATCTTGATCTCGATGTCGACGCCAGCCGGGAGGCTGAGTCGCATCAGGGCATCGACCGTCTTCGACGACGGATCCAGGATGTCGACGAGCCGCTTGTGGGTGCGGATCTCGAACTGCTCCCGGCTGTCCTTGTCGATGAAGGGCGAGCGGATGACGGTGAACTTCTCGATGCGCGTGGGCAGCGGCACCGGCCCGACGATGTCGGCCCCGGTGCGCTGGGCCGTCTCGACGATCTGGGCCGCCGACTGGTCGAGCAGTCGGTGGTCGTACGCCTTGAGGCGGATGCGGATGCGCTGCTTGGCCATCTCGTTACTCGGTGATGCTGGTGATGGCGCCGGCGCCGACGGTCCGGCCACCCTCGCGGATGGCGAAGCGCTGGCCGGTCTCGAGGGCGATCGGGTTGATGAGCTCGACGGTCATCTCGACGTTGTCGCCGGGCATGATCATCTCGGCCCCCTCGGGCAGGCCGATGGCCCCCGTGACGTCCGTGGTCCGGAGGTAGAACTGGGGTCGGTAGCCGTTGTAGAACGGCGTGTGGCGGCCACCCTCCTCCTTCGTGAGGACGTAGACCTGGGCCTTGAACTTCGTGTGGGGCTTGACCGAGCCCGTCTTGGCGAGGACCTGGCCGCGCTCGATCTCCTCGCGCTCGATGCCCCGGATGAGGCAGCCGACGTTGTCGCCGGCCCGACCCTCGTCGAGGAGCTTCTTGAACATCTCGACGCCGGTGACGACGATCTTGCGAGTCGGCTTGACGCCGATGAGCTCGACCTCGTCGCCGACCTTGACGATGCCGCGCTCGATGCGGCCCGTCGCGACGGTCCCCCGGCCCTTGATCCCGAAGACGTCCTCGACCGGCATGAGGAACGGCTTGTCGACCGGTCGCTCGGGGGTCGGGATGTAGCTGTCGACGGCATCCATGAGGGCCTGGATCGGGGCGTAGGCCGGGTTGGACGGATCGTCGGGCGCCTCGAGGGCTTTCAGGGCCGAGCCGCGGATGACGGGGATGTCGTCACCCGGGAAGTTGTTCTTCGTGAGGAGCTCGCGGACCTCGAGCTCGACGAGGTCGAGGAGCTCGGGGTCGTCGACGGCGTCGACCTTGTTGAGGAAGACGACGATGTAGGGGACCTCGACCTGGCGGGCGAGGAGGATGTGCTCGCGGGTCTGGGGCATCGGCCCGTCGGTCGCGGCGACGACGAGGATCGCGCCGTCCATCTGGGCGGCGCCGGTGATCATGTTCTTGATGTAGTCGGCGTGGCCGGGGCAGTCGACGTGGGCGTAGTGGCGGGCCTCGGTCTCGTACTCGACGTGGGCGATCGCGATCGTGATCCCCCGCTCCCGCTCCTCGGGCGCGTTGTCGATCGAATCGAAGGCCCGGTACTCGGCCGAGCCCTTCAACGCGAGGTACTTGCTGATCGCCGCGGTGAGCGACGTCTTGCCATGGTCGATGTGGCCGATCGTGCCGATGTTCACGTGCGGCTTGGTTCGCTCGAACTTCTTCTTGGCCATGGTGGCGCCTACTCCCTAGACCTTTGACTTCTGGACGAGCTCCGAGGCCAGCGACGCTGGGACCTCGGCGTAGTGGCTGAATTCCATCGAGGACGTCGCCCGGCCCTGGGTCATCGACCGCAGGTCCGTCACGTACCCGAACATCTGGGCCAGCGGGACGAACGCCCGCACGACCTGTGTGCTGCCCCGGGACTCCATGCCCTCGATCTGCCCGCGCCGGCTGTTGAGGTCGCCGATGACGTCGCCCATGAATTCCTCGGGCATGAGGACCTCGACCTTCATGATCGGCTCGAGGATGGCCGGATCGGCCTTCCCGAACGCGTCCTTGATGGCCATGGAGCCGGCGATCTTGAAGGCCATCTCCGACGAGTCGACATCGTGGTAGGACCCGTCGAAGAGGGTGACCTTGACGTCCACGACCGGGAAGCCGGCGAAGATGCCCGTCTCGAGCGTCTCGCGGATGCCCTGGTCGACCGGCTTGATGTACTCGCGCGGGATCGTCCCGCCGATGATCTTGTCGATGAACTCGTAGCCGGCGCCCTTCTCGTTGGGCTCCAGCTTGATGACCGCGTGGCCGTACTGGCCCTTGCCGCCGGTCTGGCGGACGAAGCGGCCGTTGCCCTCGGACGGGCGGCGGATCGTCTCGCGGTAGGAGACCTGCGGCTTGCCGATGTTCGCGGCGACCTTGAACTCGCGGATCATCCGGTCGACGAGGACGTCGAGGTGGAGCTCGCCCATGCCGGCGATGAGGGTCTCCGACGACTCCGGGTCGGTGTGGACGCGGAAGGTCGGGTCCTCTTCGGCGAGGCGCTGGAGGGCGATCGCGAGCTTGTCCTGGTCCGCCTTGGTCTTGGGCTCGATCTTGACCTCGATGACCGGCTCCGGGAAGGTCATCGACTCGAGGATGACCTGGTGGTCCGGATCGGTCAGCGTGTCGCCCGTGAACGTGTCCTTGAGGCCGACGGCCGCGGCGATGTCACCGGCGTAGACCTCCTCGATCTCCTCGCGGTGGTTGGCATGCATCTGGAGGAGGCGGCCGATCCGCTCCTTCCTGCCCTTCGTCGGGTTCATGACGTAGGAGCCAGCCTTGAGCGTGCCCGAGTAGACCCGGAAGAAGGCCAGCTTCCCGACGAACGGATCGGCGGCGATCTTGAAGGCAAGGGCGCTGAAGGGCTCCTTGTCGTCCGGGGTCCGGATGACCTCGGCGCCGGTCCGGGCGTCGAGGGCGATCATCGGCGGCACGTCGAGCGGCGAGGGCAGGTAGTCGATGACGGCGTCGAGCATCTTCTGGATGCCCTTGTTCTTCAGGGCCGAGCCGGTCAGGACCGGGATGATCCTCGTCGTGAGCGCGCCGAGCCGGAGGCCGCGCTTGATCTCGGCGATCGTCAGCTCCTCGCCCTCGAGGTACTTGTGGGTCAGCTCGTCGTCCATCTCGGCGACGGCCTCGATCATCGTGCGGCGGTGCTGCTCGGCCTCGGCCAGCAGCTCGGCCGGGATCTCCTCGACGTCGATCTTGTTGCCGAGATCGTCGCGGTAGTAGATCGCCTTCATCTCGACGAGATCGATGACGCCCGCGAACTGGTCCTCGCGGCCGATCGGGATCTGGATCGGCACGGCGTTCGCGCCGAGGCGGTCCTTGATCGACTGGACGCCGCGCCAGAAGTCGGCCCCGGTGCGGTCCAGCTTGTTGATGAAGCAGAAGCGCGGCACGCCGTAGCGATCCGCCTGGCGCCAGACCGTCTCCGACTGGGGCTCGACGCCGGCCACGCCGTCGAAGACGACGACGGCGCCGTCGAGGACGCGGAGGCTCCGCTCGACCTCGACCGTGAAGTCCACGTGCCCGGGCGTATCGATGATGTTGATGCGGTGATCGCCCCAGAACGCCGTCGTCGCGGCCGCGGTGATCGTGATCCCCCGCTCCTGCTCCTGGGGCATCCAGTCCATCGTGGCCGCGCCCTCATGGACCTCGCCGATCTTGTAGATCTTCTTCGTGTAGAAGAGGATCCGCTCGGTCACCGTGGTCTTGCCGGCGTCGATATGGGCGATGATTCCGATGTTCCGCGTCCGTGCGAGCGGAACCTGGCGTGTCACTCTCAGTACCTTCCCGGGGTTACCACTTGAAATGGCTGAACGCCTTGTTGGCGTCCGCCATCTTGTGCGTGTCCTCGCGGCGCTTGACCGCGGCGCCGAGGCCGTTCATCGCATCGACGAACTCCGCGGCGAGCTTCTCGCTCATGCTTTTGCCACTCCGCTTGCGCGCCGACTGGACGAGCCAGCGGACGCCGAGCGAGAGGCGGCGGTCGCCCCGGATCTCGACCGGGACCTGGTAGGTGGCGCCACCGACGCGGCGCGGCTTGACCTCGATGATCGGGGTGGCGTTCCGGAGCGCCGACTCGAGGACCTCGATGCCGGGCCGCTTGGCCTGGAACTCGGCGCGGGCGAGCGCCTGGCGGAGGATCCGCTCGGCGAGGTTCCGCTTGCCGTCCTTCATGAGCTTGGCGTGGAAGCGAGCCGTCGTCCGGTTGACCGGAACCTGCTCGTACTTCGACTTGCGGGGGATGCTGACGCGACGGGGCATCTAGCGCTTCCCTCCCACGGCCGCGGTGGCCTTCGCGCCGTACTTGCTCCGGCCCTGCTTGCGGTCCCGGACGCCGGCTGCGTCGAGGGCGCCGCGGATGATGTGGTACTTGACCGACGGCAGGTCGCGGACGCGGCCACCACGCACGAGCACGACCGAGTGCTCCTGGAGGTTGTGGCCGATGCCCGGGATGTAGGCCGTGACCTCCATCTGGTTCGTCAGCCGCACGCGGGCGATCTTGCGGAGCGCCGAGTTCGGCTTCTTCGGGGTCATGGTCCGGACCTGGAGGCAGACACCGCGTCGCTGCGGCGCTCCCGGGATGGGGACCTGCCGCTGCCGAAGGCTGTTCCAGTTCTTGCGCATCGCCGGCGCCTTGATCTTCGCGATCTTGGCGGTGCGGCCGTGGCGCACGAGCTGGCTGATCGTCGGCACGAAGACGCTGCTCCTTTCGGTTCGTCGGTCGGTCTGCGGTCACGTGGACCGCGGGTCCTTGGTCTGGCCGGGGTGTCGGGACCCTCGGCGAGGACCCTGTCCCATCCATCGATGGGGGTTCCGGTGGGCCGTTCGACGGCCATGTCGAACGCCGCCCCTTCCGGAGCCACGATCGCGGAGTCTACCAATCGGCCCGAGCACGTGTCAACCGTGGCCGGGTTGCGGACGGGGCCCCGGCGAGCGGGGCCCCGGTGCGGTGGCTCAGGCCTCCTCGACCTTCGCCGGCTCGCCCTGGAGGAGCGGGTTCTTGTCAGGGTCGATCTCGTCGTCGTCCCCACCCGTCTCGACGAGGAAGGGGTTGAAGTCGTCGTCGTCCGAGCCGGCGATCGTCGCCGCGCGGGCGAGGCCCGCCGCGTCGTCGTCGGCCGGGCGGCCACCCTCCTCCAGGAACGGGTTGTAGGTTCCGCCGCCGTCCTCGAGCGCCTCTCCGGCGAGGGCCTCGAGGGCCTGCCGCCGCTCGCGCTCCTTGCGGGCCGCGAGGTTGGCAGGCGCCCCGGACCCGGCCGGGATGAGCTTGCCGATGATGACGTTCTCCTTGAGGCCGATCAGGTGGTCCTTGGCGCCGTTGATGGCGGCCTCGGTGAGCACTCTGGTCGTCTCCTGGAAGGATGCGGCGGCGAGGAAGCTGGACGTGTTGAGCGAGGCCTTCGTCACCCCCAGGAGCACGGTCTGGGCCGTCGCCGGCTCGCCGCCCTCCGAGAGGACCCGGTTGTTGACCTCCTCGAAGTCAAGGCGGTCGATCAATTCGGTCGGCAGCAGCTCGCTGTCGCCGGGCTGGTCGATGCGGACCTTGCGGAGCATCTGCCGGACGATGATCTCGATGTGCTTGTCGTTGATCGTGACGCCCTGGCTGCGGTAGACCTTCTGGACTTCCTTGACCAGGTAGCGCTGGACCGCATCGCGGCCCCGCGTGTCGAGGTATTCCTGCGGGTTGATGGGGCCGTCCGTGATCGCGTCACCGGCCCGGACCTCGGCGCTGTCCTCGACGAGGAGCCGCGCGTTGTGCGGGATCGCGTACTCGCGCTCGACGATGTCCTCGGCACGGACGACGACGCCGTCGTCGGTCCGGGCGAGGAAGCCGCGAACGGGTGACGCGATGTCGGTGACGGTCTCGCCGCCCACGCGGGCGACGACCTGGCCGGCCTCGACGAGGTCGCCCGCGGCAGCCAGCATCTCGGCATCGTCCGGGATCGGGAGCGCCGAGTCGTACTGCTCGCGGCTGGTGACCTTGACCTTGGTGCCCGTGTCGCTCCGGAGGATCGACACCGAGCCGTCGATGTGGCTCATCTCGGCCTTGCCCTTCGGGACGCGGGCCTCGAAGAGCTCCTCGACGCGCGGCAGGCCGGCGGTGATGTCCAGGCCGGCGACACCGCCGGTGTGGAACGTCCGCATCGTCAGCTGGGTGCCCGGCTCGCCGATGGACTGGGCGGCGATGATGCCGACCGCCTCGCCGACGCCGACGAGCTCGCCCGTGGCGAGGTTCCGCCCGTAGCAGCGGCGGCAGACGCCGTAGCGGGCCTCGCAGGTCAACGGTGACCGGACGAGGACCTCCTCGACTCCGGCCGCCTCGATCGTCGCGGAGATCTCCTCCGTGATGAGCTCGTTGCGGTCGACGAGGAGCGGCGGGTTCTTGCCCTTGGCGTTCGGATCCGGGAGCGGCGCGGCCGACAGGCGGCCGACGAGGCGCTTCCGGAACTCGTCACGAACCTGGGCGCGCGTGCCGTCGTCCGTGGCCGGCCACGGGGCGCCCATCATGTCGGCGGTGTCGACCGCCGTCATCCAGCTCCCCTCCTCCGTGCCGCAGTCCTCGTCCCGGGTGATGACGTCCTGGGCGACGTCCACGAGGCGTCGAGTCAGGTAGCCCGAGTCGGCGGTACGGAGCGCGGTGTCGGCGAGGCCCTTGCGGGCGCCGTGGGTGGAGATGAAGTACTCGAGGACGGTCATGCCCTCGCGGAAGTTGCTGCGGACCGGGACGTCGATGATCCGGCCCGATGGGTCGGCCATCAGGCCGCGCATCGCACCGAGCTGGCCGATGTTGCCCTTGTTTCCGCGGGCTCCGGAGTCGGTCATCATCCGGAGCGAGTTGTCCTCGGCCAGGCCCGACATCATCGCGTCGGACACGTCCTTGGTCGTGCGCTGCCAGAGCTCGACGACCTGCTCGTACCGCTCGTCCTCGGTGATGAGGCCGCGCTGGAACTGCTTGTCGATGTCGGTGACCGCGGCGTCGGTCGCGACGAGGCGGGCGCCCTTGTCCGTGGGTGTCGTGATGTCCCAGAGCCCGATCGTCATCCCGCCGCGCGTCGCGAACTGGAAGCCGACGGTCTTGATGCCGTCCACGAGCTCCGCCGTCTCCTCGGGTCCGAGGAGCCGGTAGCACTCGTCGACGATCTTCTTGAGCTCGGTCCGGCGCATCGCCTGGTTCGTGAACCGGAGGCGGTCCGGCACGATGCCGTTGAAGATGATCCGGCCGACGGTCGTGCGGACGCGGGTCGGGCGAAGCTCGCCGGCGACCTCGTCCCACGCCCGGACCACGACCTCGATCGGCTCGTGGAGCTCGAGGCGGCTGGTCCTGTGGGAGCCGGAGAGGGCGCCGTCACCGTTCGTCGGCGGCTCGTTGCCGTCGGCGCCGTCCTTGCCGGTGCCATGGCGCGCGCTGGCGACGTCGAGGCCCCGGGCCGTGAGCTCGTAGGCATACAGCGCCTCGTCCTCGTCGGAGAAGGTGCGCGAGACGCCCGAGGTGCCCTCCCGCTCCATCGTCAGGTAGTAGCAGCCGAGGACCATGTCCTGGGTCGGCGCAACCACCGGCGAGCCGTCGGCCGGCGACAGCAGGTTCGCGGTCGACAGCATCATCGTCCGCGCCTCGTCCTGGGCGGCCGTGGACAGCGGCACGTGGACCGCCATCTGGTCGCCGTCGAAGTCCGCGTTGAACGCGGTGCAGACGAGCGGGTGGATCTGGATCGCCGAGCCCTCGACGAGGACGGGCATGAACGCCTGGATGCCGAGGCGGTGGAGCGTCGGTGCGCGGTTGAGGAGCACCGGGTGGTCCTTGATGACATCCTCGAGGACGTCCCAGACCTCGGGCCGGACGCGCTCGACGATCCGCTTGGCGCTCTTGATGTTGTGGGCGAAGCCCTTCTCGACGAGCTGCCGCATGACGAACGGCTTGAAGAGCTCGAGGGCCATCTTCTTCGGCAGGCCGCACTGGTGAAGCTTCAGGTACGGGCCGACCACGATGACGGAGCGCCCCGAGTA
>JACPOU010000042.1 GCA_016191345.1 Chloroflexota bacterium
ATCGGTTGATCTCCTCGACGTGATCCTTGGTCGGAACACGCTGAGCATCACACCGGTGGCCCCTGACCGTCCGGCTCAGCCGGCGGCAGGAGCCTCGCTCAAATCCCACCACTCGGGGGGACACTCCTGCGTGGGACGTGTCCCTCGCCCCGAAGGCGCTCCGCTAAGCCTTCTCGCGATAGCGAGGCCGCGCAGCGCCTCCCGAGCTCCGGCCATTGCAAGAACGCTTAGCGGTGGCGCTCGGCGATCGAATCGGGTCCCTGCGGGCCGCGTGGGCGACGATTCCGGGTCGGGATATTCGTTCACGAAGTATTTCGTGGCGCGCGTGGCCGCGTGGGACGTATCCCTCGCCCCGAAGGCGCTCCGCTAAGCCTTCTCGTGATCGCGAGGCCGCGCGGCGGCCGCCCGCTCGGGGTGGGGCACGCGGGGCGCGGCACGCGGGACACGGCACGCGGGGCGGTCAGCGCGCGGGACACGGCACGGCCACTGGGCGCGGCAGCTCGGCACAGCGGCTCGGCACAGCGGCGCGGCAAAGCGGCTCGGCAAAGCGGCTCGGCACGGCGCGATCGCATGAGTCAGGGACCGAAGACCGTCACCGAGGTGCGCGGCGAGAGATCGAAGACACGCAGGACCGGCGGGACGGACCCCCCCGTTAGGCGGGCGACGTAGCGGGCCTCGGCCGGCCCGCCGCAGGCATCGCCGAGGACGGATTCGAACAGCCGGTCGCAGACGACGACCAGGACG
This sequence comes from Chloroflexota bacterium, assembly GCA_016191345.1. Taxonomy (GTDB): domain Bacteria; phylum Chloroflexota; class Limnocylindria; order Limnocylindrales; family CSP1-4; genus UBA5189. The sequence continues at coordinate 745 of JACPOU010000042.1, forward strand.
CGCCGCGGGTCGAGCGGCAGGAGCGCCGATTCACGGTCCGTGGCGATCATCGTCGCGGCGAGGGCTGCCGGATCGGCGCCAGCCGCGACGACGACCCCGAACCCGAGGCCCTCGGCGGTCTTGAAGATCGGCAGCCCGCGGATATCGATCTGTCGACCCGCCGCCAGCTCCACGACCCGGGCGCCGGCCTCGCGGACGGCCGGCCAGCCGCCGTTGGGGTCACGGGCCGGCGGCCACTGCCGGACCTGGAGGACGAGGAGCCCCACGAGGGCCGTCGTGATGAGGGTACGGGCGGCGATGTCGGCCCCCAAGTGGGGCGCGGCGCCCCGGGCGATCGACCGCGCGGCGAGGGCCACGAGGACGATGACCGCCGGGTCGAGGAAGGCGTGGTAGTGGTCGACCGGGAGGCCCGCCACGACGGACTGGAGCGAGGGAGCCAGCACGGTCAGGGCGGCGCTGCTCCAGAGCACCGTGAAGCCGAGCCAGCGCGCGACGGATCCCTCGGAGCCCCGGCCGGTGATCATCAGCCAGGCCACGAGCACGAGCGTTGCGCTGACCGTCAGGATCGCCCCGACCGGGGCGGCCGTCACGAGTCCGACCAGCGGCCAGCCCGCGGTCCGGAACAGCGTGAACGCGAAGCCCTCGATCGGGTCGAGCGGCGACTCGCCCGCACCCCCGGCGGCGAACCAGGCCATCGCGTGTCTGACCTCGTCGAAGCCGGTCTGCAGCTCGTTGATCGCGAGCGGCACGAACAGGAGTGCCGCCACGGCCAGGCCGAGGGCGACGGATCGGATGATCGGTCCCGCGGCGCCGGCGGCCCGGAGAGTGCCTTCAGGCCCGTGGCCGGCACGGCGTCGCGCGCGGACCGCGTCCGACGCCGCCAGGGCCAGCAGTGCCGGCATGAACACGATGCCAAGGACGTGCAGCTGGACCACCATCCCGCCGGCCGCGAGCGCGGGCACCCACCAGCGAACGGAGCCCGTCGCGTGGGCGCGCCAGGCGCAGCCGAACGCGAGCGCGGCGAACAGCGGGATCGGGTTGGGATTCCAGATGAAGGTCGATTCCTCGATCGCCGCGGGGGAAACGGCCATCAGGACCCCCGCAATGGCCGCCGTCACGCGGCCGCCCACGGAACGCGCGAACCACCACGTGGCGGCGACCGCGGCGACGCCGATCGCAGCGATCCAGCTGACGATGACGGTCGGGTCGGCGTTCGAGATGAAGGCCGCCGGCGCCAGGAGCAGGTAGTAGAACGCCCCGTGGTGGATGTTGCCGATCGACGTCGGCGGCCCGAGCAGCGGGAACACGCCGTCGCGGACGAAGCGAAGGAGCGTCAGGGCGTCGTGGCCCTGGTCGCCGTCGAACCCGCCGCGCGTGGCAATCCCGATGAAGCGGACGGCCGTGGCAAGGAGGAGGATCGCGCCGAGGACCAGCAGGTCGCGCTCGAACGTTCGCCGGATCGCCGCCCTGATTGTCGACCGCACGGAACCGCCACCCCCGGGGCCCTTGCCATCGCCATCGCCAGTCGGCACCACGGCCTGTCGAGCGACCTGGTGCTCGTCCGGCGCGACGACGACGTCCCGCGACCGCCAGCCCGCCATGTGCCCGCGGCCCTGCCCGGCCGATCCGATGCCCGTGCCGCCAAGCGGACGGGGAGGCCGCCTCTGATTCATGCCTCCGCCCCGGAGTCGGGCGGAGCGACCCCCTTCGAGCGGCTGCCCCGGAGTCGAAAGGCGCCAGGGGCCAGGGGCTCCAGCGGCCGGCCGGCGACCAGCGCCCGGGCGCGCTCGAGGTTGATCGCGTCGTAGCCCTCGTCCATCCCCGGCGTCTCCATCACGAATGCCGCCTGGCGAAGGGACGGATGCCGGATTAGGTGGCCGAGGCCGCCCTCGCCGATCCTCCCGCCGCCGATGTGTTCGTGGCGATCCGACCGCGAGCCACGCTCGGAGCGCGAGTCGTTGAAGTGAACAAGCACCAGCCTGGAGAGCCCGATTCGCGCATCCCAGGTCTCGAGGAAGCGATCGATCGCGGGCGGATGGTCCAGCCGCACTCCGGCGCCCCAGGCATGGGCGGTGTCGAGGCAGAACCCCAGGCGCCGCTCCGGAACGCCGAGCGCCGCGGCCGCGTCCGCGATCCGGGCCAGCTCGGAGATCGACGTTCCCACTGCCCAGCCGCCGCCCGCCGAGTTCTCGAGGAGGAGCCGCGCGGCGTCGGGACCGTCCTCGACCTCAGCCAGCGTCTGCGCGACGCTGGTCGCGACGCGCCTGATTCCGGCAGCGACGGACGTGTCGCGATGCGACCCCGTGTGGACGTTGACGAAACGTGCCCCGTAGCCGGGCGCCGCGCGCAGCTCGGCGGCGAGGACGGCCTGCGACTTCCCCACGAAGTCGGCCTCGGTCCCGGCGAGGTTGACGAGGTACGCGGCATGGATCGCGAGCGGCGCGATGTCGCGGGCTCGGAGGGCCTCCCGGAACGCCGGCAGCTCCCTCGGCGGCGCACTCCGCCGCTTCCAGGCGGTGGGGTTGTCGGCGAAGACCTGGAGCGCCGACGCCCCGATCGCCACGGCCCGATCGACCGCCCGCATCATCCCGGCGCCGAGGGGCAGGTGGGCGCCGATCCTCGGCGAGTCTGGCGTCACGGGCCCATCGTACGATGCGGCCATGGCTGCTGATCCCGACGCCTCATCCCCCGACGCGGCGAACCCCGACCGAACCAGGCCCAGCGCCGCAGCCTGGGAGTTCGATGAGCCGCGCTTCGAGGCCGCCGTCCTGCGGGCCTTCATGCGCGACGGGCGACTCAAGGTCATCCCGGCCCGCGAGCGGAAGAAGCTCGTCATCTGTCGCCACCTTCTGGATCGCGTGCTCCCCGATCCGGACGAGCTCGTCCAGGAACGGGACCTGAACATGCGGCTCGCGCTGATCCATCAGGACGTCGCCACGATCCGGCGGGCGTTCGTGGACCTCGGATTCGCGACCCGGGAGGGCATGGTCTACCGGCGGGCAGTGCCGCTGCGGAGCTGAGGGTCTGGGGCGGGACCCCGCCGTCGGCGCCCCGCGGCCGGCGTCCGCCCCGCCGTTGGCGGCGGCCCTGGCGTCAACGCCGGCCGTTCGTGCCGGCCCGGGCCCCGCCCGTCGTGTACTCGCCCCCGAGGACGGGCTCGATCAGCCCGAAATCGCCGTCATCGCGCCGGTACAGGATCCCGACGCGCTCCGTCTCGGCGTTGACGAAGACGAAGAAATCGTGCCCCAGCTCTTCCATCCGGGTCAGCGCGTCCTCCTCGAACATCGGCTCGATGTCGAAGCGCTTGACCTTCACGATCCGCCGCGCCCGGCCGTGGTCCGCCTCGCCGTCCGCGATGCGCCGCAGGATCGTCTTCTCCTCGACCGGCCGGGCTCGAACCCGGGGCTTCTCCTTGTGGTCCACGGCGCGGCGCTCGATCTTGTCAAGCGCGGCATCGATGCCCGCCCGGTGCGTCGCCGCGGCCGCGGTGCCCCGCAGGCTCTGGCCGTCGATGACGAGCGTGATGTCGACGATGTGGGAGTCCTCGTCGCTCCGATGCTGCTCCAGGGAAAGCTCGACCACCGCGTCGCTCCGATCGTCGAGGAGGCGCTCCAGGCGGGCGAGCTTGCGCTCCGCGTACTGCCGGTCGGCTTCGTGGACCTCGAGATTCTTGCCCTTGACGATCGTCCGCACCGTTCCGTCTCCTCGTGCTCCGGTGGCTCCCGACGCCGCGGATCGAGTATAGACCCGGGGTTCCCGGGGTCCGGCTGGACCCGCCTGCCGGGGGCTCGGCGGGGCGTTGATCGGCCGGTGATCGGCCGGTGGTCGGCAGGTGGCTGGGAGGTGGCCGGCGCGTGGCCGGTGGGTGGCCGGTGGGTGGCCGGTGGGTGAGTGCGGCTCCGCATGATCGGTCGATGGACCTGCTCGATGGCCTCGGACGCGGCGTCGGTGAGCTCGCGGCGCGTGCCCTCGACCTCGCGTTGCCCGCGCTGTGTGCCGGGTGCGGGCGCGAAGGCGAGGCCCTGTGCCGGGAGTGCCGGCCGGCCCTCGACGCCCGGCTGCGCCAGCCGGCCGGGGTTCCGGTGGGGTTGCCGGGGGACATCCCGTCCCCGCTCGCCCAGCTTGAGTGGTGCTCGTCCTTCACGGGCGTCACGCGACGGGCGCTCCACCGGCTCAAGTACGCGGGCGACCGGCGGCTGGCTGCGCCGGCCGGACGGGCCGTTGGTCGAAGGTGGCGGCGGGCGGGAGTCGGCGGCGACGTCCTCGTGCCCGTGCCGGCCTCGCCGGATCGCGTTCGCGATCGCGGCTACGACCAGGCGGAGCTCATCGCCCGGGCCGCGTCGGGCATCTGCGGACTGCCGGTTTGGACACCGCTGGTGCGGACGCGGACGACGATCGCCCAATTCGACCTCGATCGGCGTGAGCGGGCCGGCAACGTGGCCGGTGCGTTCGCTGTGCGAGCTGCATCGGGCGGGGCCCGCCTGGCCGGCGCTTGGATCGTGCTCGTCGATGACGTCATGACGACGGGAGCCACCCTGGCAGCCTGCGGTCGGGTCCTGCTGGAGGAGGGGGCCCTTGCCGTGTCCGCGATCACGGTGGCGCGAGAGCGCTGAAATCCGCGCCGCGCCGTGCCGAGCCGCCGCGCCCAGTGGCCGTGCCGTGTCCCGCGTGCCGTGTCCCGCGTGTCCCGCGTGCCGCGCCCCGCGTGCCGCGCCCCGCGTGCCGTGTCCCGAGCGGGCGGCCGCCGCGCGGCCTCGCGATCACGAGAAGGCTTAGCGGAGCGCCTTCGGGGCGAGGGATACGTCCCACGCGGCCACGCGCGCCACGAAATACTTGGTGAACGCATATCGCGGCCCGGAATCGTCGCCTGGGCCGCCGGCAAGGGCCCGATTCGATCGCCGAGCGCCACTGTTAAGCGTTCTTGCAATGGCCGGCGCTCGGGAGGCGCCGCGGGGGGACCACCTGCCATCACGGCGCCGAACCCCGGGCGGCGGGCCGGTGGCTGCGCGAGGCGCGCGCCAGAGAGCCGCGCCGCCCGCCGCCCTCCGTCGGTCAGCCGATCTGGACCAGGTCGCCCACGGCCGTGCCGCTGGCGTCGATCGTGCCGACGGGAAGCTCCAGGACGCCGTCGGCGCCCATGATCAAGGGCACGAGGCCGGACCACGGCCGAAGGTTGCGATGCACCGACAGAACACGCCGCGCGGCCATCGCACCGGCCGCAACTCCCGAGCTGCCGCCGCCGCTCCCGCTGCCGCCACTCCCGCTGCCGCCACTCCCGCTGCCCCCGCCCCCGCTGCCCCCGCCGCCGGGCGTCACCGGCTTCGAAACGAACACCGCATCGATCGCGATCCGCATGAAGAACATGTGGATGCCGTTCGAGGCCGGCAGCCAGAGGCCGGTATCGGCCGGAAGCTCCCGCCGGCCCATCAGGCCCATGAACTTGGCCCAGAGCGAGTCCGCAACCTCGAGGCGGTCGGCGAGCACCGTCCCGCGCGTGACGTTGCGCGCGGCGAGGACCGTCCCGCGCGTGACGTTGCGCGCGGCGATGAAGGGGCGCATGGATGGATCAGCAGGCGGCGGCAATCGCCCCGGTCCGTTTCACAGCGGGACCGCGGCGCCGACCCGCGAGGGGTCCACCCGCCGCCCCGCGCTCACTGCCCCGTGTTGCCGAGGTTCCCGATGATCAGGATGATCGCCGGCCCGAGGATGACGATGAACAGCGACGGGAAGATGCATCCGACGAGCGGGAAGAGCATCTTGATCGGTGCCTGCGCTGCCTGCTCCTCGGCGCGCTGCCGGCGCTCGATCCGGAGCTGCTCCGACTGGACCTGGAGCACCTTGGAAATCGAGACGCCGAGCTGCTCGGCCTGGATGATCGCGCCTACGAAGTTCGTCAGCGGCTGGACCTCGGTGCGCGGGATGATGTCGCGGAGCGCCTCGCGGCGAACCTTGCCGACGCGGACCTCCGCGAGCGCCCGGCGGAACTCGTCGATGAGCGGGCCCTTCATCTTCTCGACGACCTTGCCCAGCGCGGCATCGAAGCCGAGGCCGGCGCGGACCGAGATCGTCAGCAGGTCGAGGGCGTCCGGGATCTGGAGGAGGATCGCCTTCTGGCGCTTCTTGACCCGGCCGCCGAGCCAGAACTCCGGGAGGATGTAGCCGATGCCCAGGCCGAGAAGCCCGAAGACGATGCCCTGGAGGATGCCGCCGCCGAGGAGGAAGGCGAAGAGGATGAACAGGATCCCGGCAGTGACCACGGCCACGATCGCCTTGATGCCGAGCCAGTCCGCGGTGCGCATCTCGCCGGGGTTGCCGGCGAGCGCGAGGCGCTTCTCCGTCCGCTCCGAAAAGTTGGACGACGTGATCCGGGCGACCGAGCCGGACAGCTTGCCGGCGAGCGGCCGGATCGTGCGGTCGAAGAAGGGCTGCTGGAGCTCGAGCTCCTCGAGGTTCTTCGCCTGCATCGTCCCGAGCTGGGTCAGGCGCGCCTGGACCGGGTCGACCGGGCTGGACCCGGCGATGCCATAGGCGATGAGGATGATGGCGGCGGCCGCGATGACCGCGACGAGGATGGGCATCGTCTAGACCTCGATGTCCACGATCTTCTGGATGGCCGCGAACCCGATGCCCATCATGAGGACACCGAAGCCGAGGATGATCACGCCGGCCGGCAGTCCGCCGATGGCGACCTTCGCGTCGAACATCGGATTGAAGAACGTCGGGGCGGCGAGGAAGATGAACCCGGCGAGGCCGAAGGGCAGGAGCCCGACGACGTACCCCGACAGGCGCTGCTGGGCCGTGAGCGTGCGGATCTCGCCCTTGATCCGGACCCGCTCGCGAATCGTGAACGCGATCGAGTCGAGGATCTCGGCGAGGTTGCCGCCAACGGTGTGCTGGATGTTGATGGCCGTGGCCATCAGCTCGAAGTCGTCCGACTTGATACGGCGGACCATGTTCTCCATCGCCGTGTCGAACGGGAGGCCCAGGTTGACCTCGCGGATGACCCGGCCGAACTCGGTCGAGATGGGCGGGCGGGATTCGCGGACGACCAGCTCGATGGCCTGGAGGAATGACGATCCGGCGCGAAGGGCGTTCGCGACGAGCGTGATCGTGTCCGGCAGCTGCTTGTTGAACGAATTGAGCCGGCTCGACTTCCGCCGCCCGAGCCAGAAGCGCGGGAGGAGGAACCCGAGGATCAGGGCGAAGATGAGCACGATGATGCTCTGGAACGACGGCAGGGCGAAGCCGATGACGAACGACAGGACGGGCAGGCCGACGGTCGTCCCGGCCCAGATGCCGAGGTACTCCGACGGCTTCAGCTTGAGGTCCGCGCGTGCGAGCTCGCGAGCGAGGTTCGCCCCGAAGTCGCGCTGCTCGACGACCCGGTTGATGCTCGCGAGGGCGTCGCTCGAGGCGAGCAGCGCAGCGATGCCTTCCGACTTCTCCTTCTTCTTCTCACCCTTGGCGGAGGACGCATAGCGCTCCAGCCGGGCGGACACTCCCGAGCCGCGGCCGGACGACGCGATGCCGACCGCGATCAGGAGGATCGCCACCGCGGCGATGGCCGCGACGACGATGGTCAGGCTGTTCACGAGACTCGCTCCCCCTGGCCTAGTACGAGAACCCGAAGACGCCCTGGGGAAGGTGGATGCCCTCCGCCTCGAAGCGCTCGACGAACTTGGGCCGGATCCCGGTCGGCTTCAGGCGGCCCTGGATCTTGCCGTCGATGACCCCGGTCTGCTCGAACACGAACACGTCCTGCATGACGATGACGTCACCCTCCATGCCCTGGACCTCGGTGATGTTCGTGATGCGGCGGGTGCCGTCCTTCATCCGGGACTGGTGGACGATGATGTCGACCGCGGACGCGATCTGCTCCCGGATGGCGCGGACCGGAAGGTCCACGCCGGCCATGAGGACCATCGTCTCGAGGCGGGAGAGCATGTCGCGCGGCGTGTTCGCGTGGCCGGTGGACAGCGAGCCGTCGTGGCCCGTGTTCATGGCCTGAAGCATGTCCAGCGCCTCGCCCGAACGACACTCCCCGACGACGATGCGGTCGGGGCGCATGCGGAGGGCGTTGCGGACGAGCTCCCGGATCGGGATCGCGCCCTTGCCCTCGATGTTCGGCGGGCGGGACTCGAGCGTGACGACGTGCTCCTGGCGGAGCTGGAGCTCGGCGGCGTCCTCGATCGTGACGATCCGCTCGTCGTTCGGGATGAAGGACGAGAGGACGTTGAGCGTGGTCGTCTTGCCGGAGCCGGTGCCGCCGGACACGAAGGCGTTGAGGCGGGCCTCGACGCAGGCGCGCAGGAACTCGAACATCTCGGGCGTCGCCGTCCCGAACCGGATCAGGTCGTCCACGGTGAAGGGGGTGGCCGCGAACTTCCGGATCGTGATGACCGGGCCGATCAGCGAGAGGGGCGGGATGATCGCGTTGACGCGCGAGCCGTCGGTGAGGCGGGCGTCCACCATCGGCGAGGACTCGTCAACGCGGCGACCGATCGGGGCAATGATCCGATCGATGATCCGCATGACGTGGTCGTCGTTCTGGAAGACGACGTTCGTCAGCTCCAGCTTGCCGGACCGCTCGATGTAGATCTGGCGCGGGCCGTTGACCATGATCTCCGAGATCGACTCGTCCCGGAGGAGCGGCTCCAGCGGCCCGAGGCCGATGATCTCGTCGGTGATCTGCTCGAGCATCCGGACGCGCTCGGCGCGCGTGAGGGCCAGGCCCTCCTCGTCGATGACCTTGCCGAAGATCTCCTCGATCTGGCGGCGGACCTCGACCTGGTTGGACAGGTCCAGCTTGGGATCCAGGTCCTGGATGACACGGCTCTGGATCCGGAACTTGACGTCCCGGAAGGACTCCCGGACGGGAGCCTGGGACATGAGGCGCGGCGAGACCGGGCTGCCGCCGGGGGGCGTGGCGCCACCGCCGCCGGCGGGACCCGCCGGCACCGGCGCGTTCGACCCGGCTCCGGGCTCCTGGCCCGGACGGGCACTTTCGATTCGCTTCAGCAGGGACATCGCCACCACCCCTTCAGAGCCCCCGAGGGCCTACCCGTATGCATCATCGCCACGCGAACAGCGACTTCTTCGCTGCCGCCTTGCTCGAAGCCTTGTCGGCCGCCGCCGCCGGGTTTGCCGGCGACGCCCCTGCGACCGCCGTGGCGAGCCGCAGGATGTCCTGCGAGACCTGGGCCTCGCGGTTGCTCAGGAAGAAGGGGACGCCACGATTCAGCGCATAGACCACACTGCGCCCGTCGCTGACGATCGTGTGATCCACCTTCCGGCCGATCGAGTGCTCGACGTCCGCGACGCGGATGCCGAGGGTCGAGTCGGCGCGGTTGAGGACGAGGCGGACCTTCTCGGGGCCGTAGCCCAGCTGCTCCGCGACCTTCAGGAAGAGTCGCATGTTCTTGATGCTCGTGATCTCGAGGCTGAGGAGCGTCAGGACGAGGTCCGCGGTGTCGAGGATCGCGAGGGTCGTGTCGTTGAACGTCGATGGGCAGTCCACGATCACGAGGTCGTGATCGGCGCGGAGGCGCTCGATCACGCGTCGCGCGTGGGCGGCGGTGACGAGCTCCGCCTGCTCCGGCGAGGGCGGCGCGAGGAGCACCCGGACGCCGGACGAGTGGCTGATGAGGAAGTTGTCGAGTGATTCGAGCTCGCCGGCCTCGAGCTCGGGGGCCAGCTCCACGATGGACTTGTTCTTCGGATTCAGGTTGAGGAGGACCCCGACGTCGCCGAACTGGAAGGAGCCGTCCATGAGGGCGACCTTCTTGCCACCCAGCGACGCCGCGGCGACCGCGAGGTTGACGGCGACCGTGGTCCGGCCCACGCCGCCCTTCGGGCTGAAGACGGCGACGACCGTGCCGGGCTCGCCGTCGTGGCTTCCGTTGCCCGAGGCGGGGCTCGCCGCCGCGATCGTGAAGCGGCTCATCTTGTCGCGCTCTCGGGTCCAGACCTGCCGGATGGACGCCGTGAGCTCGTCCGAGCTGAACGGCTTGACGAGGAACTCCCGGGCACCGGCGAGCATCGAGCGGCGGAGGTAGTCCGCCTCGCCCTGGACGGACATCATCACGACCGAGGCCGTCGGGCACCTGGCCGCGAGGAGCTCCGTCGCCGCGATGCCGTCCATGTCCGGCATGTTGATGTCCATGAGGACGACATCGGGGCGAAGGGCGACCGCCTGGGCCACCGCATCGGCGCCGGACGCGGCGACACCCACGACCTCGATGTCGCCCTCGAAGCCGAGGAGCTTCGAGAGGTGATCGCGGGTCTCCGGAATGTCGTCGACGATCAGGACCTTGATGCGGTCGGTCATGGCAGGTGTCGCTGGTCTCTGCGTGCGAGGGTCAGGTTCGGATCAGGGGAGCGGGCTCGGAGCGGGGACGACGATCGGCGCCGGGGGCAGGACGCCCCAGTTGTCCACCATCGTCTTCAGGACGAGGCCGGTGGTCGCCGTGGTCTCCGGGACGATCGGGTTGCCCTGGGCGTCCACGAAGTCCTTGGGCGAGCGAAGGGCGAGCGTGATGTTGCCGTCCACCTGCGCGAACCTGATGACCTCGGCCTGCTGGTTCGTGACGGCGAGGATCACGATCTCCTGCTGGCCGTTGAGGGTCGTCCCGCCGGAATCGGGCGCGGGCGTGGCCGCGCCGGTCTGCGTCGTCGGCGGTGCCGGCAGCAGGGTGCCGACGACCTGGAGGCCCTGGAGGAGCATCTTGACGCTCGTCGGGTCGTACAGCGCGCCGGTCGTGGGCGTCGTGGCGTTGCCGACGAAGTAGTTGATCGGGAAGGTGGGGCTGATCTGGGCGATCAGGTCCACGTAGTCACCCGTCTTGATGAGGGTGCCGACGCCGGAGACCTGGTCCACCTGGACCGACATGCAGGTGAAGCCGGCCGGACACTCGACGTTGACGCCGGAGCCGACCACGAACTGGGCGGTGCTCAGCTGCTGACCCTTGGCGATGGACGCGCGCGCCGTCTGGCCGATGACCTGGCTGACCGCGGCGTAGGCGCCCGGGACGCGGGCATCCGCAGGTTGCTTCTCGGTGGCGACCATGGCCGCCGTCACGGTGACGCCCAGCGGGATGTCGCGCGCGGCAACCACGGTCTCGATCTCCGCCGGCGCCGCACTCTGGCCGGCCGTGCCAGACCCGCTCGAGCCGCCGCTCAGCAGGATGATCACGAAGACGAATGCCAGCGCGGCGAGAAAGACGCCGATGAGCAGGACGAGCCGATTGGAGCGCTTCAAGTAAGGATCCTCCCCGAGCCGCCATGTGTGACAGGTGGCACCACTCTAGCACCGCCCGAATGCCGCGCGACTATACCAATGGGCTAGGACCGTTGGTAGGTTTCGGCAGGAAATCCCGCATGGCGAAAGGTGATTCGCAAGGTAGCGATCCGGTGGTGCGGAAACGAAGCGGCCCGTCCCTGGGGGACGGGCCGCGGTCGATCCAGGACATTGGTATGGATCGTCTAGATGGAGCTGCCGATGACGCTGAGCTGGGCGCTGATCTGCGACCCGAGGAATAGCAGGGCAAAGATCGACACGATGGCGATGAGTGAAAGGATGAGTGCGTACTCTGCGAGGCCCTGACCATTCTCGTCGCGCCCGATCGCCGCGATCACGCGGGCGAGGGCGTTGGACGGCATCTGTGCATCACCTCCTTCCTGGCGGGATGGAGGTCTCCCCCGCAAGATTCCTGCGCGAGAAACCATGGGACCGCCGGCCCAGCTGGGTCCGGCGGTCCGGGATCGCTCGTGGGAGCGGCCTGCAACGTCCTAGACGGAGTTGCCGACCTTGCTGAGGATCGAGCTGATCTGGCTGCCGAGGAACAGAAGAGCGACGATCGCGACGATCGCGATGAGCGCGAGGATCAGCGCGTACTCGGCGAGTCCCTGGCCTTCCTCGTCACGATTGAACGAAGCGATAAGAGCAGAAATGTAGGACATGAAGTGGACACCCCCTTTCCTGTCTGGCTCCCCGATTCGGCGGGGGCGGCGCTCAACCTACGGTCGGACCCGATCCGTGTCAAGCGCGCCGAAGGTCCTAGGACCCCACAAGACTGACACAACCCGCCGGGCATGAAGAGAGCCGCCACCCCCTGATGCCAGGGGCCGGCGGCTCACGGGTTGGACACCCACCGGCCGCTAGATGGAGTTCCCGACCTGGCTGAGGATATTGCTGATCTGGCCGCCCAGGAAGAGCAGGGCCACGATCGCGACGATGGCGATGAGGGCAAGGATGAGGGCGTACTCGGCCAGACCCTGGCCGTCCTCGTCGCGCCGGAGCGAGGCGAGGAACGCGGTGATGAGCGCCATGGGCAAGGTCTCCTGTGCTGCGTCGACTCCCCGGACCACGCACTCTACTTCGGCCGGACGACTCCGCCAGGACCCCGATGGTCCTGTTCGGCATCATCGACGCGGATTCCTGGTGCCCCCGGGCACACACGGCGCATCAGCCCGCGGTCGCTCCCGCGCCGCCGTCCGCTTCGGGCCCGGCCTCCTCCGACGCCGCATCGCTCAACCTGGCAAGCGGCAGGACGAGGCGGATCCGGCCACCCTCATCGAGCAGTTCCGCGCCGATGCCGAGCGAGGCCGCGCGGCCGGCCAGATCTCGCCAGGTTCGCTTCGGGAGCTGGACCACGGCGTTGCGGCGAGCCGTCTCGGCGGCCACCACCTCGGCTTCGCGGCGTTGCTCGACCATCGCCGCCAGCGCGGCCGGCATGTCTCCGTCCTCGGCCGGCAACGACGAGATGATCGCGGCCGGCGGGGTGCGCGCGGCCGCCAGCTCCACCGCCAGGACGTCCGTCCAGTCGAGTCGCAGCGAGACGCGTTCCGGCTTCGCCTCGAGGTAGGCGCCGAGGCCCTCGTCGAGGATCCGGAACAGCCCGCTCTCGAGGTCGACGGGGAGCCGCAGATCGACGCCCATCGACTCGAACTCGACGGCGATCCCGGCGCGACGACCGCGTTCCCGGGCCGCGCGACGGAGCGTGGGCACGAGGCCCAGGTCGTCGAGCACCATCGGCCGGACGTCGAAGATGAAGGCCTTCGTTGCCTCGAGGGTCTGCTGGACCATGGCCACGAGCTGCCGCAGCTCCGACTCGGCGGCGGACGGATCCCTCGCCACGAGGCGCTCCACGATCTCCGCCTGGAGGACGATGTTCGTCAGGCTCTGGGCCGGACCGTCGTGCATCGCGCGGGCGATCTCGCGCCGCAGGTCCTCCTGGGCGGAGAGCACGAGCCTGGAGACGGCCGGCGGCACCGCCAGGCCATCATCGTCATCGGCGCTGCCCGATCCTGCCGCCGCGCCGGCGGCCTTCGTCCCAGGGCCCCGCCCCTTCCGTCCGCCAGGCGCGTCGGGGGCGCCCACGTCACCACGCGCCCTGGTCGCGTCGCCCGCTCGGTGTTCCGGCCCCTCCCCTTCGCCCGCGATGAGGCGGCCGTGGTCGTCGATCGCCTGCTGGAGCCGGACCAGCGACTTGCGCTTCCCGTCGAGGATCTCGACCTGCGCGTCCATGAGCGCCGCGCGCCGGGTCAGGGTCACCGCCTGGTTGGCGAGATCGAGCACCTCCCGGGCGCTCGAGGACGAGCCGAGGGCCGCCAGCTTCTCCGCCGCCGCGGCCCGCCGCGCCTCGTGCCGGGCGAACTCCGTCCTGGCCTGCGCGACCAGCAGCTCGATCTCGGCCATCTCGGTCGCGATCTGCGCCGATTCGGCGCGGAACGGCTCGGGAAGGTCCTCGGGCACGGTCATCGGCAGGGATGGCCCCCGGATTCGCTGGGTCGCAGGACGGCTCAGTCCTCCGGCATCTTGATCCAGCCCTGGCGCATCGCGTAGACGACGGCCTGGGTCCGGTCGTTCACGGAGAGCTTCCGGAGGATCGAGCTCATGTGGTTCTTGACGGTCTGCTCGCTGATCGAGAGCTGGTAGGCGACCTGCTTGTTGGTCATGCCCTGGGCAATGTTGTCCAGGATCTCCACCTCGCGAGGGGAGAGCGGCGCGAAGATCGGGGCGGCCTCCTGGCCATAGACCGCGAGCTCGCGGAACTCCTTCAGGACGCGCGATGCGACGGCCGGCTGCGAGAAGACCTTGTCATTGATGAGGTACTCGCCGTTGGCGACGCGGCGGATGATCTGGACGAGGTCGTCCGGGCTGACGTCCTTGAGGATGAAGGCCGCGGCACCGGCCTTGATCGCGTCGAAGAGCGAATCATCGTCCTCGGCGGAGGCGAGGACGATGACCGATGTGGACGGCAGCTCGCGCTTGATCCGCTGGGTCGTCTCGATGCCGCCGGGAGCGGGCAGCGAGAGGTCCATGAGGATGATCTGCGGGGAGGTCTCGAGGGCCGCCTCGATGGCGCTCCGGGCGTCCTCCGCCTCGGACACGACCTCGAGGTCCGGCTCCTTGGAGAGGATCTGGGCGATGCCGACGCGGAACAGGACGTGATCGTCGACGATCAGGATCCGGATCCGCTCGTCGCCGGGCCGACGTCGTCGCTCCGGCCCGCTGTACTCCATCGCGCTCATCTGCTCTCCTCCGCTGCCCTGGGGATCGCAATCCGGACCACCGTGCCGACGTCCGGACGTGATCGTACTTCGAATCGGGCGCCGATCAGCTCCGCCCGCTCGCGCATGAACTGGAGGCCGAAGTTGCGGCGGCCCCGGGCCGCGATCGCCGCGACATCGAATCCCCGACCGTCATCCTCGACCTCGACGACCCATTCTCCGCCTTCGGGCGCCGCCCGGACGGTTGCGTGACCGGCCGCCGCGTGCTTGCGGACGTTCTGGAGCGCCTCCTGGACGATCCGCAGGACAACAGTCTGGATCGGGTCGCCGAGCTCGCCGATCGCGGCATCCACCTCAACCTGGATCGGGATGGCCAGGATGGCCGTCAGCTGCTCCGCGCTCGAGCGAATCGCGCCGTCGAGCCCGAGGTCGGCCAGGATCGGCGGCCGGAGCTGGCTGATGAAGGCGCGGACGTCCCCGAGCTCGCGGCGCAGGACCTCGCGGAGGAGCCGGAGCTCCGCCGCCGCGAGGACCGGCTCCCGGCCGAGCAGCCGCTCGATGACCTCGACCTGGAAGGCCGCGTTCGAGAGGGCCTGGGCGGGCCCGTCGTGGACCTCCCGGGCGAGGCGGGTTCGCTCCGATTCCTGGGCCTCCACGACCCGCATCTGGACGTCGGTCGCCGTGAGCAGGCCATCGCCGGCATCGGCGACGAGCGAGGCATCGTCCCGGCCGAGGAAGAGCCAGGCGCTCTCGAGGCTGCGGATGGCCAGGTCCAGGCGGGCCAGCGCGCTCTGCTCGGCGCCGGTGGTCCGCGCGGCGATGGCCTCGTCCCGCCGGAGGACCCGCAGGCGGGCGTCATCCGCCCCGGCCTCGGCTGCGATCGCGGCTGCCTCGTCTGGTGTCGGCGACTCGTCGGACGCTCCCGCCGGCGCGGGGTTTCCGGCCGCCCGCCGGTCCACGATCGCGAGCTCGTCGCGGAGATGGCCCCACCGCACCACCTGCGCCTGGTGGCGTTCGCGGAACCGCTCGCGAACGGAGCGGAGGGAGTTCGCGCTGTAGGCAACCGCGGCCTGCGCCTCGGCCAGCAGCTCCTCCAGGCGGCCGTCGTGGGCGTCCTGGTCCGGCGTCGGTGTCATGCGCGGCGAGTATACGGGTCGATCTCTTCGCTCACGGACACGTGATTCGGAGCACGACGAGGCCGGCGAGGGCGCTGCCGGGCGCGGTCGTGGCCGGCGGGAGGGGGACCGGCTCGAAGCACTCGACGCCCAGGGGATCGGTGCGGGCGATGCCCGGCCACAGCCCGTCCGCGTCGCCGGCGACGATCACCAGTCGTGTCCCGGGGAAGTGGGCCGCGAGGTCCAGGACGCTCGCCGGGGATTCGTCGGGGAGGGCGAGGGACCGGACGCCGGTCTCCTCCGCGAGCCAGATCGGGTTGCTGCTGATCACGATGTCGCGGGCCGGATCCAGCGCCACGCCAGCCTCGGCGAGGGCCCCGGGGAGCGCGGCGTAGCGATCGCGGACGGCGTTGCCGTCACGCCCGAAGGCGGAGATGAGGACCGCCGTGAACAGGGCCCCGGCCGCGATCGTGAGCGCGGGGCCAAGCCATGAGACGGGCCGTGTCCAGCCGCGCCGCCGGCCGGTGGCCGCGATCAGGGCGTCGAGGCCCAGGAGCGCGGCGAGGAGCAGGAGGACCTGCACCGCCGCCGACGCGTGGAGGAACGTGCCCCACGTCGTCGCGACCGGGAAGAGCAGGGTTGTCGCGAGGAAGGTGATGATCGAGAACCGAAGGAGCATCGCCAGCGCAGTGCCGCGACCGGTCCACGGCAGCGCGATCAGCCCGATCGCCGAGACCGGCACGCCGGGGAACGCCAGGACGTTGAACAGGTTGTGGAGGAAGCCGTTGACTCGGAGGCCGATGAGCGTCCCGGCCCCCGCGTCCAGGTATCGCGCCAGCGTCGGGGTTGCCTGCCAGGCGAAGATGTCGTTGCCGCGCAGGGAGAGCGCATTCGTGAGGGCCTGGCCCGGGAACGGGCTCCCGAACGCCTGCCAGTCGCGGACGGCCCACGGCGCGAAGACGAGCACCGCCGGGATCGCCGCGCCGGCCACGAGGCGCGTCCAGGCGCGGGCGTCGCCTCGGGCGATCCCGCGGGCGACCAGCACCCACGCGAGCGCGAGCCAGATTGCCTCGTTCCGGGTGAGCGCTGCGAGACCGAGCACGACTCCCAGTGCCAGCACGCGCGGATCGCGGAGAGGCGCACGCCGGGGATCCCGAGCGACCCGGGCGGCGAGCAGGCAGGCGGCGAGGACGAGCGCCCCGAACGGCATCGTCGAATCCGGGAGGACCGAATAGAGGACGAGCGGCAGGAAGACGGCCGCCGACAGCCCGGCGCCAAGGGCGAGCGTGCGGGCACGGCCGCCCTGGAATCCCCGCTCCGCCGCGACATCCGCCCCGAGCCGCCACGCGAGCACGGCCACCAGCCCCCCGACGAGCATCGACGACCACTGGGCGCTGGCGAACGTGGCCCCCAGCAGCGCCATCGGCACGGCTGCCAGGAACGTCGGCAGCGGCAGCCAGACCTCGAAGGCCGGCCGCGGGAACGCGAGCGGCGGCGTCCCGAACGACCAGATCGCGCCCGTCGTGAGCCCGCGCCCCTCGACGAGATTCCTGGCGACGCCCACGTAGTAGGCCGTGTCCTCCGGGCGCGGGAACGTGATGAGGCTCGCGGCCCACGAGCGGACGGCGAGGGCCACGGCGAACACGACGAGGGCGGACAGCCACGCCTCGCGCCGGCTCATCGCCCATCCCCGGTCGCGATCACTGACCGGCATCGCAGCGACGGTCCTCCGGCGTCGTGCAGACCGGGTAGAGCGCCAGGCGGATGTCCGTGGAGCTCGGGCTCCGGCGGCCGCTGTCGTCGCGAACGCTGAAGATGCTCCGCCCGATCCACGGCACGGTCTCGGTGCCGAGCAGGATCGGAGCGAGCGATCGGGCCGCGTCGTCTCGCTCGATGACGAGCCAGCGGATGTCATAGGCCCGCGCGACCGCCTCGATCGTCTCGATCGGGTCGTCCGGCGTCACGACGCCGGGATGCCCCGTCCAGTACTTGAAGCCGGCCGCGTCGATGGACAGGATCCGTTCGTCCCGTGGCACCAGGCGGCGGTCGAGTTCCGCGCCGACGGCAACCCGTGCCGCGCGGCTCTCCTCCCAGCGGACCTGCACCGGGCGCCCGAACACCACGGCCGTGGCCACCACCAGGGCGACGATCCCCCAGGCGAAGACCCCGCCGGCGCTCCGTGGTTCCCACGTTCGGCGTCTCGACGCGATCCAGCCGACGACGATGCGGACGCCCTCCATCGAGAGGATCGCTGCATGGGGCGCGATCCCGATCGCCGTGTGAATGAACGTGCCGCCCGCAACGTGGACGGGGTAGAGCAGCGTCGCAGCGGCGAAGACGACGAAGCTGTAGAGAAACCATGGCCCGAAGTCGCGGGAGCGAATGCGAGCGACCAGCCCGACGAGCAGGAACGGCAGGAGGACGACGGAGGTGACGAGCACGGTGAAGATCTGGAGCGCGGCCCCCAGGCCGGCCAGCCGGCTGGCGATGATCGGCCCCGGGCCCTGGGCGAGGAAGGTGGCGAGCGACGGCTTCGCGGTGATCGAGTTCCACTCGGCGATGTCGCGGATCCAGAGGGCGGCCCCGTTCGAGCTCGTCGGGGAGATCGACCCGAAGACGGCGATCTGGCGCGCCCACCACGGCCCCACGACGAGCAGGAACAGGCCCAGGGCGGCGAGACCGGCGAGGACCGGGATCGGACGGCGATCCTCGACGTGGACCCAGCTGCCGGAGCCCCGCCGGCCGCGCCACCAGCGAATGCGGTCGATGAGCCAGACGAGCCCGATGGTCCCGCCGAGCAGCACGCCGTCGTTCCGGGCGAGGGCGACGAGCCCGGCGAGGAGCCCGGCAACGGCGAAGGCGCGGTTGCTCCCCTTGAGGCCGCGTGCCGTGAACCAGAGCGTGGCCGCCACGAGCGGATGGACGATGGCGAAGTTCTCGGGCTGGACCATGAACACGGTCACGGCGCCGGGGATCGCGGAGAGGACGCCAGCCGTGGTCGCGACGATGGGCTGGGCCCGCGCGTCGCGGGCGATGGCCCAGGTCAGCGGCGCGGCCAGGCTGCCGATCAGCGCCATCGGCAGGGCGGAGGCGAAGGCCGTCGGGCCGAGGATCACGATGAACGGCGCCTGGATCAGGCTCGAGAGGGGAAGCCAGTGGGCGTTCGAGGGGATCGGGAGCGTGGGGACGTCGGGAATCCGGTTGCCGACCTCGGCGAAGATCCAGATGACGTCGATGTTGAAGCCGTGGCCGGCCGCGAGGGCCCTCGCGACATCAGCGTAGTAATACGAATCGGGATATGCCGCGTCCGGGAAGAGGGCGATCAGCCCAAGGCGGACGGCGAGCGCCAGGACGAACAGGGCGACCGGTGTCCGCACGGTTTGGCAGCGTAGCATCCGGACAGTCGGGCGCTCGTCCCTTGTCGCCGCCTGCCGTGTCCCGGGGGCGACTCGCAAATGAGCGTTCAATCGGTGCTACGGAGCGGGCTGAGGGAGCAACCTTGGTGCCCGAACGGCCCACGATGGCCGTGGTCGGCGACGTAGCATCGACTCTGATGGGGCTGAGTCAGCGTGGCCGGCGAATCCTGATGACGGGCTTGGCAACCGTTGGCTGCCTGTTCCTCGGGCGAGTCCTCGTCCTGGAAGGAATTCAGGGCCTCGGCGGCTCTGGGGGAATCGATGCCATCGCCTATTGGACCGCTGCCGGACACGCCTGGCGAGCAGAGCCGCTCTACGAGGTCGGCGGCTTTGGCTTCGGCGTGTATCAATACCCGCCGGTCTTCGCTCATCTGCTCGCCCCGGCGTCACTCTTCCCGGTTGGAGCCTTCGTATGGCTCTGGCGCGGCATCGAGATGGGTCTGGGCCTCGACAGTGAAGGGGGAAGGGTCCAGGGCGCCTGATGAACGACAGGAGCTCCATGCGGGACAATTCCTGCCTGCGCGGCTGAGGCCAGTAAGGGCGTCGTTCAGGCAACTGTGCGCGTTACCATCGGCGGATGACAGTCGGCGTGCATGGGGGGTGGCGCCGAGCGATCCGCGATGGCGCGTTGCTGGCCGGTCTCCTCTTCACGGCGTACCTGTTCGTCGTCGTCGCTCCAGGAGCAAAGACCTTCGGCTTCGACGCCATGTCGTACTGGGGCTATGACCCGGGGAACCCGTACCGCCTGACCCACGGGTCGCTGGGTTCGTTCGTGTACTCGCCCGTCATCGCGCGCGCCTTCGCGCCCTTCGCCTGGCTGTCATGGATCGACTTCCTGTGGCTCTGGACGGCGCTGCTGATCGGCAGCCTCGTGTGGCTGGGATGGAGGCGGTTCCTGTACTTGCTCGCGTTCCCGCCGGTCGCCCTCGAGCTCTACCACGGCAATGTCCACATCCTCATCGCCGTCGCGATCGCCCTGGGGTTTCGGTACCCGGCCGCCTGGGCGTTCGTGCTCCTCACGAAGGTCACGCCGGGCGTCGGGCTCATCTGGTTCGCCGTCCGCCGGGAGTGGCGGCAACTTGCGATCGTCGGGGTCGTGACCGGACTTCTCATCGCCGCCTCGGTCGCCGTCGATGGTCGCCTCTGGATGGACTGGCTGCAATCCGAGCTCCTGGTGTCCCTGCGCAACCCCCCGAACCAGCCCCAGATCGACCTGCCGCTGATCCCCCGCCTCATCGCCGCGGCGGTCCTCGTCACGTGGGGGGCGCGGACGAATCGGCGATGGACGGTGCCCGCCGCCGCGGCGCTGGCCCTGCCGGTGCTCTGGATCGCCGGGCTTTCGATCCTGACAGCGATTCCGTCCCTGTCTCGACCCGAGCTGGCGGGACCCTCGACGGCATCGAGGACCAGTCGGAATTCGCAGTCGGCGCCGTGACGCGCACGAGGGCCATCCGTGACGGGCTCATCGTTTCGGGCCTGATCTTCAACGGCGTGCTGGTGTTTGCGTGGGGTCCCTCCCTGCTCATCTGGGGAGATGCCCGGAGCTGGCGGATGATCGACCTCGGGAACCTGTACGGGATCGCGAACGAGTCTCTCCTGTCTGTCGGGGCCTTTCGGTTCGCGCCGGCCATCGCCTGGTTGATGTATCCCCTCGTTCTCATACCGTGGGATGTCTTCTTTGTTGTCTTCCTGATGGCAGACCTCGTCGCAGTTGGCATCCTGGGTCGGCGCTCCTCCCTGCTGCTGGTGCTGGCGTTCCCACCCGTTCTGCTTGAATTGATCAACGGCAATATCCATCTGTTCATGGCGCTCGCCATCTGGGCGGGGTTCCGCTGGCCGGGCGCGTGGGCATTCATCCTCTTGACGAAGGTCACGCCAGGCATTGGGCTCCTCTGGTTCGCGGCTCGACGGGAATGGCGCTCCTTGGGCATTGCCCTTGGGACCACCGCGCTCATCGCCGTCGGCGGGTGGATTCTCGCGCCCGGCCAGTGGGAAGCGTGGCTCCGGAGCTTGGCGATCTCAGCCGGAAGGTCAGTACCGACGTTCATGCCGCCGCTTGCGCTTCGCCTTCCCGTTGCCGCGGCCGTCGTCTGGCTGGCTGGCCGAACCGGGCGGGCCTGGCTCGTCCCCGTCGCCAGCATGCTCGCGATGCCGACGGTCTGGCTCCAGAGCACCGCGCTTCTCACTGCTTGCTTCCCGTTGTGGGCTGAGCGTCGGCGCTGGCAGTCTTCCAGCGCCTCCTCTGACCCCGAGGCAGCCGATGCCAAGGCAGCGACATGAGCCTGGCTTCGATTGCGGCCGGCCAGGTTCGCATCTTGGCCCGCAGACCCGTCTCGGCGCTGCTGTCCCGAGGTCTGGCATTGGTCGGTTTCGGGTTCGGGATCTCGATCCTCGTCGGGCTCGGGATCGAGGGGCAGGGCGGAACGGGAGGTGGGGACGCGCTTGCCTACTGGCGCGCCGGTCGTTCGATCCTCGCTGGGACCGCCCTGTATGGCGCCGAACCTGGGATCACGAGCGCCTACCTCTACTCGCCGCTGTTCGCCCAGCTGGTTGCGCCGCTCGCGCTGCTGCCGGCGGCGCCCTTCGTGTGGACATGGCGAGCGATCGAGCTCGTCGGCCTCCGGGTCGCGACCGGGAGCTGGAGCCGGGCGGGCATCGCGATCCTGCTCTTCCCGCCCGTCCTCATCGAGCTCGCCTACGCAAACGTGAACCTGCTCATCGCCGCGGTCTGCGCGCTGGCCATGCGGGGTGTGGTCACGGGCTGGCCCGCCCCGATCCTCGTCAAGGTGGCCGGGCTGCCGCTGCTGCCGCTTGCCTTCCAGTCGGATCGGCGGACCTTCATTCGTGCCGGGCTCATCGCCCTCGCGATCGGCGTGGTCTCGGTCGCGCTGGCCCCCGGGCCGTGGGTGGAGTTCCTCCGATTCCTCGCCGCCGGCCGGGAACCGACCTGGTGGACGAACCTGGGCCAGGGGATCCCGCTCCTGCCTCGCCTGGTGGTAGCGATGGCCGTTGGCGTCGCCGCCATTCGATGGCGGCGTCTCCTCCCGCTGGCCGTCCTCGTCGGCCTTCCGATCATCTGGCTGAGCGCGATCAGCATCCTCGTGGCGACCGTGGTCCCGCTGCCGGTGCGTGACGAGCGCCCGCGGTAGTGGATGATCGCGGGATGCAGGACCCGGCGGGCGCGTACATCCCGGCGCACAAGCGCGCGCCTGCGTCGCCCGCCCGACCGGATCCGCCGCCGTGGCGCCAGCCGGTGGAGCGCCTGGGCCTGTTCGCGATCGCGGTGATCGGCGGGCTCCTGGGCCTCGGCGTCCTCTGGATCCACCTCACCAACGATCCCCTTGCCGACGCGCGGGCCTACTACGATGCCGCCAGACGCCTCAACGAAGGGCTGCCGCTCTACCCGGCCCAAGCCGACCCGAACGCGGCGGACTTCTACCGCTACCCGCCGCTCCTCGCGATCGTGCTCCGGCCGTTCGCGCTGCTGCCGTACCACGTGTTCGCCCTCGGCTGGGCCAGCGTCGTGCTCGCCAGCTTCGTGGTCCTCGTCCGCCGCCTTCGACTCCGGAGGCGAGTCCTGACCGCGATCGGCATCCTCGGCATCCCCATCGCGTGGGCCCTCTCGATCGCGCAGGTCCACGTGCCGCTCACCCTCCTCATGCTGATCGGCCAGCCGTGGTCCATCGCGCTCGCGGCGAACCTCAAGCTCGTGCCGATCCTCGCCGCAGCCTGGTGGATCGGCCGCCGGCAATGGCAGGCCGTCGGGGTCCTCGCCATCTGGATGGTGCTGCTCGGGCTGGCGCAGTACCTCGTCGAGCCGGCCGGATCCATCGCCTTCATCGGGACGCTCTCCGCGGACCAGGTGGGCCAGGTGAACAACCTCTCGCCCTTCGCGATCTCGCCGATCCTCTGGTTCGCGGCGCTGGGGGTGGGGATGCTCGTGGCGATCGGTCTCGCGCCGACGAAGTGGGGCTGGCCGGCCGCCGTGGCGCTCGCGACGCTCGCCTACCCGCGGCTGCTCCTGTACATGCTCACGAGCCTCCTCGCGGCCCTGCGTGAGCCGGATCCCCCGCGCGGCATCGCGGAGGATGACGGCGTCCCGGACGCGGCGACGGCCTACGTCGCCTCGGCGCGATAGCCCCCTCCTCGGCCGGGCGCCTCAGAGCCCGGCGATCGCCTCGGCGAGGCTCGGATTGGCCATGTCGCGGTCGGACAGGATGGGTCGCCCGTCCGCTGAATCCACGGCCGGCCAGGGGACCCCGACCGCCGGGTCGTCCCAGGCGAACCCCAGCTCGTCGGTGCCGTCGTACTCGTTCGTGACGAGGTAGAGGAGCTCCATCGGCTCGAGGGCGAGGAAGCCGTGGGCCACCCCGATCGGGATGACCACCGCCTCGTCCGCCGCCAGGGTCCGGGTCTCGACGATCGGCCGGCTCGAGGGATCCGCGAGCACCGGCCGGATGTCCACGAGGGCCACGAACGCGACCCCGCTCTGCACCGTCCAGAAGTCGAGCTGGCGGCGATGGACGTGGAGGCCCCGCAGGACGCCCCTGGCCGAGCTCGAGAGGTTGGCCTGGACGAATCGCACGTCCGGTGCGAGGTCGGGAAAGGCACTGGCCCGCCAGATCTCGCGGAATGCCCCTCGCGAATCCGCGTGGCGAGTGTGGCGGAGGTATCGGACACCCGGGATCGGCGAGTCGCTCACGCCGACATCGTGACGGATTCCCGGAGCGCCGGCGCATAGGCCGCCATCGCCTCGCGCCAGGGCCGCAGGAATCGGGACGCCCCGCCGCCGGATGGCCGGGTGGCGGGCACGGCGGTCGGCTCGAGGACGCCCCAGCGCGGTGGCCGCGAGGGCCGCGGGAAGTCATCCAGACCGACCTCGACGAGGTCCACGCCCGCGAGCCCCAGTCGTTCCAGCACGTCCCGGGCCCACTCCGCCCGCGAGGCCTCGCCGCCGTTGACCAGGTGGTGCATGCCCGCCGTCCGGCCGGCGCTGACGAGGGCCGCGATTCCCTCCGCCACGTCCTCGACGTACGTCGGCGTGCCGAACTCGTCGGCCACCACGCGGAGCGGCTCCCCGGCCGTCCTGGCCCGTGCGGCCGCCGCGGCGATCTTCCGCGGGAAGTCGGGTGCTCCCGGACCGAAGAGCCAGGCCGTTCGGGCGATGCCGAGGGATCCTTCGGCGCCGGCGCTCGCGTACGCGTCCGCCGCCGCCCGCTCCCCCGCGAGCTTCGACGCGCCGTAGGGGTTGGCCGGCCGCGGCGAGTCACGGGGCGCGTGGGGCCGGGGCGCGCCCTCCCCGTCGAAGACCTCGTTCGTCGAGATGGCCAGCAGGCCGATGCGCCGCACCGCGGACGCGGCGGCGAGGATCCCCGTGGCCTCGCCGTTGCGGCGCATCGCGAGCGCCGGCTCACGGGCGCAGCCGTCCACGTCGGTCCAGGCGGCGGAATGGACGACCAGCTCCGGCTCGAGCGCGTCGAGCACCTTGCCGATCCCTTCCGGCGCGTCGAGGTCGAAGGCGTGGCGGTCCAGCGGCAGCGCCTCGTGTCCGGCACGCGCAAGCGCGGCCACGACCGCCCGCCCGAGGCGTCCACCCGGACCCGTGACGGCGACCCGCACGGTCAGGCCTCGGTGGAGGTCGCGAGGCGCGTCCCGTACTGGCGGGCGTAGTAGGCATCCCAGTCGCCCGACTTCGCGCTGCGCCACCAGGCCTCGTTCGACCGGAACCAATCCACGGTCGCCGCGATGCCGTCGTCGAACGAGATCCTGTTGCGCCAGCCCAGCGCGGTCAGCTTCGAGCCGTCCATCGCGTAGCGGCGATCGTGGCCGGGCCGGTCCTCGACCGTCCGGACGAGCGACCAGGGCTTGCCGAGCGCATCGAGGAGGCGCCCCACGACCTCGCGGTTCGGCACTTCCAGCTCGCCCGGGATGTTGTAGACCTCGCCCGCGACGCCATGCCGCAGGACGTGCTCGATCGCGCCCGCGTGGTCGGCGACGAACAGCCAGTCGCGCCGCTGCATCCCGTCGCCATAGAGCGGCAGCGGCTCGTCGTCGATCGCGTTCGTGATGAAGAGCGGGATCAGCTTCTCGGGATGCTGGAACGGGCCGTAGGTGTTCGCGCCGCGGGTGACCACGGCGTCGGTCCCGTAGGTGATGCAGTAGCTCCGGACGAGCAACTCGCCGGCGGCCTTGGCCGCCGCGTACGGGGATCGCGGCGCCAGCCCATCGGTCTCCACCGAGTGGCCGTCGGGCACCGTGCCGTAGACCTCGTCCGTGGAGACCTGGAGGTATCGTGGCGCCGTCTCGCGCTCGCCGGCCGCCGCGCGCCCGGCTTCGCGGCGGACCGCCTCGAGGAGGACATGGACGCCGATGACCCCGGTCCGGAGGAACGCCTCCGGGTCCAGAATGGAGCGGTCGACGTGCGACTCCGCGGCAAAGTTGACGACGGCATCGGCGGCCGCCACGAGCGGGCCCACGAGCTCGGCGTCCCCGATGTCCCCGCGGACGAAGCGGTAGCGGTCGGCCTGCTCCGGGTCCGTGGCCACCGCCGCGAGGTTGGACTCGCTGCCGGCGTAGGTGAGCTTGTCGAGGACGGTGATCCGGGTCCCGTCGCGGCGGGCGAGCATGTCCCGCACGAACGCCGACCCGATGAACCCGGCTCCGCCGGTGACGAGGAGGTGGGCCCCGGGCCTCAGGTGGGGTGCGCCCGTCGCGTGGTCCGTCATCCGGCCGGCCGCTCCGGGGGCGGCGCCAGGTGTCCCGCCTGGTCGTCCTCCTCGGCCAGCGCCGCCGCGCGCAGGAGCGAGGGGACCGTGCCGGCGTCCGCCCAGTGGCCTTCGTAGACGCGGCTGAACAGGCGGCCGCCGGGGATGAAGTGGTTGAGGACGTCGGTGATCTCGAATTCGCCGCGGCCCGAGGGCGCGAGGTGCTCGATGACGTCGAAGGCGTTGGGGCGAAGGAAGTAGACGCCGATCGGGATGAGGTCGCTCTTGGGCTTGGCGGGCTTCTCCTCGAAGCCCACGATCTCTCCCGCCGGTCCGAGCTCCGCCACCCCGAAGCGCTCCGGGTCCGGGACGCGGTAGAGCATCGCCCCGGCGTCCCAGGCACCGGCATCGAAGGCCGCCGCGACGTCCGCGAGGGCCGGCCCCCGGAGGATGTTGTCGCCGAGGACGACGCAGAAGGAATCATCGCCCACGAAGTCGCGGGCGAGGCCGATGGCATGGGCGATCCCGAGCGCGCCACGCTGGTAGCGATAGGTGAGGTCCAGGCCGAAGTGGGAGCCGTCCGCGAGGAGCTCCACGACGTCCCCGACGCTCTTCCCGCCGACGATGACCATGACCTCGCGGATCCCCATCCCCGCCAGGGTCTCGAGGGGGTAGTAGATCATCGGCCGGTCGTAGATCGGCAACAGGTGCTTGTTCGTGACGATGGTCAGCGGGAACAGGCGGGTCGCCGTCCCGCCGGCAAGCACGAGGCCTTTCATCGCCCGGAGCGTAGCAGCCCGCTCCCGATGCGGTTGCCCGGGACAGCCGCTACGGCGCGAGCGCCTGGCTGAAGTGCAGCAGGGCGTACAGCGAGAAGAGGGCTCCCGACACCGCCGGCCAGACCATCCGCATCGCCGGGCCGCGGCCCGCGAGCAGCCATGAGAACGGCCAGACCACCGCCAGGTACCGCGCCACGGAGAGAAGGCGGAGCGACCCGAGAACCGTCAGGAGCCCGACGACCATGTAGGCGATTGAGGGCACGTCCAATCGATCTGGCCGCGCATAGACGAGGAGGAAGACATAGAGCAGGAGGGTGCCGATCAGGAGGACGACCAATGGTTCGGCACCGGCGGGCAGGCCGCCTCCGGCGACCGTCCTGGCCGGGTTGTTCCACGAGGCCTGCGCCTGGAGAAAGGCGAACCAGACGCCGAACTGCTGCCACAGGTAGACCGTGAAGCCCGCAAGTGCAAGGGGGCCGAAGCTCAGTGGCAGGATGGCACGCCACGAACGCTGTCCCGAGAACCAGATGACGAGGACCAGCGGCACCGCGAGCAGGATGCCCGGCAGGCGTGTCAGCGTCGCGAGGGCATAGGCGATCCCCATGAGACTCCACCGCCCTCGCTCCGCGGCCCCCATGGCGACCAGGGCCAGGAGGAGGAAGAGGCTGTCGGTGTACGCCATCCCGAACGCCACGGCGCCCGGGGCGATCATCAGGTAGACGACTGCGAGCAGGGCGCGATCCCGCCCGAGCCGGTTCTCGCCGAGACGGTAGAGCAGCCACGCCGCCCCGAGCAGGGCCAGATTCGACACGAGGACGCCAGCCACGGCCACGTTGCCGAAGGTGACGAGCGAGGTGAGGCGAACGACGAGGGGGAAGAAGGGGAAAAAGGCCCAATCGAGATACGCGTCGTGGATCGGCTGGGCGTGATACCCGTCGGCCGCGATCCCGAGGAGATAGATCGAATCGGTGCCCGTCAGGCTCGCGAGTACCGGCGCTGAGCTGAAGCTCGGACGGGGGAAGTCCAGGGGGAGCGCGAACTCGACGATCAGCGCGATCAGGATGAGCAGTGCCCTCGTCGCGATGAACGTCGCACCGATGACGAGCAGCGCGTGGCGCCACGGCCTCCGCACGCCGCCGCCTCCGCCCTCGCTGTCCATCGTGAGCATCCTCCTGTCCGTGGTATCCCCCAAATCCGCGGCGGCATCGCCCGAAGAGCCGATGCTACCGTGGCAGGATGCTGGCGAACGCGTATGGGCTGCGGCGCCTTCAGGAACCGGGGTTCCAGCGCCTCCTCATCGTCACGATCGCAATCGTTCTCGTCGCGTTCCGGCTGCTCCAGTTCGCGGCGTTCACCGGCCAGATCCAGTGGGGCTACGACTTCTCCTATTACTGGCGGGCCGCCGCCCAGCTGTTCGCGGGCCAGCCGATCTACTCGCCCGAGCAACTCTCAGGGCCATACGCGCCGCAGGGCCAATCCGGGTTTCTCTATCCGCCGCCGCTCGCCGGGGCGCTGACACCGTTCGCGGCGATGGGGCCGGCCGACTATCGCCTCGCCGCGTGGGGCTGGTCGGCGCTCGGAGCGGTCGTCCTCGTGGCGACGATCCTCGCGGTGGCGCGGAGTGAGGGGCTGGGCGACCGGCTCCGGGCAGCCGTGGGACTGGGGCCCTGGATCCTTGTCGCTGCCGCGTTCGGGTTCCCACCGGTCATCGGCGAGCTCGTCCTCGGGAACGTCAACCTGCTCCTGCTCGGGTTGTTCGGGGCGGCGTGGCTCGGGGTCCGGCGCGGGACCGTGGGCGGGGAGCGGGCCGCCGGGCTGGCGATCGGCATCGCGGCGACGATCAAGGTCTTCCCGGGCCTGCTGCTGCTTTGGTTCCTTCTCACCGGACGCCGGCAGGGCGCGCTGTTCGTGATCGTCGGTGCGGCCGCCGCGGCGCTCGTGACCCTGCCGATCACCGGGCTGCAGCCCTGGCTCGACTACCCTGCGGTGCTCCTGAACCTCTCGGCCCCATCGGACACCACGGACACGCTCGCCCCCACGGTCTGGCTCGGCGGGGTCATCGGGTTCACGCCGGCACGCCTGCTCGTGACGGCGGTTGGCGTCGCCCTTCTCGCCTGGTCGGCCCGCGCCCGACCCGCGCGGATGAGCTTCACCGTGGCCGTCCTCGCCTCGATCCTCGTCGCCCCGGCGCTCTACCAGCACTACCTGGCGATCCTGGTCCTGCCCTTCCTGCTGCTCGCCGCGGAGGGCGCCTCGATCCGCTGGTTGGCCCTCGCCTACCTCCTCATGTCCGGTGGTGCGCAGCCGGCGCTCGGGGACCTCGCCTGGATCCTGAACCGCGCCGCTCCGACGCTCGGGGCGCTCGTCCTGTTCGGGGCGGCCTTCGCCACGACCCGTGACCGCCGGTATCGGGCAACCCCTGACATTTGGGTGCCTTGACGCCCGATATTTGGGTGGCTAAGGTCGCTGCAAATGGGTGTGCAAGACCTTTCACCTCGCTCCTATCGGGCGCGCGTCGCTGACGGCGAGCTGCGGCAACGGCTCCAGGCGTTCGGGGCCGTCGTCGTCGAGGGCGCCCGCGGGACCGGCAAGACCGAGACGGCCCGCCGGGCTTCCGCGAGCGAGGTCCGTCTCGATGTCGAGGACGCCGCCCGCGCGGCCGGTCTGCTGGAGCCGGGGATCCTGCTCACGGGGGATCGCCCGCGACTCATCGACGAATGGCAGCTCGTGCCCTCCGTCTGGAATCGAGTTCGACGGGCGGTCGACGATCAAGGCGGAGAGCCAGGACAGTTCATCCTGACCGGTTCCGCCGTGCCGGCAGATGACAACGTTCGACACAGCGGCGCGTTGCGATTCGGGCGCCTCCGGATGCGGCCGATGGCAATGTCCGAATCGGGTGACTCGAACGGGACCATCTCCGTCCGCGCCCTCCTCGACGGCGAGCGCATCTCCGGTTCGGACCCAGGCCTCACCATCCACGACATCGCCGCACGGGTGTGTCGCGGCGGTTGGCCCGGGTTGCTGGGCCGCAACGTCCGCGATGCCGGCGACGCCCTCCGGACCTACCTCGCGGACATCGCGCGGGTGGACCTGGGTCGCCTCGACGGCGTCCGACGCGAACCTGAGAACATCGCCCGCCTGATCCGATCCCTGGCCCGGCACACGGGCACGTCGGCCTCGGCGCGGTCGATCGCGGCGGATGTGGGGGGCTCGGAGGGCCCGATCGATCACCACACCGTGCTGGAGTACACGCAGGCGCTCTCTCGGGTCTTCGTCGTCGAAGACCAACCCGCCTGGGCGCCGTCGCTCCGATCCCGGGCTCGCCTGCGCGTTGCCCCGGTCCGGCACTTCGTGGATCCATCGCTCGCAGCGGCCGCGCTCGGCGCCGGCCCGGACCGGCTCCTCCAGGATGTCGAGCTGTTCGGCTTCCTCTTCGAATCGCTCGTGCTTCACGATCTCCGGGTGTATGTGCAGCCGCTCGGCGCGCAGGTCCTGCACTATCGGGACAGCGGCGACCTGGAGGCGGACATGATCATCGAACGGCCTGACGGACGGTGGGCGGCGATCGAGGTGAAGCTGGGACCCGGCGCCATCGATGCGGCCGCTGTCTCCCTTCGTCGCCTGGCCGATCGCATCGATCAGGAGCGTCACGGGGCGCCGCTCGCCCTCGTGGTCATGACCGGCTGGGGCTATGCGTACCAGCGGCCCGATGGGGTCGCCGTGGTTCCGATCGGACTGCTCGGGCCGTGACCACGCCCAGCGACTCCACGCCCCTGTTGGCGTCCACCTCGCCGCCGATCGCGCCCGCGTCCGCGTTCGCATCGCTGACGCTGGTCCTGCCCGCGTACAACGAGGCGGCCCGGATCGGGCCGGCGCTCGACGAGCTCTTCGCGTGGCTGGGCGCGCCTGGGGTCGCGGCGACGCTCCCGCCCCGCATCCGGGCCCTCGTCGTCGATGACGGCAGCACGGACGCGACGGCGCACCTCGTCCTCGACCGCCCCGAGGCCGCCGTGCCGGAGGACGCCCCGATCCGTCTGGAGCTCCTGCGCGTGCCGCACGGCGGCAAGGGCGCGGCCGTCCGGGCCGGGATGCTCGCGGGCGACGGCGACGTCATCGTCTTCACCGACGCCGACATGGCGACGCCGCCGGACCAGCTCCCGAAGCTGCTCGCCGCGCTCGAGGCTGCCGACGTCGCCCTCGGCAGCCGGATCCAGCCGGACGGCTCGGACATGCGGGCCACGCAGCCGGCCTACCGGCGCCTCCTCGGCAAGGTCTTCCATGCCCTCGCCTCGGTCTGGGTGGCGGGCCCGGTCCAGGACACGCAGTGCGGGTTCAAGGGCTACCGGCAGGCCGCCGCGCGCGAGGTCTTCGGGCGGCAGGTCGTCACCTCGATCGTCTTCGACGTCGAGCTCATCTACCTTGCCCGGCAGCTCGGCTACCGGACCGCGATCGTGCCGATCACCTGGGCGGATCGGCGCGGCTCGCGGATGCGCCCGCGGGTCGGATTGGCGCTGCGCGTGGCGTGGGATCTGTTCCGGATCCCGCTGGTCCATCGCCGGGTCCGGGGCCCGGGATGACCGCGTCGCGCCTCGAGGCCGGGCGAATCAGCGGCGCCGGCCTGGTCGCCGCGGCGCTCCCGGTCCTCGCGATCCTCGCGCTCGCCGTCTTCCCGCTCGCCGCCGCGCTCGCCGCGTCGAGGGCCGGGACCCTCGGCTTCGACTTCCTGTCGTATGACCTCGCGGTCCGGCGCTTCTTCGACGGCGGCGTGCTCTACGACCAGGCATTCGACTACACCGGCGCGTTCGGGCTCTTCTACTACCCGCCGCCGTTCGTGCTCCTCGCGGCCCCGCTGTCGCTGCTGGAGCCGGCCCTGGCCGCGTGGATCTTCACGGCCCTGCTCGTCGTCACCTACGCCGCCGCCTGCGCGATCATCCCGGTTTCAACGCGAATTCGCTGGCTGACGCTGCTCCTCGGCGGGTTGTCGTGGCCGCTCGTCTACGCGATCAAGCTGGGCCAGGTTGGCCCGATCCTCCTGCTCACCTTCGCGGTCGCGTGGCGCTGGATCGAGATGCCGTGGCGGTTCGGGGTCGCGACCGCGATCGGGACGGCGATCAAGATCCAGCCCGCGCTCCTCTTCGCCTGGGCGCTGGTCACCGGCCGGCGCCGGGCCGTGGCCGCCGGCCTGGTCGTCCTCGCTGTCCTCGCCCTGCTCGCGACGATCGTGGCAGGTCCCGGCTCGTGGATCGACCAGGCGACGCTCCTCGCGCGGGTCAGCCGGCCGATCGATACCCCGAACAACATGACGCCGGGGCGCATGGCCTTCGAGGCCGGCCTGGGCGTCACGATCGCCTGGGCGGTGCAGCTCCTGAACTGGGCCCTCGTCGCGGTCCTCGTCACCTGGGCGACGCTCCGGTTGCCCGCCGTGCCGTCGTTCCTGGCCGTCGTCATCGCGACGCAGCTCATCTCGCCGATCCTCTGGGACCACTACGCCCTGATGCTCCTTCTGCCGGTCGCGTGGCTCTGCTCACGAGGCCACTGGTGGGCCGTGCTGGTGCCGCTCGCGACATCCGTCCCGCTCGTGGGGGTCATCCCGCCGATCGCCTACCCGACTGCCTACTGGGTGACGCTCGTCGCGGTCCTGCTCGAGGGGCGGCGCCTCCGCTCGGAGGCTCCGGCGGGATCGTTGCCCGCGCAAGCACGTTCCGAATCTGGTGCTATCCTCGCCCCGTGACCCCCTCCGCCCTCGCAACGGAGCCTGCCTGTCCGGAGGCCCCGAACGCGCCCGAATCCAATCGCGGCGATCTCCGGGACCGCACTGCCGCCGCCAGAGGTGAGGCCCCCCGCCTCCGGATCGAAGCCCGATCCCTGAGCGACATTCCGCGCGAGACGTGGGACGGGTTTGCCGCTGCCAATCCCTTCGCGACGCCCTTCTCCGCCTGGGCCTTCCATCGTGCGTGGTGGGATGCCTACGGCGACAATGCCCACGAGCAGACCCTGGTCGCGGTGGCGGCCAATGCGCCCGCCCGTGCGGAGCCCGTCGCGATCCTCCCCCTCATGCACCGCCACGAGGTCGAGGACACCGACGCCGCGCGCCACACGACCCTCCGCCACGAGCCCGGCGCCGCCCTGACGCCCGTTCCGCCGAGCGCGAAGGCCATCTTCTTCGGGGCCTCGTACCACGCCGACTACGCGACGCTCCTCGCCGCGCCCGCGGACATGCCGGCCGTCGCCGAGGCCCTCATGGGCCACCTCGCCGAGGCCGCCCGCCCGGGCGGCGCGGAGATGCCGTGGGACGTCATCGACCTGCGCCGGCTCCGCTGCGACGACCCCGTGGCCGACGCGCTGGCCGCCGCGGTCAGCCGCCGGGAGATCGCCGAGGGCTGGACCCTCAACCTCGAGCGCGAGGACGTCTGCCCGGTGGCCACGCTCCCGGCCGGCGGCACGATCGACGACTACCTCGCGACGCTCGGCAAGAAGGACCGTCACGAGATCCGGCGCAAGGTTCGCCGCGCGGAGGACGCCGGCGAGGTGCTCCTCGAGGAGTCGCGGGAGCCGCTCGCCGACCTCGAGGCCTTCATCGACCTCCACCAGGCGAAGTGGGGCGAGGATGGCCTCTTCCCGGCGACCGAGGGCGGCGCCCAGAGCCGGGTCATGTTCCGGCGGCTCTTCGAGGGCTTCGGGACGGACGGCCCGCTGCGCCTGAGCTTCCTCACCGTCGGCGGCCGGCGAGTCGCCGCGGGCGTGCACTTCGAAATGCCCGACCGGATCCTCTACTACAACGCGGGGGTCGATCCCGACGCCCGCGACCTGTCGCCCGGCGTGGTGATGGTGGAGCGGCTGGTCGAGCGTGCCATCGAGCGTGGCAAGACCGCCCTGGACTTCCTCCGCGGCGACGAGCCGTACAAGTATTCATGGGGCGCCGTCGACGAACCAATCCAGCGGCTGCTCGTCCGACGAAGGGTTGGGTGATGGGCGAGCCCCTTCGCGACGATCCCTGCTACCGGCCCGTGCTCCGAATGCCCCTCGCCGGTGGACGGCAGCGCATCCGGGTCGTGGAGCTCCTTGCCACCGGCACGAACGGCGGCGCGCAGGAGCACGTCTTCAACCTCGTCTCGCGCATCGATCGAACGCGCTACGACGTCAGCGTCTGCTCGCTGTCATCCGGCCCCGCCATCCGGAAGCTGGAGCGGGCCGGCATCGACGTCTGCGTCATCGAGGCCGCCGACGATGCCCAGGCGATCGAGGACGTCGCCGCGCACCTGGCCGCGCTCGAGGCCGATGTCGTCCACAACCACATGTACCGGGCGGAGATCATCGGGACGCAGGCGGCCTGGCGGGTTGCCGAGTCGGGGCGGCGTCGGCCGTACGTCGTGGGCACGGTCCACTCGTCGCGGGTTCGCCCGGACATCGACAAGGTGCTGCTGCGACAGCTGACGCCCCGGATGGACCATCTCATCGCGGTCTCGACCTCGATCGTCCACAAGATCACCGACGAGGGCCGGGTCGGCGCGCCGGTCTCGCTCATCTACAACGGCGTGGACCTGGAGCGCTACAACCACCAGGTGCCGTGCTGCACGCTCCGGGAGGAGTACGACCTCCCGCCCGAGGGACCGATCGTCGGCGTCGTGGCCCGCCTGGAGCAGGAGAAGGGCCACCCGACGCTCATCGATGCCTGGGTCCAGGTCCATGCGGAGATCCCCGAGGCGACGCTGCTCGTCGTGGGGGAGGGGAGCCGGCGGGCGCTCCTCGAGGAGCACGTGGCCGGGCTGGGGCTCTCGTCGTCCGTTGTGTTCACCGGGCGGCGCGACGACGTACCTGCCGTGACCGCGGCGCTCGATGTCGCCGTCCTGCCCTCGTTTCGGGAGGCGCAGGGGCTGACGATCCTCGAGGCGATGGCACTGTCGAGGCCGGTCGTGGCCTCGAACGTCGGCGGCATCCCGGAGATGATCGAGGATGGCGTCACGGGGCTGCTGGTCACGCCGCATGATTCGACCGCCCTCGCGAGGGCGATCCTGCGCCTGCTGCGTGACCATCCCCTCGCCGACACGCTGGGCCGCGCCGGCCACGACATGGTCCACGAGCGATTCTGCGTGGAGCTGATGGCCCGGGCGGTGGAGACGATCTACGACGAGGCGGTCGCCGCGGAGCAGCAGCTCGCGGTCTGAGCGCCTCGAGCGCGGCGACTGGCCGCGCCCTCGCGACGGGCGCCGGCGCGCCGCCGCGCCGGCGCGTCCCCGCGCCGACGAGTCCCCGCGCCCCGCGCGTACCCGTGCCCCCGGCGCGTCCCCGTGCCCCCGGCGCGTCCCCGTGCCCCCGCGTGCCCGGCGCCGACGAGTCCCCGTGCCCCGCGTCCCCGTGCCCCCGGCGCGTCCCCGTGCCCCCGGCGCGTCCCCGTGCCCCGCGTCCCCGTGCCCCCGGCGCGTCCCCGTGCCCCCGCGTGCCCGGCGCCGACGAATCCCCTGACCCGGCTGGCGGGTCAACTGGACGACAATCGTGCGTGCCACCCCAACCCAGCCGTCGAATCCGCAAGCCTGGGCTGCACGACTGCGTCGCCGTTGAACCGTGACACGGGTCAGCGGGGGCGGGAGCGGGAGCGGGAGTGGGAGGCGGAGCGACCGAGAGGCGGAGCGACCGAGAGGCGGAGCGACCGAGAGGCGGAGCGACCGAGAGGCGGAGCGACCGAGGCGCGGGGAGACCGAAGGGCGGGGAGCGTCGGCCGCACGGCGCCCCGTTCGCGCCTCCCAGGACCATCGGGGCGGAGCGAGCGCTGGACTCGAGCCCATAGGATGCGTGCGTGACCGCCGGATTGCTGCCGATCCGAACCTCGCGCCTCCGGCCGTTCCGCGACGGGGCGATCCTGGCGTGCCTCGTGCTGGTCGTCGCCCTCGTCCTCGGCCTCGTCCAGACCGGGGTCGATGCGCACGCGTACTGGGCCGCCGATCCGCTCGATCCGTACGCCGGTGTCCGCCCGGCCGAGCAGGACGCGTACTTCTACGCGCCGGTGTTCACCCAGCTGCTCGGGCCGCTGCACCTCCTGCCCTGGCCGTGGTTCATCGGACTCTGGACGCTGCTCCTCACCGCGGCGCTCGTCTGGCAGGCCGGGCTGTGGACGGGCTTCGTCCTGCTCCTCGTGCCGGTGTTCGCTGAGCTGACCGTCGGAAACATCCACCTGCTCCTCGCCGCGGCGACCGTGGCGGGTTTCCGCTGGCCCTGGCTCTGGTCGCTGCCGCTTCTCACGAAGGTGACCCCCGGCGTGGGGCTGCTCTGGTTCGCGGTCCGGCGCGAGTGGCGCTCGCTCGGCATCGCCCTCGGCGCGACCGCGGTCCTCGCCGGAATCTCGTTCGCGGTCGCGCCCGGCCAGTGGTTCCGCTGGCTCGAGGTGCTCTCCGCGGCTTCGCGCGCTCCGGACTGGGTGTTCATCGTGCCGATCCCGGTCGGGCTGCGCCTCGTGCCCGCGGTCCTGCTCGTCGTCTGGGGGGCCCGGGCCGGGCATCGCTGGACGGTTCCGGTGGCCTCGATGCTCGCCCTGCCGATCCTCTGGGTGAACGGCCTCGCGATGCTGGTCGCGGTGATTCCGCTGGTCCCGCGGCTGGTGGGCTCGACCCCCGCGTCGCGATGGCTCGAATCGGGTTCGGGGCGCGCCTCGCGCTGGCTTCCGTCCTGGGTCCAGGCATGACCCCGGAGCCGCCCGCGCCGGCGATCGGTCCCGATCTCGACGCCCGCGGCCGCGCGCTCGCGAACCGCGGCGGCGTCCTGGTGCGGCGAGCTCGGGTGCGGCTGGCGGTCGTCACGCTGCCGGAGCTCTGGGCGTTCCTCGCCGTCGCCCTGCCGGTCCTGGCCTCGCTCATCGCCCCGCTTCCAACCGTCGACCTCGCCTACCAGCTCCGAGCCGGTGCGGGGATCCTCGGCGGTGGCGGCATCCCAGCCGTCGACTCGTGGACGTTCACCGCCGCCGGCGAGCGCTGGCTCGACCAGCAGTGGGGGGCCCAGACGATCCTCCAGGCCGTCTACGCGGTCTCGGGCTGGTCCGGCCTCGCCATCCTGCGCGCGGCGCTCGTGGGGCTGATCTTCGGGCTGCTCTACGCGGCGATCCGGCGCCGGAACCCCGCGCTGGACATGCGTCGAGCGGCATGGCTCACCCTGGCCGCATTCATCGTCGCGGCACCGGCGCTGGCGCTGCGGCCGCAGCTCCTCGGGATGGTGGCGTTCGCGGCCAGCCTCTTCGTCCTCGCCGACCGGCACGACCACCCGGAGCGTCTCTGGTTCCTGCCCGCGATCGCGCTGGCGTGGGCCAACGTCCACGGCAGCTTCGTCCTGGCGCCGGTGCTCGTCGCCCTCGCCTGGCTGGAGGATCGCGAGGGACACGTCTCCACGCGCCCCAGGCTCCTCCTGATCCTCGCCGCGGTCCTCCTCGCGACGCTCGTCAACCCGTTCGGGCTGGGTGCGTGGACATACGCGTCCGGGCTCGCCGCGAGCCGCGAGGTCACGGGCCGCATCTCGGAGTGGCAGCCGACCACGTTTCGCGATGCCCAGGGCATCGTCTTCTGGGGCAGCGTCGCGGCGGTCGTGGTGTTCCTCGCCCGCCGACGTGCGACGGCTCCCCTCGCGGCGCTGGCAGCCCTCGGGGCATTTGCGCTCCTCGGCGCGTGGGCCGTCCGCGGGATTGCATGGTGGCCGCTCGTGGCCGCGGTGGTCGTGGCCGGCCTCGTGATCGCGCCGGTCGAGGCGCCACGGGTTCGGCGCGGCTCGCCGCTCAACGGGGCCATGGTGGCCGCGCT
The DNA here is from genome assembly GCA_016191345.1 of Chloroflexota bacterium. Lineage (GTDB taxonomy): Bacteria > Chloroflexota > Limnocylindria > Limnocylindrales > CSP1-4 > UBA5189. The sequence continues at coordinate 38,048 of JACPOU010000042.1, forward strand.
CGCGGCCGCGGGCGTCCTCCTGCTGCCGATCTGGCGAGCCGTGGATCCGGGCACCGGAGCGCCGGCCGGGCTCCTGGCCCAGGCGCCGTCCGCGATCACGGCCCGCCTCCGCGACCTCGCGACGCCGGCGGATCGGGTCTGGAACCCGCAGGCCTGGGGCTCCTGGTTCGAGTTCGCCGTTCCCACGCCACGATACGCGGTCGATTCGCGGATCGAGATCTTCCCCGCGACGACCTGGCAGCTCACCGACCTCCTCGACGCGTCCACGCCCCGCGGCACCGAGATGCTGGCCCGCTTCGGCGTCACGATCGTGGTGGTGAGTGGCACGGATAACCCGCTCGAGCGGGCGCTCGCCGCAGACTCGACCTGGCGCGCCACGCACCGCGACCGCGACGGGAGCATCTGGATCCGCACGGATCGCTGATCCGTTCCTGCCCTGCGCCCCACGGCCTGGTCCCCCGCTTCTCAGCGTCCGTGCCTGCCCGCCTTCGCCTCCCGCCTTCGCCTCCCCCGACCGGGCGCTGCCGCTCGCCCTCGCCTCCCGCCCTCGCCTCCCGCCTCGATGTGGCCAGACCGTCATCCCGGGACGGTCAGGCCGACGATCCGGACCCAGGACGCGGCATTCGAACCGCAGGCGCTTCCGCTTCGTGCTCAGCCGTGCGGGCCGCCGGGGTCCGGCGCCGGGAGGAACGCCAGGAACTCGGGCCAGGCGTCCGTGGGTGACGGATTGGCCGCAACCGGCGGCACGGCGGCTGCGGGATCGCGCGCCGGGGCTCTGGGCACGCGGGCCGAGGAACCGTCAGGCCCGGAGCGTGCGCCAGTAGCGCTCGGCCGCGCCGCCGAGGCCGCCGAGCTCGGCGGTCTTCGCACCGTATGCCCGGACCGTGGCCGCCATGTCGCGCTCGCCACCGAACAGCCGGTCCAGCTGGCTCTCGTAGAGGGCGATGCCGCGGATCTTCCGCTCCAGCTGGTCGCCAATGTCCGCGTATTCCGGAGTCAGGACGACGTCCCGCGGCAGCCCGTCGAGGGCACCATCGGGGAGCTGCTCGAGCCGGTCGAAGCCGCTCCACCAGGCGTACGGGAAGTCCTCGTAGAAGACGACGCTGCCGGCCCATTCCGGCCCGGGCATGACCCAGCGAGCCGGCTCGGCGACGAGCTCGATCCCCACCTCGCGGCAGAGCTGGTGGTCCACGTGCCCGCCGACGCCCAGCGGCACGTACACCGTCTGCGGCTCCAGGCGCACGATCTCGCGGCGGATTCGGGCGATCGGCGCGTCGTCGTCGGCCCGCGGCATACCCAGCAGCTGGTCGTCACCCTCGTAGCCGCGGAAGACGGCGTCCGGGAGGTCCAGGAACACGACGCCGATCTCGGCGAAGTAGACGTAGCGCTCGTCCTCGAGCCGGCGGCGGGCCATGGCATCGTCCGCCGCGGCCTCCATCGCCTCGTCGGTCAGGACGGCACCCTGCGTCGGCACGTCGTCCACGAGCACCTGGCCGGCGAGCGGCTGGTTGCGGATGCTCGCGCGCCGGTACCAGGAGGAGCGCTGCCAGAAGCGCTTCGCGGCGGCATCGGCATCCGCCTGGGTCGCGTCGAGCCGGTCCGAGGTCGCCGCCCACGGGGGCGCGAGAGCAGGATCGGGATCGGCGGGATAGTCAGCGGCGATCGAGGCTCGATTGAACGCCTCGGTGTTCGGCCACATCGCCTTTGACCCGAAGCCGAGCGCCTCGCGCTGGTAGCTCGTGAGCCCGGTGCCGCCGCCGCTCCCCGAGAACACCGTGATGACGGTCACGCTCTGGCCGAGCTCGCGGAGGCTCGCGATCAGGCCGCCGCAGGAGAGGGCGACGTCGTCCGGATGGGGGGCGATGAAGACGTGGGCCATGGCCGGCCGAGTATACCGACGGCCCGGACCCGGGCGCTCAGCCCGGCGCGCCCCCGCCCGGCGCGTTCCCGCCCGGCGCGTCGAGGGCCGGATCCGGGAACCCCTCCGCCCCGACGAGCGGCACGAAGACCACCGGGCCGTCCGATCGCTCGATCCAGTCGGCGGGGCCCCGACGCTCGACGACGAGCAGCGCCTGCGTTCCGCGCCGGCCGACCGGAATGACGAGATGCGCCCCGATCTCGAGCTGCTCGCGAAGCGATGCCGGGACCGACGGCGCGGCCGCGGTGACGATGATCCCGTCCCACGGCGCACCGCCGGGATGCCCCCGCGAGCCATCGCCGATCTCGATCTCGACGCCCTCAATCCCGAGCGCCGCGAGGCGCTCGCGGGCGCTCGACGCAAGGCTCGCGAACCGCTCGATCGAGTGGACCCTGACGCCCAGGCGCGCGAGCACGGCGGCCTGGTAGCCGGATCCCGTGCCGATCTCCAGGACCCGGTCCCCGGGCGCGACGCGGAGCAGCTCCGTCATCCGGGCGACGATGTAGGGCTGGCTGATCGTCTGGCCCTCGTCGATCGGCGCCGCCGCATCGCGATAGGCCGCGGGGCCGCCGCCCGCCATCTCGGCCATGAACGCCTCGCGCGGCAGCTCGGCCATCGCCGCGAGGACGCGCTCGTCGGCGATCCCTCGGCGGCGGAGCTGGGTCTCGACCATCTCCCGCCGGGCGTGCTCCTCGGCCGTCTCACGGTGACGGGCAGGCATGGCCGGAGGATACGCGCCGCCTCGAAGCACGACGTGAGGCGCGGTGCGATGGTCGGCGGCCGCGCGCGGCCGCCGCGGCCCGCTACGGAGACGCGGCTGGCGATCCCGTCGGCACCGACGTCGGGGCGGGCGTCACCGTCGTGACAGCGGTCGGGCTCGCGACCGGGCTCGGGCTCGCGGTCGGGCTCGCGGCCGGCGAGCCGGAGGCGGAGGGCCCGGGCGTCGGGCTTGGGGCGAGCGTCGGGACCGGGCTCGGCGTCGGGAGGGGAGCGAGGAACCCGCCGCGGCCGAGGGCGAGGGCGTTGAGCAGGATCAGGACGAACACGCCGATCGTGACCAGGACGAAGAGCGACGACGCCCGATCCTTGATCCGGAGGGCGGGATCGACGTGGATCTGGGAGCGCTCGGCGAGACGCATCGCGCGACGCTCGGCGGGGCGCATCGGCCGGCCGTTCTCCTCGCCCGCGAATCCGCCAGCTGCCGCGGCTGCGTCGAGGCCGCTCGTGCCGGCCTCGGCCTCATCGCCGGCCTCGTCATCCAGGCCCGCCGCGGGACCCAGGTCTGCCTCGGCTTCCGTGGAAGCGGCCTCGTCGGGGAGCGGCTCGCCCTCGGGCAGGCCGGTCGCCTCCGTCTCCTCGATCGGCTCGCCGGGGGCGTCGTTCGGTCGCTCGCTCATCGAAGGTGGTGGATCTCCCAGTCGGGCAGGCCGAGTCCGGCCGCTGCGCGCGCCAGTGTACGCGAACGGCTCCGCGCCGCCGCCGCGCGACTCGCGCGGGCCCCCGCCTATGCGTCGCGGACAGCCGGGACGAGCAGCCCAGCCAGCCCGACGAGGATCGTGATCACCCCGAACACGCCCAGCACGGGCCCTGCCCCGAAGACCTGGCCGAGGACCCCGCCGACGCCCATCGCGATCGTCATCGAGCCGTAGACGAGCGAGAAGCGGAGGCCGAGAAGCCGGCCCATGAGCTCCGGCGGCGTGCGGCGCTGGACGAGCGTCTGGCTCGGGATGACGAAGGCGAGATTCCCGACGCCCGCCCCGAATGCCAGCCCCACGGCGATGATGACGTTGCCGGTCAGGGCCAGGGCGGCCACTGACGCACCCGTCCAGACATAGCCGACGATGACCGTGCGGCCCAGTGCCATGCGCGTCCCGAGCAGCCCGATCGCGAAGCCGCCGATCAGGTTGCCGAGGCCGATCGAGCCCTCGATGAACGAGTACGCGGCCGTCGCGTCGAGTGCCTGCGTGTCGAGCGCTTCCTTGGCGTAGACCGGCGTCAGCACGAGAAAGATCCCGAGCATGAACTGGCCGACCGTGGCCTGGAGCGTGTTCGCCAGCAGGACCGCCTCGCCGCGCAGGAACCGCCAGCCCTCGCGGAGCTCGGCGAGGAAGCCGGGGCGGCGGTCGCCGACCTCGCGAGCGACCTTCTGGACCGACGCGACCGACACCGAGGCCACGAGGATCGCCGACGCGACGTAGGTGACCGCGTCCATCCAGAACGCGAGCGGCAGCTGCGAGCCCAGCAGGGCAACGAACAGGCCCGCGATGACGTAGCCGCCGATGTCCGCGAACGTCTCCGCGATCCACATCGCGGAGTTCGCGGCGAGGAGGTCGTCCTCCGCCACGAGGCGGGGCAGGATCGCGCCCTTCGCCGGCCGGAAGAAGATCGAGACGGTCGTCACGAGGAACACGAGCGGGTAGACGAGGGCCAGGTCGGTCACGACCGCGATCGGGATCAGGAGGACGAGGCCGGCCCGCAGGAGGTCGGACACGATCATGACCTCGCGGTGGTCCCAGCGATCGACGAGCGTGCCGGCGATCGGCCCGAAGAGGAGGTTCGGCAGCGTCGCGACGAGGAAGACGGCGCCGACGGCGATCGGCGAGCCGGTCGCGTTGAGGACGACGAACGCGAGGGCGACCTGGTGGATGCGGTCGCCGATGAGGCTGATGAGCTGGCCGGTCCAGAGGGCCGAGAACGACCCATCGAGCGCGAGCCGGACGTACGGGTGACGCCGGACCCGCTCGATGATCGGGGGGAGCGACGGGATCGGGACCGCGGTCGCCGCGCCGCCGAGCCCGCGGGCAATGATCGCCGCGCTCTGCGGCGCGGGCGGAGTTCGCCACGGCGCGATGGACATGAGCCGGCGCGCGATGGCGGCGCGGCTCGCCTCGTCGAGCTCCGTGGGCGTCCGGACCGTCGTCGCGAAGAGGAAGAACGCGAGCCCGGCGGCCATGAACACGTCACCGATGCTCGCCACGTTGCGGACGACGGGGAGCGGGATGGGGAGGATGTCGCCCAGCATCCCGGCTCGCTGCAGGAAGTCGCCCGAGATGACGCTCGGGAGGATGACGTGCAGCGGTCCGAGGTCGGCAGCCGGCGCGAAGCCGGCGGCCAGGTAGGCGGGCTCCCAGACCGGCATGGACCCGCCATTCACCATGATGACGATCGTGTTCAGGAGGATCCCGACGAACGCCAGGCTGAGGCCCGGCTGCTCGCGGTTGGCCCAGAGCCCGCGGAGGATGAGGACGAACGCGATGCCGAAGAGCGGCACGCGGAGCGCGTCGGCCGGGGCGTTGCCGTTCTCGATCGCGAACTGCGTCGCGATCCGGAGCACGAACCCCAGGAAGATGAGCTGGACGAGTCGGAGCCGGATCGAGGCGAGGTATTCGAGGCGCCCGCCGGCGAGCAGTCCGGCGATGAGGCCGAACGCGATCCCGCCGATCAGCACGGGGCTCGCCCCGGCTCGGCAGAACGCGGAACCTCTCGATCCTCCTCCACGGCGGCATTCTGCGGGAGGCGCGGCGCCATCGTCGGGATGTCCCGACCGGCGATGTCGGGCCGGACCACGTCCGTCGCGCCGACGAGTGGCGGCCGGGTGCCCGTTCGAGCCACCGGCCGGGTCGCGTCCGCTAGGCCAGGTCTGCCGCGGGCGAGCCCGGCGCCGGGCCGTCGAAGGCCGGCTGCGACGTGCGCGCTGCGTGCTGCGAGATGAGCGGGATGGGCCGCGGGTCCGCATGCCGGCCCGGATCGCGCACGTCCTCGGCCCACTTCGTGCGGACGAAGGCATCCACGACCTCGGGGTCGAACTGGATCCCGGCAAACTTGCGAAGCTCGGCGAGCGCCTGCTCGTTGGTGAGCGGCGTCATTCGGTAGGGCCGAGCGGCGGTCATCGCCTCGAAGGCGTCGGCGCAGTGCAGGATCCGGGCGAGCTTCGGGATCTCGTCGCCCATGAGGCGGTCCGGGTAGCCCGAGCCGTTGTACCACTCGTGGTGATGCCGAATGATCGGGAGCTCAGCCGCGAGCTTCGTGACGGGGGCGATAATCTCGGCACCCAGGACCGGATGCGCGTTCATGACCATCCGCTCCTCACGGGTCAGGCGCTCCTGCTTGAGGAGGATGTTGTCCGGCACCCCGATCTTGCCGACGTCGTGAAGAAGGCCGCCCCATTCGAGGGCCTCGAGCTCGCCGGCGCTCACGCGCATCTCCCGCCCGATGTCGACGCTGATCATCCGGACGTTCTGGCTGTGCTTGCTCGTGAACGGATCGCGCTTGTCCACGGCTTCGGCCAGGGCTCCGATCGTCTGCGTGAACATGTCCCGCATCTCGACGAACCGGTGGTACGCCACCCGCGTCGTGTACAGCGGCAGGGCGAACAGGAGGGTGGTCCACCACCCCGCCCCCGGCGTGGCATACATCCGCGCCATGAGCCAGCCCAGTGGGGCAAGCGCCAAGAGGCTCGCTGCGAATCCGCGTGAGTCTTCGACTAGCAGTTGCTTGATCGGCATGCCGACCTTTAGGCCGACGACGACTGACACGATGAGAAGGTTCAGGCCAAAGTAGGCCACAGCCCCGACGACCGTCGCGAACAGATCGCTCAATAGGCCCGCAGGGGCGATCTCGCGGATGAGCTCGATCACCAAACCGCACGCTACCGCCGATACAACCAAACCGGCGTGGTTGACAAGCGAGCCGTACCACGGCACGCGACCCCGCAGCTCTCTTATCTCGGTGGTCCCGATGAGCGCGACCAGCGCTCCAGCAAAGGGCCCGCCCAAACTTGTGGCAGCGATGATAGGTGCGATCGATACGGTCACCAGGATCCCGCCCGGCATCTGGACTGGCAAAGCGGACGCCAGAAATGTTGCTAGCGTCCAGAATGAGATCCCGAGGACCAGTTCACCGCCAGTGACCGCCGGATCGCCGAGGTTGATCGCGACGCTGGGAAAGTCTTCAAGACGAAACACAAAGCCCGTGGTCACGAGTGCAATCGCACCCGCGACCACGAGCAATGTGTTAAAGAGCTTCAGGGTCTTCGGCACTACATGCCTCGTACGTTAGCTACTGGCGGGACTCTATGCCATAGCGCCCCGCCAGTGTATAGCCCTAACGTACCTTAGTAGCCCTTGAGCGAAGCTCCTCCTGCGAGGGCCATAGCGGCGACCGTGCTTATAGTCACCGCGAGTCGAAAGAGTCGGGCCTTCATCGGTCGACTCCTAGTAGCCCTTGAGGCTCTGATCCGGATGCACGCTCGTTCCTCCTTGCGGCCTCCGTGCCCATAGAGACACGAAAACCGACCAGACACATGGTCGGTCGGTTGCACTACTCGCTCCGCCCCACCCTAAGTGCCCATTTCAGGTGGGGCTTCAGCGCGTCCGAGCGTTCTTGACTTGTCTTCCTAGTACCGGAGTACTACGAAGTGGACGGACTATAGGTAGACCGCACCGCACCGGTCAATACGCATGTCTACCTATCTTGCGCGGACGGCCCTAGAGCGCGCTAAAGGGTTGCGGATCTATTCCGAGCTCCCGGAGCGATTGGGCGTAGTGGCCGTATTGCTCCGCGGCGGCGGCATGCGAGCCGGCGAGCCGGTACAGCCGGAGAAGGGCTATCTGGAGCTCCTCCGAGTCCGGCTCAACCTCCACGGCCAACTCGGCGATAGCCACGCCTCGCGCATAGTGGCCCGAGGCGGTATCCAGACGCAGGGCGGACTCGATCACCCGAAGGTACGAGGCATGCAGGTTGTCGCGATAGTCCGCCGACCAGTCGTCGTAGACGAAGTCCAGGGCAAATCGCCCCCGGTATGCACGTGCCAATGAATCCGCCTGCTCCGGGGTCGGGTCGCCTCGGATCTCTCGAAGCAATGCTCGGCATTCCCTCGACCGGGATGTGATGAGTTCCCCGTCGAGCCAGAGGGTCTCCGTGTTCTGCTGGACATACCCGGGGCTCACGTCGTCCTGATAGTCCGGTTCGAAGACACGCCGCAGGAAGTACACCGTCTGGTTCAGCGAGTTGAACGCCGCCGAGGGATCCGAGTCCGGCCACAGCGCATCAATGACTTCCTCCCGCGATGCCGACATCCGCGGCTTTGTCAGGAGGAGACACAACAGGGCGAGGACGCGCCGCCGAATCTGTCCACCTTCGAGAAGTCGACCACCGATCTCGACATGAACCCTGCCGAGATCCTCGACTCGGACCTTGTCGGCAAGCCGGCGAGCGAGGCCCCGCCCCAGTTGGCTCTTGCCGCCCCGCCCGCGGGCGAAGTCGCGAAGGAGCCCTATATCTTCGCGAAGGCCAATTTCATCGAGGAGAGTCGCCGCGCGGTCCTGCGCGTCGGGTGTTCCCCGGCTGATCGCCGCGCGTAATGGCGCTCGCCAACGCTCGGGCCGCAGGCGCGCCTCTGTCTCGATCACACTGGAGTCGCGTTCAAAACGCGGTAGCGCCACCGCGATAGCCTCGGCGGCCATCGAAAGATAGGCCGGCTGATCTCGCAGCCACCCCGGCAGCTGTGCTGGCCCCGTTCCATGGGCGATGGCCATGCACTCTGCGAACCTCGCCCACAATCCTGCACCTTGACGAGAGGCGGCGGCACGGGCCGCTTCGATAGCTTCCAAGTGACCGTCTTCGCCAAAGCGAGCCTCGACCTCAGCGTGAGCAACCAGTCGTCTCGCTTCGACTGCGGGGCCGGTCGCGGCGCGGCCCAGACTGAGGCTGGCGAGGCGTAAGCGCGCCGAGGCCTCATTGCCAGTTCGAACGTCTATAGCGATCCAAGTGAGGATCGCCTGCTCGCCCACGTCGTCGGCTGGGTCGATTTCCCGATCGACGCTCTGCAGCATTTGCTCCGCGACGCGGACATCACCGTATAGAGCTTCGATGTCCGCGGCCTCGAACGTGACCTCTAGCTTCCTAACGGCGTCGTCAAGGCCCTCCCGATAACGCCGCCGCGCCGCACCGAGATCGCCAAGGTGAGCTTCAGCCCAAGCGGCCGCAAGTCGAGCAGATGCGAGTTCAACCCCCGACGACGTGGCCTGAAGCGCGTCGATCGCGTCGACCGCACTAGCGAGTGCCTCAACAGCCGAGCCTTGGACACGCCGGATCTGGGCCAGATTCGTCAAGGCGACGCCCCGGAAGTGGAGGTTCTCAGCGCGATGGCTCGCTTCGGCAACGTCTGCGGTGAGACGAGCGGCTAGTTCCAGGTCGCCATCTACCGACGAACGGATTCCGGCGACCACGGCCTTTGACGAACGTCGTCGAATATCGGGACTCGATAGCCCGTCGAGACGTCGCTCGATTTCCTCGATGTCCTCAAGGGCGCTACAGCTGATGGAGATCATCAGAGCATTCCAGAGAGCGATCTCGGACCCCGATGCGATCTCGATGGCCGCTCGCGCCGAGGCCAGTGCTCCTCGCGAGTCCCCGCGCTTCATGGCCATTCTGGAAGCGATGATCGAGGGAATCGGGTCGCCTTCGGCAAATTCAGGAAGCGCGAGGACCAGCTCTTCGGCGGCGGCGTAGGCGCCGGTGGCGAGGATGGTTTCGATCGCGGTGCCGAGGACGCGACGGGCGTCGTCGAAGTCGCCGGCGTGGATGTAGTGGTGGCCCGCGATGCGCCAGTCAATCGGTTCGGCGGCGACCGCGATCGAGTGGTGGATCGAGGCGACCTCCACCGGCCCGACCGACCGCAGCAACCGCGCGGACAGGAAGTCGCGGACGAGCAGGTGGGCGCGGACCTGGTCCCGGCTCGAGGGTCCGTTCCGGCTGAAGAGCCCGAGGAGCTCGCCCTCCGCGATCGCGGCGCGCGTCTGGTCGGGGGTGACGGCCGCCGCGACGCTGCCGAGCACGGGTTCCACGATGTCCAGCAGCGAGGTCCGCATCAGAAACGACTGGAGCTCGGGCGAGAGCTCACCCACGACTTCCTCGGCGAGGTAGTCGTACAGCTCGCCCTCGGCGCCGTTCAGCGAGTTGACGAACGCCCGGATCTCCGTCGGCGTTCGATCCCGGATCGCGGTTCGGACGAGCTGCAGGGAGGCAGCCCAGCCCTCGGTCCGCCGCGTCAGCTCGGCCACGACCGCCGGATCGAGTGACAGGGAGTAGGTGTCCCGGAAGAGCTGCTCCGTCTCCGCCGCGTCGAAGCGAAGGTCCGATGTCCGCAGCTCGGCGATCTCGCCCAGGGCCCGCAACCGCGCGAGCGGCAACGGTGGCAGCTTCCGGCTGACGAGCACGAAGGTGAGGCGCTCAGGGCCGCGCTCGACCAGTTCGCGAAGGACGTGCCGGACGTCGCTCGCGTCGTCGACCGCGTGGAGGTCGTCGAGGACGAGGGCCGTCGGATCGGGCGGGAGCTCGCCGAGCTCGCGGATGAACGTGCCGAGCACGGTGTCCAGGGACGGTGCCGTCGCTCCGTTCTCGCGAAGCAGGGCCTGGGTATGAGGCGCGAACTCGGGCAGGTGGATCCGAAGCGCGGCGACGAGGTGGGCGATGAACCCGGTCCAGTCGCGATCCCCTCGATCGAGCCGGTACCAGAGGGTCCGGACTCGACTCCGGCGGGTGAAGTCGGCGAGCAGTGTCGTCTTGCCGTAGCCCGCCTCGGCCGTGACGAGGACGATCCGTCGGTGGATCTTGACGCGCAGCCAGTCGAGGAGGCGAACGCGTTCGAGTGTCTCGTCGCGAAGGGGAGGTGCCTGGACCTTGTTGAGCTGGACCGGGAACTCGGGCATGGGACCGAGCAGGCCTCCGGAACCCTGGACGGGCACGACGATGGACGGACGGCCCGGTCCGACGGCGATTCCTCGCGCGGCGTCGGCCTGTACGCCTTCGAGGGGGTGGCGTGCCTGGGTTCGGGGTTCGGGCGGCGCGAACGATAGAGATCGGTGCACCGTGGTGTCAACGCGGCGCGCAGCCCGGTTGGCGACACGTGCCGTCGGTTCGACCAGTTCGCGGGATTCGGGCGGCACGCGGGAGAGCTGCGCGGGTCGGGGGCTGGGCATGGCGGACATGGTGGCGAGCCGCGCTCATCCCGCGATTAGCTGCGACGTCTCGAAGGGGACGACCGGGAACGGAACAGGTCCGGCGGCCTGGGAGGGGCACGACACCGAGCTCGCGGGCTCGAGGTCGAGGAGCTTACCGGCGACAGTGGTCGGGAGCACGATCCGGCCCCGTTCGACGAGGTCGCCATCTCGCAGTGGTGCGAACGCGGCGGCTCCGCCGATCCCGTCCGCGAGCGTGATCAGCCAGACGCGGCCGCACGCGGCGCCGCCAAGGCCGGCGAGGTCGCCCCAGGTCGCCTCGTCCGGCGTCAGGCGGACACCGGCCTCGAGCAGGCCCTGCCCGCGGTAATACGGATCTGCCCCGGAATCCCAGGAGTAGAGGGGCCCGGGCAGCTCGGTGGGCGCCGCGGTGCGGCCGACGAGGTAGGCGACCGGGAAGTAGGACCGCGCATCGGCCGCCACCGCGATGTCTCCGGGGCGCATTCGAGCCTGCAGCTCGGCGACGACCTCCCGCGCCGGCGCCACGTTCAGACCGGAGCGCCACGTTGTGACCCACGTCGCCGCGCCGACCGCGAGGATCGCGGCGGCCGCCAGCGTGACGCCACGATGGGCAACCGTCGCCGCGCGCCCGCCGTCGCTCAGCGCGCCGGCTGCCCGTCGCAGCCCGGCGGCCACGAGGATGGCCACCGGGACGATCGCGGCGCCGAAGTAGCGAGGGTCGAAGATCGGGTGCACCTGGCTGACCAGCCAGATGACCGGCACGAGTGCCACACCAGCGCCCAGCACCGGGACGAGGGCGCGCCCGGCATCCGCGCCCGCCGCATTGGCCGGCACCGTGCCCGGGGCGCGCGTGAGCGCCAACAGCCCGTAGCCGGCCACGGCCGCGATGGCAAGCCCGGCCAACGTTTCGCTGAACGGGAGCGCCGCCGGGTCCACCACCACACTCATGATCGGGCGCAGGACGTCGGGGATCGCCGGCCGGGGCGTCCAGAACGGGCCGTCCCGCGCCACGCCGAGCAGGTTCGGGACCCACGGCAGGATCGTCGCGCCCCCGGCCGCGATCGCCACGACGGGGCGGAGCGACGGCCGCCGCCCTCGCAGCAAGGGCGCGACCGCGACGAGGAACTGCAGACCCGCGACCACGAGCCCATAGGTGAAGGTCCAGACCTCGATCGCCACGGCAACGAAGAGGACAGCCGCCTCGAGATTCCGCAGCCGGCCGCTGGAGCGACCACTCGCGAGGCGCCAGAGCATCCACCAGGCGATCGTCGCGGCCGCGGCGTCCATCGCGTACATCCGTGCGTCGCGGGCGTTGGCGAGCGCGAGCGGCGACGCGGCGAGGATCGCCAGCACCCCGAGCCCCGTCGACCGGCCGAGGCTCTCGGTCGCCCACCGCCAGCCGGCGAGGACCAGCCCGAGTCCCCAGGCCGCGGAGAGGGCTCGGAGGGCTGCCTCGCTGTCGCCGGCGATCGCCATCCAGCCCTTCAGCACGATCTGGTAGAGGGGCGGATAGGGCTCGACTGCCGCGTGACGAACGAGATCTTCGATCGGATACCGGGCGAGCAGCCACGAGGCGGCCTCGTCGCGGAAGAGCTGCCGGTCACCGGGGAAGGCGACGCGGGCCGCCACCGCCCCCGCCACAAGGAAGAGCGCGATGGCCGTGTGGCGGCCGCGGCTCACCGGCGCGCGACCCGGCTCGAACCCGGCCTCGTCAGCCCCTGTACTCCTCGTCAGCCCTCGTACTCGAAGCCGATCTTGACCTCGACGTGGTACTCGACGATCTCGCCGTCCTCGACCTTCGCCGACGACTTCACGACCTCGACCGACTTGATGTTGCGGACGGTCCGGGAGGCGGTGGCGACGGCCTGGCGCGCCGCGTCGCTCCAGGAGGTCGGGCTCGTCCCGACCATCTCGCGAATGATGATGACGCCCACGGGATCCCCTTCACGCACGGCTCGAGACTCGACGGTCGAAGTCTACGGCGATGCTGAAGCGAGCCGGGGCGCCGCGCGGTTCGCCCCTCCGGCCAGGTCAGGCGCCGCCCGTCGCCTCGGATGTCACGAGGACGCCGGCGCGGACCTTGTCGAAGCAGCTGCTGCAATAGACCGGCCGATCGACCCTCGGCTCGAACGGCACCTTGGCTTGGTTGCCGCACGCGCCGCAGACCGCGACGTGGTACTCGCGCGGGCCACCCGGCATTCGAGCCTGCTTTGCCTTCGCCCGGCAGGCCAGACAGCGCTGCGGGACGTTCGCGAGCCCCTTTTCGGCGAAGAAGCGCTGCTCGCCGGCCGAGAAGATGAACGGCTCGCTGCAGTCTCGGCAGCTCAGGGTCCGGTCCAGGAACACCTCGGAGATCCTCCGCTGGATCGCTGTCGCCATGCCGAGGCGCACGAAGCGACAACCGGGCAGGGGAGGCCCGCCGGAGGGCAGCGATGCGCGCGCTCGGTCCGCCCCGGCCAGATGGCCATAGCGGAACTGCGGACGAGGATACGCGCGCGGCGCGGGCGTCCGCACGAGATTCGCGCATTCGGGGTACCTGGCGTGCGGGATCCGTCGCGAGGCGGTCGTCGCCCCATCGGCGCCCAGCCCCGGGGAACCAGCCCCGGGACGCCGGCGTCGTGGCCGCCATGAAGCGTCGGTCCGTGTCCCGCGTCCGGCGTCTCGGTGCCGTGAGCCCCATCCTCGGCCTCGCCACGGTACTCGCCGCCTGTTCGCCGGGCCCATCCGTGTCGCCGAAGGCCGCCGGTTCCGGCGGTCCATCGACAGGCCCAACCGCGACGCCCGCCCCAACCACATCGAGCGGCGGCGTGGACCACGCGACCGGCGCCGCGGACGTCGTGCTCCGGTTCGAGGAGGGCGGTGGCTTCGTGCCGATGGGCTTCTTCGCGACCGAGGCCCCGATCTTCACCCTGTACGGCAACGGTACGGTCATCTTCAAGGACGGCCTCGCCGCACCACCGCCCGCCGATGACGGGGTCATCCGCGTCGCCCCGTACATGACTGCGACGCTCACGGAGGACCAGGTCCAGACGCTCCTGCAATTCGCGATCGCCGACGGGGCGCTCGGCGTGGCCAGGGCGCAGTACCAGGGGGTCGGCGCGGATCTCCCGACGGCCACGTTCACGCTGGTCGCGGCCGGCACGAAGAAGACCGTCAGCGTCTCGGGCCTGGGCATGGACGGCGGCCCGACGCCGGACACGCCCGTCCTGCAGGCGCTCGCCGGGCTCGGCGACCGGCTCCGGAACTTCGCCCCGACTGTCGAGGGCGAGGTGGCCTGGGTGCCGGACCGCTGGCGCGGTGTGCTGACCGAGAATCTCGGCGGGCGTGCGCCCCGCGCGTGGCCGTGGCCGGGCGTGGCGCCAGAGGAGTGGGTCCAGCAGCAGGAGCCGACCGCGCCGCAGTTCCCGGTGCGGGAGATGACCCCGGCGGAGATCGATGCGCTCGAGCTCCAGGACATCGAGGGCGGCTTCAGCGGCCTGACCCTCACAGGCCCCGACGGCAAGGAGTACTTCTTCGCGATCCGCCCGCTGTTCCCGGACGAGGTCTACTGAGCCGGGGCGGGTCCTGGGCGCGGCGGCCCGCTACGCGTTCGCGTAGCGCTGGCCGGCGTAGTTCTGGAACCGCGTCTGGCTCTTCTTGAACCAGAGCTGGATGTCGCCGGTGGGGCCGTTGCGGTGCTTCGCGAGCTTCACGTTGATGACCTCGCCGTCCGCCTCCTGCTCTTCTCCGGCCCGCTCCTTCTCGCGATAGAGGAAGACGACGAGGTCCGCGTCCTGCTCGATCGCGCCGGACTCGCGAAGGTCCGACAGGCGCGGCTCCTTGGATTCGCGCATCTCCGGCTGACGGGACAGCTGCGAGAGCGCGATGACCGGGACCGAGAGCTCGCGCGCGAGCGCCTTCAGGCCGCGTGAGATCTCGCTGACCTCCTGGACGCGGTTCGAGTCGCGGTTCGTGGTGGTTGCCTGCATGAGCTGCAGGTAGTCCACGATCACGAGGTCCAGCCCGGATTCCGCCTGGAGGCGGCGGGCCTTGGTCCGGAGCTCCATCGACGTGATGTTCGGCGTGTCGTCGATGTAGACGGGCGCCGCGGACAGGTCGTTCATCGCCGGTGCGATACGGGCGAAGTCGAGCTCCTCGAGGAAGCCGCTCCGGAGGCGCTGGGAGTCGATGTTCGCGACGCTCGACAGCAGGCGGAGGACGAGCTGCTCCTTGCTCATTTAGAGGCTGAAGACGCCGACGTTCTTGCGCTCGCGCACGGCCGCATACTCGGCGATGTTCAGCGCGAAGCTCGTCTTCCCGACCGACGGGCGGGCCGCGACGATGATCAGGTCGCTCTTCTGGAAGCCGGTGGTCAGGGCGTCGAGGTCCGGGAAGCCCGAGGTGATCCCACTGAGCTCGCCACGGTGGGCGTGGAGGTAGTCGAGGCGGTCGTATGCGGCGTGGAGCAGGTCCTTCAGCTGGCTGAAGCCGGCCGTGATCCGCCGGTTCGAGACCTGGAACAGCTCCGATTCCGCGCGGTCGATGGCCTCCTGGATCTCGGCCGGGTCCTCGTAGCCGATGCCGGCGATCTTCCCGGCTGCCCCGATGAGGTTCCGGAGGACGCCCTTGCGCTCGACGATCCGGGCGTACTGGACCGCATGGACGGCGGTTGGTGTCTGGTTCGAGAGGGTCGAGAGATAGCTGCGGCCGCCGACCGCCTCCAGCTCATCCTTGCGCTCGAGCGTCTCGGCGACCGTCACGATGTCGACGGGCTCGCGCCGTTCGAACAGCTCGAGCATGGCCAGGTAGATCGTGCCGTGGGCCTGCCGGTAGAAGTCCTCCGGCCGCAGGAATTCCGCGACCTCGATGATCGTCTCGCGGTCGATGAGGATCGCGCCGAGAACCGACTGTTCGGCTTCGAGGCTCTGTGGCGGCAGGCGATCGATCACGGCGTGCTCAGACTCCGGTGGGGGCGTGTCATCTCGAGTGTCACGGCGCGGCCGGCCATCCGATAGTGGCTTATCCCCGCCGGAACTCGAGGCAGACCTGAATCAGGTGGACGCCGCGTCCGGAAGTGTGGATGGGATGTGGATGACCTGGCGTGGCGCACAGACGCCGCCAGGCCAAGGCGGCGCCGAGGCTGGCGAGCGAGCGCACTGGACGTGCGTGAGCGAGCCAACGCAGGCGCCAACGCCGGCCTGGCGGATGGATGGGCGCCACCTAGTCGAGGCGGCGGATGACGCCGATGAGCTTCCCCTGGATCCGCACGTCCGGATAGATCTGCGGCGGGTAGGCCGAGTTCGCGGGCTGGAGCCGAACGTGGTCCTTCTCGCGGAAGAACGTCTTCAGGGTCACCGCGTTCTCCTCGACCTGGGCCACGACGATATCCCCGTTGCGGGCCGTCGTCTGGGGCCGGATGAGCACGAAGTCGCCGTCCGCGATGTGGGCGTCGATCATCGAGTCGCCGCGGACGCGGAGGACGTACGCATCGCCTCCCGGGGCGAGGATCTCCGGGATGGCCATCGTCTCCGAGGCGTCCTGGTACGCCTCGATGGGGCCGCCGGCCGCGATCTCGCCGATGATCGGGACCACGTGCGCGTCCGCGCTCGTGGACTGCGGGACGAGCTCGCTCGACAGGCCGAGCGAGATCGCGGCGGTGGGCGTCAGCCGGATCGCTCGCGACTGCGCGGCGCCCCGCTCGAGATAGCCGTCCCGCTCCAGGACCTGAAGGTGGTGGTGGACCGCCGAGGTGGAGTTGAGACCCACCGCCAGGCCGATCTCACGCACCGACGGGGGATAGCCGCGCGCGCGAAGGGTTGCGGCGATGTGGTGAAGGATCTTCAGCTTGCGATCCGCGTCGTGCCTGGTCATCTGGCCTCCTGGGGCGACTGCCTGCAGCATACCGAACGGACGTTCGATGTCAAGGGCCGCGTCGGCTGTCGCCGGGAGCGGCGACCCGGCTCGAACGTGCATCCGCGGTAAACTCCGCAACCCGCGGCATCCGGTGCGTTCTGTACCCGGCCACGGCATCGGCAGGGAGGCGCGGCGGCGCATGGCGCGACGGAAGACCGAGGATTCGAGAGGCAAGGGCGGGGGCTCCCGCAGTCGATCGAGGGGCGGCGCGGCTCGCCGGCTCCTCGGCCTGCTCGCATTTCTGCCGGTCGCCAGCCGCGCCCCGCTCTATGCCCGGCTTGTCTTCGCGCTCGTCGTGGATGACCGGGTCCCCAATTCGAGGAAGGCGATGCTCGCCGGCGCCCTGGGCTACGTGGCGTTCGGCCGGGACATCGTCCCGGACGACATCCCGGTCCTCGGCGGCCTCGACGACCTCGTCGTGATCGCGGTTGCCCTCGATGTCTTCCTCGACGGGGTCGATGACGACGTCCTCGAGGAGAAGCTCGCTGAGCTGGGCATCGATCGGGGCGCGTTCGACGATGATGTGGCCCGCATCCGCCGGTTCCTGCCGGGCCCCATCCGGCGGACGGTCCGCCGCCTGCCGGGGCTCCTCGGTGCGGCGGGCGAGGCATTGCAGCAATCCGGTCTCGGCCCCAGACTGCGGGCCTGGATCACCAGGGAGGACTCGATCGCGTGAAGGTCATTCTGACCACGGACGTCGCCAAGATCGGCAAGTCGGGCGAGATGAAGACGGTTGCCGACGGCTTCGCCACGAACTACCTGATCCCGCAGAAGCTCGCGGTCCCGGCGTCCGGCGGCGCGTACCGGGCATGGCAGCACGACATCGCCTCGCGCGAGGACAAGCGCAAGCGGGAGCGCGAGGATGCCGAGATCGCCGCGACGCGGATCGGTTCCACGACCCTCACCATGGGCGTCAAGGTGGGTGACGGCGGCAAGCTCTACGGCTCCATCACGGCCAAGGACATCGCCGACGCCCTCGCCCGCCGCGGGATCCAGGTCGACAAGCACAAGATCGAGCTCGACGAGCCGCTCAAGTCGCTCGGGACGTACAAGGTCGCGATCAAGGTCTTCTCCGGCATGACGCCGGAAGTCACGGTGATCGTCGAGCCCAAGGGGTAGGTTCCCCGGCCGCGGACGGCTCTGCTGCCCCGGACGGCTCTGCTGCCCCGCGCCGTTCGAGGTGACCGGTCCGGGCCCTGACGTCCCGCGCCGCCCGGTCCGGTTCTGCGGCCCGGCGCCGCCCGGCCGGTTCTGCGGCCCGGCGCCGCCCCGACTTCCGGCCATATCGTCACCCGGGGACGCTTGGAGCAGATTCGAGCGGCCGGAGACCGGCGATCACGCCTGCCTCGCTCGGGATCCGTGCACGGATCCGGTCATCCGCGGCCTCGAAGGGCGCTCCGGGACCCCGAGACGCTGACTGACCGTCCTCCGATGACGGTCTGCCCACATCGGGCGCGGTGGGAGGGCGCCGCGGCGGTGGCCGTCCGTGCCACTCCGCTGACACCGCCCAGGGTGAGAATGGCCTCGTGACGAGCCTTCCGGGGCCAGGGGCGACGACGCGGACGATCCTCCACGTCGACCTCGACGCGTTCTTCGCGTCGGTGGAGCAGCGCGATCACCCGGAGCTCCGCGGCCGGCCGGTCGTGGTCGGGATGGGCGGCAGCAACGACCGGGGCGTGGTCAGCGCCGCGTCCTACGAGGCGCGCCGGTTCGGCGTCCACTCGGCGATGCCGATCCGGACAGCCCGCCGCCTCTGCCCCGACTGCGTGTTCGTGGCGGTGAACGGCGCCCGGTATCAGCACGTGAGCCGCGAGGTCATGGCGATCCTCCGGCGGTACACGCCGCTCGTGGAGCCCGTCTCCATCGACGAGGCGTTCCTCGACGTCACGGCGTCGCGCGGCCTCTTCGGCGACGGCGCGACGATCGGCGCGAGCATCAAGCGGGCCATCCGCGCGGAGCTTCAGCTCACCGCGTCGGTCGGCGTCGCGGCGACCAAGCTGGTGGCAAAGATCGGCTCGGACCTGCGAAAGCCTGACGGGCTGGTCGTCGTGCCGCCGGGCGAGGAGGGCGAGTTCCTCGCACCACTCCCGATCTCGCGCCTGTGGGGCGTGGGGCCGGCGACGGCCGCGGCGCTGCGCGACTTCAAGGTCGCCACGATTGGGGACCTCCAGGCCATGGACCGTGCCTCGCTCGTCCGGCGATTCGGGCAGCACGGGGCGTCGCTCGTCGATCGGGCGCACGGGATCGATCCGGATCCGGTCGACGACCCGGACGGGGCGAAGTCGATCGGACACGAGACGACGTTCGACGAGGACACCGCCGACATCGAGGTCATCGAGCGCACGCTCCTCGCGATGGCCGAGGGCGTGTCGGGCCGGCTCCGGAGCTCCGGGCTGAAGGCCTCGACCATCACCGTGAAGGTTCGGGACACCGGATTCAACACCGTCACCCGGCAGCGGACCCTGCCCGAGCCGACCGACCTCACCGACCCGATCTGGCGCGTCGCCATGGACCTTGCCCGGCCGGAGACCCGGGGCAAGCGGATCCGGCTCGTCGGAGTCACGGCGTCGGGGTTCGACGTGCGCGAGCAGCTCGGCCTCTTCGATGCGGACGACCCGCGGCAGCGGCGGGCGGTCGAGGCGGCCGACGAGCTTCGTCGCCGGTTCGGCCCGCGGGCGGTCACGCGCGCGCGCCTCCTCCGGGCCGGGTTGCCGGCGCCGTTCGAACGGGACTTCGGGACGGCGGCGGAGCGGCGGGGCGAACACGCGGCGGACGTCGAGCGATCGGGCCGGAAGCGGCGCCCCGAGGCGGGTCGCGGGCGGGGCGGCCGGGCGGAAGCGGCCGCCGGAGCGGCCGGCGCCGCGGACGACTTGGCCATCGACGGCCTCGCCGCGGGGCTCGATGACCTGGCATCGGATGCCGACGACGAGCCGCCCGAACGGTCGTGACACGCGAGCTGGCACAGGCGAGGTCGAAGGTGACAGCCATCAGAAGCTGAATGGCTTGACATCGAACAGGTGTTCGGTCTAGGCTCCGACCATATTCGAACGCCCGTTCTGAAGGCAGTGCCCGGCCGAAGAGCGAGACAGCCGCACCCGCCCCCGGAAGGAGCCATTCGTGGCCATGATTCGAGTCGAGCCGGTCAACGTCCAGGTTCGCGCCGACTGGTTTGACGGCCGTCCGCGCGAGATCACGTGGAACGCGCGTCGCCTCCGGGTCACCGAGGTCGTCGGCGTCCGTGACGAGACGTCCGCGTTCCCCGTCGTTGTCGGCCCGCGGACGATCTTCGAGGTCCAGACCTCGGTCGCGCGGTTCACGCTCTCGTATCGGCACCGTACCCGTCGCTGGTCGATCGAGGGGCTGGACGAGGCGCGCCACGCGGCCTGACTCCAGGGCCGCCACCTGACCACATCCTGCCCGGCGCGTCCCACGCGCCCGGGTTGTGCCCACCGGTCGTCGACTCCTCCCCGACGCCGGGTCCCCGGAGGCGGGACGGGCGCGGCCGGTACCGCGCTCGCCCCGTATCCGGCGGCATTGCGTAGCGGCGCGCGTACGCGCGGGCCGGCCGGCGTCTGTCGTCGAGCCGAGCCTCCCCCGGGGCGTCGGCACGGCCCGGGGTCGCCGGCACGCACCCGGGGGCGCCGGCACGCGCCTACAATCGCGACGTGGATTCGACCCCTGTCCCCTTTCGTGACCTGACGCTCCGGGCCTTCGTCGCTCGCCTCGCCTCGGCCGAACCCGTGCCAGGGGGTGGGAGCGCGTCGGCGGTCGCGGCCAGCCTCGCGGCCGGGCTCGTCACGATGGTCGCCTCACTCTCCGAGGGCCGGCCCCGCTACGCGATGTACATGGAGGTCCATGCCCGCACGAAGGCCGCGGGCACGGAGCTGGCCGAGCGGCTCCTCCGCATCGCCGACGAGGACGCGGCGTCGTACGCCGACTTCGCCGCCGCGCTCAAGCTCCCGAAGGAGACGGAGGCCGAGCAGGCCGCACGCGGGGAAGCGATCCGTGCCGCCGCGCGCGTGGCCGCAGAGGTCCCGATGCGCTGCGTGGAAGCCTGTCTCGAGGTCGCCGAGAACGCCGAACTCCTCGCGGCGCGGTGCAACGTCAACGCCTCCTCCGACCTGGACGTGGCGGCGCTCCTCGCGGAGGCGGCGGCGCGGGGCGCGGCCGCGAACGTGCTGGTGAACCTCCCGTCCGTCGCGGACGAGGCCTACGCGTCGGAGGCCCGGAGCCGCGTGAATGCCCTGCTGGCCCGCATCGCCGCGCTCGCGGCCACCACCCACCAGGTCGTCGCGACCGGCGTGCTCCGCGAGCCCGTCGCCCGATGATCGTCGGCTCCGCGGCGCCTCACGGCCAGTCGACGGCCGGGCGGTACGCGAAGCCGTGACGACACAGGCGGGAGCGCGCCTCCTGGAAGGCGCGCCGATCGCGGACGAGATCCGGACGGGCGTCGCGGCTGGCGTCGCGGCGTTCGAGGCGGCCAACGGGCGCCCACCCGGGCTGGCCGTCGTTGTCTGCGGGCGAAGTGCCCCGTCGATGGTCTACCTCGAGCGGATTCTCAAGGCCTGCGCGCAGGTCGGGATCGCCGGTCGACTCGTGGACGTGCCGGGCGACGACCCGGCGACCCAGGCCGCCGCGCTGACGGCGGCCCTTCACGAGCTCAATGCGGACGACACCGTTTCCGGGATCATCGTCCAGATGCCGCTACCGGCCGGCATCGGGCTCAAGGTCGTCGTGGACGCAATCGACCCGGCAAAGGACATCGACGGCATCCACCCCCTCAACGCCGGCCTCCTTCGCCTGGGATTCGAAGGCTTCGTCCCGGCCACGGCCCACGCCGCCCTGGAGATGCTCGCGCGCTCCGGAGCCACGGTCGCGGGTGCCGAGGCCGTCGTCATCGGCCGGTCGCCGGTCGTCGGCATGCCTGTCGCCTCGATGCTCGTCAAGGGCGGCGCCACGGTCACCGTCTGCCACTCGAGGACCCGCGACCTCGCCGCACACACCCGGACCGCCGACATCCTGATCGTGGCCGCCGGTGTGCCGGGCCTCGTGACCGGGGCGATGCTCAAGCCCGGCGCGGTCGTCATCGATGTCGGGATCAACGTCGTCGACGGGCATCTCGTCGGTGACGTCGACTTTGCCAGCGCATCGGAGGTCGCAGCCGCGATCACGCCCGTGCCCGGCGGCGTCGGGCCGCTCACCAACGCCCTCCTGCTCGCCCATCTCGTTCGCGCGGCCCAGCGGCAGGCCACCGAGCGCTCCGACCCCGCCGCCCAAGGAGACGCATGAGCTTCCCGTCCGACCTCGAGATCGCCCGCTCCGTGACCCCGCGCCCCATCGCCGACATCGCCCGGGAGCTGGGGCTCCACGCGGACGAAGTGGAGCCGTACGGGTTCACGAAGGCGAAGATCCGGCTGTCGGCGATCGAGCGGCTCGAGGCAGAGCGGCCCCGCGGCAAGTACGTCGTCGTCACGGGCATCACCCCGACGCCCCTCGGCGAGGGCAAGAGCACCACGACCGTGGGTCTGGCGCAGGGCCTCAACCGGATCGGCCGGAAGGCCGCGGTGTGCATCCGCCAGCCCAGCCTCGGGCCGGTCTTCGGGATCAAGGGCGGCGCGGCCGGTGGCGGCTACAGCCAGGTCATTCCGATGGAGGACTTCAACCTCCACCTCACCGGCGACGTCCATGCGATCGGGGCGGCCCACAACCTCGCGGCGGCCTTCATCGACAACCACATCCACCACGGGAACGCGCTCGGGATCGACGCGCTGACCATCCTCTGGCCGCGGGTCGTGGACATCTCCGACCGGGCGCTCCGCGGCGTTGTCGTCGGGCTCGGCGGCGCGGAGAACGGCTATCCGCGTGAATCGCAGTTCGTGATCACGGTCGCGTCCGAGGTCATGGCGATTCTCGCCCTCGCCCGCGACCTCGCCGACCTTCGAGCGCGGCTGGGCCGGATCGTCCTGGCGACGACGCGTGACGGCAAGGCGATCACCGCCGACGACCTCAAGGTCGCGGGCTCGATGACCGTTCTCCTGACCGATGCCATCAAGCCCAACCTCCTCCAGACGCTGGAGGGCGGGCCGGCGTTCGTCCATTGCGGGCCCTTCGCGAACATCGCCCACGGCAACAACTCGGTCCTCGCCGACCGGATCGCGCTCGTGACGAACGAGATCGTCTGCACCGAGGCCGGCTTCGGGGCGGACATGGGTGCCGAGAAGTTCTTCGACATCAAGTGCCGGGCCTCGGGCCTCCGGCCGGACGCGGCCGTGATGGTCGCCACGATCCGGGCCCTCAAGATGCACGGCGGCGTGGGGCGAATCGTCGCCGGCAAGCCGCTCGACCCGGCGCTCCAGCAGGAGAACGTCGAGGCCGTCACGCGGGGCGCCCAGAACCTCGCGAAGCAGATCGAGAACGTGGGGCTCTACAACGTGCCGGTCGTCGTGGCGATCAACGCCTTTCCGACGGACACGCCGGCCGAGGTCGAGGCGGTCCGCCAGGTCTCGCTGGCGGCCGGCGCCCGGGCCGCCGAGGTCGCCAACAACTGGGCGGAGGGCGGCGCCGGGGCCACGGACCTCGCGGCCGCGGTCTGGGCCGCCGCGGAGGAGGGCGCCCCGAACTTCCGGTTCCTCTACCCGGACGACGCCCCCCTCGCCGACAAGATCGAGACGATCGCGACGAAGGTCTACGGCGCTGATGGCGTCGACTACCTGCCCACCGCCCGCAAGCAGCTCGCCGCGTACGAGGCGCTCGGGTTCGGGCGCCTGCCGATCTGCATGGCCAAGACGCAGTACTCGCTCAGCCACGACGCTGGGCTCAAGGGCCGCCCGAGCGGCTTCCGGGTGCCGATCCGCGAGGTCCGGCTGAGCGCCGGTGCCGGGTTCATCACCCCGCTCGCGGGCGAGATGCGGACGATGCCCGGGCTCCCGTCACGGCCGGGCGGCGAGAACATCGACGTCGACGCGGATGGCAACATCCTCGGCCTCTTCTAGGGCTCCGCCCCATGACGTCGAGGATCGAGTGGGTCGCCAGCCAGTGCCGCCTTCTGGCCACGATCGCGGAGGAGTTCGACCGAACGCAGCCCTTCGCAGGCCTCACGATCGGGACGGGGATCCACCTCGAGCCGAAGACGGTGGCGCTGCTGCTCACGCTGCGGCGCGGCGGGGCTCGCGTCCTCTCCACCGGGAACCTCAACACGACCCAGCCGGAATCCGTCGCCTACCTCAATGCCCACGGGGTCGAGGCGATCGGCGAGCCGACCCAGCACGATTCGGTCCGCAACGAGTACCTCGACGAGATCCTCTCCGTCGAGCCGGACCTCATCCTCGACAACGGCGGCGACATGTTCAGCCGCTGGCTGGAGCGGCCGTACGAGCGGCTGCGCGGCGGGACCGAGGAGACGACGAGCGGCCGGATCCGCCTGGCGCCGCTCCGCGAGCGGCTCGACCTGCCGATCCTCGTCATCAACGACAGCCCGATCAAGCAGTTCGCGGAGAACCGCCACGCCGTCGGCCAGAGCACCGTGGAGTCGTTCCTCCGGATCACGAACCTCGCCACGAACGGCCGGCGGGTCGTCGTCTTCGGGTATGGCGGGGTGGGGAAGGGCGTGGCGCTGTCATTCCAGCGCGCGCACGCGTCGGTGAGCGTCATCGAGCTGGACCCGGTCCTCCGGATGGAGGCCATGTGGGACGGCTTCATGGTCCCTGAGCGCGACGAGGCGATGGCCGAGGCGGACATCGTGGCGACGGTCACCGCAGCCCGGGACGTCGTGACGGCACGGGACCTCGCGATCCTGCCGGACGGGGCGATCCTCATGAACATCGGTCACCTGCCGGTCGAGATCGACGTCACGGGCATGGCCGCCGACCCGGGGGTCGCGTCGTTCGGGCCGACGGATGCGGGGATCTCCTCGTTCCGGATGAGGGACGGGCGGTCGATCCACCTGCTGACGGACGGCCACATGGTCAACCTGGCGGGACCGCGGCCGCTCGGCAACTCGATCGAGTCGATGGACCTGGGGTTCAGCCTCCAGGCGCGATGCCTCGAGGCCGTCGCGAAGGGTGAGGTCGGGCGGGAGTCGTGCGTGGTGCCGGTGCCGCGCCGGATCGACGAGTGGATCTCGAGGGCCTACGTGGAGCTCGCGAAGGTGCGGCGGCCCGCGAGCTGATCGGGGGGACTGGAGGCCCGCTCTCGGCGGGCCAGTGCTGGCCGGCCCGGCGCCACTCGGCGCGGCGCCGGGCCCACTCGGCGCCCGGCCCACTCGGCGCGGCGCCACTCGGTGCGGCGCCCGGCCCACTCGGCGCGGCGCCACTCGAGGCATTTCCGCCCCACGGAACAAACCGACGCTGTCAGCGGTCACGTCGGCGGATTCGGTCGAATTCGTTCCTTGGGGCGGCAGCCGGACGACAATCGCGCGACCGTATGTCACCCGACGGGGCCCCAGAGGTCGGAATCAGCCCGAATCCGGCCTTGATCCCGCAGTTTGTTCCGCCCCGCGGAAGCCGGATCGTCCGCCATCCCTGGGGCGGAAGCAGTGCGCAATGGCCGCCTCGGATGGGTCCGTGGCGAGTGGCTGAAGCCGCGGACGGGTGCGGCGAGGAACCCTGAGCCGCGAGGAGCCGTGAGCCGCGAGGAGCCGTGAGCCGCGAGGAGCCCTGAGCCGCGAGGAGCCGTGAGCCGCGAGGAACCCTGAGCGGCGAGGAGCCGTGAGCCGCGAGGAACCCTGAGCGGCGAGGAACCCTGAGCGGCGAGGAACCCTGAGCCACAGGCTCCGGGCCCAGCCCGACGCGACCTAGTGCCTCATGCCGCAACGTTCGGGAGCGAATGATGGACCTCCGCCTTGATGCGCCATGGCTTCGCGGGCCGGCTGTTGCGGTTGTGCCAGCGGAGGTAGGCACGGATCGCGGCGTCCTGCTCGGCGTGGCTCGGGTAGTCGGTCCCGTTGAGGGCGAACCGGCGGAGGCCCTGGAACTGGCACTCGATCAGGTTGAGCCAGCTCGAGTAGGTGGGCAGGAACACGAGCTCGATGTCGTGGTCGACCACCCAGTCGCGGAGCTCGCGCTTGTGGTGCGGGCTGAAGTTGTCGAGCACGACGATCAGGTGCTCGGTGAACCGGGCGCGCAGCGTGCCCAGGAGCTCGCGGACCTCCCGCCAGGTCTTGGTCGCCCGGATGTGACCGTACAGCCTGCCGGTCGCTGGATCGTAGGCGGCGAGCAGGTGGCGCACACCCGCGGTCCGCTTGTAGGTGGCCCGGAACCTCGCCGGGTGACGCATCGGCTGCCAGCCGTGGCCCAGGCGCGGCTGGAGGTTGAGCGGGCCGAACTCGTCGAGGCACAGGACACGCGACCCAGCCGGCGGGTGCGCGTAGAGGTCGAGCACGCGGTTCTTGCGGACCTCGAACTCGGGATCGGGCGAGGCCTTCCAGGTCTTGTGGTGCTGGAACCGGATGCCCGCGTCGCGCAGGATGCGCCACAGTTGGCTGCGGCTGATCGCGGGCACGATCCGGATCCGGACCAGGTGATCCCGGAGCTTGGCGAGGCTCCAGGAACTGAACGGCTCGCCGCGGTCAGTCGGACGGGCGAGGGCCACCTTCACGATCTCGGCGCGCTGGTCGGCATCGATCCGGCGTGGACGGCCCTCGCCCCAGTGAGGGTCCAGGGCAGGAAAGCCCTCCGCGTTGAACGCGTGGATGAGCGCCGCGACGTGGGTCGCGCTGGCCGCGAACAGGAGCGCGATCTGGCTGACGCTCTGGCCCTGGAAGGACGCGAACAGGAGCATCGCCCGGTGGCGCACCACCGCGTTCGGCCCCCGTTTCGAGAGGTGAAGGAGGTGGGCCGCCTCCCCGTCACTCAGCTCTCGGACGAAGAGTTCGGCCCGGCGGGCCATCGCCACCTCCTGCGCTTCGATGGGAGGGATCGGGGAGTGCGATTACCTACCGAGCATTATGAATCGGGGCACTAGCCGATCCACCCCGCAGCAAGCGCCAGCGCGCCCGCGACCACGAGGCCCAGGCCGACCCCGAGCGCCCCCGCACCCCAGGCAGCAAGGTTCACGGGCCCGAGCGCGTCGTCATCGGGATGGCCGTCGTCGACGTGGCCGTGGTCCTCGCCATGGTCGCCCGCCACGTGCGGGTCGGCCATCGCATCGCTGCCGTGGCCATCGGGGATCATGCCGCTCATGGTGAGGATCGTACCCGGGCGGCGGGCACCGTGGCGCGCCGACCATACGCGCCGACCGTGACGCTCGGTCAGGGCTCGACGACCAGCGTCCCCTTGATGCCCAGGCTCTCGTGCCCCGGGAGCGAGCAGAAGAGGACGTAGGTGCCGTTCGGCAGGTTGACCGAGACGACCTCCGACTGGCCTTCGCGCAGGTCCTTCGAGGCCTGGACCACCGTGCCCGATCCATCGCGGATCGTGACGTTGTGAACGGTGGGCCCGGCGTTCGTCACGGCAAGGCTGAAGCGGCTGCCCTTGACGGTGAGCGTCAGCGGCTCGAGCGTGAAGTCCTTGACCGTGATCGGCACGACCTGGCCCGTCGCGGCGGGAGCGCTCGCGGTGCCAAGGTTCACCGTCTGACCTGGGGTCGGCGACGCGGAGCCTCCGCACGCAGCAGCGACCAGCAGGATCGGGATCAGGAGCAGGGATCGCATGGATGCACCTCCGAAGGGTCCTGAGGATACGGGAAGCCGCCCCGGCCGGCCGACGGCCGGCCGGGGCGGCTGGAGGAGGAGGAACCGAATTTCAGCGGAAGAGGCCGGGAAGCTTGGCAACGATCGCCTTGGCGAGCGGGTCCCCGATCTTCTGCATGTGCTGGCCGGCCTCCCGATCGGCCTTCGCCGCGGCCGCCCAGTCCATCGCTCCCTGTGCATCGACGACCGCCTTCGTCG
Organism: Chloroflexota bacterium; assembly: GCA_016191345.1. GTDB lineage: Bacteria > Chloroflexota > Limnocylindria > Limnocylindrales > CSP1-4 > UBA5189. Next base: position 65,724 of record JACPOU010000042.1, read on the forward strand.
TCAGCACATGGCCGGTCACGAGATCGGTCAGCGCCTCCTTCGGAAGTCCGGTGGCGCCGGCGAGGAAATCCACGAACTGCGGAACGTAGACCGCGGTCAGGTCGCTGACCGCCTTGTCCATCTTCGCCTGGTTCTTCGTCGCGACACCCGTCGTGTAATCGACGAAGAAGCCGTTGTGGGCGCTCCAGATGCCGTTGAAGGCGTCCTTGGCGTCGGCACCGTACAGGCTGCCGATGGCCGCTCCGAGGTCGGTGCCGTTCGTGTTGAGCGCCGAGCCAGCGGCGGTGAATTCCGCGGAGCGGCCGCCGAGGGCGGCAGCCGTTGCGAACGACGCGAGGTAGAGGTGCTCCTGGAGGGTCTGGTTCAGCGTGACCCGGAGGTCGACGCCCTTGTTCGTTGCCTCGCCGGGGAAGGCATCCGGGAACTTCGCCGCGATGGCGGGGGCAAGGGCATCGCCGATCTTCTGCATGTGGCCGTACGCCGTCCGGATCGCGGCGTACGCCGCCGTCCAGTCGCCGGCCGCCTGGGCATCGACGATCGCCTTGGTCTGCAGCACATGATCGGTGACGAGGGAGGTGACGGCGTCCATCGGGAGACCCGTGGCGCCGGACGCGAAGTCGGAGAACTGCGGGACGTAGATGGTGGTCAGGTCGCTGACGGCCTTGTCCATCTTCGCCTTGTCCTTCGTGGCCACACCCGTGGTGTAGTCGACGAAGAAGCCGTTGTGGGCGCTCCAGATGGCATTGAAGGCATCCCTCGCCTCGGCGCCGAAGGCCGCCCCGATCAACTCACCGATGTCAGTGCCGTTCGCGTTGAGGAGTCCCCCATAGGCCGCGAATTCGTCGGTCCGCCCGCCGAGGGCCGCGCCGGTGGCCTTCGAGGCGAAGATGATGTGCTCGCCCAGCTTGAGGTCGAGGACGGTCCGGAGGTCCGCCGCCCGTGAATCGATCGTGACCGCGGTGCCGGCCGTCGATCCGGCGGGCGACATCGAGGGCTCCATCGTCATCATCGAGCCGGAGGCCGTGGGGTTGACGCTGGACGGGCCCGTCGAGGCACCGCTCGAGCAGGCGCCCGCCAACACGACTGCGGCCGCCGAGAGCGTGATCGTTCTTCGAATCACGAGTCTGACTCCTCTTCGCTGAGGGGACCCGACGTGGCCACGATGGGGGCCGGAAGCGTCGAGCACCTCCATCCCCCGGTACGCAGCCGATCCCCATTCGGATGATTCGCTGCCTGGACGAACCTGCTCCGCGCCTAGACTTGCCCGCATGAGGAAGGCGTCGGAACCAACCACGGCGGGCCTTGATTCGAGCCTCATGGCGAGCGTGCGGGGCCTCGACGCGGATGGCCGGCTCCTCTTCATGACCCGCGTCCTGCGGCTGTTCGCCTACGGCTTCCTCGCCGTGGTCCTCGTCCTCTACCTCGAGGCGCTGGGGCTGGATCCCTTCACGATCGGGGCGGTCCTGACCCTGACGCTGATCGGCGACGCGGCGATCTCGCTGTGGCTCACGACGCGGGCGGATCGCCTCGGGCGGCGGCGGGTCCTGGTTGCCGGGGCGCTCCTCATGGTCGGCGCGGGGCTCGTCTTCGCGGCCACGAGCTCGGTCCCGATCCTGATCCTCGCCGCGACGATCGGGGTCATCAGCCCGACGGGCAACGAGGTCGGGCCGTTCCTCGCTGTCGAGCAGGCGGCGCTCAGCCAATCGACCCCCGACGCCCGGCGCACGCCGGTGTTCGCCTGGTACAACCTCGCCGGGTACGTGGCCACGGCGACGGGCGCGCTCGCCGCCGGGCTGCTGAGCGAGGTGCTCCTCCGGGGCGGGTTCACGCGGGTGGATGCGTACCGCGCGGTCGTTATCGGCTATGCGCTGCTGGGCCTCGCGATGGCGGCCGTGTTCTCGCGCATCGGGGCCGGGGTGGAGGCGCCGCCCGAATCCGTCACGGACGACGGGGTCGCCCGGCGCCTCGGCCTCGGCCGCTCCAAGGGGATCGTGGCGCGGCTGTCGCTGCTGTTCTCCCTCGATTCATTCGCCGGCGGGTTCGTGCCGCAGAGCCTGCTCGCCTATTGGTTTCACCGGAAGTTCGGCGTGGAGCCCGCGCTCCTCGGGACGATCTTCTTCGGGGCGAACCTCCTCGCGGCGGCGTCGGCGCTGTCGGCGTCCCGCATCGCCCGGCGCTTCGGCCTCGTGAACACGATGGTCTTCACGCACCTGCCCTCGAACGTCCTGCTGGTCCTCGTCCCGCTCGCGCCGAGCTTGCCCCTGGCGATCGCGCTGCTCCTCCTGCGCTTCTCGCTGAGCCAGATGGATGTGCCCACCCGGCAGTCGTATGTCATGGCCGTCGTGGAGCCGGGGGAGCGGTCGGCCGCGGCCGGCGTCACGGGCATCGCCCGGACCACCGGCGCGGCACTCTCCCCGATCCTCTCCGCGCCGCTCGTGGCGAGCGCAGGCCTGACGTCCATCCCGTTCTTCATCGCCGGCGGCCTGAAGATCGTCTACGACCTCTCGCTCTGGGCGGCGTTCAAGGCCCGCCCGGCCCCGGAGGAGCGGCGTTGACCTCGCTGCCGCGATGACGGAGGCTCCGTCCATGGACCTCGAGGCGAGCCGCGCGATCGCGGCCGCGAACCTGGCGCACGTCTTCGGGGTCGTGACGCCGCGCGGCGGAGCCGTCACCGGCGTCCTCCAGCGCGGCGCCGTGCGCGCCTTTGCGACCGGGAGCAGCGCCGCGTTCTTCAATCCGGTCCTGGCCCTCGAACCCGGGAGCAGGGCTGCGGACGTCGAGGCGGCCGTCGCCTGGCTGGAGAGCCGGGCCCTCCGGGCCTCGATCCAGATACGGGAGGACCTCGACCCGCGGCTTCTCGAGGCCGCTGCCCGCCTCGGCTTCGAAGCCGAGCCCTGGCGCATCCCGGTCATGGTCCTGGACCGCATCCCCCGCGAGGCACCGCCCGAGCCGGTCGGTGTCGCCATCCGGATCGGGGGCGTCGAGATCGGGAACGACATGCACGACGCGATTTCGTCGGGACCCGGCTATCGCGCGCTCTTCGGACCCGGGGTCATGGCGAACCCGGAGGTCCGGATGGCCGTGGCGTACCTCGACGGCGAGCCCGTGGCCGCCGCGACGGCGATGCGGGGCGCCGGCGCGATCGGGATCTACGCGGTCGGGACGCGAGAACATGCCCGCCGCCGCGGGATCGGTCGGGCCGTGACGTGGGCGGCGATCGCGGCCGGCGCGCAGGCCTGGGGCGATCCCGTGGCGATCCTCCAGAGCAGCGCGCAGGGCGAGCCGCTCTACCGCTCGATGGGCTTCGAGACCGTCACCCGGTACGTGTACCTCGAGCGGCCTGCGCTGACCAGCCCGGGTCCGGCGGGCGGCCAGGGCCAGGGCTAGCGGGCGCCGCGGCGCCACCCGGGCCGGCCGAGCCGCCACCAGACGAAGAGCACGACCAGGGCGACGACGGAGACGGCGATCGCGAGGTCGAACGGCTGGAGGGCGCGCCGGATGTCCTCCCAGTTCGCGCCGAGCTGCTGGCCCGCCCAGACGAGGAGGATGGACCACAGGAAGGCGCCGGCGGTCGAGTACACGACGAACGTCCGGATCGGCATGCGGGCCACGCCGGCCGGGAACGAGATGAACATCCGGACGATCGGCAGGAGGCGGCTGAAGAACGCCGTCGCCGGGCCGTACTTCTCGAAGAAGCGGTCGGCGAGCTCGATCTCGTGCTCCCGGATGAGCAGGTAGCGGCCCCAGCGCTCCAGGAAGGGTCGGCCGCCCCACGCCCCGATCGCGTACGCGACGAGGGAGCCGATCGTGTTCCCGATCGTGGCCACGACGACGACGATCCAGAACGACCACGGGCCGCCGGTCAGCGGCTCCACGGAGGCGGTATCCGAAACCAGGAAGCCGGCGTACGGGAGGATGAGCTCCGAGGGCAGCGGGACCATCGCCGATTCGATCGCCATGGCGACCATGACGCCGAGATACCCGACCGCCCCGTAGAGCGTGTTCAGAAACGGGATGACGATCCGGTCGATGAATGCGAGCACGGCACTCCCCGGGGTGGCTCACGAGGGGGAAGGGACGCCGACGAGGATAGCCGACTATCCTGCCCGCGTGACCGACGTCCATTTCGTGCCGCAGCGATCGCCCGTGCCGGGCGCGGCCGACACGATCGTCCTGACGGGCGCGGACCTGACGATCGCCGACGTCGAGGCAGTGGCCCGTCTCGGCGCCGATGCCGTCCTCGACACGCACGCGCGCGACCGGATGCAGGAGGCCCGCGACGTCATCGAGCGGCTCGTCGCCGAGGGCGCCGTGGTCTACGGCGTCACGACCGGGTTCGGGGCGCTGGCGGACCGATCCATCGCCCCGGCCGACGTGGAGCGGCTCCAGCAGAACCTGCTCGTCAGCCACGCGGTCGGGGTCGGGGAGCCGCTGCCGCGCGACGTCGTCCGGGCGATGCTGCTCCTCCGGGCGAACACGCTGGCCCTCGGGCACAGCGGCGCGCGGCCGCTCCTCGTGGATCGGCTCTTGGACCTCCTCCGCGCGGGGATCCACCCGGTCGTGCCGGCCCAGGGCTCCGTCGGCGCCTCGGGCGACCTCGCACCGCTTGCCCATCTCGCCCTCCCGCTCACCGGCCGCGGGACGGTGGAGCGCAACGGCCACATCGTGCCGGCGCTCGTCGCCCTCCGCGAGGCCAATCTGGAGCCGCTCACACTCGGCCCGAAGGAGGGCCTCGCCCTCCTCAACGGCACGCAGCTCATGTCGGCGCTCGGGGCGCTGCTGCTCGCGGACGCGGATCGCCTCACCCGGACTGCCTCCACGATCGCGGCGATGAGCGTTGAGGCGCTCCTCGGGACGGACGTCGCGTTCTCGGCCGCGTACCAGCTCGCCCGGCCGCACCCGGGCCAGGTCGCCGTGGCCGCCGAGCTCCGCTCGCTCCTCCGCGATTCCGGACTCCAGGCCTCGCACCATGGCTCGAGCCACAAGGTCCAGGATCCCTACTCGCTCCGCTGCATCCCGCAGGTCCACGGCGCGGTCCGAGACGCCCTCGACCACCTCCGCCGCGTCCTCGACATCGAGCTCAACTCCGCGACGGACAACCCGCTCGTCTTCCCCGGCGGCGGTGTCGCGGATCCCTCGGCGATCGCGACCGGCGGCGGGCTCGTGATCTCGGGCGGCAACTTCCACGGCGAGCCGGTCGCCCTCGCCCTCGACTTCGCGAAGCTCGCCATCGCCGAGCTCGGCTCGATCAGTGAGCGCCGGACCGCGCTCCTCCTCGACCCGCACCTGAACGGCGGCCTGCCGGCCTTCCTCGCCCCGGCCTCGGGCCTCGATTCCGGGCTCATGCTCCTCCAGTACACGGCCGCAGCCCTTGCCTCCGAGAACAAGGTCCTCGCCCACCCGGCCTCCGCGGATTCGATCCCGACGAGCGCGAACCAGGAGGACCACGTGTCGATGGGCCCGATCGCGGGCCGGCACGCCCGCCAGGTCCTCGACCACGTCGAGCGGATCCTCGCCATCGAGGCGGTCTGCGCCGCGCAGGCCCTCGATTTCCGGCTCGCGTCCCTGCCGGGGACCGCGGCCGGGACGGGCGTCCGCTCGGCGCACGAGCTCGTGCGAGGGGCAGCCCGGCACGTCGACGCGGACCGGGAGCTGGGGCCGGACCTCGCCGCGGTTACGGCCCTCGTCCGCGGCGGGGCCCTGGCCGCGCTCGCGGCGCCGCCGCCCGCTGGTCCGGCGCCAGCCGCGCCGCCGCCCGCCGGTCCGGCACCAGCCGCGCCGCCGCCCGCCGGGCCGGCATCAGCCCGGCCGGCCTGAACGGGAGCCCGGCCCGTGCCCGAACTCCGGATCCTCGACGTCCGCGACGCGGACGGGTTTGCGCGGCTCCCGCGCTGCGCCGACCCCGGCTTCGACCACCGGAGCTGCGACTACTGGGAGGATGCGGATCGCGGCTCGAAGGCGGCCCGCCTCGCCTGGTGGGACCCGAGCGCGGCCCCGGCCCCCGCGCCGGCCCGGCCCGCGTCGGGGAACCCGTTTGCCCCGGTATCGTCGGGGCCGGCGTTCAATCCCTTCGCGCCCGGGGGTTCCCGGGGCGGCTCCAACCCGTTCGGCGAAGAGGATGACGAGCCGGGCGCGGCCGTTGACAACCCGTTCGCGCCACGCCGCGAGGCCCGGCCGGCGATCGGCCCGGACCAGCCGCGGAAGCTCCAGCTCCTCGGCCGCGGGCTCGGCGTCTTCGGGACGTACGCCAAGGTCCTGGAGGTGGACGGGACGCCCGCGGCGTATGCGCAGTTCGGGCCGCTGTCGGCGTACCCGCGGGCGCAGCGGCTCCGGGATCTCTACCGCCAGCTGCCGGCGGCGCCACTGCCGGCGGTCGTCACCTGCATTGCCACGACGCGCGAGGCCCGCGGCGCCGGCTACGCGAAGCGCCTCGTGGCCGCGATCTGCGAGGACCTCGCGGGGCGCGGGTTCGCGGCGGTGGAGGCGTACCCGGAGCGCGGTGCCCGCGAGGACGCCACGAGCGCGGCCACGCCGGAGTTCTGGATCGCCTGCGGATTCGACCTGGCGGTTGACGACGAGCGCTTCCCGGTCGTCCGGCGGGAGCTGTGACCGTGCGGCCCCAGCGCGCGGGCGGCCCCATCTCGTTCCTCGGCCTGCTCCCGGTCGCGATCGCGCTGCTCGCCGGCTGCGGCAGCCCCGTCGCGACACCATCGCCATCGCCACCGTCCTCGCCGCTGCCGCCGATCGGGACCGCCTCGCCCGGGCCCACCTCGGGCTCGAGCCCCACCCCGGTTGCCTCCGGCGCCGTCGCCATCGACAGCTCCCTCCTCGCGGTCCTGCCAGCCACCGTGGACGGGCTGCCGTTCGAAGAGACGCCGGACCAGGAAGCCGCCGCGCTCGCCGATCCGCTCCTCGGCCTGGTCGGCACGGCGATCGCCTCGGGCCTCGCGATCGACGCGCCGACGGGCCAGTTCGTCTACGCGGTCGTCGTCCGGCTCCGGCCCGGCGTCCTGACCGCCGATTCCTTCCGCGACTGGCGCGATTCCTACAACGAGGGCGCCTGCTCGCAGGCAGGCGGCGTGGCGGGCAACGCCGAGGCGGAGATCGACGGCCGGACGGTCTACATCGGGACGTGCGACGGTGGCGTCCGGACCTACCACGCGTGGCTGGAGGCACAGGGCCTCCTCGTCTCGGCCTCGGCCGTCGGGGATCGCCGGCTCGGCGAGGTCCTCGTCGGGCAGCTGACGCCCTAGGATGCGGACATGACCGACGCCCTTCGCCCGACCCTCCCCGGCGCCCGGCCCGTCCGCGCGCCGCGCGGCACGGAGCTCAGCTGCCGCGGCTGGCAGCAGGAGGCCGTTCTCCGGATGCTCATGAACAACCTGGACCCGGAGGTCGCCGAGGATCCCGACAACCTCGTCGTCTACGGCGGCACGGGCCGCGCGGCGCGGAACTGGGCGGCGTTCGACACGATCGTCCGGGAGCTCCGCCGCCTCCGCGACGACGAGACGCTCCTCGTCCAGAGCGGCAAGCCCGTCGGCGTCCTGCGAACGAACGAGTGGGCGCCACGGGTCCTCATCGCGAACTCGAACCTCGTCGGGAAGTGGGCGACGTGGGAGCACTTCCGGGACCTCGAATCGCGGGGGCTGATGATGTACGGCCAGATGACCGCGGGGTCCTGGATCTACATCGGCACCCAGGGCATCCTCCAGGGCACGTACGAGACGTTCGCGGAGCTGGCCCGGCAGCACTTCGGCGGCACGCTGCGAGGCCGGGTCACCCTCACGGCCGGCCTCGGCGGGATGGGCGGCGCGCAGCCCCTCGCGGTCACGATGAACGACGGCGTCTGTCTCGCGATCGAGGTCGACGAGCACCGGGCCCGACGCCGCCTCGAGATCGGCTACGTGGACGCGCTGACCTACGATCCCGCGGAGGCGCTCGCGACGGCGCGCGGCTGGGCGGCCGCCGGCGAGGCCCGGTCCATCGCGCTCGTCGGGAACGCGGCGGAGATCGAGCCGGCCTGGGCGAAGGCGGACGAGCGCTTCGATGTCGTCACGGACCAGACCTCGGCCCACGACGCGCTCGTGGGCTACATCCCGGCCGAGATCTCGCTCGGCGACGCGGCGACGCTTCGGGCGACCCAGCCGGACGAGTACGTCCGGCGCTCGATCCGGTCGATGGGCGACCACGTCCGGGCGATGCTCGAGTTCCAGCGGGCCGGCTCGATCGTCTTCGACTACGGCAACAACCTCCGGGCGATGGCGGTCGAGGCGGGCGTCGAGCACGCCTTCGACTACCCGGGCTTCGTGCCGGCCTTCATCCGGCCGCAGTTCTGCGAGGGCCGCGGTCCGTTCCGGTGGGCCGCGCTCAGCGGCGACCCGGCCGACATCCTCCGGACCGACCGGGCGATCCTCGAGCTCTTCCCGGACGACGCCGGCCTGCGCCGCTGGATCGAGATGGCCGAGGCGCGGGTCCCGTTCCAGGGCCTGCCGGCCCGGATCTGCTGGCTCGGCTACGGCGAACGGGCGCAGGCGGGCCTGGCGTTCAACGAGCTCGTCCGGACGGGCGACGTCAGCGCGCCGATCGTGATCGGCCGGGACCACCTCGATTCGGGTTCCGTCGCCTCACCGAACCGGGAGACGGAGGCGATGCTCGACGGCACGGACGCGGTGGCCGACTGGCCGCTTCTCAACGCCCTCGTGAACACCGCGGCGGGCGCGACCTGGGTGAGCATCCACCACGGCGGCGGGGTCGGGATCGGGTACTCCCAGCACGCGGGCATGGTCGTCGTCGCGGACGGCACGGACCTCGCCGCCCGGAAGCTGGAGCGGGTCCTCACGACGGACCCTGCGATGGGCGTCCTGCGCCACGCCGACGCGGGCTACGAGCACGCGATCGAGACGGCCCGCGAGCGCGGCGTCCGGATCCCGATGCTGGATCGGTGAACCGCTACGCGTCAATCGCCTGACCGCTACCGTGGCGGGGACTCGCCGTGGTGTTCGAGCGAGTCGATTGTGAGGGGTACGACACGTGAGTGACACGCTCGTCGACGGCCGCAAGCGGCCGCTCGAGGTCGGGCTGATGCTCCCGATCTGGACCGACGGCTCGTACATCCCGCATTGGACGAACGGTCAAGGTGAGGCCGGGATGCGTTGGTCGACGACTGTCGCAAACGCGCGGCTCGCCGAATCGGTCGGCTTCGATTCGCTCTGGGTGCCCGACCATTTCGCGATGGACAGGCAGGTCGAGGCGCCCGCTGCCGAGGGTTGGCCGGCCGCGACCGATGACGCCGCTCCGCCGACGGCGTTCTGGGAGGCCTGGTCGATCCTGGCCGGTCTCGCCGTGGCGACCACCCTCCCAAGACTTGGCACGCTCGTCACCTGCGCCGGCTACCGGAATCCTGCCCTCCTGGCCAAGATCGTCGACACCGTCGACGAGATGAGCGACGGACGGGTGATCCTGGGGATCGGCGCGGGTGATCACTGGGGGGAGCACGTGCGCTACGGCCTCGCCTGGGAGCAGCCGGTGGGTCGCTTCGAGGAGGCCCTCCAGGTCATCGTGCCGCTGCTGCGCGATGGCCGGGTCGATTTCGACGGCCGTCATCATCACGCGCGGGGAGCCGTGCTGATGCCGCGCGGCCCGCGTCCGAGCGGCCCACCGATCCTCATCGGTGCACTCGGAACCGGCCCGCGGATGCTCCGCCTCGTGGCGCAGTATGCCGATCTGTGGAACGGCTGGTTCGTATTCGACGATGCCGACCCGGGGAACGATATCGAGCTGGCCCTCGTGCGTGTTGGCGCCGCCTGCGAGCTGCACGGCCGCGATCCGAGCACCCTCGGCCGGACGATCGGGCTGTCGATTGGCCTGCATGGCGCGCCCGCGCACGGTGGATCGCTGGTGGGCCCCGCGCCGGCCATCGCGGACCGTCTGCGGCGGTTGGCAGAGCTCGGAGTTCAGCACGTCCAGGTGGTGCTCGCGCCGTCCGGCCGACCGGGCATCGAAGCATTCGCCGAGGTCCTCGACCTCCTCGACACGGGCCGCTGAGCGGCGGACAGCCGCGGGGCCAGCGGTCCACGACGAATGACTTGCGCGCTTACGACATTGGTGAATGCGTGCAGATGAGCAGTCTGCTCGGCCGACAACCGCGCGGTCAGCGACAGCCCAGGGCTGTTTCGACGGCGGCACAGGCCTGCTCCATCGTGGCGACCGACGCCCTCCCCAATCGACGCACGAGGCGGCTGCGCGAGAGCAGGAACGTGTTGTCGAAATTCGCGACGGACTCCTCGACGAGACCCGCCTCAGCTCCCAGCGCAACCTCTGTGGCCAGGCCGCGGATCCGTGACGTGATGGGTGCGCAAACGACCGAGGGCAGCAACCGGCCCATCGGATCGCGGGTGAGAACAAGAACAGGACGCCGCTTGTCGCCAGGGACCTCGGCGAACCAGACCTCACCTCGCCGCGGCGCCGGCGTCGTCACCTGTCGCCGCCGTAGATCGCGTCGTAATCGATCTCGTCATCGTCGAGGTCGAACTCGACGGGCAGATCCGCGACGGCGAGGTCGTGCTCGTCGACCGGCCGTCGCGCGTACGCGGCGACGTCGCGTCGGAGCTCCTCCGCTCGAATGACGCGGTCGAGCGCGAGGTCGATCACGCCGGATATCGTCCCACCGCCCATGAGCGCGCCGGCTCGAGCGACCTTGGCTCGATCGAGAGTAATTGTGGCCTTACCGCGTACCATATGGAACATACTATCGTGAGATGGTATCCAGGACCACCCGCGGGCGACGGTTCGCCGACGATCGCGCCGCCGGCACACCACGACCCGCGTCCTGCGGCAAACGCAGGCGAGCAGACGCGACCGTGGGGACCACTCGCCGGCTTGCGCCGAGCTCCGACCTACGAGCGGCCGATTTGATCGTCATCATCCACCGGCTGCGGCATCGTCACGATCTCGCGGACCGGGGACAGGGCCACCGGCACGAATGCCAGCAGGCCGCCCAGCGCGCCGATCCAGATCGTCGTGTGGAGGCCGACCACGGTGGCCAGGACGCCGCCGACGATCTGGCCCAGGGGGATCGTGCCCCAGACGATGAAGCGCATCGTGGCGTTCATCTTGCCCTGCATCCGCGTCGGCGTGATCGCTTGGCGGAGGCTGACCTGGTTGATGTTCCAGGCGATGCCGCAGAAGCCGCCGATGAACCCGCTCAGCGCCACCGCCCCGAACAGCGCGTTGTCCGGCGCGATCGCGACGGGCAGGCCGCCCAGGCTGAAGAGGATGGCCATGAGGACGAGCGTCCGGCCGACGCCCAGGACCTTCGTGAAGCGGCTCGTCAGGAGGGCGGCCGCGAGGACCCCGACCGACCCGATCGAGAACGCGAAGCCGAGCGTCTCGGCGGTGAAGCCGCGGTCGCGGACGAGGTACAGGATGAGGATCGAGCCCATCACGCTGCCGAAGAAGTTCGAGGTCCCGGTCGTGGCCGCGATCGAGCGCAGCCAGCGATGGCCGGTGACGTAGCGGAGGCCCTCCGCGATCTCGGTCCGCATCGAGGGCCTGGGGCCGTGGCGCTCCTCGTCGTGGGGCTCGATCGGCGGCTCGGGCCGCCGGATCCAGACGACGAAGATCGCCGAGACGAGGAAGCTCAGCGAGTCGAGGACGATCGCGAACGGCGCCTTCAGGACGCCGATGAGGACGCCGGCAAGGCCCGGGCCGGCGATCTGCGAGGCGGATCTCGTGATCTCCAGCTTGGAGTTGCCCTCGACGAGCTGGTCCCGCTCCACGACCGACGGCAGGTAGCTCTGGTAGGCGACGTCGAAGAAGACGGTCAGGCAGCCGTTCACGAACCCGACGACGTAGAGCTGCCAGATCGTGAGCGCGTCGAAGGCGAAGGCGATCGGGATCGAGGCGAGGGCGATCGCCCGGCCGAGGTCGCCGGCGATGAGGATCGGCCGGCGACGGAGGCGATCCACCCAGACCCCGGCGGGCAGGCTCAGGAAGATGAACGGCAGGAACTCGATCGTCCCGAGCAGCGCGAACTCGAACGGGCTGACCTGGAGGATCGTCGCCGCGATGATGGGCAGGGCGAGCATGGTCACCTGCGTCCCGAAGACGCTGACCGTCTCGGCGGTCCAGAGCTTCAGGAAGTCGGGGTGGCGGAGCAGGCTGCGCGACGGCGGCTGGCCGGTCGGCTGGGTCACGTTCCCTCCACGGACTCACGCGGCGGCGGGTCAGGCAGGTCTGGCACGATACCGCAATGCTCATCGAGTCCGTCCCCAACTTCTCGGAGGGCCGCCGCCCGTCGGTCGTGGATGAGCTCGCCGCCGCGGTGAGCGGGACGCCCGGGGCGCATCTCCTCGACCGGACCTCGGATGCCTCGCACAACCGGTCCGTGCTCACGATCGCCGGGGAGGCGGACGCGGTCACGGCGGCGCTCGAGGCCACGATCGCCGTCGCGATCCGCGCCATCGACATGGAGCGGCACACCGGCGAGCACCCGCGGATCGGGGCGGTGGACGTCATCCCGTTCGTCCCGCTCGGCGCGACCTCGATGGACGACGCGGTGGGCCTCGCCCGCTCGTTCGGGCGGCGGATCGCCGGGCGCTTCGACCTGCCGGTCTACCTCTACGCGCGGGCCGCGACGCGCCCGGACCGGGTCCGGCTCGCCGACGTCCGGCGCGGCGGCTACGAGGGCCTGCGGGACGAGATCGCGACGAACGGCCGCGAGCCCGACTTCGGGCCGGCCCGGACGCATCCGCGGGCGGGGGCCGTGGCGGTCGGCGCACGGCCGTTCCTCATCGCCTGGAACATCAACCTCGAGTCGCCGGACGTGGAGCTCGCGAAGCGGATCGCGCGCCGGGTCCGGGAATCGGGTGGCGGCCTGGCCGCGGTCCAGGCCAACGGCTTCATGATCGAGGAGCTCGGCTGCGCCCAGGTCTCGATGAACCTCCTCGATTTCGCCACGACCCCGATGTGGCGCGTCTGGGACGAGGTCCGGGTGCTCGCCGCCGAGGATGGGGTTGGCCTCCGCGAATCCGAGCTGATCGGGCTCGCGCCGCTCGCGGCGTTCCTCGATGTCGCCGATCACGCGGGCGCGTCGCCGGACGCCACGGTGGAGACGCGGTTCGCGGCGGCGGCGGCGGCCCTCCAGCTGCGCGATCCGGATCCGCTGATGGCCCTCGAGCTTCGCCTCGAGGCGGCCCGGACCGCGTGAGCTCGCTCCGGCTGATCCAGGGCGGCCGGGCCGCCGACGGCCTGCCCGGCCTCCTCATCGAGAACGCCGGCGAGGTCGTCACGATGGCCGGCGGCCTCCGGCGCGGCACCGCCCAGGACGAGCCCGAGATCGTCGACTGGCAGGGCATGCCCGGCGGGGCTGGCGGCACGCCCGGCGGGGCTGGCGGCGTGCCCGGCGGGGATGGCGGCGCGCCCGACCCGGGCGGCGCGGGCGGAGACCGTGGAGCCGCCGAGGCAGCGGCCCGAGGGCCGGCCGCCCTCGATGCGGCCCCGGCCGTCGCCTGCTGGGAGGGCCGGATCCTCGCCGTCGGGCCGCGCGCCGAGCTGCTGCGGGCGATGGAGGGCGGCGGCTTCCCGCTGGCGCGCTTCGCGAGGGTGGATGCCGCGGGCGGCACCGTCACGCCGGGCCTCGTGGATCCGCACACGCACCTCCTGTTCGCAGGCGCGCGCGAGGGCGAGCTCGTCATGCGCCAGCGGGGCGCCGGCTACCTGGACATCCTCGCCGCGGGCGGTGGCATCCTCTCCACCGTCGCCGCGACACGCGCCGCGAGCGCGGAGCAGCTCGAGGAGCACGGGCGCCGCTGGCTCGGCGAGATGCTGGCCCACGGGACCACGACGATCGAGGCCAAGTCCGGCTACGGCCTCGACCTGGCGACGGAGCTGCGGCTCATCGACGTCGCTCATCGGCTCGGCAAGGCCGGCCCGATCGAGATCCTGCCGACCTGGCTCGGCGCCCACGCCGTCCCGCCCGAGTTCCGGAGCCGCCCTGACGGGGCCGAGGCCTACGTCCGCCACTGCATCGAGGAGCAGCTCCCGGGGGTCGCCGCCCAGGGCCGGGCCCGGTTCGCCGACGTCTTCTGCGAGGCGGGCGTCTTCACGGCCGAACAGTCGCGCCGGGTTCTCGAGGCCGCTGTCCGCTACGGGCTCGCCCCGCGGCTGCACGCCGACGAGATCGCCCCGAGCGGTGGCGCGGAGCTCGCGGCGGAGATCGGGGCGCTCTCGGCGGACCACCTCGCGGCGCCCTCCAAGGCCGGGATCGAGGCGCTGGCCCGTGCCGCCGACGGCGAGCACCCGGTCGTCGCGACGCTCCTGCCCGCCACGACCTGGTTCCTCATGCACGATGACTTTGCGCCGGCGCGGACGCTCATCGACCGGGGCGTCCCGGTGGCCCTGGCGACGGACTTCAACCCGGGCACCTCTCCGACCACCAGCCTGCCGCTCGTCATGACGGTCGCCTGCCTGGAGCTGAAGCTCACGCCGTCGGAGGCGCTCGCCGCGGTGACGATCAACGCGGCCCACGCGGTCGGGCGGGGCGACGAGATCGGCTCGATCGAGCCGGGCAAGGCCGCGGACCTCGTGATCTGGCGGGTCCCGACGCATCGCCAGCTGCCCTACTGGCCGGCCGCAGATCTCGTGCGGAGCGTGGTCAAGGGTGGGCGGGTCGTCCTGGAGAAGCCGCCGGCCTGAGCCGCCTGCGCCCCGAGGCGCTACGCCGCACCGGGGCGCTCCGCCGTACCGGGGCGCTCCGCCGTACCGCGGGTCCTACGCCGCAACGCGGGCGCTACGCCTTGCCGCGCGATTCGAGGACGACCGCGGTCACCTCGTCGGGGAGCGTGGAGATCGAGACAGAGAGCTTCGGCTGCGGGGTCGGCGAGCCGCCCATCTCGTGGAAGAACGTGGCGAGGGCATCCGCGCAGTCCGCCTCGTCCGGGCAGACCGGCATCGCGACGACGAGCTTGGGGTCCAGCTGCGCGACGAGCGCGGCCGCCTTCGTGGCGGTGAGGGCGCCGCCGACCGGCACGCAGGCGATGTCGACGCTGCCGATGTCGCCGAGCTTCTCCTCGGTCAGGAGGTGGCCGATGTCGCCGAGGTGGATCGTATGGAGCCCGTCCAGCTCCACGACGAACGCCGTCTGGCGGCCGCGGTCCGCGCCGCGCTGGTCGTCCCGATAGGTCCGGACGCCGGTCAGGAGCACCTCCTTGACCTCGTACTCGCCCGGGCCGTCGAGGACGAACGCCGTGTCGAGGCTGGCGGGGAGCACGGTGCCCCCGTCGCGCGAGCGCCGCGTTTTCACCTTGGCGGGCGGGTCGTCATCGGGGTGGCTGTAGGTCGCGATGTCCGCGGTGATGCCGCGGCCGGTGGGCCCGACGATCGCGGGATAGGCATCGGCCACGACGACGGCGTCGCGACCGCGGAGGCGGATGCAGGTCCGCCCGTACCAGGAAATCTCCATCCCCTCGATTCTGACACACGGCGCTCTCCGGCGGCTCATCGCCGGACAGGGAACGGGGCCCGGACAAAAGGAAAGACCGGAGACGCCTGCCCAATCGGCGCCTCCGGTCGGAGGGAGGGAGGATGGAACCTCGAGGGTTCGGTCCGACGTGAACGCTACGAGCCCTGCGTTCAGACCCGGGACCCCAGTCGGTTAAGAAACGGACATCCGTGCCGTGACGGCTGCCCCACCTCGCAGCGTGCGGCGCCGCCTCCTGCCCCCCGCGACGCGCCGCCTCCTGCCCCCCGCGACGCGCCGCCTCCTGCCCCCCGCGACGCGCCGCTCCTTTCCGACATTTCGACACCAGGGGGAGCTTCGTCAGATCATCACCGTCGTATCGACACGCAGGGCGGCAGCTGACAGGTCACGTCCCTCCTGTCACGCGGGACCGGCCACCCGTCGTGGCGACCTGTCGTGACGAGCCTCCACGTGGTGTCGATCTGCCGGTGTCTTGACCCACCGCACGATGGCCGCCGCGCCGCTCGAGCCAAGGCACCGCCCCGCCCGGGGGTACGATCCCGCGATGACCGCCGGGATGCCGCGCCGCCTCGCCGCGATGTTCGTGCTGGGGATTGCCCTGATCATCGGCGGCTGCGTCACGACGACGAGCCCCTTGCCGACGGCGACGGCCACGCCCGGAGCCTCTGCCTCCGCAAGTGCCCCAGCCTCCGGGACGCCAGCTCCGGATCCGATCGAGGTCTATCGCTCCATCGCGACCCAGGTCGAGGCCATCAGGAATCTCCGGCCGGCCACCTCCATCGACCCGAAGATCATCGACCCCGCCACGCTCCAGGCGAACATCACCGCCGAGTTCGACAAGTCCAACCCTGCGGACCAGATCCGGATCACGGAGCGCGTCTACCAGGCGCTTGGCCTCTTCCCGGCCGACAAGTCGCTCCGGGACGTGTACCTCGCGCTGCAGGGCAGCCAGGTGATCGGCTACTACGACCCGTCGGTGGACGAGCTGTTCATCGTCAGCCGTTCGGGGAGCCTCGGCCCGACCGAGCGCGTGACATACGCCCACGAGTTCACGCACCAGCTCCAGGACGGGACGTTCGACCTCGAATCGCTGGGCATGGACACGAACCCGGACCAGGGCGACCGCAACCTTTCCGTGCTCGGGCTCGTGGAGGGTGACGCGGTCAGCGTCCAGGCAAGCTGGATGCAGGCGAACCTCGGGCCGGCGGAACTCGCCCAGATCGCGGCCGAGGCCTCGGATCCGGCGATGCTCGAGATCATGGCGAACACGCCCGCGATCCTCCTCGAGGCCGCGCTGTTTCCCTACACCGCAGGCGCGACCTTCGCAAGCGACCTCCTCGCCGGTGGCGGATATGCCGCGGTCGATGCCGCCTACGGCGCCCTGCCCGCCTCGACCGAGCAGGTCATCCATCCCGACAAGTACCTGGCGCGGGAGGCACCCATCAAGCTCACCCTGCCGGCGAACTTCGCCGCGCTCGTCGGGACCGGCGCCACCCTCGACGCGCAGGACACCCTCGGCGAGCTTCAGCTCCGGGTCTGGCTCAAGGTCCTGGGCGTGGCCGGCGACCAGGCCCGCGGCGCGGCGGAGGGATGGGGCGGGGACCGGGTCGGGCTCCTGCGCACGAGTGGCGGCGATGTGCTCGTGCTCTCGACCGCGTGGGACACGGCAGCCGACGCGACCGAGTTCAAGCAGGCCGCATCGATCGCGCTCGGCCGCCTGCCGGGGACCACGTCGATCGTGGGAGTCGGGAGTCGAGTGGCGATCGTCATCGGTGTCGGCCTCGCCGTCGACCGGACGGATCCGATCCTGCGGGCGCTCGTCGGAGACTGATCCGGTGCCGCGCCCGTGACCCGGCTCCGACCCCGCCACGCGCCCGTGACCCGGCTCCGACCCCGCCAGGCGCCCGTGACCCGGCTCACGGGTCATCTCACCGGCTACCGAGCGTGCCACCCGGCCGTGCCCCGCCCGCCACCCGCCGGTGACCCGGCCCACGGGTCATCTCGCCGGCAATCGAGCGTGCCGCCTCGCTCAATCAGCCCGATTCGCGCACCTGGTGAGCGCGATTGGGCCCGGCGTGACCCGTGACGCGGGTCGCGCCGGCCGAGCGATCCCGGCTCCGCCTCCGAGCGCCCCAGCCGCTGCCGACGCTCCTACATCGCGTCCGGCGCGGAGATCCCCAGCAGCCCGAGCGCGCCGGCGATCGTGATCCGCGTCGCGTCGACCATCGCAAGCCGTGCTGCGGAGCGCCCGGGCTCCGCCGGGTCGACCACCTTCGCATCACGGTAGTAGGCGTGGAACGCCGTCGCGAGCTCCGTCGCGTACGTCGTCACGCCCTGCGTCTCCTGGGCCGCGGCCGCGTCCTCGACGACCTCGGGATAGCGCGCCAGCACGCGGGCCAGCGCCGCCTCGGGCGCCGCGCCGAGCGCGCCTTCGAGCGACGGCGCCGCCGCCAGCCCGGCCTCGGCCGCCTTGCGCAGGATCGAGGCGATCCGGGCGTGGGCGTACTGGACGTAGTAGACCGGGTTCTCGTTGGACTGCTTCTTGGCCAGCTCGATGTCGAAGTCGATGTTCACGTTCGCCCCGCGGCTGGCGAAGAACCAGCGAGCGGCGTCCGGCCCGATCTCGTCGAGGAGCTCGTCGAGGGCGATGAACGTGCCCGCGCGCTTCGACATCGAGAGCTCCTCGCCGTCGCGGACGAACCGGACCCAGCCGGTGAGGATCATCTCCACGGCGGCCTTGTCGAAGCCCATGGCCTCCGCCGCGTTCCGAACCCGGGCGACCGTGCCGTGGTGGTCCGCGCCCCAGACGTAGATCAGGTGGTCGAAGCCGCGGCTGAATTTCTCGGTGACGTAGCCGATGTCCGAGGCGAAGTACGTCGGCTCGCCGTTCGATCGGATGACCACCCGGTCCTTGTCGTCGCCGAAGGTCGTGGACCGGAACCACAGGGCACCGTCCTGCTCGTAGAGGTGGCCGGCGTCCCGCAGCCGCTGCACGGCACGCTCCACCCAGCCCTCGGCGTGGAGGCTCGCCTCGGTCTTCCAGACATCGAAGCTGACACCGAGAGCGGCAAGCGACGCCTCGATCCCGGCCCGGATCTGCGACGAGGCCCAGCGCCCAACCCGAACCGCGGCCGCGTCGGCGCCATCCGCGGTGGAGCCGCCGGCCGTGGAGCCGCCGGCCGTGGAGCCGCCCGCCGCGGAGCCGCCCGCCGCGGAGCCGCCCGCCGTCGCACCGCCCGACGGGACGCCACCTCCCGTGGAGCCGCCGGCGCTCGTCTCGCCCGAGAGCAGCTCCGCCGGGACGGCGGCCGCCAGCGCCGCGACATAGTCGCCGTGATAGCCGTCGCCTGGAACCGGCCGCCCCGCCCGCACCGCGATGACCGACGCACCCAGGTGGTCGACCTGCGCCCCCGAATCGTTGAAGTAGTACTCGCGCGTCACGCGCTGCCCGGCCGCCTCGAACACGCGACACAGGAGGTCGCCGACGAAGGCGCCGCGGGCGTTGCCGACAGTGAGCGGCCCGGTCGGGTTCGCGGACACGAACTCGACGTTCACGGACCGGCCCGCGCCGGGCGTGGAGCGGCCCCAGGCCGCCGGGTCGCGACGGGCACCGTCGAGGAACGCGGCAAGGGCAGCGTCCGTCAGGCGGAGGTTGATGAAGCCCGGCCCCGCGACCGAGGCCTCGGCGATCGGCCACGGGAGCGTCGCCGCGCCCGCGCCCCCGCCCGCGCCCCCGCCCGCGCCCCCGCCCCGGCCCGAATCGCGGGCCCCAGCGGCGGCGTGCTCTGCTGCAGCCGCGTTGATCGCCCCAGCGATCGCCGCGGCGATCGCCGCCGGCGCCATCCGGAGCGGCCGCGCGAGCTGCAGCGCGAGATTCGTCGCGAGGTCGCCGTGCTCCGGATTCGCCGGCCGCTCGATGGCGACGTCGCGCGCCGATAACGACACGCCGTCTCCAAGAGTCGGCAGGCTACCGGACGAACTCGCCCGTTGCCATGCATCGACGATCGCAGCGCGCACGCCCTCCCGAAGCGTGCGGGCGGGCGCCGTTTCGTGATCCATTGGCATCGGCCAATGGTACCGGTGCCGATCGCCCGACACTGTTGCAGCGGTGCACCGCTTTGCATCGCTGCAGCATGGATAGGTGCAATGCCGGTGAGACACAAGTACTAGTCAGGCGCTCGCGCGGGCAGTACTGTTCGGAGTCCGTCGGGCTATCCCGACGCGATTTCGTCGGGGATCCGATGCCATCCGGCGGGGTCGTCCGCTCAAGGGAGTGATCCCGCGAGCGCCACTCGTGCCGGGGGGACGCGGGTCTGCCTCCGGGACCGTATCGAGGACGAGCAATCGTCAGTTCGGCTGGGAGGCCTGGAATGTCGTCTCGGGGTGCCGCTACCCGCGCTGCGGGTGCTCGGAGGGGTCTGACCCTCACGTGGCTGGTCCTGTTCATCGCCTCGATCCTGCTCCAGTACGGAGCGCTCATCAGGCCAGCCAACGTCCTCGCGAACGCGACGGGCAACCAGCGGATCGGTGGATTCGAGATCGATGGCGATCTCTTCTCCGGGACGATGACTCCCGCGGGCTACGACTGGGCACAGGGAGCCTCCAGCGTCGGGGTCGTCACCACGCCCACGATCGTCGATCCGATCGGAAACGCTGACGACACGAACTTCACCCAGGGCAGCAAGGAGGGCGACAGCCCGCTGACCTGGAACCGAGGAACTGGCACCGCCTCGCCCAAGACGGATATGGGCAATATCTACATTGCCTCCCAGCTGCTGCCGCAGCCGCCTGGCGCGGACAGTCATCTCTGGACCTACCTGGGCGTCGAGCGAGCCGCCAACACCGGCACCACCTACTACGACTTCGAGTTCAACCAGCTGCCGAACGTCACCGTCAACAATCCGGACAACAAGGGCGGCCCGATTTCGGTCCCGAATCGATCGGACGGCGACTTCCTCGTCGTCGCTCAGCAGCAGGGCAACAGCTCCTTCGACATCAGCGCCACGATCCAGCAATGGCTCGGGTCGGCCTGGAGTGCCCCCCTCCCGGCGCCGGCCGGGGCGTTCTACGGCCTCTCCAATGACGCACCGATTCCGGCCGGGCCGTGGACCGACACGATCGCGACCAACGGCCTTATCCCGCAGAGTTCGTTCGCCGAGATGGCGTTTGACCTCACGGCCTTCGGCGTTGTCCTGACCTGCCCCAGCCAAGGCTTCGGCGAGGTCAACGTTCGTTCCCGAGAGTCCATTTCCGATACAGCGTCCCTGGCCGACTACGCCTCCGCCCCGGTCCGCATCCCGCCGAACTGCGCCACGCTGGCGTGGCAGAAGCAGGACGGCAACGGCAACCCCCTCGGCGGCGCAACGTTCACCGTGGCGCCCAATCCCTTCACCGGCTCCGGCACGGGCCTGGACTTCACCGACTACATCTCCGCCAGCGCGCAATCCGATGCCACCAAGGACCAGGATGCACGGGCCGGCTTCTTCAAGCTCATCAACGTGGTGCCCGGCACCTACACGGTGACGGAGAAGACGGCCCCTCCCGGCTACATTAAGGACTCCTCGTCGCGTTCCGTCACGCTCGAGATCTTCGAAGACGGATCCATCTCGATCCCCTTCGTGAATACCCGAAAGACCGCGACCACGACCCTCGCCGTCGTCGGAGCGAATCCGGCCAACGGGTCGTACGTCGCCGTCGGCCAGTCGATCTCGTTGACCGTCACGGAGACGAATACCGGCCAGTCCGTCCTCCACGGAATCGCCGTCGGCGGTACGAACTCCTGCGCGACGTGGACAGCCGCGGCGAACAAGAACAGTGGCGCCGGAGCGTTCAGTGGCAC
>JACPOU010000027.1 GCA_016191345.1 Chloroflexota bacterium
CGGTGACACGAAGGCCGAGGCCATCCGCGCCCTCCGGCGGCGGATCAGCGACGAGGTGTACCGCCGGATGGGCCACGATGAGCGCCTCAGGGCGACCCCGCGAGCCACCCTCGCGGCGGCCGCTTGACATAGGAGCTTCGATGCCCGAGGCCCCGACGACCATCCCTGCCGAGCCGCCCGGGCTCGTCGTCGCCCTCGACGGGCCGGCGTCCTCCGGCAAGAGCAGCGTCGGCGCCGCGGCCGCGAAGCAGCTCGGTTACCGGTTCTGCGACACGGGCCTCCTCTATCGCGCCGTCACCTGGCTCGCGCTCCGGCGCGGGGTGGGGGAGACGGATCCCGATGGCCTCGTCCGCCTCGTCGATGAGGTCGAGCTCGTGGCCGACGAGGCAGGGCGCCTCGCCCACGTCAGCATCGACGGGGAGGACGCCACCGAGGCGGTCCATCAGCCGGAGGTGGACGCCGCGGTTTCGGCGATCTCGCGCGTCCCGGAGATTCGCGCGGCGCTCCTCGCCCGCCAGCGGCGGCTCGCGGCGGGGGGCCGGATCATCATGGCCGGCCGCGACATCGGCACGGTCGTCCTGCCCGACGCCGACCTGAAGCTCTTCCTCGATGCCGGTCTCGAGGAGCGCGCCCGGCGGCGGATCGAGGAGCGCGGCGTGGCGTCCGACAGCCCCGAAGCGGTCGAGATCCACGACCAGCTGGCGCGGCGCGACGACCTCGACCGCAACCGCCCGGTGGCGCCGCTCCGAGCCGCCCCGGACGCGGTCCACCTCCGGACCGACGGCAACGCCTTCGAGACGACCGTCAGCCTCGTCGTCGAGGCGATCCGGGCGCGCGAAGCGACGGCTCCACGAGCGGCGACGCCTGCCGAGCCGGCCACGTCACCCGCCGCGCCGCCCCGTGCTGCCCGGAAGCCGGCCATCGACCCCACGCCGATCGCGACCCGGATGGGCCTCGTCATCCGGATCGGCTCCTTCGTCATCCGGACGCTCGTCCGGGTCTTCACCCGCGTCGAGATCGTCGGCGCGCTCGACGCGATCCCGAGGACCGGCGCGGTCCTCATCGCCGCGAACCACGCGTCGAATGCCGATCCCGTCATCATCGGCGCGTTCCTGAACCAGCAGCTCGGCCGGCCGCTCAACTGGCTCGGCAAGCGCGAGGTCTTCGAGTGGCCCGTGCTGTCGTGGCTCGCCCGGCAGGCCGGCGTCCACCCGGTCGACCGCGGCTCCGCCGACGTCGAGGCGTTCCGCTCCGCGATCCGGATCCTCGAGGCAGGGCAGATCCTGGCGGTGTTTCCCGAGGGCACCCGCAGCCCCGACGGTCGCCTCCGGGCCGCCAAGGACGGCGTCACCGTGCTGGCATCCCGGTCCGGCGCCGTCGTCGTCCCGATCGGCGTCGCGAACGCGGACCGCCTCTGGCCGAAGGGCCGCCCGATCCCGCGCCGGGTCCCGAGCGTGACCGTCACGATCGGCGCGCCGTTCCGCCTCGACGAGGCCCTCGCCGCCGAGGATCCCGACGCGGCCGGCGATCGCCGGCGGGCCAAGACGGCCGGGACGGAGCTGATCATGCGGCGCATCGCGGCGCTGCTGCCGCCCCGCCAGCGGGGCGTCCACGGCGAGGACTCAGGCCGGGGCTGAGCGCCCGCCCGCCGCCCCTCGATCGGGGCCGCGATCCACCCGTGCGATACTGGGGTGGAGCATGGGAACCGTCACCGAGATCCGAATCGCGAAGCGCACCGGCTTCTGCTACGGCGTCCGCGAGGCCATCGACATGGCCAAGGAAGCCAGCGCGGCCGGCAAGCTGACGCACACCCTGGGCCAGGTCGTCCACAACGAGGGCGTCGTCAACGACCTCCAGGCGCTCGGAATCCGGACCGTCGACACGCTCGACGACGTCGCCCGCGGCGCCGCCGTCGTCATCCGCGCCCACGGCGTCCGGCCGGACGTCATGGAGCGGGCCGCGGGGCGCGGCCTCGAGGTCATCGACGGCACGTGCACCTGGGTGATCCAGGAGCAGAAGGAGCTCGTGAAGCTCGTCGAGGAGGGCTACACGATCGTGCTCCTCGGCACCCCGAAGCACCCGGAGGTCGTGGGCCTCCTCGGCTTCGCCCCGGACGCGATCGTCGTGGACGAGGAAGAGGACTGGGAGCGGATCCCGAAGAAGAAGAAGATGGCCCTCATCTCCCAGAGCACCCAGCCGCCCTGGAAGTTCGAGAAGCTCGCCGCGTTCATGGTCGCCCGGAGCCACGAGCTCAAGATCGTCAACACCGTCTGCCCGGTCACGATCCGACGCCAGCAGGACACGCTCGATGCGGCAGGCGCCGTGGACCTCATGGTCGTCGTCGGCGGTCGGTCCTCGGCGAACACGAAGGAGCTGACCAGGCTCTGCGGGATCGCGGGGACGCCGGCCATCCAGATCGAGTCCGTCCGCGATCTCGACGACCCGGCGCCCTTCGACGGCAGGCGCATCGTCGGCGTCACCGGTGGCACCTCGACCCCCATCGAGGACCTCCACGCGGTTGCCCAGCGGATCCTCGAGATCGCCGGCACGCCGGCCACGCGAGCGCGCGCCGCCGAGCTCGCCGATGCCGCCTTTGCCGTGGCCGCGACCCCGGCCGGCCGGACGACCTCGCTGCCCACCGCCGCGGCCTCCTGAGGTGGCGGCCTCGCGCAGCGGCCTTCCGATTGTCGCGATCGTGGGCCGGCCGAATGTCGGCAAGAGCACGCTCTTCAACCGGATCGTCGGCGAGCGATCGGCGATCGTCGAGGATCGTGCCCGGACCACCCGCGATCGACTGTACGGCGACACCGAGTGGAACGATCGGCGGTTCATCGTGGTGGACACCGGCGGCCTCGAAGTCGATCCGGACGATCCCATCGAGGCCAAGGTCCAGGTCCAGGCCAGGCTCGCCATCGCCGAGGCGGACGTCATCGTCTTCGTCGTCGATGCCGTGGCCGGCCTGACGCCCGCCGACCAGGAGGCGTCGGCCATGCTGCGCGTTGCGCGCGCGCCGGTGTTCGTCGCCGTGAACAAGACGGACAACGAGAAGCGCGAGCTCGATGCCGCCGAGTTCTGGTCCCTCGGCTGGGAGCGGACCTTCGCGATCGCGGCTTCGCATGGTCGCGGCGTGGCCGACCTCCTCGACGAGATCGTCCTCGCCCTGCCCCCGGAGAGCGACCAGGAGCTGGCCCGGAAGCGCCGCGCGGCCGATGCCGAGACGTTCGCCGCCGACGTCGCCGCGGGCCGGATCCAGCCGCCCACGATCGAGGCGGACGACGGGGCCGAGGCGACCGGCGAGGGGACGGGCACGGACGCCGACATCGACCTCGACGCGCTCGACGCCCTCGACGCGGCGGTCGCCGCCGGCACGCCGAGCGCGGTGGACATCGAGGCCGCCCGATGGGACGCGATGCTCGCCGCGGACGACGACCTCGAGCCGCCGGCCATCGCCTTCGTGGGCCGCCCGAACGTCGGCAAGTCGAGCCTCCTCAACGCCCTCCTCGGCGAGGAGCGGACGATCGTCAGCGAGATCGCCGGCACGACCCGGGACGCGATCGACTCGCGGGTGACGTTCGGAAGCTCGGAGGTCACGCTGATCGACACCGCCGGCATCCGGCGCCGGGGGCGCGTCGCGTCCGGCCCGGCCGCGGAGCGCTACTCGACCCTGCGCGCGCTGCGGGCGATCGCCCGGGCCGATGTCGCGGTGCTGCTCATCGACGGCGTGGACGGGCTCACCGCCCAGGACGCCCACATCGCGGGCTACGTGGTGGAGGAGGGCAAGGGCCTCGTCGTCGCGGTCAACAAGTGGGACGCCGTCGAGGACAAGACGGGCCAGACGTTCGACACCTACGTCGACTGGATCCGCCACGAGGCGCCGTTCCTCGACTTCGCGCCCGTCGTCAGCATCTCGGCGAAGACGGGCCAGCGGATCCACCGCGTCCTCGAGCTCGCCGTGGACGTCTGGGCGGAGCGCCGGCGGCGCATCCCCACGGGCGAGCTGAACCGCCTCGTCATGGCGGCCGCCGAGCGGCAGGAGCCGCCGCTCGTCAAGGGCAAGCGGCCGAAGCTCTTCTACGCGACGCAGGCCTCGGCCGCGCCGCCGACATTCGTGTTCTTCGCCCGCGAGGCCGGCTCGGTCCACTTCAGCTACCAGCGCTACCTCGAGAACCGGCTTCGCGAGACGTTCGGGTTCCTCGGCACGCCGATCCGCCTCGTCTTCCGGGAGCGGGCCGGGGTCCGCGCCGAGAAGCGGGCCTCGAAGCGTGGCGAGCGGGCGCAGGCCGCGGCGTCCACGCGCCCGAAGGCCCGACCCCGCGGTGACGCGACCGCGAAGTCGTCGGGCGGCAACATTCCCGGCGCGCGGGGCTCGGGGTCGAAGCCCGGCGGCCGCTCCTCCGCGGTGAAGGCCGTCCGCCCCGGCTCGAAGCGGGCCGGCCCCGGCGGCGGCGCGCGCTGACGTCGCGCTGATCGCCCGATGACGACGCCCGCGGGCGGCATCGCCCGAAACTCTGGTGGGGGCGCGACGCCCGCCCGGGTCGCGATCGTGGGCAGCGGCGCCTGGGGCACCACGCTCGCGGTCCTCGTGGCCCGTTCGGAGCCGGTCACCCTGCTCTGCCACTCGGAGGCCACCGCGGCAACGATCCGCGACGGCCGTCGAAACGAGCGCCGCCTCCCGGGCGTGGATCTGCCCGCGGCCATCATCGCGACCACGGACGCGGCGGCCCTCGCGACGGCGGAGCTCGTCATCGTGGCGGTTCCCTCGGCGCACCTCCGCGAGACCGTGGCCGGGCTCCGCCCGTCGATCCCACCGGGCGCGGACGTGCTCTCGGTGGTCAAGGGCCTCGAGGCGGGTTCGCTCCTCCGCATGACCGAGGTGATCGCCGACGCGGCCGGGGTCGCGCCCGATCGGATCGCGGCCCTGTCCGGTCCGAACCTCGCCCAGGAGATTGCCCGCGGGCTGCCCGCATCGGCGGTCGTGGCCTCCTCGAACCCTGAGCTCGCCGAGCGGATCGCCGAGCGCCTGGCGCGGCGCGAATTTCGCCTCTACACGAACGCCGACGTCCTCGGCGTGGAGCTCTGCGGCGCCCTGAAGAACGTGATCGCGATCGCGGCGGGCGCCGCGGACGGGCTCGGCTTCGGCGACAACGGCAAGGCCGGCCTGCTGACCCGGGGCCTGGCCGAGATGATGCGGGTCGGGATCGCGGCGGGGGCAAACCCGCTGACGTTCGCCGGCCTGGCCGGGATCGGGGACCTCATCGCCACCTGCGGCTCCGGCCTCTCGCGGAACCACCGGCTCGGCGAGGAGCTCGCGAAGGGCCGGCCCTGGTCGGAGATCGAGGCCTCGCTGGCGGGCGTCGCGGAGGGCGCCTACACGGTCGACGCGGCGCTTGCCCTGGCCGGCCGGCTCGGCGTCGAGATGCCGATCGCCCGCGAGGTGCACAACGCGCTCTTCGAGGGCAAGAGCGTCCAGCGCTGCCTCATCGACCTCCTGGCCCGCGAATCGAAGGACGAGCTGGCGGACTTCCAGGACTGGGTGGAGCGCCTCGGTGCCTCGACGTGACGCGCCGCGTAGGCGCCCCGGCGGGCCTCACGAGCGACGGCTGCTAGACTCCGGGGCGCGTCGGGGCGTGGCGCAGTCTGGTAGCGCACCAGTCTGGGGGACTGGTGGTCGTCGGTTCAAATCCGGCCGCCCCGACCATTTGATTCGCGGCCACCGGCTGGCCCGGACCGGCCCTGTGCGGGCGGATGTCCGGCAGTCCCGCTCCGTGGCATCATCTCGGCACCGATCCTCCGCAACCCGAGGGTGCCTGCCGCCGTGCCGCCGATCGTCGAGCTGACCCGCATCGAGCCCGTCCACCTCGAGCGCCTCGAGCGCCAGGGGATCTTCACGACGGGCCTTCTCCTCGAGGTCAGCGAGACGCCGACCCGCCGCCAGACCCTCGCCGACCAGGTGGACGCGTCCACGAACGACGTCCTGACCTGGCGCGACGAGGCGCTCATGCTCAACCTCGCCGGCTTCGGGCCGGACGAGCATGTGCTCCTCAGCCAGGCCGGGTTCGAGGGCCTCCGGGAGATCCTGGACGTCGACCTCGACACGTTCCGGGCCCGGGTGGCGCGCGCCGCCACGGAGCTCAACCTCGAGACGCCGTCTGATCTGACGCTCGAGAGCTGGTGGGAGCAGGCGCGGACGCTCGAGGACGAGTAGGCGCTCAGCCAGTCAAGGCGCGCCCTGCAGCCCCCGGCGGGTGCCGGGACGGCGCGGGATACCATGGCCCGCGTGCACACTGACAGTTCCGCCATCCCGCGCGGCGGCCGCCCCGCCCGCGTCATCGCCACGACCATGGTCGCCATCGCGACCGTGGTCGTGATCCTCGCGGCGGCGGTCGTCCCGTTCCTCAACCCGCAGTGGGTCGCCTTCGAGCAGGGCCGCTCGAACGCCGCCGCCTGGACCGGGTTCTCGGCTGCGGACCTCCGGACGGCCACCGATGCGATCCTCAACGACCTCGTCACGGGGTCCGGGGACTTCGACGTCCAGCTGAACGGCGTGCCGGTCCTCACCGACGCCGAGCGCTCGCACATGCGGGACGTCCGCGCCGTCTTCGCCGGGTTCTACGGCGCGGCAGCGGCGGCGCTCCTGGTCGTCTGGGTCGGGTTCCGCCTCGCCCGTCGCGGTGGCGACACGTGGGCTCGAACCGATGCGTGGCGGGCCGTCCGGTCCGGGGCGATCGGCCTGATCGTGGGGACGGTCGTGGTGGGGGTCGTGGCCACCGTGGCGTTCGACGCCGCGTTCGATGTCTTCCACCGGCTCTTCTTCAGCGCCGGCTCGTACACGTTCGATCCGCGGACCGACCGCCTCGTCCAGCTCTTCCCAGAGCAGTTCTGGTCCGAGACCGCCATCGCGGTCGGGATCGTCGCGGTCGCGTCCGCGATCGTCGCGGCCTGGCTCGCGGGCCGAAGGGCCATTCTCGCGGCACGTGGCCCGAGCGCCGCGGTGCCGGCGGTGCCCGCCCCGGCAGACGCCCGATGACCGGGGTCCCCGTCGCGCGCCTCCTCGGCATCGAGGTCCGCCTCCAGCTCGGCTGGGTCCTCGTCGTCGCGATCGTGGCCGCGCTCGCCGCGGCCCAGGTCGCCGACGTGGACCCCGAGGTCAATCCCGCGATCCAGTGGCTCCTCGGGGCGGTCGTGGCGGGCGGGTTTCTCGTGAGCGCCCTTGCCCACGACCTCAGCCACGCGCTCGTCGCCCGGCGCCGCGGGGTCGAGGTCAAGTCCGTCCTCATCTCGTTCTTCGGCGGCGCGACCCCGATGGACCCGGCATCGCCGGATCCGAAGGCTGACCTCGCGATCGCCCTCGCCGGCCCGATCGTGAGCCTCGTGCTCGGCGGCGGGCTGGCCCTGGCGGCGGTGGCCATCGGGGCCACGGGGTCCATCGAGGCGCTCGTCGCGGCCCAGGTCCTCGCCGTCCTGGCGGTCCTCAACCTCGTCCTCGGGGGCGTCAACCTCGTCCCGGCATACCCGCTCGACGGTGGCCGGATCGTCCGCGACATCGCGTGGCGGCGTGGCGGGACGGAGCGCGGCGGCTGGCGTGCGGCCAGCACGAGCGGCCGAGTCGTGGCGATGCTGACGATCGTCGTCGGGCTCGCGATCCTCCTGACGGGCGAGGTCACGAACGGGGCGATGGTCGCGCTGAGCGGCTGGTTCCTGCTCCTCTCGTCGCGCGCCATCCGTGAACGGGTGAAGGTCGAGGAGCTGATCGGCGACCTCCGGGTCACGGACGTGATGGAGCGCGACACGGCGACCGTGCACCCGGGCCTCACGGTGGATACCTTCGCGGCCCAGCTCCTCGACGGCGAGACGCCCACCACGGCGATCCCGGTGGTCCAGGACGAGCAGGTCGTGGGCCTCCTCGGCGTCCGCCAGGTCCGGCGCCTGCGGCCCGCGGCGTGGCCGGAGACCCGCGTCGAGACCGTGATGGCGAAGCCGCCCCGGCTGCCGATGCTCGGCCCGGACGAGGCCCTGGTGAGCGCCGTCGATCGCCTCCAGCGATCGGGCCTCGACGGCCTGCCGGTGGTCCGCGAGGGTCGGCTCCTCGGCGTCCTCACCCGGCGTTCGATCGGCCTCGCGGTGCAGTCGAGGATCAGTTCGGGGCCGGACGTCGTTCCCGACGCTCCGCCGGCCGAACCCGGGGATCGATGAGCTCGCCCGATCGATCGACCGCCGGCGAGGGGCTGCAGTCCCTCGAGACGACGCTCGCCACGGTCCTGGGCGCCATCGCGGGCGCGACCGAGGCGGAATCCGCGTGGATCCTCGATGCGCTCGGCCGTGTCGCGGCCGAGGATGCCGTGGCGGCCACCGACCTGCCGCCGTGGGACAACGCCGCGATGGACGGCTACGCGATCCGTGCCGTGGACGTCGCCGCAGCGACGGAGTCGACCCCGGTCCGGCTCGAGGTCATCGGGGACGTCGCCGCGGGAGCCGCACCCGGCGTGGAGGTCCGGCGCGGGACCGCGGTCCGCATCGCGACCGGGGCCCGGATCCCGACGGGCGCCGATGCCGTGGTCCAGGTGGAGCTGACGACCCCGGCGGATGCGTCCGGGGCGGCCCTCGGCCCGCGGGGCCGCGACGCGACCGGCCCGCTGCCGGCCGCCTGCCTCGTCCACCGTGCGATGGCCGCCGGCGCCTCGATCCGCCGGCGAGGGAGCGACCTGCGGGCCGGCACGACCGTCGTCCGGAGCGGGACCGCGATCACGCCCGCGGTCGTCGCCGTGGCCGCCGGCGCCGGGCTGGAGCACCTCCTCGTCCACCGCCGGCCCGTCGTCGGCGTCCTGGCGACGGGCGACGAGCTCCGGAGCGCGGGCACGCCCCTCGGCGAGAGCGGGATCCCGGACGCGAACGGGCCGGCGCTCATGGCTCTCGTCGAGGACGCCGGCGGCGATCCCCGCAACCTCGGCATCGCGAAGGACCGGCTGGACGACGTCAAGGCCAGGGTCTCCGCGGGCCTCGCCGGGCAGCCCGACGCGATCATCGTCTCGGGCGGCGTCTCGGTGGGGCCGTACGACCACGTCCGCACGGCGTTCGAGGCGTACGGCACGATCGACCTCTGGCGGGTGGCAATCCAGCCGGGCAAGCCGTTCGCGTTCGGGACCGCGCCGCGGCCCGGTGGCGGGCCGCCGGTGCTCCTCTTCGGCCTGCCGGGGAATCCCGTCTCGACGTTCGTCACCTTCGAGCTGTTCGTCCGCCCAGCGCTCCGGAAGCTGGCCGGACTCGAGCGCACCGGCCGCCTGGTGGACCGGGCGGTGCTGCTCGACGAGACGCCGAAAGGCGAGGGTCGCCGGGCCTTCGTCCGCGTCGTCGCCGAGCGCGACGCCGCGGGCTCGCCGGTTCGTGACGACCGCGGCCGCGCCCGCGTCCGCCTCGCGGGCGGCACGGGCGGGCAGGGGAGCCACGTGCTCTCGGCCCTCGCGGCGGCCGAGGCGCTGGCAATCATCCCCGAGGCCGTCGACGTCCACCCCGCCGGCGGCGAGGTGGAGCTCTGGTGGCTGGACCGCGCCTGACGGGCTGACGCGCCCGCGCCCGGCGCACACCGGCCCGCGCTCGGGCATCATCGCGTGATACAGGAGGACCCATGGACCGAGGCCCAGCACCGCGCTCCGAGCGCCGCCGCCTGACCCACGTCGATCGATCGGGCCGGCCGCGGATGGTGGACGTCAGCGCGAAGCCCGCCACGGCTCGCCGGGCCGTCGCCGAGGCCTTCGTGACGATGAGCCCGGAGACGCTCTCGCTCGTCATCGACGGCGGCAACGCGAAGGGCGACGTCCTGGGCGTCGCGGAGCTGGCCGGGGTGATGGCCGCGAAGAGGACCTCGGACCTGATCCCGCTCTGCCACCCGATCGCCCTGACGGACATCGTGGTCGCAATCACCCCCGATCGCGCCGGCGGCGGCGTCCGGATCCGGGCCGAGGCGGCGACGACCGGCCCGACGGGCGTCGAGATGGAGGCGCTCACGGCTGCGTCCGTGGCGGCCCTGACGGTCTACGACATGATCAAGGGCGTGGAGCGCGGCATCGAGATCCAGGCCGTCCACCTCGTCTCGAAGTCGGGCGGCCGGAGCGGCGACTGGCATCGCGAGGCTCCGGGCGCTCCGTCGCGGTCCGCGCCGGTGGGGCCTGCGGCAGCGCCGGGACCGGCACCGTATGCGGGCCCGAACCGCGGCCGCCGACCGGGTGACCGGACGGCCGGCCGGATCCGCAAGAAGGGCTGAGCGTGGCGGACAGCGCGCGGCCGGCCCTGCCGCCGGGCGTTCGAGCCCTCGTCCTGACGATCAGCGACGGCGTCGCGAGCGGCCACCGGGGCGACGAATCCGGGGCCGTCCTCGCGGAGCGGCTGGAGGCGCTCGGCGCCGTGGTCGACCGGGACCGCGTCCCCGACGATGCCGCCGCGATCAACGCCCGGATCCACGACGCCGCCGCCGACCACGCGCTCATCGTGACGACCGGCGGGACCGGCCTGACCCCGCGAGACGTCACGCCCCAGGCCGTCCGGACGCTCCTGGACTACGAGATCCCGGGCTTCGGGGAGGCGATGCGGGCGGCCGGCCGCCGCGCGACGCCCCTCGCCGACCTGTCCCGCAGCCTCGCCGGCGTGGCCGGCCGCACGCTCGTCATCTGCGTCCCGGGCAGCCCGCGCGGCGCGGCAGAGTCCATCGCGGCCGTGGAGCCGCTTCTCGGCCACGCCCTCGAGACGATCGCCGGGCCGTACGACCACGGCCAGCCGGCCGCCAGGCCGGTCGCGTAGGATCGCGGACAGGAGGACAGCGCCCGATGTTCGAGACCTTCGCCAGGGTCCCCGCGTACCCCCTTGTCTTCATCGTGTTCTGGGGTGCGGCCGCGTTCTTCGCCCTGGCGATGGCCCGCCACCTTCGGGTCTTCGCCGCCGTGCGCGCCGCCGGTCCGAGTCCCTGGGCGAACATCCCTGCTCGGACCGCCGGCCTGATCCGGTACGCATTCATCCAGACGAAGATGTTCAAGGATCCTCGTGCCGGGCTCATGCACTTCGGGATCTTCTGGGGGTTCGTCCTCCTCACGATCGGCACCGCGAACGTCGTGACCGGAGGGATCATCCAGGCCGTTCTCTCGATCCCCTTCGACGGCCTCATCTGGGCCCTGATCTCGGGCATGCAGAACGTCGTCGCCCTCGGCGTTCTCGGGTCCATCGCCTGGGCATTCGAGCGGCGGCTCGTTTCGCGCCCGCCGCGCTTGACCTACAGCCGCGACGGCCTCCTGATCCTGGCCATGATCGGCGGCCTCGTGGCCGCAGAATTCCTGGCCCAGGTCTTCGAGGTCGCGGCCTTCGGCCAGGTACGGGGGGCGTTCATCGCGAATGCCCTCGCGGTCCCGCTGCGGGGTCTCGACCAGGGTCTCCTCACGGCCGCATTCGGGATCCTGTGGTGGACGCACAAGCTCATCGTCGCCGCATTTCTCGTGCACCTGCCGGCCAGCAAGCACCTCCACGTCGCCACCAGCTTCTTCAACATCTATTTCCGCAAGCTCGCACCGCGGGGCGAGCTGCCGAAGCTGGACCTCGAGGCGGAGGACGCGACCTTCGGCCTCCGGACCCTCCAGGACCTCGGCTGGAAGGACATGCTCGACGGCTTCACCTGCACCGAATGCGGCCGCTGCCAGCAGGCCTGCCCGGCCTGGAACACCGGCAAGCCGCTCAACCCGAAGCTCTTCATCATGGGCATCCGGGAGATGTCGGTCGAGGCCGAGCACGGCCTCAACCTCATCCCGAACTCGCCGCTCGTCCGCGAGACCTACGGCCTCGACGACACGGTCAAGGCGGACCGCCTCTCGAAGCCGATCGTCGACGATGCCATCCCGTTCGATGCGGTCTGGGACTGCGTCACCTGCGGCGCGTGCGTCGAGGCCTGCCCGGTCCTCATCGAGCACGTCGACAAGATCGTCGGCCTGCGGCGCAACCTCGTGCTCGAGGATTCGCGCTTTCCGGCCGAGCTCAACGGGGCGTTCCGGAACATGGAGGGCGTCGGCAACCCGTGGGGCCAGCCGCCCACCGGGCGCCTCGACTGGACGAAGGGCCTGCCGTTCGAGGTCCCGATCGTCGCCGACGTCGCCGCGGCCGGGAAGCTCGGCGAGCTCGACGTCCTCTACTGGGTCGGCTGCGCGGCCGCATTCGACGAGCGCAATCGCAAGGTGGCCCGGGCCTTCGCGACCTGCCTCGACGCGGCGGGCGTCAACTTCGCGGTCCTCGGCCAGGAGGAATCCTGCACCGGCGACCCGGCCCGCCGGATGGGCAACGACTACGTCTACCAGATGCTCGCGAGCGGCAACGTCGACACCCTGAACCGCTACCGGATGGGCGAGAAGACGATCGTCACGGCCTGCCCGCACTGCTTCAACTCGATCGGCAACGAGTACGGCCAGCTGGGCGGCACCTTCCGGGTCGTCCATCACTCGGCGTTCCTCAAGGAGCTCCTCGCCGACGGACGGCTCCGGGTGGTGGACGACGACGGGCTCCCGAAGCGCTCCGTGACCCTCCACGACTCCTGCTACATGGCCCGCTACAACGACGTCGTCGCCGAGCCGCGGGACGTGCTCGGCGCGGTCCCGGGCCTCGAGCTCGTGGAGATGGAGAAGAACGGCCGGAACACGTTCTGCTGCGGTGCGGGCGGCGGCCGGATGTGGATGGAGGAGACCCGTGGGACGCGAATCAACGCGTCCCGGACGGACCAGGCCCTGGCCACGGGCGCAGGCACGGTCGCGACGGAGTGCCCGTTCTGCATGACGATGCTCAAGGACGGCCTGGAGGCATCCGACGCGAACGCCGGCGGCGCGGTCCGGGCCATCGACATCGCGGAGCTGCTCGCCGAATCGCTTGACCCGGTCCAGCCCGGGCGGAGGACGCTCGCGGTCCTGCAATAGCACGCGAGGTCCCATGGCGCGCGCCACGCGCCTGGTCTCTACGCTGGCGGCTGGCGCAGCAGTCCAGCCGGAGGCGGTCGACTGCCTCATGAGTCGCCCGGGAGTCCCGTGGTGTGGGCACGGCGGTCGTTCACCGGCGGCTTCAGGGGTCTTGACTGGCCTGCCAATCCCACTGCCGACCCATTGCCCCGCGCGGCGTGGCCCGCGAGTCCAGCGCCGGGCGCTCGTCCGCGTCCCGGCACGTCCCGGCACGACCCGGCATGGCCCGGCACGACCCCGCACGACGGACGCGGATCAGCCGGAGAGGCGGGCTCCGCAGGCGATGCACTTGCGCTCGGTGTTCGGGTTGCCCATCCCGCAGGTGGGGCAGCGGACGCTGCCCTCGGTCGAGGCAGCGAACGGGCTGTCGTGCGGCGTGCGCAGCCGCTCGCGGCGCAGGATGGACAGGGTGGCGGCGATGACCGCGAGCGCAGCTGCGGCCGTCGCCAGGATCAGGACCTGGTCCATGTCGTCTCCCCGGTGAGCGCCGACCATTGCCCCCGCGACAGTCCGGCGAACCGGTGCCAGCGTACGCCCGCCGGGGCCGGGCGAACAGGGCATCCGGCTGTACGATGCTCCCGGTGAGCACTCCGCATGCAGCCTCGCGCCTGACCGGGGACCAGATCCTCCTGCGTGACACCATCCGCCAGCTCGCGGAGGAGCGGATTGCACCCCGGGCCAAGGACATCGACCGCTCCGGTGAGTTCCCGGAGGACATCCGCCAGCTCCTCGCCGCCCAGGACATCCTGGCCCTGCCGTTCCCGGCCGAGCACGGCGGCGTCGGCGGCGACCTCCTCACGATCTGCCTCGCGATCGAGGAGATCGCCCGGGCCTGCACGACGAGCAGCCTCATCCTCGCGGTCCAGGACCTCGGTTCGCTGCCCCTTCGCCTCGGCGGGAGCCCGGAGCAGCTGGCCCGCTGGGTCCCCGATCTCGCCTCCGGGCGCACGCTCATCTGCTTCGGGCTCACCGAGCCGGAGGCCGGCTCGGATGCCGCCGCGATGCGGACGCGCGCGGTGCGCGACGGCGACGACTACCTGATCAGCGGGACGAAGCGCTTCATCACCAACGGCAGCGTCGCCGGCCTCGTGACCGTCTTCGCCGTCACGAACCCCGATGCTCCCCGCCACCAGCGCAGCTCGTGCTTCATCGTCGAGATCCCCGCGGAGGGCTTTCGCGTCGCCCGCCTCGAGCACAAGATGGGGATCCGGGGCAGCCCCACGGCCGAGCTCGAGTTCAGCGACGTCCGCGTCCCGGCCGCCAACCGGATCGGCGCGGAGGGCGACGGCTGGTCGCTCGCGATGCGGACGTTCGAGCGGTCGCGGCCGGGGATCGCGGCCCAGGCCGTGGGGATCGCCCAGGGTGCCCTCGATGCGGCCGTGGCCTACGCTCGCGAGCGGAAGCAGTTCGGGCAGCGGATCGGCGAGTTCCAGATGATCCAGGCGATGCTCGCCGACATGGACGCCCAGGTCGAGGCGGCCCGCCAGCTCCTGTACACCGCCTGTGCGGTCATCGAGGCCGGCGGGCAGGACGTCGCCCGCTGGTCGGCCATGTGTAAACTCGTCGCCGGTGACACCGCGATGCGCGTCACGACGGACGCCGTCCAGGTCCTGGGCGGCTACGGCTACGTCGACGAGTTCCCGGTCGAACGGATGATGCGCGACGCCAAGATCACCCAGCTCTACGAGGGAACGCAGCAGATCCAGCGCCTCGTGATCGCGCGGGCCCTGCTGGGTCGCTCCCACGACTGACGACCCGAACCGAACTCGACACGGAGGATCGCCCGGCGTGCAGATCGTCGTCCTGACCAAGCCCGTGCCCGACCCTGCGGCCGCGGCCGAGCGCCTCGGTCCGGACGGCCGGCTCGACCGCGCCGCGTCGCCGTCCGTCGTCAACGGCAACGACGAGTACGCGCTCGAGGCGGCCCTGAAGCTGGTCGAGGCGCACGGCGGCGAGGTCACCATCCTGACGATGGCCCCGCCGAACGGCGCGGACACGATGCGGAAGGCGCTCGCCATGGGCGCGACGCGCGGCGTCCTCGTGACCGACCCGGCCCTCGCCGGATCCTGCATCCGCTCCACCGACGAGGTCCTCGCGGCCGCCCTGCGCGAGCTGACCTTCGACCTCGTCCTCAGCGGCTTCGACACTTCGGACGGCAGCGCCGGGACGGTCGGCGCGGCAATCGCGGCCCGCCTCCGCCTCCCGTACCTCTCCAACGCGGGCCGGATCGAGCCTGATCCGGCGGCCGGGACGGTCCGCGTCCGGCGCCTGACGGCCACGGGCTACGACGTCGCCGAGGCCGCCATGCCCGCGCTCGTTGTCTGCACCCAGGTCCTCGGCGAGCCGCGCTACCCATCGCTCAAGGGGATCATGGGCGCCCGCTCCAAGGAGGTCACCAGCCGTTCCCTGGCCGACCTGGGCCTCGATGGCGCGGCGGTCGGTGGGGCGGCGGCGACGACCGAGGTCCTCGACAGCCGGAAGCCGCCGCCCCGCGGCGCGACGAAGGTCGTCCGGGGAGCGCCCGCCGAGGGCGCCGCCGAGATCCTGGCCTTCCTCGAGTCCCGGAGGCTCGTCTGATGCCGCGCTTCGTGGTCGTCGCCGAGCTGAACGGGGACGGCTCGCTCGCGAAGATCTCGACCGAAGTGGCGACGCTGGCACGCTCGCTCGCCCAGGCCTCGGGTGGGGAGGCGGTCGGCCTCGTCGTCGCGGCCGAGCCGGACGCGCCGGCGCGGGAGCTCGCCGGGTTCCTTCCGCACGTCGTCACCATCGCGGAGCCCTCGGCGCATTGGCACGCCTGGGCGACGATCGCGGCGGAGCGGGCCGCCGGCTTCCTCGGCGCTGCGGCGGGCGAGGACGTCGTGCTGCTCGGTGCGGGTCCGGATGGCCGTGACGCTGCGGGGACCCTTGCCGCGCTCGCGGGCCTCGGCGTTCTGGCGAACGCCGTGGCCGTCGCCTGGGACGGCCGCGTCCAGGTCGAGATGGGTGCCTTCGGCGGCAAGCTGATCACGACCTCGGGGTTCACCGGATCGGGCGGCGGCATCGTCACCGTCCGGCCGAACACGGTGACCGCGGAGCCGGCCCCCACGCAGGGAGCCGTCGAGTCGGTGGCGGCCACCGGCGCGCTCGAGCTGCCGCTCGTCAAGGTCGTCGAGCAGGTCGTGGAATCCGGGGCGGCCGCCCCGATCGAGGAGGCGCGGATCATCGTCTCGGGCGGCCGCGGCGTCGGCGGCCCCGAGGGCTTCCAGCTCGTCTCGGAGCTCGCCGATCAGCTCGGTGGAGCCGTGGGGGCGACGCGGGCCGCCGTCGACTCCGGCTGGATCCCGTACAGCCAGCAGATCGGCCAGACGGGCAAGATCGTGAAGCCGGAGCTCTACCTCGCACTCGGCATCAGCGGGGCGATCCAGCACAAGGTCGGGATGCAGACCGCCGCCTCGATCGTCGCCGTGAACCGCGATCCGGACGCGCCGATCGCCGAGTTCGCCGACCTCCTCGTCGTGGGCGACCTGTTCGAGGTCGGCCGCGAGCTCCTGGCCGCGCTCCGGGCGCGGTCCGGGTAGGGCGCGGCGGGGGCGGGAGGCGACCGAGGGATGGAGACGGCACAGCTCATCGCGCTGCTGGCGTTCCTCGTCGTCGCGATCCTCGTCGCGCTCGTCGCCCTGCGGACGGGCTCGCTCCTGCGCCGGACCCGCGAGGCCGAGTCGTTCCGCGGAGACGTGGGCGATCTCGCCCGGCGGGTCGAGACCTCCCTCGGTGATGTCTCGGCGGTCATCGATCGGGTTCGGCGCCGGGACGCGGAGGCGGACACGATGGCGGCGAGCCTGGCGGCGGCCCGTGACGCGGTCGATCGCTACGCCGAGGAGGCACGGGCCCTGACCGGTCCCACGATCGCCGCCGTGCACCGCGACGCGATGATCCATGAGCTGGAGCGGGCCGGCCGGGCCCTGGAGCTCGTCGCGTACGGCACGTCCATGTTCGGGACCGGCCGGCGGATGGAGCGCGGCATCGAGGCCGAGACCGCCATCAAGCGCGGCTACCTCAATCTCATCCACGCCCGGGAGTCGATCGCGGAGCACGCGAAGCTCGCCGTCGAGCAGGCCGAGCAGGCCTCTCCGGCCCGCCGGTTCCAGCGCCGGAACGCCTGATCGGACACACCATGTAGTGGTATCCTCGGCTGACACCACAACCCCTAGTGGTGACGAGGAGGATGGATGCGCTGCCCGCAGTGCGGTGAACGGGAGTCGCGGGTCGTCGATTCGCGGGACCTGGACGACGCCGCCACGATCCGCCGGCGACGCGAGTGTGCGGCCTGCGCGTTTCGGTTCACGACCTACGAGCGGGTCGAGGCAGCCCGGCTCGTCGTCGTGAAGCGGAACGGCACGCGCCAGGAGTTCGACCGCGAGAAGCTCGTCTCGGGGTTCCGCAAGGCGCTGACCCGCCGGCCCGTCTCGGCGACCGCCCCGGAGCAGGCCGCGGACGCCATCGAGGCCGAGCTGCGCGCCGAGGGCATGACCGAGGTACCGTCCTCGCGCGTCGGCCAGCTGGCGATGGCCAGGCTCCGGGAGCTGGACCAGATCGCCTACATCCGGTTCGCGAGCGTCTATCAGAGCTTCGATGACCTGGAGGATCTCAAGCGCGAGGTGGACACCCTGTACGCCCAGTGGAGCCCCAAGGACGGCACGCGATGAGCGTCCTCTCGGACCGCGACATCCGCACGGCGCTGGAGGCCGGCACGATCGGCATCCGGCCCTATGACCCGGCTGATCTCCAGCCCTCGTCGGTGGACCTCCACCTCGACCGCTCGTTCCGGGTCTTCCGGAACAACCGCTACGCCTACATCGACGTTCGGCAGCCGCAGCCGGACCTGACCGAGCTGCTGAGCATCGCCGACGACGAGCCGTTCATCCTCCACCCGGGCGAATTCGTCCTCGGCCAGACCCTCGAGTGGGTGGAGCTCCCGAACGACCTCGTGGCCAGGCTCGAAGGAAAGGCGCTCGCCCTCGACACGCAGATCCCGACGCCCGGCGGCTGGCGTTCCATGGGCGACCTCGTCCCGGGCGACTCCGTCTTCGACGAGACCGGGGCACCGACGCAGGTCGTGGCGGCCACGCCACCCATGGTGGGTCGGCCCTGTCGCGAGGTGCTGTTCTCGGATGGACAGCGGATCACGGCCGATGCTTCGCATCAATGGGTGACGGTCGACAAGAACGGTCGGCGTGGCGGCCGCAACCGGGTCGAGGTTCGGACCACGGATCAGATCGCCCAATCGCTGCGGGTGAACGGCGAGCTGAACCACCACGTTCCGCTTGCGGGTCCCGTCCAGTATCCGACCCGCCTCGACCTGCCCATCGAGCCCTACACGTTCGGAGCCTGGCTGGGCGACGGCACGACGACCGCCGCGGCCATCACCTCGATCGACGACGAGGTCCTCCAGCAGATCAGCGGCGACGGGTACGCCGTCCGCCGGCTTGCCTACGCGCCGCACCTCTACCACATCAGCGGCACGGGCCACACTCGTGATGCGTCGACGGGCCGATACAGCCGGAACGGATCGCTCTCGAGCCGCCTCCGCGATCTCGGCATGCGTGACGGCAAGTACGTGCCACGGCCCTACCTCGAGGCCGGCATCGGCCAGCGGCTCGCCCTCCTCCAGGGGCTCATGGACACCGATGGGTACGTTGACGACGTTGCCGGTCGATGCGAGTTCACGAGCACGAACGAGGGCCTCGCCGATGCCGTCGTCGAGCTCGCGGCCAGCCTCGGCTTCCGACCGGTGAAGTCCGAAGGACGAGCGACCCTGTACGGGGTCGACAAGGGCCCGAAGTATCGGGTGAAGTTCACCCCCGATCGGCCGGTCTTCCGGCTGCCGCGAAAGCTGGCGCGCCAGAAGGCGGCCGGCGCGCCGTTCCACCGCTTCCGGGCGATCGACGTGGTCCGCGATGTCCCGTCCGTCCCGGTGCGCTGCATCGAGGTCGCCTCGCCGCACGGGGTCTTCCTGGCCTCGAGGTCGTTCATCCCGACGCACAACAGCTCCCTGGGGAGGCTGGGCCTGCTCATCCACTCGACGGCCGGCTACGTGGATCCGGGCTGGAAGGGCAACCTGACGCTCGAGCTGTCGAATGTCGCCAACCTCCCGATCGCGCTCTACTTCGGGATGAAGATCGGCCAGATCAGCTTCTTCAGGATGTCGAGCGAGGTGGACCGGCCCTACGGCAGCGCCAGCCTCGGCTCCAAGTACCAGGGCCAGTCGGAGCCGACCGCGTCGGCGTTCCACCGCGACTTCTCGAACGGGGCGAAGGCCTCGGACCGCTGACCGCGACGCCATGGCCATGAACGATGCGGTCCACTGGTCGGCTGAGCTGGGCGGGGGAACCCGGGCGGGCCTGATCCAGGCGGGGACGTTCCGGTCCGATGCCGGGGCGCTCCTCGGGCCGGTCCCGCGGCTGCTCTGGAACCGGCTCGTGACCGACGAGATCGACCACGAGCACCGGCTCCTGCAGGCGTTGAACTGCCTCGTGGTGGAGACGCCGGCGGGTCGGGTCCTGATCGAGACCGGGATCGGGGAGCGGGTGGATGACAAGGTCCGCTCGATGCGCGGGTACGAGGGCACGCCCGTCGCGCCGGCCCTCGAGGCGGCGGGCGTCGAGCCCGGCTCCATCGACGTCGTCGCCATGAGCCACCTCCATTTCGACCATGCCGGCGGCCTGCTGCGAGCCGACGGCTCGAAGGCGTTCCCGCGGGCCCGGATCGTGGCCCAGAAGGCGGAGTGGGAGATCGCGCTCGACCACAACAGCCGGATCGTGGCCTCCTACGACCAGCCCGAGATTCGCCTGGTCCGGGACTGGGGCGCCGAGGGTTGGGCCGATGGCGAGGTGGAGCTGCTGCCCGGTGTCACCGTGCTCCCGACGGGCGGGCACTCGGCGGGTCACCAGGCGATCGTCGCCCGCGGCGCGGGGCCCGGCGCCGAGACGCTGGCGTTCTTCGGCGACCTCTGCATGCGGCCGTGGAGCGCCAACCCCCGCTGGGTCACGGCGTTCGACGACTTCCCGCTCGATTCGGTCGAGGTCAAGGGAGCGCTGTTCCGCCGGGCGGCGGAGGAGCGCTGGATCGTCGTCCTCTCGCACGAGCCGCTGATGCCCGTCGGACGACTGGTGCCCGATCGCGACCGCTATCGGTTCGAGCCGGTCTAGCGGCCGAGGGTTGGGCGCGCTTGCGCAAGGCGACCAGTCAGGTGCCCACCTCGTCGGGCGCGCCGGCGGGCCGGGCAGCGGGCCGTGGCGAGCGGTCGAGTTCGTCGGCAAGGAGGCGCCGGAGCCGGGCCAGGCTCGTGGCAAGCTCCAGGCGCGCCGCGCCCAGCTCCACGACCGGGATGCGGTCGAACCAGCGCCGCTGGAGCTCCGGATCGGCATCGATGTCGTGCTCGACGAACACCGGAACCGGAAGCCCATCGGCCTCGCGTCGCGCCAGCAGCAGCTCGATCGCCTCGCGCGCCTCGTCGCACAGGCCGCAGCCCGCGCGGGCGTACAGCACGAGGTCGGGGAGGGGAGTGCTCACGATCGTGATCCTACCCCGCCGGACATTCGCGACCAGCGCCGCGGTTCGTCGGGGTACGATGCCCGCGAGCCCCCGTAGCTCAGTGGATAGAGCGCAGCCGTCCTAAGGCTGGCGTCGGCGGTTCGAATCCGTCCGGGGGCGCCAGAAGCAAGCTGCGTGGTGTGACGACGCCCGAGCCCCGCTCGCGACCGTGCGTGTCCCGCCTCCCGTATCGAGTTGAGAGGCGTAGGATCGCCCGATGCTGGTGCTGTGGGGCCCCGCATGGCGATCGTAAAGCCCGTTTCCGAGGACCTCTTCGGCCTCGTGAGGGGCCTGTCGAGCGTGCGCATGGACGACTACGCGGTCGTCGGCTCGTACATGCGCTTCGGCGAACACGTCCGCGAGCAGCTGAAGGACGCTCGACTGCGGATCGCCGAGGCCTGCGCCCAACCCGCCAAGCGACGGGACAACCACCTGCTGTGGGCCGCGCCAGGGTCCGGCAAGACGTACTTCGTCGAGCAGGTCGCCGCGTCGCTGCCCGAGATCGCCTACGCCGAGCTCAACCTCGCCAAGCTCCCCGAAGCGGACTTCCGGGCGGGGCTCGCGAAGGCGATCGCTGGCGGACCGGCGATCTGCCTCGTCGACGAGGTGGACGCCAAGCCAGACGAGCCTTGGCCGTACGAGGCGCTCATGCCCTTCCTCGATGTCAACCTCGAGCGTGGCGGCGGCATCGCCTTCGTGCTCGCCGGCAGCTCCGGCTCGACGATCGAGGAGTTCAAGGCCCGGATCCGCGCCCGGCCCAAGGGAACCGACGTCCTGAGCCGCGTGCCCGAGGCGAACGGCTGGGAGATCGCGCCCATGGACGCCGGGGATCGCATCCTCGTCGCGCTCAGCCAGATGCTCAACGCGGCCTCGGAGCTGGACCGGCCCCTCTCCGAAGTGGAAAAGCTCGCCCTTCACTACCTCGCCGCCGCGCCCCACCTGGCGAACGCCCGCCAGCTCCGGGAGTTCGCGGTCCG
Source organism: Chloroflexota bacterium (assembly GCA_016191345.1). Taxonomy (GTDB): domain Bacteria; phylum Chloroflexota; class Limnocylindria; order Limnocylindrales; family CSP1-4; genus UBA5189. Next base: position 21,524 of record JACPOU010000027.1, read on the forward strand.
AGCGGTTGAGCGCGGCTCGGCGAGGAGCGACCGGATCCGCTACGACGACCTGTTCGACTCGGGCGATCCGGAGAACAAGCGCTACTGGGCGGGCGTCATGCCGCACGCCGAAGCGCTCGTCAACAGCTTCGTTCATGTCCGCGACGCCGACGCGCGGCCCCCGATCAGCCGCTCGTCCGCGCGGCCGGATGAGCGACGCCCACGCTCGCAACTTCCCATCCCTGCAACACCGTTCTTCGGCCGCGAGTCGGAGCTCGAGGAGCTCGTCACGCTGCTCAAGCAGGATGACGTCCGCCTCGTCACCCTCACCGGCCCCGGTGGCACCGGCAAGACACGGCTGGCGCTGAAGGCGGCAGCCGATCTTGCGGTCGCGTTCTCGGGCGGGGTCTTCTTCGTCGCGCTGGCGGCGGTGCGCGACACGAACGCGGCGCGCTCAACGGTTGCCGATGCCCTCGGGCTCGCGGCCGATGCGGACCTGGCGGCCTGGCTCGCGTCGCGCCGAGTGCTGCTCGTGCTCGACAACCTCGAGCACCTGCGAGGCGTGGAGGCCGTGGTCGGAGAGCTGCTCGTGGGGGACACGGTGGTGCTCGCGACCTCGCGTGGGCCGCTTCGGCTCTCGTCCGAGCACGAGGTGCCCGTGGAGCCCCTCGCGCGCGAGGCGGCGGTCGAGCTGTTCGTGAGCCGCGCGGCCGCGACCGGCCGACACCTCGCAGCGGACGCGACCGTGCGCGAGATCTGTCGCCGCCTCGACGACCTGCCGCTGGCGCTCGAGCTCGCCGCCGCGCGGGTCCGGCTGCTGTCCCCGCCGGCCCTGCTGCAGCGCCTCGACGCATCGCTGTCGCTGCTCACCGGTGGCGCCCGCGATCTGCCCGAGCGGCAACGAACCTTGCGGGCGACCATCGAGTGGAGTCACGATCTCCTGAGGGCCGATGAGCAGGCGGCCTTCCGGCGGCTGTCGGCCTTCCGCGGCTCGTTCACGCTCGAGGCCGCCGAGGCGATCGCAGATGCCGACCTCGACCAGGTTGCGACCCTCGTCGAGCAAAGCCTCGTCAAGCCGCTCGGCGACGAGCGCTTCTTCCTCCTGGAGACGCTGCGCGAGTACGCACACGAACGGCTCGACGGCGCCGGCGAGAGGGACGAGTACGCGCTCCGCCACGCCCGCTGGTACCTCGAGCGGCTCGAGGAGAACTTTCCGGAGCGGGATGGGCCGCGCCGCGGCGAGTTCATGGCCTGGTACGTCTCCGAGGAGGACAACCTGCGCGCGATGCTGACGGTCCTCACCGCCGCGAGCCCCACGCAGGCGGCCCGAGCGGCACGGCTGCTGTTCTCGTACTGGAAGTCGCGCGGCGCCTACGGCGAGGCGCGCCAACGGCTGAGAGCCCTCCTCGAGGACGAGGACGTACCCGATGCGGCTCGCGCGGAGCTTTACGGTCTACTCTCCGAGATCGAACTTCTGGTCGGCGACCTCGACGCCTCCGATGCCGCCGCGCGCGAGTCGCTCCGCCTTGCCGAGCCCGGCGGCGAGTGGCATGCGCATGCGCTCCTCGGCTTGGCGATCAACGCCGGAGTCCGCGGCGAGCGCGAGGAGGCCGTCCGGCTCGCCCGCGAGGCCCTCGAGGCGATCGAGGACGTGGACGAGCGGCAGCGGCCCAGCTTTCGCAACGACGTCGCCACGGTGTTCCAGGAAGCGGGCCTGCGCGCGGAAGCTCGAGCGACATTTCTGCAGGTCGCCAACGAGGCGCGCCGGCTCGGCGATCCACTCCTCATCGCTCTCGCCGAAGGGAATCGGTGCTGGCTCGATCTTCTCGAGGAACACGACGAGGCCGCTGAGTCAGGCTTTCGCGCAGTGCTCGACCTGGCGCGAGCGACCGGCCATGCCCCCTTCGAAGCATCCACGCTCCGCGGTCTCGGCCTCGCTCTCCTCGGGCTCGGCCGGCGCGACGAGGCAATGGCCGCGTGCATGTCTGCGCTGGACATCCTCGCCGCCCACGACGTCACCGCCAATTTGGAGCTGACCTCAACCCTTCATGCGATCGCATTTGCGACCGGTGCCACCGAGGTTCGACTCGCAGCCCATGTCGTTGGCGCCGCCGTTCGGCACAGCGCAGGGCCCATCCAGCAGCCGAGCGAGCTCGAACTTCGTCGCCGCTTCGAGCAGCCCCTGATAGATGCGCTCGGCGAGGAAGAATGGGCGCGCGAGCAGGCGGCGGGCGCGACGCTCACGCTCGACGAGGCGATCGAGCTCGCCCGCAGGCTCGCCGCCGCGCCACCAGAGACGACCGTACCCTCAGCGTGACGCGCTGCCATAGCAGGCACAGTCGTACCCTTCCTCAAGGATCGAAGGCCGCGTACCAGGCGAGCGGGTCGCACGCCTTGCTTCGTGAGCCCGCGAGTCCGTCCGGGGGCGCCAGAAGCAAACTCTCCGCGGCCGCGAAGAACGGTCGTGCTGCCGGGACCGGCTCGATCTCACACTCGCCGTCTTCGCTCACCTCGATCCGCTCGACCAGCATGCCGATGAGCTCGCGAAGCTGCACCAGGCTCGCCGAGTCGATCGCGGCGCGAAGTGACTCGACGAAGACGGCGACCGCGTCGAACGTCACGATCTTGTCAGGCTCGGGCAACAGTGCGAGTTCCGCCTGCGTCTCCTGCATCTTGGCGCGGTACTCCGATGGCTCGATGTCGCCCCACTCGAACTGTTGCTTCAGTCGGTCGAGGCGCAGCTCCAGGCGGGCGCGCAGGTCGTCCGAGGCGCCGCGAGACGGGAGCGCCAGGCGGCGGCGGAGCTCGTCGCGGCTCGCCTCGATGATGTGGGCCGGCAGGATGATGCAGCGGAGGCAGGCGAGGACCATCCGGTCGGCGTCCTTGGTGGCGATCGCCTTCCGCCCGCAGTCGCGACAGAGGTAGTACATCCACTCGTTGCCGCGCGACGATCGCGTCTGGCCGTGGAAGCGGCGGCCGCAGGCGCACTCGAGGATGCCGGTCAGCAGGTAGGTCCTGTGCGCTCGCGACGACTGGTCAGTCCTGTTCAGCCTCGCGTCGGCAGCATTCCGCCCAGCCGCCCACGTCGCCTCGTCGAGGATGGCCGGGTGACGCCCATCCCGCTCGTCTTCGCCGCGCCGGTAGACGACCTTGCCGGGGTAGAACCGACCACCGCGCACGATGTCCTTGACGGCGTCCTTGGTCCACGGGTCGTCGGTCCGCCGCTTCACGCCCTCGGCCTGGAGGGTCTTTGCGATCTTGGCCGTCGGCGTCGTGACAAGGTCGCGCCAGACGCGGCGCACGACCTCGGCCTCCTCCGCGACGATCTCGAGGGTGCGTGGCTTGGCGACGTTGCCCTGGGCGTCCCGCGTACCGTTCGGTAGCCGAAGGGGTCGTTGCCGACGTGGCCGCCTCCCTCGAAGGTCGCACGGGCCATGTCCGTCATGCGCTTGGAGTCGTAGTCGCCGTGGAACTGTGCGGCGAGCGCGAGCTGGCCGAGCATGAAGCGGCCCTCGGCGCTGCCCCACTGGGTGTTCGGGATCTGCACGACGCGCAGATCCGCGCCCGTCTGGTCGAGCGCGTGGTGCAGGTTGAGGACGAGCCGGGCGTTGCGGGCGAGCCGACTGACGTCGTACGCGACGATCCCGGCGACTCTGCCCATCGCCATCCGGGCGATGACGGCCTGCCAACCGTCTCGCTTCTCGCCCCGCCCGGACTGGTGGCCGCCGGAGTCCGCGATGACTTCGTACCGAGCGCCGTCGGGCAACTGTGCGAGGCACCGTTCGAGGCGTACCTCGTCGGACGTGTCGGCTGACGAGACCACCTTGTCGGATCCCGTCTTCTTGTAGCTCCGACGGATGTACACGATCCACAGCGAGGCCCCGGAAAGCGCAGCGCCGGCTGGCCTACGCCGCGTCATCGAGCTCGTCATCGGTCGGTGCCGTGGCAGACGCCATCGCGACACCCGCCAGCCACCGCCCCAGCCGGTCTGCGAGGTACCGCTCGGCCTCGTCGGCCGCCGCGGCCGACGAGGGAGCGTGCTCGCGCGGGTGCTCCGTGCTCTCGGGCGCGGGACCGGGAGTCGTCGTTGCCATGCGGAAGGCTCGGTGACCGCGCCGGGACGTCGAGGGGCGTCCAAGGGAGATTCTGTGTCTCTCCCGGCGGGCGCCACGGCCGCGTCAGTGAGGCGGCAGATGGCGATGTCGGCCGCGACCGTCATGCCGCCTCCTCGAGTCCGATCGTCTCGGCCAAAACCCCCTGCAGCTCCTCGGGCAAGCGGATGAGACCTGTGGCATTGCGCGGTTCGAGTCCGGTCATCCGAGGCGTCACGCCGCGCCTGCCGCAGCCTCCTGTTCACGGCGCCGGGCATCGGCGAGCAAATCAGCAGCGTGATCCTGTTGACGAGACGATCCGCCTGCGCGCCCGGATGGGACCGCGTTCTCGCGTGCTGGAGGGGAAAGCAGCGGCCAAGATACCCCGGCGGCATACACTCCGCGCTACTACCTGAATGTAGGATCGAGGAGGAAGGCCATGCGCCGACTGATCGCCTTGCTGACCAGCCTGGTCCTGGTCCTGGCTGCGTGCGGCAGCGCGGCCCCGACCACCCCGCCCGAATCTAGCCCGCCCGCGACCTCGGGCGCGCCGGCGGCCAGCGCGACGACCGGCGCAGCTGGGGGCATCGTGACCGTCGGGCTGGCGGAGGAGCCCGCCAACCTGAACCCGTACCTCGCGATCCAGACGGCTAGCCGACTTGTCCGCGAGCTGACACTCGAGGGGCTCCTGAACGCAAGTCCAGAAGGCAACTACATTCCGCAGCTCGCCGCCGAGGTCCCGACCGTCGAGAACGGCGGGATCTCGGCGGACGGCCTGACCATCACGTACAAGCTCCGCACTGGGGTCGTCTGGTCGGACGGCCACCCGTTCACATCGCGCGACGTCCAGTTCACCTGGCAGGCGATCATGGACCCCGGCAACGCGGTCAACTCCCAGACCGGCTACGAGAAGATCGCCTCGGTCGAGACGCCGGACGATCAGACGGCGGTCGTCAGGTTCAAGGCGCTCTACGCCCCTGCGTTGTCGCTCTTCAGCCTCGACGGTGCCGTCCTGCCGGCCCACGTCCTGGAGGGTCAAAACATGGCTGCCGCGTCGTTCAACCGGACGCCCGAAGGAACGGGTCCGTTCGTCGTGACCCAGTGGACGTCGGGCGATTCGATCGTCCTCGACCGGAACAAGAACTTCCGCGACGCAGGCAAGCCAATCCTCGACCAAATCGTCTTCCTGATCATCCCCTCCAACGAAGTGGGGATCGCGCGCTTGCGGACCGGCGACATCGATGCGCTATGGGGCCTTGGCGAGAGCCAGATCCCGCAACTCCAGGGTGTGCAGGACGTGAAGCTTGTCGTCACGCCCTCGTCGAACGTCGAGTATCTCGGACTGAACCTGAGCCAGCGCGGTACGGCCGACCCGGCCAAGCCGCACCCGATCCTGGGCGACCGTCGCGTCCGGGAGGCTATCGCCAGCGCCATCGACAGAAAGCCGATCGTCAATGACCTGCTCTACGGCATGACCGTCGCCGCCACGTCACCGATCGGTCTCGGCTGGGCGGCCCCGGAGGGCTTGTCCATGCCGTCCTACGATCCGGCGAAGGCCAAGTCGCTGCTCGACGCAGCGGGCTGGACGGACGCCAACGGTGACGGGGTTCGCGAGAAGAACGGCCAGCCCCTCCGGCTGGACATTTCGACCGTCGCCGGCAGTCAGGTCCAGGAGTTGAGCGAACAGATCGTCCAGAGCCAACTGAGGGCAGTCGGCATCGATCTCGTGATCAACAATCTGCCGTCGGCGACCCTGTTCGGCAACTGGCAGGAGAACGGCACGATCAAGCGGGGCAACTTCGACATCCTTGAGGACACGTGGGGCGCCGATCTGGATCCGGACGCGTTTTTCTCGGCGCTCTTCGCTTCGGACCAGATCCCCACAGCGGCGAACGGCGGCGCGGGCTGGAACTTCTTCCGGCTTCAGGATCCCGCCCTCGACAAGGCGATCGCGGACGGTAGGAGCTCGCTCGACCAGGCCTCGCGCAAGGAGGCCTACAGGCGGGCCGTCCAGCGGATCCTGGACGCGCTCGTCTACATCCCGCTGTTCAATCGGGCAACAGTGGAAGCGTACAGGACGACGGTCGCGGGTCAGGTGCAGAACCCGTGGGACGCCTTCACTTGGAACGCGGCCGACTGGACGAGACAGTGAATGGACCCACGATCCGGCGAGGGGTGCCTCGGATGGCGGTCCACCCTACTCGGCGAACGGCCCATTTGACGTTCTCGATCGCCGCACGCAGCCTCCGCTGCAGCAGCCGCAGCCCATGCGGAAGGAGCGAGCGTCGGCATCGGCAGCCATGACAAGGCGGGCAAGACGCTGGAGGAGTTCGCCCGGCCGGTCGAGTTCTACGCCGGGCTGACGGTCCTCTACCTCAGCCTGGCGTACGGAGGTAGCCGATGGAATTCGAACTCGAAGAAGCCACCATTGCCGAACTCCAGGCCCGGATAGAGAAGGGCGAGCAGACCGCCGTCTCCCTGGCTTCGGCCTACCTGGAGCGAATCGAGCATCTCGACCGTCGAGGTCCTCGGTTGGGCTCGGTCATCGAGGTCAACCCTGATGCCCTCGCCATCGCGGACGACCTTGACGAGGAACGCCGGTCGCGTGGGCCGCGGGGACCCCTGCACGGCATCCCCATACTGATCAAGGACAACATCGACACCGGCGACCGCATGATGACCACGGCGGGCTCGTTGGCGCTCCTCGGCCATCGGGCTGTCGCCGACGCTCGCGTGGTTTCCCGGTTGCGGGAGGCCGGAGCGGTGGTCCTGGGCAAGCTCAATCTCAGCGAGTGGGCCAACTTTCGCTCGACACACTCCACGAGCGGCTGGAGCGCGCGCGGCGGCCAGTGCCGCAACCCCTACTCGCTGGACCGCACCCCGTGGGGCTCCAGCGCGGGCTCTGCGGTCGCCGTCTCCGCCAACTTGGCCGCCGCGACACTGGGGACGGAGACCGATGGCTCGATCGTGGTGCCAGCCGCGGCCTCGGGCGTGGTGGGGTTCAAGCCGACGGTTGGCCTGACCAGCCGGGCAGGCGTCATACCGATCTCTCGTAGCCAGGATTCGGTTGGCCCGATCGCTCGCACGGTGGCTGACGCTGCACTCCTGCTGTCCGTGATCGCAGGTCCCGACCCCAAAGACCCCGCCACCAACGCCATCCCGGGCGGGTCGCTGCCCGACTACGTCAAGGCACTGGACGCATCGGGGCTCAAGGGTGCGCGGATCGGAGTCGCGCGCAGCGTCTACTTCGGCTACAGCGAGAAGGCCGATGCGGTCGTCGAACTCGCCCTCGCGGCAATGCGCGACGAGGGCGCGGTGATCGTGGATCCAGCCGACATCCCGACCGCCCATGACCTCACCTTCCCGGGCTCCGAACTTACTGTGCTCCTCTACGAGTTCAAGGCCGGCCTCGACGCTTACCTTGCCGCCCCCGGCGCTCCAGTCCGCAACCTGGAAGAGGTGATCTCGTTCAACGAAGAGCACGCGAAGGAGGAGATGCCGTGGTTCGGGCAAGAGCTCTTCCTGATGGCGCAGGCCAAGGGGTCGCTGGAGGAACCCGAGTACCTGCAAGCAATCGCGCTCAGCCGACGCCACGCGCGGGAGGAGGGCATCGACGCCGTGATGCTGCGCCACGAGCTGGACGCCCTCGTGATGCCCACCACCAGCCCCGCCCCGAAGATCGATCCCATCGCCGGGGACCACATTCAGGGAATGGGCTGCTCACCGGCAGCGCAAGCCGGCTACCCCTGCATCAGCGTCCCCGCCGGCTTCTCGCACGGGCTTCCGATCGGGCTTCTCTTCACGGGGCGAGCGTTCACCGAGCCGACCTTGATCCGGCTCGCACATGCATTTGAGCTGGCAACCCGGTTCCGCCGCCCACCGTCGTTCGCCGAATCCGTCACCGGGGACATCGGCGAGACCGAACCGGCGCCACTCCAAAGGCTGTAGGAGGATGCGACGATGGCCACACGGCGAGCCGACGCAGAGGGCGGCATCGCCATCGCCGACGCGGTCCGTCCGAGCGCCAAGGACACGGCCTCGCTCGCGTCGGCACCGAGGCTGGACCGAGAGCCCGAGCGCCCGCTCGATGACGTCGACCATGTCCCAGCGGTACGGGGTCACGAACCAAGGCAGCAGCGCCGCCGTGCTCCCGCAACACCGGCAGGGCACCCGGGGCACGAAGATGCGGAGCAGCGGCTCGCCGTCGCGCAGGTGGCGCAAGTAGCCCGACCAGGGACCGGTCGGTCCGCCGCAGCGCGGGGCAGGCCGGTCGCGGCGGCGTGACCGTCACGGCCACGCGCCGCGTACGTGCTGACATCGAGCTCGCAGGGCCACACGATCACCCAGTGCGGGTGATTTCACAGCCTCTTAGCTGACAGCATATACCGCTGTCAGATCGACGAAGGCAACTTTTCCCCCGGGCGCCGAGGTCACGATCCTCACGCGCGCCCGCTCGCCCTCACAACTTTGACGTTCGTCCCGGGTAGGAACTACTCTTCCGGGGCGTGACGGCATTCCAACGATGGACGCTCGTGCTCCTGACGGCGGCCCTGGCTAGCGGCTGTGCGTCGAGCACGCCGACGCCGAGCGCCAGTGCCCTCCGGGTCAATCCGAGCGCCGCAGCCACCTCTCGCACTTCCACCCCGACTCCCGCCCTGCCCAGCTCGCAGGCGATCCCTGCCCCGCGGCCGGTGGGCGGCGTGTACGCGTTCACGGCCGCTGGCAAACTGGCGCCGCGCGTCGCCGGCCTCAAGCCACTCGTCTATGTCCCGAACGAGAACTCCGGTGACGTGGCGGTCATCGACCCCGCCACCTTCACGATCGTCGGCCGCTTCAGGACCGGCCTCAGTCCCGAGCATATCGTGCCGGACTGGGACCTCTCGAGGCTCTACGTAACCGACATGGGCAGCTCCCGCCTCACCGTCATCGACCCGCCCGCCGCCGCCGCCGCGCGCGCGATCGGGGTCCCCTATCCGTACAACCTGTACTTCACGGTCGACGGCAGCAAGGCGATCGTGGTCGACGACTTCCTGGGCGCCAGAGATCTCGCTCGCAACGGCCTCGCCTTCTACGACCGCAAGACCTGGAAGCTCCTCAAGTGGCTCGAGATCCCGCGCACGGGGGCCAACCATCTCGACATGTCGGCGGACGGCTCCTTCATGCTGGTCAGCGGCGAGACATCGGGATGGGTGGTCAAGGTCGACACCCGACGCATGAGCGTTGTCGGGGAGGTCCGGGTCGGTGGGCTGCCCATCGACGTGCGGCTCTCGCCCGACGGCAGATACTTCTTCGTCGCCAACCAGGGCGAGGGTGGCGTCAATGTCATCGACGCTCGCACCCTCAAGGTGGTTTCGTTCATCCGGACCGGCACCGGTGCCCACGGCCTCGGGATCAGCCGGGACACGACCAAGCTCTACGTGACGAATCGCCTGGCGGGCTCGATCTCGGTGATCGAGGTCGCGACCCAGACCGTGACCGCGACCTGGCAGGTGGGCGCCTCCCCGGACATGATGGCCTTCTCAGCCGATGGCTCGCAGATGTGGGTCTCCAACCGATACGACGGCACGATCGTCGTCATCGATCCAGCAAGAGGAATCGTGCTGCGGACGATCGCGACCGGAGCCAACCCCCACGGGCTCGTCTACTGGCCCCAGCCGGGGCGATACAGCATCAGCACCGGCATCACTCGCTGACACCCGAAGCGGAGGCGTGCCGCCCGGGGAAGGCCAGAGCCACCCTCACTGCCCGAGTTCTGGTGCGCCACCTCGACGCACCGCGTGGGAGGATCGTCGTGTTCGGAACGCTATTCACTCTGCCCGGTCCGACACAAACGTTCAGCCAGCGCCGCCCGCCAGCCGGCCATGGCGACGGACGAACGTCCCTTGCCGTCGAAGACGCTCCTGCACACTGCGGGCATCCATGCCGTCGCCGGTGACTACCCGTGGAGATGCGTCGAGCACCGGGACGCGATCATCGGGCGCGGCGCCCAGGCGTTCAGCGGCGATGTCTCGAAACTGTCCTGCTGTGCGGACGGACGGCGGCTTGGACCGGGGACGCGGTTGAAGCGGTCGAACACCCCCGGTCCGCGATCAGCCCGGCGGTGCGACGACCTCATTACGGAGCGTGCCGAGCCCGTCGACCTCGCACTCGACGATGTCGCCAGGCACCAGATAGCGGGGCGGATCCATCGCGACGCCGACGCCGTGGGGCGTGCCGGTCAGGATCACGTCGCCCGGTTCCAGGGTCATCCCACGTGCGATGTACCAGACGAGATGTTGGACCGAGAAGATCATCTCCCTCGTGGACGAGTCCTGCCGGAGCTCGCCGTTCACCCGGCTCCTGATGGCCAGGGCCTGAGGATCGGGCACCTCATCGACCGTCGTGATCCAGGGTCCGATGGGACAGAAGGTGTCGAAGCTCTTCGAGCGGTCGAACTGACCGTCCCGGCGTTGCCAGTCGCGGGCAGACACGTCGTTGGCCACCGTGTAGCCGAAAAGATGCGCGGTGACTTCGGACTCGGAGATCCCACGGGTCGACCGACCTATGACCACCGCGAGCTCGGCTTCGTAGTCGCCCTGCGACGTCAACCGCGCATCCATGACGACCCGGCCACCCGGATCGTTGAGGGCGTTCGGAAACTTCGCGAAGACGATGGGGTGCTCCGGCCGCGTGGCGCCGGTCTCACGAATGTGATCCATGTAGTTGAGCCCGATCGCGAGGATCTTGGCGGGCCGGACGATCGGGCACAGCAAGACCGGATCGGCGATACCTCCGCCCGGCCGATCGAGACGTTCACGGACCGCATCCAAGTGCTCGATGACGTCGGCCGTGGTCGACGCCGCGATCCCCAGCCGTTCGAGCGGCACCCAGGTCGCGTCCGTTGCCTGGGCCGCAAACGCGGGTCCCGCCGCGGTCTCGATCCGGGCGATCTTCATGACTCTCCTCCGCTCGTCGAGCGCGTCACGCCGACGTCACCTCGGTGGGCTCCGGCCGATGCCAGAAGACGATCCGGCGCTCCAGCCAGGCCACGATCCCGAAGAGAGCGACCCCCAGGATGCTGAGGAAGAAGATCAGGGCGAAGACCTGGTCGATCCGCAGCTGCTCGGACGAGAGTCGAATGAGCATGCCGAGCCCTCGACCCCCACCGAGGTACTCGCCGATGACCGCACCGACGACGCTGAAGACGGCGGCCGTCTTCAGGCCGGCGAAGATGTACGGCAGCGCCGCCGGGAGCTTCAGCTTGGCGAGCGTCGTCCAGCGGTTTGCCTGGAACGATCGGAACAGCATCAGCGAGTCTCGGTCAACCGATGCCAGGCCGGCGGCCGTATCGACGATGACCGGGAAGAAGGCGATGAAGAGCGCCATGACGACCTTCGATTCGGGTCCGAAGCCGAACCAGGCCACGAACAGCGGGGCGAACGTCACCTTTGGGATCGCATTGAAGCCGATGAGGTAGGGCATCACGGCCGTTCGGCCGAGTTTCGTCTCGGACACCAGGATGCCGAGCGCGAACCCCAGCCCGGCAGCCAGAAGGAAGCCCACGACGACCTCCTGCGTCGTGACCCAGAGCGACTCCGTGATGTAGTCGCCCCGCGCGATGTTGGCGGCGCTGAGGACGATCTCGCGGACGGTGTCGGCGGGACTCGGCAGGATGATCCGAGGGACGAGACCCAGCGCGGTGACCAGCTGCCACAGCGCGACGACGATCACGCCGAAGACGATGATGGCGATCGGCTGCGGGACCCGGTCAAGCCACGAGCCCTGCCCGGGACGCCTGTCGGCCGGCGGGCGTGTTTCGGCCGGGGGGGGTCCGTCCCTCACCCGTGGCCTCCCCTGTCGAGCCCGGACCGCACCCGCCGAACGACTTCGGCGAATCCCGGCTCCGTCATCATCTCGAGGGTTCGCGGCCGAGGCAGATCCACCGGGACGACCTGGGCGATCCGACCGGGCCGCGGTGTCATCACATACACGACGTCGGCCAGGAAGACGGCCTCGGGGATCGAGTGCGTGACCATGAACGCGGTGGCTTGCTTCTGGAGGCAGACGCGCTGCAGCTCCACGTTCATGTATTCACGGGTGAGCTCGTCGAGGGCGCCGAACGGTTCGTCGAGCAGGAGGACCGCCGGCTCCGTCACGAGCATCCGGCAGATGGCCACGCGCTGGGCCATCCCTCCGGACAGCTCATGCGGATAGGCCTTTTCGAAGTTCGTCAGTCCGACCAGGTCGAGGAGGGCCCGCACGGCGTCGCGCCGGGCATTCGCGGCCCGCGACCCATCGCGGATCTCGATCGGCAGCAGCACGTTCTCGATCGTCGTCCGCCACGGCAGCAGCGTCGCCTGCTGGAACATGATCCCGATGTCTCGCCGCGGCTCGAGGACCGGCGTTCCCTGGAGGACCACCCGTCCTCCGCTGGGAGCCACGAGCCCGGCCATGATCTTGAGCAGCGTCGACTTGCCGCAGCCGCTCGGACCGATGATGCTGGCGAACTGTCCTCGCTTCAGGACCAGGTCGATCGAGTCAAGGGCCTGCACGCCCCGCGCCGCGAAGACCTTGGAGACGCCGCTGGCTTCGAGGAGGGGCTCCTCGCCGACAGCGGCCACGTCGGGCCTCAGGCTCGGCGCGCCAACCATCGTCACCTGCCTGTCCGTCGTCACCAACCTAGGGTGCAGCCTGCTCGACGAAGGTGTTCGTCGACGCGGACGCCAGATCGCTCAGCGGGGCCTTGAGGTCGCCGGACGCCACCAGGCTATCCTGCCAGGTCTGCCAGCCGCTGGCGGAGAAGGTGCCCGGTGCCGCGCCGCCGGGTGGCTTCGAGCGGGCGAGCGAGGCATCGTAGAGCGCCGACGACAGCGTGGTGTCGGCCGCTTCCTGAGGATTGAGCTTTGCGCAATCGCTGAGTGTGCCCGCCTTGTTGTTGCTCGCGAACTCCATGCCTCGCACAAGGGCCCGAGCGAACCCGCCGATGAGGCCGGGGTCCGAATCGATGGTGGCCTGCAACGTCGTGTAGCCGTTACCGAAGAACGCCAGGAACTTGTCGGGCGTGATCTCGCGCAGGTTCATCCCCCGCGTCCGCATGATGGCCATGTCGGGGATGGCGGCCGCGTAGGCGACGACTTCCTTGCGAGTGAAGGCGGCGGCGGCCTGGCCGCCGTCGCCGACCGGAAGGAACGTGTAGTCGGTGTTCTCGGTGAGGCCGGCTTCCTTGAGGATCGCTCGTGCGAACGGCACCTCTGCACCGCCGGCGGTGCCCACGCCGATCGTGGCGCCCTTGAGGTCCGCCGGCGACTGGATCGAGGAGTCAGCCGGGACGACGAGGCCGAACAGGCTCTGGGCGTACAGGTTGTAGAACATCACCGGCTTCTCGCCGCGCGCTCGAGCCAGCAGCACCGGGGCAGGCCCGGGCAGGCCGATCTGCGCCTGGCCTGCGGCCATGGCCTGAAGGACCGGACCCGAGCCATCGAGTGCCTGGAAGGTGACTTCGATCCCCTCCTGGGCCAGATAGCCCTCGCCGATGGCGGCGCAGAGATTGAAGACCACGATCGCGGATGGGTTCGGGGTGACGAATGTGATCTTCTTGGTCACCGGCGGGTTGCTGGCAGCGGAGGGTGGCGCCCCAGAATTGGTCGGGGTCGAAGCGGGCCCGGCACAGGCCATAACGGCCAGTAGTCCGATCGCCACCGGTGCCAGATGACGCTTGCTCATGTCGACACCCCTCGTCTCGAACCTTCCCACGCTCATGGCTATTGTATCCTATAAGATGCATCAGGTCGCGTCAAGCAAGTTCTCCACCAGATCGGGTAGAGTAGACCCATGGGTCGTCGGGCGGTGAGTGAGGATCGGACGAAGGACACGGCTACGGTCGGGCGTTTCGCGACCCGGCCGCCGGGCGAGCGCAGCGGCGAACTTGACGGGCCCGACGTGTCCGTTCTCGGGCCTGTCCGTCAACCGTCGACGACCCATCAGTTTGCCTACGAGCTGCTGAAGCGGGCCATTCTCAGAGGCACCCTCCAGGGAGGGGCGCGACTCGTCCAGGCCGACATTGCCGCCGAGCTCAATGTCAGCATCACGCCGGTCCGTGAAGCGATGCGTGACCTGGCTGCCGAGGGCCTCATCCAGCTCGATCCGCACCGCGGTGGGGTCGTGCGCGAAGTGTCCCTGGACGATGTCCGTGAGGTCTACTACCTCAGGAAGCTGCTCGAGCCCGTAGCCGCACGGCGTGCCATCAAGCGGATCGGCCGGGGGACCATCGACGCAGCCGCCAGACTCCAGGCTGAAATGGACGCGGAGCGCGATCCCGGCCGCTGGGTGGAGCTCAATCGGCTGTTCCACGGCGTGCTCCTCGACGCCGCCGAGTCGCCGAGACTGGCCGGCATGATCGGCATGCTCCAGGACGCGGCGACCCTTTACGTTGCGCACACCGTGAAGCAGCGTCCCATCCGGCTCGACAGCGGCAACGCAGAACATCGAGCGATCCTCGATGCGTTCATCCGCCGCGACGCCAAGTCTGCGCAACGTCTCGTCGTCAACCACTTGAAATCGACGATCGACATCATCGAGCCCCCGAAGGCCGGCTGAAGGGGAGGGTCGCGCTCAGACAACCGGGCCGAGATCACCTGGTCGCCAGGCCGCCGTCCTCGGACGATCCTGCCTCCGGTTCAACGTCGGAGGGAGCGCCGAACGGGTTCTCGACGCGAACGGCGTCGTAGTTCGTATCTGCACCCAGGTCGTCGGTGCGCCGGCCGAAGACTGCCCAGGCGCTCGCCCAGCGGGCGTGGATCGTGCTGGCCGCCGCGGACGGCCGCTCCAGCGAGGCGATCGCGGCCGAGCTCGCCCTGACCGCCCATACGGTGGGCAAGTGGCGCCGACGCTTCCTCGAGCGCGGCCCGGACGGGCTGCTCGACGAGCCGCGGCCGGGCGCCCCACGGACGATCGGCGTCGAGCGGGTGGAGGCGGTGATCACCAAGACCCTGGAGCAGAAGCCGACCGACGCGACCCACTGGTTGACCCGCTCGATGGCGCGGCGGAAGGGTATGAGCCAGTCGTCGATCAGCCGGATCTGGCAAGCGTTCGGGCTCCAGCCCCAGCGGACCGAGAGACGGGACGATCGCGGCCGACCAGAACGGGAAGCGTGAGAAGCGCAGGCAGGCAGAGACACTGCTCGGGCAGAAAGAAGGGCGCAAGTTCCTCCCGTCGACACCGAAGGGGGACTCGACGCTCACGCAGATGGCGATCGAGGGCCTGACGCTGAACGTCGAGTGGGGGTGCGAGGAAGGCAATAGGCTCGCTGAAAAACCATTGGGAGCGGAGGCGAGCAGGCGGCGCGACGATGTGGACCAGCGAGCGGCCGCTCTGACCCGACCCCGTCATGTCGGACGAGTACCTCCTCGACTGGCGTCTCGGGCCTCGGTCAGGTCAGGTCGGGCGTACCAAGCGAGCGTGTCGACCGCTTTGCTTCGTAGGCCCCGGCGTCGGTCCGGGGGCGCCACGTCATCGATCGGACGCCCCGGGAATCCGAACCACGCTCCTCGGGAGACGACGCGATTCGACGGGTGATGCGGTAGCGCCCAACCAGCCTTCGCGGTTTCGACCGCAGTCGAGCCGACCGACGCGAGCGGCCGTGACCGGCCTGATCAGCGCGGGTCCTCCGCCAGGCCGCCGTATGACCGGGACGCACCCATGGACCTCGGCGCATTCCCGCGGGCACCCCAGCCCACGAGCAGCCAGCCGATCGCAAATGGCAGCGCTGACAGCGGGCTGAGCGCAGGCGCGATCGGGTCCAGCAATGTGCCAAGGACGATCGCCGAGACCGTTCCCGCCAGGATCAGCCATGCGCCCCGCGCCGAAACCGAGCGTACCCGCCACATTGCCAGAGCGACCCCGACGCCGCCGATCATCCAGGCCATCGACGCCGTCGCGAACGCCATCGCAAGCGGATCAGCCGCCCCGAGCGTCGAAGCGAACTGATCGGTCGCGATCGCGTAGAGCGCGACAGCCAGAACGGCGATCGCGCCGATGCCGGTGATCCAGCCTGACACCCTACCAAGCCGCCCGACCCCCGACCCTCCGCTCTGAACGAGGCCGAGGGCCCCGAGACCGACCGCCGGAGCGACCAGCAGGAAGCCATAGACCGCCGGGACGGACGGCGCGACGGACATCGCGATCAGGAGGAGCGCCATCACGGTCCCTCCGAAGGTGAGAAGCAGAGAGCTGATGCCGGCCATGGTTCGCATCACAGATCCTCCGGATCGAAGACACTGGCGCGGGCTGCTGCGGCCCGCTGGTGCCCATGGACGCAGCGTATTGACTGACCTATGATATGTCAACAGATTGGTAGACGATGCCCAGGGCATATCGACTCGGGAAGCGAACTGCGTCGGTCGAAGCCACGCGCAAGCGGATCGTCGAGGCCGCCATCGAGTTGTATACCGAGCGCGGGATCTCGGCGACGACGATGCGTCAGGTCCAGCTCCGCGCGGACATCGCACCGGGTACCTTGCGCAACCACTTCCGGACCCGCGAGGACCTGGACCGCGCGATGGTCGAGCGCCTCACCGCCGAGGCGCCACTGCCCGACCTGTCCATCTACGACGGCGCGGAATCGGTCGAGGAGCGTGTTGAGCGGCTCACTGTCGCCACCTACCGGTTCCTCGACCAGGCGGGCCGGATCTACCGGATGTGGCTTCGTGAGCCGATGTTGACGCCGGTCTGGACGGAAACCGGTTCGCGATACGGAACGCGTTGGGCCGAGCTCTGGCGGGCTGCGCTCGGGCCACTTGCCGAGGACGATGACGCCATGACGCTCCTTCGGGCGATCAGCGAGATGACCTTCTTCGACAGCATCCGGGCACGCCGCCGATCGGTCGAGGAGGTGAGCTCGCTCGTGGCCTCCGTTCTCGTACCCTGGATCACCGCCCGCCACGCCGCCGGCCGCGACGGCAGTGCCGGGCGCGACCGGTCCCGGCCCTGAGCGAGAACAATCCGTCGAACGGCGCTACCATCCGACGACCGATTTCCGCGTCCCCGGAATGGAGGAATCAGGAATGCCGACCTACATGGACGTGCACGACATTCCCGGCGTCACGGCCGAAGCCGTCGCGGGTGCACACGAGAAGGACCTCCAGGTGCAGGGCCAGTACGGCGTCAACTACAAGAGCTACTGGGTGGACGAGGAGCAGGGCAAGGTGTTCTGCCTCGTTGACGCGCCGGACCGCGAGACCGCGGCCCGCGTCCATCGCGAGGCCCACGGCCTGGAGGCCCACACGCTTTTCGAGGTCGAGCAGGGCGCCTGATTCCGCGCCTGACCGATGTCTCTGGGCGCATGGTCTCGCGCTCGCCCCGGGTCGCCTGAGGCAGGGTCGGAGCCAGGAGCCGCGACCGCCGCTACCCTTGGCGCATGCCCGCTGAGTTCATCTACACCGCGTACAAGCTCGCCCGCCACTACCCGCCGGACCGGACCGTCCTCGAGGACATCTCCATCTCGTTCTACCCGGGCGCCAAGATCGGCGTCATCGGCTCGAACGGGGCAGGGAAGTCCAGCCTCCTCCGGATCATGGCCGGTCTCGACGACGGCTTCGTCGGCGAAGCGCGGCTGACCCCCGGCTTCACCGTCGGCCACCTGAGCCAGGAGCCGCAGCTCGACCCGGCGAAGAACGTGACGCAGAACGTCCTCGACGGCGTCCGGCCGGTCCAGGACCTCATCGACGCCTATAACGCCGTCATGGCGAAGTGGTCCGATCCCGACGCCGACTACGAGGCCGTCGGCGCGGAGCAGGCCGCCCTCGAGGACCGGATCAACGCGGCGGACGCGTGGAACCTGGAGCGGAACGTCGAGATCGCGATGGATGCGCTCCGCTGCCCGCCGGACGACGCGGACGTCACGACGCTGTCGGGCGGCGAGAAGCGACGGGTCGCGCTCTGCCGGCTCCTTCTTCAGCATCCGGACCTCCTGCTCCTCGACGAGCCCACGAACCACCTTGACGCGGAATCGGTGGAGTGGTTGGAGCGCTTCCTCGGCGACTACGCCGGGACCGTGGTCGCGGTCACTCACGACCGCTACTTCCTCGACAACGTCGCGAAGTGGATCCTGGAGCTGGATCGCGGCCGTGGGATCCCGTTCGCCGGCAACTACTCGAGCTGGCTCGAGCAGAAGCTGGAGCGGCTCGCCCGTGAGAACAAGCAGGCGGACGCCCGGCAGCGGACCCTGGCCCGCGAGCTCGAGTGGGTCCGGATGGGAGCGAAGGCCCGCCAGGCGAAGGGCAGGGCGCGGCTCACGGCCTACGAGAAGCTCCTCGCCGAGGCGAACGAGACGAAGGACCAGGCCCGCGAGCTCGAGATCGCGATCCCGCCGGGTCCGCGGCTCGGCGACACCGTCATCGAGGTGAAGGACCTCCGGAAAGGCTACGGCGATCGCCTCCTCATCGAGGACCTGACGTTCTCGCTGCCGCGGTCCGGGATCGTCGGCATCATCGGGCCGAACGGGGCCGGCAAGACGACGCTCTTCCGGATGCTCGTCGGCCGGGAGACACCGGATGCGGGCCGCATCGAGGTCGGCGAGACGGTCGTGATGAGCTACGTCGACCAGTCGCGGGACGACCTCGCCGCGGACAGGACGGTGTTCCAGGAGATCACCCAGGGCGCGGAGGTGATCACGGTCGGGAAGCGGGAGCTGCCGGCACGGGCCTACGTCTCCAGCTTCAACTTCCGGGGCACGGACCAGCAGAAGCTCGTCGGGCAGCTCTCGGGCGGCGAGCGGAACCGCGTCCACCTCGCCAAGCTCCTCCAGCGCGGCGGCAACGTCCTGCTGCTCGACGAGCCCACGAACGACCTCGACGTCGACACGCTCCGGGCGCTCGAGGCCGGCCTCGAATCGTTCCCGGGCTGCGTCGTCGTCATCAGCCACGATCGCTGGTTCCTGGACCGGATCGCGACCCACATCCTCGCCTTCGAGGGCGACAGCCAGGTCCGCTTCTTCGAGGGCAACGTCAGCGACTACGAGGCATTCCGGCACCGGGAGCTGGGCACGGCGGCCGACCAGCCGCACCGGATCCGCTACAAGAAGCTCAGCGCCTGACGATCCGAAGGCGCCGTCGTGAAGCCGGCCTCTCCCTTGAAGCGCCGGGGCGGCGAGCCGGCGATACTCCGTCCATGAAGCTCTACCTCGCGGGACCGCTCTTCACGTCGGCGGAGCTGGCCTGGAACGCGGCACTCGCGGCCGGGCTCCGCGCGTCCGGCCACGAGGTCTTCCTGCCCCAGGACCAGGAACCCGGCAAGGACGCGGCCGGGATCTTCGCCACGGACGTGGCCGCGATCGACTGGGCGGATGCCATGGTCGCGATCATGGACGGCCCGGACCCGGATTCGGGCACGTGCTGGGAGTGCGGCTACGCCTACCGGAAGAAGCCGGTCGTCCTCGTGCGGACGGACTCGCGCGCCCTGCAGGGCGACGGGCGCGGCTACAACCCCATGCTCACGGAGTCCGCGGATCGGACGCTGGAGCTGGAAGGGCGCCCCGTCCCGGAAGTCGTCGACGCCGTCCTCGTGGCCCTCGGCGACCTCGCGGCACCGCGATGACACTCCCGGGCCACGCGATCGGGCCTGGATGAACCGGCCGTACGTCCCGCAGCCGGTGCTCGACGCCGCGCATGCCCGCCTGGCGGCTCGCGCGGCGCGTGACTGGCCGACGGCCGACCGCCTTCGCGACGAGATCGAGGCCGCCGGTTGGAAGGTCGTCGATGTCGGGACGAACTTCCGGCTGGAGCCCGTCCGTCCACCGACCATGGAAGCCCCGGACGGCATTCGCTACGGCCACAGTGGAGCCGTCCCCAGCCGGCTCGACGAGCCGGCATCGCGTCGCGCGACCTTGATCCTGGTGGCGACGGACCAGCCCGACGACCTCGATCGGGCGCTTGCCGGCCTCCGGGCCCACGGGCCCGCCGGGCTCCAGGTGGTGGTCGTTGCCGACGCGCCGGACGACGCCCAGGCGAGCCGGCTGCCGGCCGGCGCCGCCGCAGCCGACGATGGGGTGGGGGACCTTGAGGTCATCCGCACGAGCATCCGGCTCGGCTGGGCCGCCGCCCTCAACGCCGGCTTCCGGCGCGCGGCCGGTGACATCGTGATCTGGATGGACACGAGCGTCGAGCCGACGGGCGATGTCGTCACGCCCCTCGTGGGCGCCCTCGGCGACCCCGGGCTGGCCGTGGCGGGCGCGTTCGGGCTCCGGACCGCCGACCTTCGCCGCTTCGAGGAGGTGACTGCCGGCGACGCGGCCGCCATCGAGGGCTATCTCCTCGCCTTCCGGCGCGCGGACGCGATCGCGGCGGGGCCGCTCGACGAAGGGTTCCGCTTCTACCGCAACCTCGACATCTGGTGGAGCCTGGTGCTGCGCGACGGCGACGAGGACGGTGAGGGTCCGCCACGTCGAGCCGTGGCCGTCGACCGGCTGCCCCTCGTTCGCCACGAGCATCGCGGCTGGACGTCCCTCTCCGACGTCGAGCGCGCCCGGCTGTCGAAGCGCAACTTCTACCGGCTGCTCGACCGCTTCCGGGGCCGGGACGACCTCGTCGTCTGAGGCCCCCCGGGCTCCGGGTCCCACTGGCCCCGCGACGCCTCGTCCGCGACCCGCCGCCAGGCGGTCGTCCCGTCCGCGCGATCCGTCGGCTCGTAGCCCAGGTCCCGGAGCTGGTCCCGGATCCGGTCCGCGGTCCCGAAGTCGCGTCGCTGCCGGGCGGCCTCCCGGGCGGCCACCAGCGCCATCGCCGCGGCCGACATCGGCGCGCTCGCCGGTCCACTCGCCCACGACCGATGGAGGTCCAGCCCCAGCACCGCGTCTGCGTCGAGGACGAGCCAGCGGCGCTCGTCGGTCGGAAGGTCGGACCCGACGACCCGGTGGACGATGCCGAGTGCCGTCGGAAGGTCCAGGTCGTCCTCGACCGCGTCAAGGAACGCGTGCCGCCAGGCCGCTCCGGGGGAGGACAGGGGCGGGACGCCGTGGGCCGTCCGGTCGAACAGGGCCGGTTCCGCGGCAGGGCGCCCCGCGTCGTCGAGCGACCGGCCGTGCCCCTGGATGCCCTCCCGCGTCCCGCCCGGGCGGTCCGGCGCCCGTCCCGCGACGAGCGCCGGGGGAGGGGCCCAGGGCCCGGTGCCCGGCGGTGGACCCATCATCCGCAGCCGGAGCCGGAGGGCGGCGAGCGCGGTTGCGGCAGCGTGGAGCGACCCTTCCGAGTACTCGAGCTGGCGCGAGTAGCGCGCCGTGAGGCAGAGGTAGCGGAAGGCGAGGGGGTCGTGGGGGACGGCCGCGACCTCGGTGATCCGCTGGAAGTTGCCCGCCGACTTCGCCATCTTCCGGCCCTCCATCAGGAGGTGCGACCCGTGGACCCACAGGTCGGCGGGCGGGCCGCCCACGAGGGGCGCCGACTGGGCGATCTCGTCCTCATGGTGCGGGAAGACGTTGTCCTCGCCGCCGGTGTGGATGTCGAAGCGATCCCCGAGATGGGCCATCGCCATCGCCGAGCACTCGAGGTGCCAGCCGGGGAAGCCCTCGCCCCAGGGCGAGGCCCACTTGAGGAGCCGCCCGTCGCCGGCCGCCTTCCAGAGCGCGAAATCGGCCGGATCCCGCTTGTCCGGCTCGACCTCGCCGCGATGACCGGCCCGGAGCGCGTCGATGGAGTTGCCGGAGAGCTGTCCGTAGCCCGGGTAGGAGCTGACGGCGTAGTAGACGTTGCCGAGGTCGGTCCGATAGGCGTGGCCCAGCGCTTCCAGTCGCGCGGCCAGGTCCACCATCGCGCCGATGTGCTCGGTCGCGCGGGGGTAGACGTGGGCGGGCAGGAGGTTGAGGAGGGCGGCGTCGGCATGAAAGGCCGCCTCGTACGCATCCGCGATCTCGGCGGGCGCCTTCGATTCGAGCCCCGCGGCGACGAGCATCGGGTCGTCGCCGCGATCGAATCGCTCGTCACGGAGATGCCCGACATCGGTGATGTTCTGGACGTGCCGGACCGGGATCCCGCGGTAGAGCAGGGCTCGCCGGATCAGGTCGGGGAGGAGGAAGGTCCGCAGGTTGCCGACGTGCGCGTAGCGGTAGACCGTCGGGCCGCAGCTGTACATCGTGACCGGACCCCCACCGGCCGGGTCACGGACCGCCCGCTGGCTGCGGCTCAGGGTGTCGCGAAGGTGGAGGGTCAACGGGCGGCTCCGGCGGAGGCTGTCATCGTAGGGACCTTCGCGGCCCGGCGAATTTCGGATCTACCGGACCGCTGCCCTAACGAATCCGGCAGCGCCTCGTTCTCCGAGCAAGAGGCCTCGGCGCTGTAAGCATCGTTCCCCCGGCGGTGTAGCACGAGGTCTCTCTCCCTGTCCGGGGCCGCGTGGCGCGCCGAGGGCACTCGGACCCGCCCCTATACTCCGCTCATGCGCCGGTTCGTCTGCGTGGCCGCCCTCCTGTTCCGGTTCTCCGGCGACCGATACGCGTGGACCTCGCGCCAGCGGGACCCCGTGCCCGTGGAGCGTCCGGTGACCCTCCGCGAACCGGGCGGGACCCGCCGCACGGCGGCATGGTGGTCAGCCTGAACCGGATCCTTCGTCCGCTGCGGATCGTCATCCTCGTCCCGGTGGTCGCCGCCGTGCTCCTCGGCGGCCTCGTCGTCCGGACCGGTCCAGTGCCGGCGCGCGGGGCCGGTCCGGACGCGGTCACGCTGCTCTTCGGCGTCCCCACGACCCTGGACCCGGCCCGCCAGAGCGACATCGGCTCGGCCGCGTTCAGCGCCCAGCTCTACGAGTCGCTCACCGCGTTCGACGGGTCCCTGACCCTCCGGCCGGCGCTCGCGGCTGCCTGGGATGTCTCCGATGACGGAACGAGGATCGTGTTCCACCTCCGCGACGGCCTCAAGTTCTCGGACGGTTCTCCCCTGACCGCGGAGGACGTCGTCGGCTCATGGCTCCGGGTCATCGACCCGAAGCGGCCGTCACAGCTCTCATCCCTCCTCCTCGATGTCCGGAACGCCGGCGGCTACCTCAAGGGCACGGTCAAGGACCCGGCGCAGGTCGGCATCCGGGCGGAGGGCAATGACGTCGTCGTCGACCTCGAGCGACCCGGCGCGGACTTCCCGGCGATCGTCGCCGGTCCCACGTTCGGGGTGGTGCCGCCGGCCGTCTGGCGGGACGGCCAGTCGATCGACAACGGGGCGTCGGTCGGCAGCGGAGCGTATGTCGTCTCGGCGGTCACGGCCGCCGAGTTCACGCTCGTGGCCAACCAGCGGTACTGGGCTGGTCCGCCGGCGATCGCGACCGCCCACCTGCTCCAGGACATCGGCGGCCGCAGCCCCGTGGCCGCCTTCGAGGCGGGTGACGTCGACTACGTCGGGATCGGCACGTACGACGCCTCGTGGATCCGCTACGACCGGACGCTCGGCCCGGCCCTGCGGAGGGTTCCGAATCTCGCCCTGTCCTTCGTCGGCTTCACCACGACGGCCCCGCCGTTCGACGACGTTCGCGTCCGCCAGGCATTCGGCGCCGCAGTGGACTGGCGCCGGCTCGTCGAGCTCGGTGGAGACGGCGCGATCCCCGCGGACAGCATGGTCCCGCCGGGCATCGCCAGTGGCGGCGACCAAAACTGGCTGCCCGTCCGCGATCCGGCCCGCGCCCGCGACCTGCTGGCCCAGGCTGGCTATCCCGGCGGACAGGGGTTCCCGGTCATCACCTTCGCCGCCGGCGGGCTGCCGTACGCCGAGGGGATCGCGGCCGAGCTGGAACGGGAGCTGGGCGTGACGGTCCGGATCGAGGAGCTCGACGGCCATTTCGACCGGCTGCAGAACGACCCGCCGCCGATGTGGACGCTCGGCTGGGTCGCCGACTATCCCGGCGCCAACGACTTCCTGGGCGTCCTCCTCGGCACCGGCAGCTCGAACAACTACGGGCGCTGGTCGTCCACGGCCTTCGACGCGGCGATCGCCGACGCGCTCGCGACCCGCGACCCGGACTCCGCACGGATCGCCTTCGAGCAGGCATTGCGCGTCGTGCGGGACGAGGTCCCGGTCATCCCGATCGCCTATGGCGACGGCTGGGCCTTGTCTCGGGACGGGCTCGTCGGGGCCGGCCAGAACGGGCTCGGCATCCTGCGGATCGCGGGGCTGGCGTGGAAGTGAGACGCGGCCGAAGCACGCTGGTCCGGGCGGCCACGGCCCTCGCCCTGCTGGGCGCCGTCCTCCTCCCGGCGGCGCCCGTGGTGCGTGCCGCGGACCCCGTCATCGGACGCCCCGCGGCCACCGTCCGGTTTCTCCAGGACATCACCTTCACGGCCACGGCGACCCTGTCAGGCGGGATCAAACGGATTGAGGCCGTCGTGGAGATCGAGGGCAGCCGGCGGGCGATCGTCGCGGATGTCACGCCGGATCGGACCCAAGGGACACTGGACCTCCGCTACGTGCTCGAGGCGCCCGGCGGCGGGCTGCTTCCGAACACCGACGTCACCGTCCGCTTCCGGGCAACGCTCGAGGCCGGGGCGTTCGTCGACGGCCCCTCGACGACCATCCGCTACGAGGACGACCGCTTCGACTGGCAGATCCGGGCCGGAGACGTCGTCACGGTCTACTGGACCGAGGGTGGGGCTGCGTTCGGGCAGCGAGCGCTCGGAATCGCCGAGAACGCGGTTCGCGATGTGAGCACCCTGCTCGGGGTCACCGAATCGAAGCCCATCGACTTCTACGTCTACGCCGATCGGAACGCCTTCTACGACATCCTCGGGCCGGCCTCCCGCGAGAACGTCGGCGGGCAGGCCCATCCGGACATCCGGACGCTGTTCGCGAACATCGCGCCCGACGTCATCGACGATCCCTGGGTCGGCGTCGTCATCCCCCACGAGTTGACACACCTGGTCTTCGATACCGCGGTCGCGAACCCGTACCACTACCCGCCGCGCTGGCTCAACGAAGGCCTGGCCGTCTACCTGTCCGAGAGCTACGGCCCCGCCAATCGAAAGGCTGTTGCCGGGGCGGTCGCCGACGGATCGCTGCTGCCCATCACCGCCCTCGTCGGACAGTTCCCGACGACGGCCGACCAGTTCAACCTCGCCTACGCGGAGAGCGTCTCAGCCGTGGACTTCCTCGTCCGCACCTATGGCGAGGCGGCCATGGTCCAGCTCGTCCGCTCGTACGCCGAGGGCGTTACGGACGATGAGGCCTTCCAGGCGGCGCTTGGCACGGACGTGGCGGGGTTCGAGGCCGCGTGGCTCGCGGACCTCGGCGCCCCCGCGCCGAGTCCCTTCGGGCCGCAGCCGGATCCCGCTGGGCCGCTGCCCGCCGACTGGGTGGGGGAGGGCCAGGTCCCGGGCGAGATCCCCGGCGGCTCGGAATCGCCGAGCGCGGCGCCGGGCGGCCCGGCCCGGCCCGGGTCGAACGGCGGCCTCGACGTCACGTTCATCCTCGCCGTGCTCGTCGCCGTCGGGCTCGCGATGGCGGGCGTGGGAGCGTGGCTCCGTCGCCGAACGCGCGCCACCTCGGTCGTGCCGGTCGCGAGCCGGCCGGGCTGGAGCGAGCCGGTCCCGGCCGAAGCGGAGTCGCCCGTCGCTGAGGAGGCAGAGGCAGGCCCGGCGGACCAGGGCGACGCTCCATGAGCGCCGTCATCGAGCGGATCCGGGCGCTCCCGAGCTGGCAGGTGACGCTCACGGCCGCCCTGCTCGTCCTCGGCTTCCTCATCGCCGCCCAGCTCGCCGCCGAAGGCCCGCGCATCCGCTACACGAGCCAGGAGCGGGCGCCGCTCATCGAGACCGCGCTCGGGCTCCAGGACCAGCAGGACGGCCTGCAGGCCCGGATCCTGGAGCTGCGGGCCAGGATCGTGGAGCTTGAAGGGGAGCAGCCGGGCTCGGAGGCACTCGTCAAGGAGCTGAACGCGGCCCTCGAGAAGGCGCGCATCTCGGGCGGCCTGGTCCAGCTGACGGGGCCGGGGATCCTGTTCCGCCTGGAGGATGCCGAGCAGGCGGGCGGCAGTTCCGATTCGCTCGTGACCGCCCGTGACCTCCGGACGCTGGTCCAGGAGCTCTGGCTGGCCGGAGCCGAGGCGATCTCGATCAATGGCGAGCGGGTGACGACGAGCACGGCGGTCCTCGACATCGGCAACGCGATCCTCGTGAACTCGGCCTACCTGGCGCCGCCCTATCTCGTCGACGCGATCGGCCCCACGGACCTCTACGAACGGCTCAGCACCTCGCCGTCGTTCGTGGAATTCGTCCGGTCCCGCATCGAGCCGTATGGCCTCCGCCTGGCGTTCGCGGAGGCCGACAGCGTGACGATCTCCGCATATGCCGGCTCGATCCGGAGTCGCTACGCCCGGCCGGATCCCTCCGCGAGCGCCCCGCCATGAACCGCCCGAACGGCCGCCTCGCGGTCACGGTCGTGGTCTTCATCCTGGGAATCCTCGTCGTGGCCCAGCTGCGGAGCCAGACGACGCGCCCAGGCCTCACGGACCTCTCCGCCCAGGAGATCACGCTCGTCATCGCGAACCTCAACACCCGCAACGAGCAGCTCCGCGGCGAGGTCGACGCACTCGATCGGCAGGCCGCAGCGCTCAGCGCCGCGCGCGACCGCGGCGACAGCGTTCTCGGCCAGCTTCGATCCGACCTCGCCGCGATCGAGGGCTGGGCCGGCCTCACTCCCGTCATCGGCCCGGGCGTCTCGATCCGGATCTCCGGCCAGATCGGTGGCGAGGGCGTGGAGGACCTCCTCAACGAACTTCGCAACGCGGGCGCCGAGGCGATCGCGGTCGAGGGCGTCCGGGTCGTTCCGGGCGTCGTCGCCTACGGGCAGCCGGGGGGCCTGTCGATCGAGAACACGCCGCTCCTCGACAGCTTCGAGATCCGCGCGATCGGCAGTCCGCAGATCCTGACCGGTTCGCTGACCCGAAGCGGCGGGGTCATCGCCCAGCTGACGGCCACCGCGCAGGTTTCGATCAGCGTCACGCCACTGGACTCCGTGGCGATCCCGGCAACCGAGCGCAATCTGATCCCGAGCCACGGACAGCCGAGCCTCTGATACGCTCGGCCGGATGACGACCCGCCCCGTCCTGGAGCTCTTCCTGGGCGATGTCGTGCGCCTCGGCCGTCCCCATCCCTGCGGTGGCACGGACTGGCGCGTCGATCGCCTCGGCGCCGACATCGGACTTCGCTGCCGGACGTGCGACCGCCATGTCCTGCTGGAACGACGTGCCCTCGAACGACGCTTCAAGGGCTTCGTCCAGCGCGGCGATCCCGTCCTGACCGCGGCGGTCCGGGGCGTTCCCGGACGGCCCACGTGACCGGGGAGCCCCTGGACGCCAGCGATACGGGAACTGGTGCCGTCCTGCGGAACCGCCCGTTCCTGCTGCTCTGGCTCTCGCAGCTGGCGACCCAGGTCGGGTCGAACATGGTCCTCTACGGGCTGACCGTCGTCGTCCTCGAATCGACCGGGCTCAGCTCGGCCGTCAGCGTCCTGTTCCTCACGTTCCTCGTTCCCTCGGTGCTGCTGTCCGCCGTGGCCGGGGTCTACATCGACCGGGTCGATCGCCGGACGGTCCTCGTCGTGACGAACGTCCTGCGAGGCGTGGCGATGGTCGCGATCTGGCTGGTCGGGCCGAACGTGAGCCTCATCTTCCTGCTGAACATCGTCGTCTCGACGCTGACCGTCTTCTTCGCTCCGGCCGAGGCCGCGATGATCCCGCACCTCGTCCCGCGGCGGCAGCTCGTGAGCGCGAACGGGCTCTTCACGCTGACCCTCAACGGAGCCTTCGCCCTCGGCTTCGCGCTCCTGGGGCCGCTCATCGTCAAGGTCTCGGGCGGACCGGCGCCGGTCCTCCTCGTGGTCGCGGTCCTGTACGGGATCGCGGCCGTCTTCTGCTTCACGCTTCCGTCGGATTCGCCCATCCGGGACGAAGCCGCAGTCTCCGCGGAGGCCACCGCGGAGGCGCCGCAGGGCACGCTCTCCCAGCTCAAGGAGGGCCTCGGCTACATCCGGACGAACCGGGCGATCGGATGGTCGCTCGGCTACCTCGGCATCGCGGCGTCGCTCGTCGGCGTCAGCGGCGTGCTCGGGCCCAAGTTCGCCCAGGACACGCTCGGCCTCCGCGCACAGGACCTCTTCCTCGTCGTCCTCCCGCTGGGCATCGGCATCGTCATGGGCGTGCTCCTCCTGAATTCCTACGGCCGCTACCTGCCCAGGCGGAGGGCGATCGAGGGTGGGCTCGTCGCGCTCGGGATCCTCCTCGCGGTGATGACGATCGCCGGCCCGCTCAGCCGCGCCCTCCAGGGAGTCAGGCCACCGATCGTCGACCTCTCGGCGCTGACCTCGCTGGTCGCCGTCGTCATCGCCATTGCCTTCCTCGCGGGCATCGCCTACGGCATCGTCGCGATCTCGAGCCAGACGCAGCTCCAGGAGGACCTGCCGGAGGAGGTCCGGGGCCGCGTCTTCGGCGTCCTGAACATGCTCGTCTCGGTGGGCAGCTTCCTGCCGATCATCATCGTCGGCCCGATCTCCGACCTCGTCGGGACGACCGCGGTCATCCTGACCGTGGCGATCCTCATCTTCCTGTCCGGGATCCTGTCGTACAGCCTGCGCGGGCCGCTCGCGCCGGAGGAGGTGCGGGCCAGCGCGGGCACGATGGTGCCGGGCACCGCCATGGATCCGATCGGCGTGGCGATGCGGACCGGCGACGAACGCAGCCGGGTCGCGGCAGATCGCGGGCCGGACGGCGACGCCTTCGGTGAGTGACCGGGCGGCCGCGACCGGCGACCGGCGGGCGGTCGGGACCGGTGCCCGCACCCCGCTCGGCTGGCGGGTCGCCGCGCTGGGGACCCTTGGCGGCGGGCTCGCGGTGGGTGCGGCCGCTTCGGCCGGCGGCGGCGCACGCTGGCTCGTTGCCGCCTCGATCGGGATCGTGGTTGCCGGGCTCGCACCGGTCCTGGTCGCGAGCCGTCGCCCGCCGATCCCGACGGACCCCGCGCCCCTCGACGCGGATGCCCCGCCGCCGACGATCACGGTCCTGGTCGCGGCCCGCGACGAGGTCCGGGTCCTGCCGGCGCTGGTGGCCGACATCGCGGCCCAGGATCATCGTGATCCCGACGGGACGCCCCGCTTCGAGTTGATCGTCATCGACGACCGGTCGATCGACGGGACCTCGGGGGTGGTCACCGAGGCCGCCCGCGGCCACCGGATCGACGGTGTGACGCGGGTCGTCCGGCGCGAGGGCGCGGGCCTGCCCGACGGCAAGGGCGCGGCCCTGACCGCGGTCCAGCCGGATGCCTGCCAGGGCGATGTCATCCTCGTCCTCGACGCGGATGCGCGGATCGGGCCGGGGTTCCTCTCCCGGGTCGCCGCGTACGTCGCCGCCGGGGCGGATGCGGTGACAGCCCGCCGGCGGATCTTCCACGCGGATCGTTCGTGGCTCGCCGGCGCCCAGGCGGACGAGCAGACCCAGGACGGGGAGCTCCAGCGCGGCCGCTGGGCGTCGGGCGGTTGCTCGGAGTTCCGGGGCAACGGGACCGCGATCCGCCGATCGCTCCTCGCCGAGGTCGGGGGCTGGCGCGCCGAGGCGCTCACCGAGGACATCGACCTGTCCAGCCGGATCGCGGCGCAGGCCGGCGTGACGGTCGCATGGGCCATCGACCTCGAGGCGTGGGAGGAGCCCGTGGCCACCTGGGCCGACCTGTGGCACCAGCGCCTCCGCTGGAGCGAGGGCGCGATCCGCCGCCTGTTCGAGCACGGCGGGCCGGTGGTCCGCAGCCCGCGGCTCAGCGCCCGGGCGCGGCTCGACTTCGCAGCCTACGGGGCGCAGCTGCTCGCGCCGCCGCTGATCATCGGCGCGACCGCGGGCGCGGTGGCGACAGGCAGCACGATCGCCGCGATGGCGCTGGTCGGGACCTATCTCGTGGCGGGCGGCGTCCTCGCGTTCGACGCCCTCCGCTGGGAGGCCGGTCCCGCCGGCCGGCCCCTGCCGATCGCGGAGCGCGCGACGCGCGCCGTTCGAGCGGCGCTCTTCAGCGCCGTCTGGCTGGTCGCCGTTCCAGGCGCGCTGTGGCGACTGGCCACGCGCCGGGGGGCTGTGCGCTACGACAAGATGCCGCACCTCGGCCTTGAGCCGGGGGCGCCGGTCCGGTGAGCGCCGGGCCGCCGCATCGGCGACCCCGGGTCGCGGTCTTCTTCACCGGCGGGACCATCTCCATGCGCGTGGATCCGGTCGCCGGCGGCAACGTGCCGACCCTCGACGGGGCCGGGATCATCGCTCGGACGCCCGGCCTGGACGTGATCGCCGAGGTCGTGGCCCGCGACCTCGGGCGGACCCCGGCCAGCCACTTCACCTTCCCGCAGCTCTTCGCGATCGGGGCGGAGGTCCGGGCGGCCCAGGCGGATCCCTCGATCGACGGGGTGGTCGTGGTGCAGGGCACGGACGTCATCGAGGAGACCGCGTTCCTGTGGGACCTCGTGCTCGACAGCCCCGTGCCGGTCGTGGTCACCGGCGCGATGCGCTCGGCGTCCGAACCGGACGACGATGGACCGGCCAACCTCCGGGACGCCGTCCGGGCGGCCGCGGACCCCGGGCTGCGCGGGGCCGGCGTCGTGGTCCTGCTCGATGGTTCCATCGAACCGGCGGACGACGTGACGAAGACCCATGCCTCGGCGCTCGACACGTTCCGGAGCCTCAACGCCGGGTCGCTCGGGTCGGTTCGCGACGGGATCGTGCGCCTCGACCGACCCCGCGGCCACCGACGGCACGTGGCGGGCGCCACGCGGGCGGCAGAGCGGGTCCACCTCGTGACCGCCCACGTGGCGATGGACGGAACCCTCATCGACGCGGCCGTGGCCGCCGGTGCGGACGGCCTGGTCGTCGCCGCGACCGGCGCCGGGAACACGGCCGCCGCGGTCCTGGATGCGGCGATTCGCGCGATGGACGCCGGGATCGCCGTTGCCCTCACGACCCGGGCGCCGTCGGGCGCGGCCGGCACCGGCTACGCGTTCCCGGGCGGCGGGGCGACATGGGTCCGGGCGGGGGCGATGCCGTGCGGGACGCTCGGCGGGCCCAAGGCGCGGATCGCGCTGGCGGTCGGGCTGGGGGCCGGCCTTTCGCGCGACAGACTGGCGATGCTGCTCGCCGGACCGGACGCCTGATGCCGCTCGACGTCCTCGTCACAGGACGGATCGCCACGTTCGCCGGCGAGCACGGCTTCGGCTGGGTCGAGGCGGTCGGGATCCGCGGCGGCCGGATCGCGTTCGCGGGCAGCGCCATCGAGCTCGAGACCCGGGCCGACCCGCACACCGTCCGGATCGAGATGGAGCCCGGCGAGATCGCCCTGCCCGGGCTCACCGACGCGCATCTTCACCTCGTCGATGCCGCCATCGCCGCGGAACACGTCGAGCTGACGGACGCCGCGACGCTGGACGAGGGCCTTGAATCGATCCGCGCGGCTGCGGCGAGCATCCCCGCCGGCCGCTGGGTCGAGGGCCACGGCTGGGATCAGCGACGCTGGGGTCGCTGGCCCACGGCGGACGAGCTGGAGCGGGTCATCCCGGGGCGCGCAGCGGCCTTCTGGTCCTTCGATCACCACGCCGTCTGGGCGAGCCCAGCTGCCCTGGCCCGGGCCGGCATCGACGCCCGGACGCCGGATCCCGAGGGCGGCATCATCCGCCGACGGACCGACGGTGCGCCGGAGGGGGTCCTCCTCGAGAACGCCTGCCCGCTGGTCGTGGCCCTCCTGCCGGAGCCGGAGCCGGCGGAGCTCCGACGCCTCATCGGGGCGCTGGGCCGCCGGCTGCTCGCGCTCGGCGTCACGGGCGTCCACGATCCGGGCAACGTCTCGCCGGACGGGCAGCTCACGGCGTTCGACGCCTACGCCGCGATGGCGGATGCGGGCGACCTGCCGGTCCGGGTCCACGCCTCCCTTCGTTCCGAGGGGCTGGCCCTGGCGGCCGAGCGGGGACTGCGGAGCGGGGCCGTCGTGGGCGCCGACCCGCACGGCCTGGCGCGGGTGGGCTGGCTGAAGCTCTTCGCCGACGGGACGCTCGGGTCGCAGACGGCGGCGCTCCTCGAACCGCGAGCCGGGTCGGACGACCGGGGCCTGTTCCGGATGCCGCCGGAGGTCCTGTGCGACCTCGCTGCGCGCGCCGCCGAGGCCGGCATCGCGAGCCAGGTCCACGCCATCGGGGACCATGCCGCCCGGGCCTCGATCGACGCCTTGGCGCCAACCATCTCCCGGGTCGGCCTCATGCCCCGCCTCGAGCATGTCCAGCTGCTCCACCCGGACGACCTGGCTCGTCTCGAGCCCCTCGGGATCGCGGCCTCGGTGCAGCCGGTCCACCTCCGCGAGGACGCGGCAACCGCTCGCCGCGACTGGGGCGGGCGTGCCGAGACGTGGGGCTACGCCTGGCGCTCGATCGTCGAGTCGGGAGCCGTCCTCGCGTTCGGCACGGATGCCCCGGTCGAGCCGATCGACCCGTGGCCGGGCATCGCGATGGCCGTCCTCCGGCGTGATCCGGGGTGGGGGAGCGACGCGGCCCCGTTCGGGCCACACGAGGCGCTGACCCTCGAGCAGGCGCTCCGGGCGGCGACCGTGGGGCCGGCGACGACAGCCCGCGAACCCGATCGCGGGCGATTGGTGCCCGGGGCGCGGGCCGACCTCATCGTCCTGCCGCCGGCGCCCGATGAACCGGCTGGTGCCGCCGACGCGACGGGCGGCTCGGCCTTCGCCCACGTCCAGCCACGGGTCGTGGTCCTCGGCGGCGAGGTCGTCCTCGAGCGCTAGGCTCGCCCGCCCTGGGCGCCCCAGCGAGGGCGAGCGGTCACCCCCGCCGCCCAGCCGCGCCCCCGCCGCCCAGCCGCGCCCCCGCCGCCCAGCCGCGCCCCCGCCGCGCTACGCCAGCTCCGCGGCCGCGTCGTGGAACAGGCCGTTGAGGATCCTCGACGTCGACGGGAAGGCGTGGATGGTGTCCGCGAGGACGTCCATCGTCACGCGGGCCCGGATCGCCAGCACGCACTCGTGGATCGCCGCCGACGCATCCGGGCAGGCCATCGCCGCCCCGATCAGCGTCCGGGAGTCGCGATCGACGAGGATCGAGACATGCCCGAGGGACGCCTCGAGCCCGTAGCCGCGCGAGGAGGTCGCGAAGTCCGCGCTGAGCTCGAAGGCATCGAGGCCGGCGTTCTCCGCCTGCTCGGGCGTCAGGCCCACCGAGGCCGCCTCGGGGTCCATGTAGGTCGCCCGCGGCAGCGCCCGGTAGTCGGGACGGACGTCATCGCCGAGGGCCATCCGGACCGCGACCTCGCCCTGGTAGTGGGCCTGATGGGTGTGGAGCTCCGGCCCGGCCGGATCGCCGATCAGCCACAACCCGGGCGCCACTCGCAGCCGCCCGTCGCGCGGCAGGGCCGTCCGCCCGCTGGCATCGACGCCGTATGCCTCCAGGCCGAGGTCGTCGAGGTGGGTGTCCCGGCCAACGGCCAGCAGGATGGCGTGCGCCTCGGCCGAGGAACCGTCGCTGAGGTCGATGACGTGTGCGCCGTCCGTGCCCGCGCCGACCCGGGCGGCCGTGGCCCGGACATCGAGCCGGACCGTCACGCCGTCGCCACGGAGCGCTTCCGCGATGACCGCCGAGTTCCGGGGATGGTCCGTCGGCGCAAGGCGCGGCCCGGACTGGATGATCGTCGTCGGGACGCCGAAGCGGGCGTAGACCTGGGCGAGCTCGCAGCCCGTGGGTCCGCCGCCAAGGACGAGGAGCGAGCGCGGCAGCTCCCGGGCGAGCGTCGCCTGCTCGTTGGTCCACGTCGGGATGGCCTCGAGGCCGGGGATCGGCGGCCGGCGTGAGACGGAGCCTGTGGCAACGACGACGTTCCGGGCACGAAGTCGATGCGTCTCGCCGTCGTGCGCGACCTCGACCTCGCCGACGCCGGCGATGCGGCCGATGCCGCGGTACGTGATCGCACCGGCGTCCCGAAGCCGCCGGACGTGGGACGTGTCATCCGGCTCCCTGGCGTCCTCGGGGCGGTT
Source organism: Chloroflexota bacterium (assembly GCA_016191345.1). Taxonomy (GTDB): domain Bacteria; phylum Chloroflexota; class Limnocylindria; order Limnocylindrales; family CSP1-4; genus UBA5189. Next base: position 55,583 of record JACPOU010000027.1, read on the forward strand.
GACCATGTAGTCGCGCCGCCTCGAGGCGCGTGCCCAGTCGTAGCGGGCCGGGTTCGCCGCATGCGCCGCGGCGGCGTGGAGGAGCGCCTTGGAGGGTACGCAGCCGATGTGCGGGCAGCTGCCGCCGAACCAGCGCCGGTCGATGATCGCGACGCTCGCCCCGCGATCGCGGGCCGTGTTCGCGGCGGATTCGCCGGCGGGGCCGGCGCCGATGATCACGAAGTCGAAGACCTGGTCGGTCACGCGGTTCCTCCGGCCCTGCTGCGTTGCTGCTGACGCTGGCGCCGTGCCTCGAAGGCAAGGATGGCGGCGGTCGCGGAGACGTTCAGGCTATCGGCGATGCCATGCATCGGGAGGCGGATGGCTTCGATGCCGGGCTGGTGCCACGCGGGGGTCAGGCCGTCGGCCTCGCTGCCGAGGACGATCGCGAGCGGCCCGGTCAGGTCGGCTGCCGTGTACTCGAGCGTCGCGTCCACGCGGGCCGCGACGATCCGGATGCCGCGGCCGCGGAGCCAGGCAATCGCCTCCTCGGCGCTGGCTGCCGCGACGGGGACGGTGAAGACGGTCCCGATGCTCGCCCGGATGACGTTGGGGTTCCAGAGGTCCGTGCCGCCGATCGCGATCACGCCGGTGACGCCGGCCGCATCCGCGGTCCGCAGGATCGCGCCGACATTGCCGGGCTTCTCGACATCCTCGGTGACAAGGAAGAGGGGAGCGGGGCCCGATTCGGGCGCATCGCCGGCGACGAGGGAGGCGAGGGCGTCGAGCCTGGACCGCGGCGCCTCGATGACGAGGACGACCCCGTCCGAACGATCGCCGAACGCAAGCCGCTCGAAGGCGCGGGCGCTGACCTCGATGATCGCCACGCCGCTCGTCCGCAGCCGATCGATGACGGCCGCCGCGTCGCCCGGCCGGATGAGCTCGGGGCAGACGAACGCCCGCTCCACGTTGGCGCCCGCCCCGAGTGCCCGGAAGCACTCGCGCGCGCCGTCCACCAGGGTCCGGCCGGTCGCGAGGCGATCGCGCCGCTCGCGGAGCGCCAACGCGGCCTGGATTGCGGGGTTGCGCGCGCTGTCGATGACGGTCACGGGCGCATCATCGCCGCTCGGACGCGAGCGGGTCCACACGGGCCGCTGCTCCAAGCGGGAGCACGGCACCCGATTCGGCCGTGAGCGCGACGTCGAGGCCTTCGACCTCCGCGTCCTCGAGGTCGAGGGCGGAGGCGACGGGCCTGGCGAGCCGGCCCGCATCCCAACCGGGCGAGTGCGTCGAGACGAGCCAGAACGCGTCTGTGGCGGCGATGCCCGCGCAGGCATCGAGGAGCTCGGCGATCCCGTCCTCGAGTCGCCAGGCCGTACGGCCGTGGCCGCCGTGCCCGTAGGTCGGCGGGTCGAGGATCAGTCCGTCGTAGCGGCGGCCCCGACGTGACTCGCGGCGGACGAAGGCGAGCGCGTCGTCGACGATCCAGCGGATCGGGTTCGCGGCGAGGCCGGCCAGGTCGGCGTTGTGGCGTCCCCACTGGACGCTCGGTCGCGAGGCGTCGACGTGGACGACCGCGGCCCCGGCCTGAGCCGCGACCAGCGTTGCGAGACCGGTGTAGGCGAAGAGGTTGAGCACGGATGGCGGCGCGTCGTCGGGCGCTCCGCCCGGCGCGGCCGGCTGATCCGCATCCGCCATCCGTGATCGGACGGCGGCTCGCAGCCACTCCGCGTGCAGGGCGTGTTCCGGGAAGAGCCCGATCTGGCCGCTCCCGGCGCGTCGGATCTCCATCGCGACCCCGGCGACGTCGATGACAAAGGGATCGACGTCCGCGGCGGGCGTGCCTCCGGCGAGGTGCCATCCCTCGCCCGCATCCCACGCGATCGCACCGGCCCATGCGCCGGGATCACGGGTGAAGTGCTCGGCGCCCGGCGCCGGCCGGTCGAGACGCAGCGCGCCGACGGCCTCCAGGCGTCGCCCGCTCCCGGCATCGATGAGGCGGTAGCCCTGAAACTGATTCATACCCCAATCATCGCGGCGCCGGCGCGCCGGCGCCGGACGCTGCCGGACGCTGCCGGATGACGACTCCGACGGGCCGCGTTCCTTGCGGTGTACGGTTCTCGGCGTGAAGGGCCCAGGGAGCCGAACGGCGCGCCGCTGGAGCTGGTGGCACGGCCGAATCACCCCCACGACCATCGTGGTGGCACTCGCCGTCGTCGCGGTTCTCGCGATCCTCGTCGTCATTCGACAACCCGTGGGCACATCCCCCGTACTCGGCACGCCGGACGCATCGGCGATGAGCTCGTTGGGCGATCCGTCGGGTGGAGCGGCGGCGGGGTCGGCCGGGCCGCCGACCGCCTCGAGAACACAGCGCCCGTCGCCGTCCTCCGACTCCGGCGCGTCGAGCCCCTCGCCCACGGCCTCGTCGGGGCCCGTCCCGAACGGCAGTGTCCCGATCGCCGCGCTGCTGGCCGACCTGCGCGTCGCTCCCGAGCGCCGCGACGGCTACCAGCGCTCGCTGTTCGAGTACTGGATCGACGCGGACGGCGACGGCTGCAATACCCGCGCCGAGGTCCTCATCGCCGAAGCAGCGTCCGCGCCGACGGTCGGGGAGGGCTGCGCGATCACCGGCGGGGCCTGGGTCAGCGCCTATGACGGCCTCCGGATTTCGGCGAGCGGCGACCTCGACATCGACCACGTGGTCCCGCTTGCCGAGGCATGGGACTCCGGTGCCTACGCATGGACGGCCTCCCGGCGTCGTGATTTCGCGAACGACCTCGGCGTGCCGTATGCCCTCATTGCGGTATCGGCTTCCTCGAACCGGAGCAAGGGCGACAAGGACCCCGCCGACTGGCTTCCGCCGCTCGCATCCGACGATTGCCCGTATATCGGCGCCTGGATCGCCGTGAAGGTCCGATGGGACCTGTCCGTCGATGAGCGTGAGCTCAACGCGCTCGGCCGGCTCGTGTCCGGCTGTCCGTCGGCATCCGAAATTGTTCCGATCGTCGGTCCCGGTGGGGCCGTCGTGCCGCCACCGCCGGCCCCGAGCCCCCTTCCCGGCACGACCGGCGGCTCCACGGCGTGCGACCCGGCGTATCCGACGGTCTGTATCGCGCCCGCCCCGCCGGACCTCGACTGCGGCGATATTCCGTTTCGTCGATTTGTGGTCCTGGCTCCGGATCCGCACCGCTTCGACGGCGACAACGATGGCGTGGGCTGCGAGTCGTGACTGGCGTGCGACGCCGAGCACCGCCGTGCGCGCAGGCCCGCCAGCCCCTCACTGACACGGCGGGCCTTCGCGGTCGCCGCCGCCGAACCGAGGCAACCGCGGCCCCGCGACCAAAGCCGCCGGTCGCCGGTCGCCGGCCCCGCCTCCGCGCCCGGCGAGCGCACCCGCGCCAACTGACCGCCCCCGCGCCAAGCGACCTGCCCTGCGCCAGGCGACCGGCCCCGCGCAGGCCACCGCGTTGCCTCGCCCGGCCACCGCGTTGCCTCGCCCGGCCACCGCGTTGCCTCGCCCGGCCACCGCGTTGCCTCGCCCGGCCACCGCGTTGCCTCGCCCGGCCACCGCGTTGC
>JACPOU010000028.1 GCA_016191345.1 Chloroflexota bacterium
GCGCGACCGCGGCGAAGCGCGCGACCGCGGCGAAGCGCGCGACCGCGGCGAAGCGCGCGACCGCGGCGAAGCGCGCGACCGGGGGCCCGGCAGCGAGCCCCCGGGGGGCCGGCGGCGATCCCGAGCGTCAGGCGTCGCGGAGGAGGCGCCAGATGCGCGGTGCCGTCATCGGCAGCTCCCGCGGCCGCCGGCCGATCGCCGCCGCCACCGCGTTCGCAATCGCGGCCGGGCCGCCGACGACGGCCGCTTCCCCGATCCCCTTCGCCCCGAACGGCCCGTCCGGCGCGGGAACCTCGACGAACGAAGCGCGGAGCGACGGCACGTCCTCGGCGCGCGGCAGGGCGTAGTCGAGGAATGTCGCGCTCAGGAGCTGGCCGGCCTCATCGTGGCGGAGTGCCTCCAGCAGGGCCCAGCCCGCTGCCTGGGCCGCGCCGCCGAGCTGCTGGCCGCCGACGAGCGCCGGGTTGAGCGCCCGCCCGACATCCTGGACGGCGCGGACGTCGAGGAGCCGCACCCGGCCCGTCTCGCGATCGACGCGGACGTGGGCAACGAACCCGGCGACCGACGGGGCGAGGCTGGTGTGCTCGGTGGAGGCATGGGCCTCGATCGGTGCCCGGCCCGCCCGGTTGTTCGCCCGGACCAGCCGGGCGATGGCGATCCCGCGGTCGGGCGTCCCGATCGGCCGGACGACGCCGTTCACGATCTCGAGGTCGGCAACGTCGATCTCCAGCTCCAGGGCCGCGGCAATCAGCAGCCGCTCCCGGACCGCCTCGGCGGCCGCGCGGACCGCCCGCCCGGCCCCGTAGGTGATCGCGCTGCCGCCGCTGCCGGGCGAGGCCGGGGCGCTCGCGGTGTCCACGCTCACGACCTGGATCGCGCCGGGGCCGACCCCGAGCACCTCGGCTGCGATCGCCTGGAACCCGCCGGCTGTCCCCGACATGTCGACCACGCCGGTCACGACCTGGATCGTCCCGTCAGCCGAGATCCGGCAGAGGGCTGCGGCGGGCGCCTTGCTGCCCGGCCAGAAGCCGATCGCGAGCCCGACTCCCTCGTCCGGCCCGATGCCCCCGCGGCCGGCCCAGAGCGGATCGGATGCGAGCGCGTCCAGGACCTCGGCAGTCCCGAGCGCCGCCCAGGTCCCCTCGTCCACCATGCGGTCGCCGGGTTTCGCCGCGTTCCGGCGGCGCAGGTCGATCGGGTCCAGCCCGAGCGTGGCCGCGAGCTCGTCAAGCGCGGATTCGAGGGCGAAGGCCGTCGGCGGACCGCTGGGCGCCCGGTACGTCCCCACGCCGACACGGTTGGTGACGACGCCGTACGCACTGACGTCGACGGCAGGCCAGCGATAGGGGCCGCCGAGCAGCGTCGCGCCGAGCGAGCCCGCCGTGTAGTCGGAGAACGCCCCGGCATCGACGACGAGCCGGCCCCGCAGCGCCGTGAGGGTCCCGTCCGCGGCCGCCGCGACCTCGACGTCGATCGTGAACGCCTCCGACGGGTTGCTCGCGAGGAAGTCGTCGCGGCGATCGAGCACGAATCGGACGGGGCGCCCCAGGCGCATCGCGGCAGCCGCCACGAGCGGCTCGAACAGGGACCACTTGCCGCCGAACGCCCCGCCGAGCGGCGGCGCCACGATCCGGACCGCGCTGACGGGGATCCCGAGAGCCTTCGAGACGTCGTTGCGGAGCGCGAACGTGCCCTGCGTGCTCGATTCGACGACGAGCGTGCCGTCCTCGTCCTGCCAGGCGGCGCACGCCTGGGTCTCGAGGTAGCCCTGGTGCACCCACGAGGTGCGGAAGCGCCCGCCGGCCGTCGCGGCGGCCTCCCGGAACGCCGTGTCGGCATCGCCGAACCGATAGCGCGTCCGCTCGACGACGTTCGGCGAGAGCGTCTCGGCATCGATCGATGCGTCGCTCTCGCCGCCGACGGCGGCATGCGTCGCCGCGCCGGTGGTCGTGCCGCCCGCATCGTCGTCCGCCGCGGTGAGATCGGCCCGGACGAGCGGGCTGCCAGGGTGCATCGCCGCCTCGGGATCCAGCACGACGGGCAGCGGCTCCAGGTGGACGTCCACGAGCTCAGCGGCGTCCTCGGCCGCGACGGCGGACGTGGCGATGACGAGCGCGACGGGCTGGCCGGCGAACACGACCTCGTCGCGGGCGAGCGGCTCGACGAGGCGGTTCACGTCGTCGTGCCCGAACGGCAGGTCCTTCGCGAGGAGGACGGCGACCACGCCCGGCAGCTCCAGGGCGGCCGACGCGTCGATGCCGATGATCCTGGCGTGGGCCCGGATGGCGAGCACGGGCCGGGCATGGAGCGCCCCGGGGTGCCGGCGGTCCGCGGCGTAGCGGATCACGCCCCGGACCTTGACCTCGGAATCGGGGCGCGGCCGCGAGACGCCGACGCCCGACACGGGCTCGGCGGTCATGGCCGGGCCGTCGCTGGCTGGCGGCGGACGAGCTCCATCCCGACGATGGCCGGGCGTCCGCGCCGGAAGGCCTCTGCGGGCATCGGCCGGCCGCCGGCCGGCTGGACCTCGAGGAGCCGGAGGCGGCCGGCGGCGGTCGCGAGCGCGAGGCCCGGGCCATCCTCGACGAGCCGGCCCGGGATGTCGCCAGGCTCGCCGGCCGCAACCTCCGCCTTCGTCACGGCCACCCGTCCGGCCGATGTCTCGAACCAGGCGCCCGGCCACGGTTGATAGGCCCGGACCTGCCGCTCCAGCTCGAACGCCGGGCCGGCCGGGTCGAGGCGGCCGTCCTCGCGACGCAACGGCCGCGTCAGGGTCACCCCCGCCGAGGGCTGCGCGACGGGAATGACCTCCCCCCGGACGTACGGCTCCAGGATCTGCAGGAGCAGGGCGGCACCTTCCGCCGCCGCGAACGCCTCGAGCTCCGGTGCCGACTCGCGGCCGCTGAGGGGCCACTCGCGACGGGCGACGATGGGGCCGGTGTCGAGACCCTCGTCCATCCGGATGATCGTGATCCCGGTGCCGCCGTCACCGGCCAGGATCGCGGCCGGCACGGGTGCCGCCCCGCGATGGCGCGGCAGAAGGGACGGATGGAGGTTCAGGATCCCTCGCGCCGGCACGGCCAGGATCGAGGGCGGCACGATCCGCCCGAAGTCCGCGAGCACGCCGAGCGTGGGTGCGTCGGCGGCGATGGACGCCGCGGCCTCCGGCGTCCGGAGCCGCGCCATCGCCCGATGCGGGAGGCCGAGACGACGGGCCTCCTCGGCGACCGGCACCGCTGCGGGACGGGCGTGGCGGCCAGCGGGACGGTCCGGCGGAGTGACCACGGCCACCAGCCGGACGCCCGGGGCGGACGCGAGAGCGCGGAGGGCCGGGACGGCGAACGCGCCGGAGCCGAAGAACACGGTCCGCACCGGCGCGCCGGCCGGACCGGCGGCTGCGGCCGGGTCCGTCACGCGAGCGCGGGCGCCCGCACCTCGCCGTCCGCGAGGTCGTGCTCGTCGTCCCCTCTGCCGACGGCGATGAGCTCATCGAGCGAATCGAGGTAGTCGATGTAGAGCTTGCCGTCGAGGTGGTCCAGCTCGTGCTGGAGGGCCCGGCCCAGGAGGCCCGCGCCGGCGACCTTGATCTTCCTGCCAAGGCGGTTCTGGGCGACGACCCAGACGCGCTCCCGGCGGGTCACGTACGCGGCGTAGCCCGGGATCGAGAGGCAACCCTCCAGGTCCCGATCGTCGCCGCTGGCCTTGACGATCCGGGGATTCACGAGCTCGTGGAGCTGGCCCTCGACCTCGATGACGCAGGCGTTCAGGGCCTCGCCGAGCTGCGGCGCCGCCAGCCCGACGCCGGGCGCGTCGCGCATCGTGTGGGCCAGGTCATCGAGGAGCTCGTGGAGCGACTTCCCGAAGCTGTCGACGGGCAGCCCCTGCAGCCGCAGCCGCGGGTCGCCGAGCATGAGGATGGGGCGGACGCTCATGCCCCGAAGTATAGGCGAGGGCCGCGCCGTGACGGCCGCGGCCCCCCTCGAGATCGGATCGCTCAGCTGAGCGGCGTCGGCGGCTCGCCTGGCGTGGCGTCATCGGTCGGCGTCGCCGACTTCTCCGCCGGCCGGTCGCGCCGGAGGTCGGCAGCGAAGTCGCGGGAGCGCTCGGCGATCCGCTGGCCCGCGTCGGCGGTCATCTCCGCGGCCCGTGTGGCAACCGGTCCGGCCTTCTCGCCGGCGATCGCGGCGAGCTCGGCGGCCTTGGCGGCGATGTCCCGGACGACCGGCCCGGCCTGCGTCGTCACGTTCTCGATCATCGACTGCAGCTGCGACAGCCACTCGCGGCCGGTCGCGCCGGCACCGGTCGCCGAGCTGCCGTACGTCGACTCGCCGTCGGCTTCGTCGTCCCGCGGCTCGTGGGGGGTCTGGGGATTCATCTCATCGGTCATCGTCGTGTCTCCTCGTCCATCGGCGCGTGCGGCCAGTGGCGTGCGAACGCCCATTGTCCCCGGACCGCCTCACATGCGCACGGGCCGGGCGGCCCGATCGCGCGGCCAACGGGATCACAGGAGCGATTCGGGATCGACGTCCACCGACCACGGGGCCCCGGGCGGCTCGCCGAGCAGGCCGGCCGGGTCGTCGCCGCGGAGGATGACGTTGAAGCGCCACCGATCGGCGCGGCGGGCGATGTAGGCCGGGGCGGGCCCGGCGATCGTGACCCGGCGCCCCGGATCCGCGGCCGCGCGCGCCCGGAGCTCGTCCGCGAATGCATCCGCCGTCCGCTCCGCTGCGGCCCGATCCGCCAGCGCGACGGTCAGCTTGAGGAGCCGCCCGAACGGCGGCGACCCGAACCGCCGGCGGAGATCGAGCTCTGCGTCATAGAACGCATCGGCCTGGCCGGTCGCGACCGCGCGGATCGCGGGATGGTCGGGCAGATAGGTCTGGATGATCGCGTGGCCCGGCCGGTCGCCGCGGCCCGCGCGGCCCACGGCCTGCGCCAGCAGCTGGTACGTCCGTTCCGCCGCCCGCTCGTCGGGCAGGTTCAGGGCGATGTCGGCCGACACGACGCCGACGAGCGTGACCGCCGGCACGTCGATCCCCTTGGTGACGAGGCTCGTCCCGACGAGCACGTCGATGGCCCCCTCGGCGAACGCGTCGATCACCCGGGCGGCGGCGCCCCGGCGCTCCACGACGTCGCGGTCGAGGCGGCCGACACGCAGGGACGGGAACCGATCCCGGACCTCGCGCTCGAGGCGCTCCGTCCCACCGCCGAGGTAGCGGATCCGGGCCGAGCCGCAGTTCGGGCAGCGGGTTGCGAGCGGGGTTGCCCGGCCGCAGTGGTGGCAGCGGAGCGTCACGCCCGACTGGTGGTAGACGAGCGGTCGGGTGCAGTCGGGACAGGCCTGGACGTGGCCGCAGTCGCGGCACAGCACGACGGACGCGGAGCCGCGGCGGTTGATGACGAGCACCGCCTGGTCGGCGGCAGCCGGGGGCCCGGTGCCTCCGCCGCGGGCCGTCGAGGTTCTGCCCACGCCGGGGTTCGGTTCGTGAAGGCCGGCGAGCGCCGTGACGAGGGCCCGCGACAGCATCCCCCGGTTGCCCGCCTCCAGCTCCTCGCGGAGGTCCACGACCTCGATCGTCGGCGGCCGGCCGGCGGCCCGGACCGGGAGCCGGACGCGCCGGACGGAGCCATCGCGGGCCAGGCCCTCCGTGTCCACCGCCGGCGTGGCCGAGCCGAGGACGACTGCCGCGCCCGCGAGGCGGCCGAGCTCAACCGCGACATCGCGAGCCTGGACGCGCGGCGTGCGGTCGCCCTTGTACGCGGGATCGTGCTCCTCGTCCACCACGACGAGCCCGAGGCCGTCGAGCGGGGCGAGCGCCGCCAGCCTCGTCCCGACCACGATGTCCGCCTCGCCCGACCGGATCCGCCGCCACTCATCCGCCCGCTCCCCTTCTCCGAGCCCGCTGTGGAGCAGCGCGATCGTGGCGTCCAGCTCGGCCCGGAGCCGGTCCACGAGCGGCAGCGCAAGCGCGATCTCCGGCACGAGGAGCAGGGCACGCCGTCCCTCGTCGAGGCAGGTGGCGAGCGCCTCGGCGTAGATCGCGGTCTTGCCCGAGCCCGTGACCCCGTCGAGAAGGAGGGGCGTCGGGTCGGCCGCCCGAATCGCGTCGCGGATGCTCGCGACGGCCTCGACCTGGTCTCGCGTGAGCGACGTGTTCTCGGGCCGGGCGCCTCGCACGCTTCGGGCGCGCGAGGCCAGGGGTCGGCGGGGTGCCTCGACGGTCTCGACGGTCGCCAGGCCGCGGCGGACGAGCGACGGCAGGACCGAGGTGCCGTGGCGCGCTGCGAGCTCCGGGCTCGGGATGCCGGCCGCGCCTGCCTCGCGGAGCTCCCCCAGCGCGGCAAGCTGTCGCGACCCCAGGCGCCCGCCGGTCGCGGCATCCCCGGCCCCGGTCGCGGCACCCCCAGCCCCGGTCGCGGCCCGGCCGATCCGGACGTAGCGGGGGCCAGCGCCGGCGTCGAGGAGCGTCCAGTCGAGGTCGATGAGGCCGCGCGAGCGGAGGGCCCGCAGCCGCCGCAGGAGCGCCGCCCGCCCCTCCGGAGCGGCGAGGCGGCGAACGGGCTTCGCGCCATCGCTGAGCAGCTCCATGACGGCGACGTCGGCCGGTTCGAGGTCGAGAGCGGAGTGCCGATCGAAACCGTCATCGCCGCCGACCTCGGATCCCGAGCCCTTCCCCGATGCCTGTGCCGGGTCCGGCCGCCGCTCCGCGACGAGCTCCAGGCGCTCCAGGAGGCCCGGCGGGAGCATCGCCCGCAGGACCAGCGCGGGCGGGGCCAGGTAGTGGCCGGCGATCCACGCCGCGAGGTCCATCGCGAGCGGCGGCAGGAGCGGACCATCGCCGCGGACGCGGTCGAGGATCGGCTTCGTGGCCACGCCCGGGTCCGCCACGGCGGCCCCGAGGACGATGCCGAGGGCCTGCCGACGCCCGAACTCCACGACCACCGCCTCACCCGGCTCGAGCCGCCCCAGGCGCCCCGGCACGTGATAGGTGAACGCATGGGCTCCCGCGGCGCCGGCGGCGTCGATCGCGACCCGAACCCGTGGGCCGTCCCTCGGCGCCTCGGCCGTGCCCTCGACGCCCGGCGTGCCCGGCGCCCCGGGGCCGCCGTCCGGGTCGTCGTCGAGATGGAGACCGAGGTCGAGGTCGAGGCTCGCCTGCGTGCTCCGTCCGCCCTCGATGCCGTCCATCGCGGGCCGGCTCAGACTCGGGTCCGGCGATCCGGGTGGGCGGCCTTCTCGCCGAGGATGATCTCGTGGATGCGGCGCGCCGTCCGCTCAATCTGGCCGGTCTCGTTCACGACGACGTGGTCGTAGTCCTCCTGCCGGGCGAGCTCGAGGGCGGCGTTCCGCTGGCGCATGTCCAGCTCGTCGGCGGATTCCGTGGCCCGCGACTGGAGCCGCCCGAAGAGATCCTCCAGCGACGGCGGCACGAGGAAGATGAGGAGCGCCTCGGGCACCTTCTGCTTGACGACGGCGGCGCCCTGGACGTCGATCTTCAGGATGACGTCGTGGCCGGCGCGGAGGGCGGCCCGGACGTCGGCGCGGGGCGTCCCGTACCAGTTCCCATGGACCTCGTTCGCCTCGAGCAGCTCGCCCTCGTCCCGCAGTCGCGCGAACGCCGAGGGGCTGAGGAAGTGGTAGTGGACGCCGTCCACCTCGTAGGCGCGACGCGGACGCGTCGTGCACGTCACGACGTAGTGGTAGTCGGGCAAGCGCGGCTCCCGCCGGATCGCCTCGATGACGCTGTCCTTGCCGACCCCGGACGGCCCGGAGACGATGACGAGGAGCGCGCCGGGAACGCCCGCTTCGGTGCGATCGACCGTCGGGTCCGGCCTTGTGGAGGTCATGCCGGCCGGCCGCGGAGGCTCGCGAGGACCGCCTCCAGCTCGTCGGGAAGCGGCGCCTCGGCCCGGATCAGCGAGCCACTCGAGGGCGACGTCAGCTCGAGCCGCCACGAGTGGAGGAAGAGCCGATCCAGGGCGTCGGGGCCGCGCCGCGATGTGCCCGTCCCGTAGACGGGGTCGCCGGCGACGGGATGGCCGATCGCGTCGAGATGGACGCGGATCTGGTGCGTCCGGCCGGTGACGAGGTCAAGCTCCAGGAGCGTCCAGTCGGCGAATCGCTCGCGGACGCGATAGCCCGTCGTCGCAGCGCGGCCGTCGGGCACGACCGCCATCCGGGTCCGGTGCTTCGGATCCCGGGCGATCGGCGCCTCGATCCGCCCGACCGCGGCGGCGACCGAGCCCTGGGCGAGGGCGAGGTATGTCTTCTTGACGCGGCGGGCCTTCAGCTGGGCCATCAGGGAGCCCTGGGCGAGATCCGACTTCGCGACCATGAGCAGGCCGCTCGTGTCGCGGTCGAGGCGATGGACGATGCCCGGCCGGCGGACGCCGGCGATCCCACCGTAGGCCTCGGCCCCGCCACGGCCCAGCAGGGCGTTCACGAGCGTGCCCTCGGCGTGGCCGGGCGCCGGGTGGACCACGAGACCGGCGGGCTTGTCGACGATCAGGAGATCGGCATCCTCGTAGACGAGCGGGACCTCGATCTCGGGCTGCGGTCGCGGATCCGCGGCGACCGGCTCGGGGACGTCGAGTCGGAGCTCCATGCCGCCCTCGATGATCGAGTTCGCCTTCAGGGTCCGGTCGCCGGTCGTGAGGCGGCCGTCGGTGATGAGCTTCTGGACGTGGCTGCGGGACAGGCCGGTCCGGTCGGCGACGAAGCGATCCACTCGCGTCGGATGCATCCCGGACGGCACCTCGAGGACGCGGATGCCCGGCGTCGAGCCGGGGGCGTCAGCCATCACCGGCTTCACCCGCGAGCGAGGGACGGAGGGCCATCAGGAGGAGCAGGAGGATCGACGCGGTGATGCACGCGTCGGCGAGGTTGAAGGTGTAGAACCGGGCCCCGCCGATGCCGCCGTCCACGAAGTCGACGACGTAGCCGAGCCGGATCCGGTCGATCGCGTTGCCGACCGCGCCGCCCAGCAGGAGGCCCAGCGTCAGCGTCATGTAGGGACTCCGCCCCGAGCGGGCGTGGTACGCGACGATGAGGCCGATCACCGCGAGCGACGCGAGCGCAAAGAGCGGGGCCTGACCCCGGAACAGCCCGAAGAGGGCGCCGTCGTTCTCGCCGTAGATGAGCCGCAGGTTGTCGCCCAGGATCCGGATGACCCGGTCGGGACGGAGCAGGTCGGCGATCCAGGCCTTCGTCACCTGGTCGGCCAGAATGATCGCGGCGGCGAGGCCGAAGAACTGGACCCACAGGGGGCGGCCGCGGACGGTTCGCCCCGCCGAGGGTCCCGAGGCCGGCATGGGCTCGGATGCCGGCACGGACGTCGAGGTCGGGGTCGTGCCGGGCACCTCGCTCATGCCGGGGTCGCCTCCGTCGCCCGGCCGTCGCGGCGACGCAGGGCGATCCGGGCCGCTCCCGCCTCGAGCTCGGCGCTGCCCGATGCGGTCGGGTCGCCATCGAGAACCGGCACGATTCGGGCGAGCGTCTCCGCGCCGACGGCGTCGAGATGGGCGGCGACCGCCGGCTCGAGGCCCTCGACCACGAGGTCGATCGTCTCGTCGAGGTCGAGGCCCGCTTCCTTTCGCAGGTCCTGGATGGCCCGCTGCAGCTCCCGCGCGTCGCCCTCCGCCCGGAGCTCGGGGGTGAGTGCCGTGTCGATGACGACGACCAGCCCGTCGTCGTGCGCGACGGCCGTGCCGGGCCGGGGCGAGGCGAGAATCTCGACCTCGTCCGCCGCCAGCTCCACGCCGCCCGCCAGGACCGTGCCGTCCGCCCGGATCTCGACCCTACCGTCGCGGGCCGCGGCCATGACCGCCGGGATGGCGGCGCCGAGCCGCTTGCCGACCTTCGGCAGGAGGACCTTCACCCGTCGCTCCACGAGCCCCGATTCGTCGCCGATGAGCTCGACATCCTTGACGTTGACCTCGTCCGCGATGAGCGGCAGAAGGTCCTGGAGCGTGGCGCCGTCGCGACCCGGGATCGCGAGCCAGAGGCGGGCCAGCGGCTGGCGGACCTTCAGGCTGGCGGCGCCGCGGAGCGTCCGGGCGAGGTCCACGGCGCGGCGGGCGGTGGCCATCGCGGCCTCGAGGCCCACGTCGCGGAGCGGCGCCAGCTCCGCCGTCGGAACGCGCGTCAGGTGGACCGAATCGGGAGCTGCCGGGTCCAGGCCCGCGACGAGGTTGCCGTGGAGCTCCTCGGCGAGGAACGGCAGGATCGGGGCGACGATCCGGGCCAGCGCGGCGAGCGCTTCGTGGAGCGTCGCGAACGCCGCGGCGCGCTCGGCGCCCACGGCCCGCGAGAACCGTCGCCGCGAGAGGCGGAGGTACCAGGTCGAGAGGTCCTCGATATAGGCGTCGATGAGCCGCGTGGCGCCCATCGCGTCGTAGTCGGCGAGCCGGTCCTCGACGCCGGCCGCGAGCGCGGCGGTGCGGGACAGGATCCAGCGGTCAATCGCCGAGCGGGCCGCGGGCACCGGATCCGCGATCCCGGGCGTCCAGCCCGCGAGCCGGGCATACGTGATGAAGAACGCGTAGACGTTCCACAGGACGAGGAGCCGGCGGCGGGCCTCGTCGGCGGCGTGCCAGCCGAAGTTGATGTTGTCGTCCGGCCGCGCCCCGAGGAACAGCCAGCGCATGACGTCGACGCCCATCCGCTCGGCGGCCTCGTCGAACTCGATGGCGTTGCCCCAGCTCTTGTGCATCGGCCGGCCGTCCTCGCCGAAGAGCGTCGCGTAGCCGAAGATCGTCCTGAACGGCTCCTCGCGGCGGAGGACCGTCGACATCGCGAGCATTGCGTAGAACCAGTTCCGGAACTGGCCGGGGAAACTCTCGGTGATGAAGTCGGCCGGGAACCACGAGGCCCAGAACTCGGGGTCCTCGCGGTAGTGGAGCGTCGAGAACGGGACGATCCCCGCGTCCAGCCAGGGATTGCCCACGTCCGGGATCCGCCGCGCGACGCCGCCGCAGCGAGGGCACGCGATCGCGACCTCGTCCACGTACGGGCGGTGCGGGGTGTGCCCCTCGAATCGGTCCCAGCCGTCGATCGCCCGCTCCCGGAGCTCCTCGCGGCCGCCGATGACGTCGAACGTTCCGCAATCCGCGCAGGTCCAGATCGGCAGGGCGAGGCCCCAGTAGCGCTTCTTCGAGATCATCCAGTCGTGCATGTTCAGGAGCCAGTCGAGCTCCCGGTCGTGCCCGAAGGCCGGGATCCAGCGGATCCGGTCGACGACCTCCATGATCTGGTAGCGCAGGCTGCGATCGACCTGCTCCGCGGTGAGCGTCTCCCGCGGCTGGTCATAGACCTCGCCCATGCTGATGTACCACTCGTCGACGAGGCGGAATACGAGCGCCGTCCCGCACCGCCAGCAGTGCGGGTAGCGGTGGCGGTAGGTCTCGAGCCGCTGGAAGCGGCCCTCGCGCCGGAGGTGGTCGACGACAGGGTCGGTGACGTCACGGACGTCGCGCCCGCTGAGCGCGCCGAACCCCGGCAGGAAGATTCCCGACTCGTCGAGCGGGGCGATGATCGGCAGCCCAAGCTCCTTGCCGAGCGCGAAGTCCTCCGCGCCGCAGCCCGGGGCGATGTGGACGATCCCGGTCCCCTCCTCCTCTCCGACCTCCGTCCAGGCCACGACCCGGTGGACGTAGGGCGTGCCCGGCTCGTCCCGGGTGCCCTCGGCGAAGGCCGTTTCGACCGCGGGCAGGTCGTCGAAGGGACCGGCATAGCGCCAGCCCACGAGGTCCCGGCCGGGCCGCTCCTCGAGGACCTCGAGGGGACCCTCGAGCACCGCCCGGAGGCGGCTCTTCGCGAGCCAGACGACGTCGTCGCCCTGGCGGACCCGGACGTACGGCAGGTCGGGGCCGACCGCCGCGGCGACGTTGGAGGTCAACGTCCAGGGCGTGGTCGTCCAGACGAGCAGCGCCTCGCCGGGCTGGTCGAGAAGCGGGAGGCGCACGGTCAGGCCCGGGTCGTCGCGATCCTGGTAGCCCTCGGTCATCTCGTGCTGGCTGATGCCGGTCCCGCAGCGGGCGCACCACGGCATCGTGTCGTGGCCCTTGTAGATCCAGCCCCGTCGGTGGCATTCCGCGAGGAAGCCCCAGATCAGGTCGTTGTTCTCGTTGCTGAACGTGAAGTAGCTGCCCCCGACGTCGGGCATGCCCAACCGGCCGACGAGCATCTCGACCGTGTCGGTCACGGGGCCGTCCGGTCCCTCGATCGTCGTGACCTGTCCGGGATCCGCGGCGAGGAGGTCACGCAGGCGACGCAGCTCGTCGGGGTCGTTCCAGTCCATCCAGTAGCCGAGCCGCTCCGACTGCTCGGTCTGGCGCGCGGCGTACGTCAGGACCCGCTGCTTGCAGAGACTGACGAACTCGGCGATCCCGTACGCCTCGATGTCGCGCTTCGAGGTGAAGCCGAGGTCCCGCTCCACGTTGACCTCGACCCAGAGGCCCTGGCAGTCGAAGCCATTCTGCCAGCGCTCGGCCTTGCCGAGCATCGCCTGGAAGCGCTGGAAGACGTCCTTGTAGGAGCGGCCCCAGGCATGGTGGACGCCCATCGGGTTGTTGGCCGTGATCGGGCCGTCGAGGAAGGACCAGTGCGGACCGCCGGCGTTCTGGGCACGCAGCCGGGCGAACGTTCCGCGCTCCCGCCAGAAGGCGAGGGTCTCGTGCTCCATCGCGACGAGATCCGGACGCGTGGGAACGGGTCGGAACATCTGGCCTCGGTGCTCGTGGTTGGGATGGCGCCGGGCGGGCGCGACGACCGACGGGCCGGACTCGACCGGCGACGGGTCCGAGTATCCTACCCGCGATGCAGCCCGCGCACGAGTTGCGACCGCGCCGACGATCGCCGTTCGTCGCGGCGTTCCTCTCCCTCCTCTTCCCCGGCCTCGGGCACGCCTACCTCGGCGCCCATCGCCGCGCGCTCGGGTTTGCTGCCCCGCCGATCCTCGTCGGCGCCCTGGTCGCGGGCATCGGCGTCCGCCTCGACATCTTCGAGCTCGCGGGGCTGGCGATCCAGACCTGGTTCATCACGGCCGTCTTCGTCGTGAACCTCATCGCCCTCGCCTATCGGGCGACCGCGATCGTCGACGCCTGGCGGATCGCCCGCTGGATCGAGTCCGGGGGCGCGCCGGCGGGCCGCCCCCGCGGCCACGTCGCCGCCACGGCGCCGCTCGCGATCGCCGGACTGGTCGCGGTGCTCGGTGTCATGAGCCTGGTCCACGTCGCGGTCGCGCGCTACGACCTGCTGCTCTCGAGCACGACGCGCTGCATCTTCGACCTCGGCGCGACGGACTGCGCTGCAACGCCGACGCCGACGCCGGACGGCTCGGGCGAGCCGACCGACCAGGCGACCGCGACCGTCGAGCCGAGCGCGGTGGGGTCGGCCCTGCCGGCCTCGACGATCCCGCCCTGGAACGGCAGGGATCGCCTGAACATCCTGCTGATCGGGGCCGACGAGCAGGGCGGCGGCCACAACACGGACACGCTCATCGTGCTGAGCATCGACCCCGCCACGAACCAGGTCGCGATGTTCCAGCTGCCCCGCGACACGGTCGACGTGCCGATTCCCGACGGGCCGGCCCGGAAGCTCTTCGGGGCCCAGTACGGCGGCAAGATCAACTCCTGGTTCGTCGCCGTCCGCAACCGGCCCGACCTCTTCCCGGGCACGGACCAGACGCGCGGCTACAACGGGCTCAAGGCGATCCTCGGCGAGCTGTACCAGGTCGAGATCAAGTACTTCGTCGAGGTCAACTTCGACGGCTTCCGACAGATCGTCGACGCCCTCGGCGGCGTGACGATCAACGTCCAGGTGCCCGTCGTGGACGACCGCTATCCGGCCGACGGCGGGGCGCTCCAGCGGGTCTACATCCCGTCGGGCATGCAGCACATGACCGGGGCCGAGGCCCTCGTCTACGCCCGCTCCCGCCACGGCTCGACGGACTTCGACCGTGGCGCCCGCCAGCAGCGGGTCCTGACCTCCCTCCGCCAGCAGACCGACATCGCCAGCATCCTGCCCAGGATCGACGCCCTCGCCGCCGCGCTCGGAACCTCGGTCCGGACGGACATCCCCCGCGAGCTCCTGCCCCAGCTTCTCGGCCTCGCGGCCCAGGTGAACACGCCCGACATCCGGTCGTTCATCTTCACCCCGCCCTTCTACCAGGTGGAAACCCTCAACGATCCACAGCGTGGCTACATCATCCAGCCGAAGCTGGCCCGGATCCGGACCGCCGTTGGTGGCGCCTTCAACACGGACCCGGCGATCGCGGCGCGCCGCGAGCAGCTGGCGGCGGAGGGTGCATCCGTCTACGTCCTCAACGGCTCGGGCGCGGCCGGGCAGGCGAGCCGGATCGCGGACTACCTGGAGTACCTCGGGATCGCGGCCTCGGCACCCGGTCAGAAGCCCGACGTGACCGGGCTTGCCACCACGACGATCCGCGTCTACAACGGGGCCGAGACGACGATGCCTCTTACCGTCACCACGCTCGAGGGTCTCTTCGGAGTCACGGCGGAGCTCGTCGACAATGCCTCGGCGACCGCGAATGTGGTCGTGATCACGGGGACCGGCACGCCGTCGCTGACGCCGCCGCCGATCCCGTAGCCCGGCCTTACGACTTCTCGGTGACCCGGTACTCGAGGTACTTGCCGGCCATCAGCCGGGTCTGCGCGTCGAGGGCCGGCAGGTTCGAGAAGACGAGTCCGACGATCGGCAGCAGCAGCCACTGAATGCGCGTCGCGACGTTCCGAAGGAGCCCCCACTCGGCCGGCCGCGGCGGGGCGATCCGCTCCTCGACGTACATCAGGACGACCAGGCAGGCGAAGGCGCCGGTCAGCAGCCAGGAGGCGTAGAGCGGCAGGTTCTGGCCGAGCGTCGTCCGGGCGAAGGCCGGGTTGAGGATGAGCGGCAGGTTGGATCCGAAGATGATCACGAACGGCGCGATCGCCCAGTTCAGGTGGTCCAGCCAGAGGTCCACGAGCCGCCGGACGCGCTGGAGCCGCGGGATCTCGGAGTGGGCGAAGGCGTTCCGGATGTAGTACGGGATGTCCGTGACGCCCCAGGCCCAGCGCCGGATCTGGGTGTACTGCTGGACGAGGCTGCGGGGATACGACTTCGCCCGGACCGCGTCGCCGTAGATCGGCATGAACAGCGGGATCGCCCGGAACTCGCCGCTGTACCGGAAGAACGACTTCCAGTAGAAGCGGCTGTCCTCCGGAATCGCATCGGTCGCCCAGTAGTCCACCTCGTGGACGGTCTGCAGGCTGACCGAGTAGGACGAGAAGCTGACCAGCTTCTCCGGCGTGAGCGAGCGCCACATCTGGACGTGCGTCGCACCGATCGCCACGAGGCGAACCGGCAGGGCCGTATCCCAGAGGTTGTTGTGGAACATCGGCACCGGCTGGTACAGGCGGCGGAACCGATCCGGGTCGGTCAGGAACACCCAGCTGAGGTATCCGAAGTAGCGGGCGTGGACTCGGTAGTCCGAATCGAGGTCGGTGACGACGACCTCCCGCGGATCGAAGCCGCGGCCCGCCAGCTCGCGGTACAGCCAGCGGCCCCCGTAGGCCATCGCGCTGCTCTTGCCGACCACGATTCCCGGCTCCAGCGGGTCGAGGATGTGGAAGAAGTGCAGGAACCGGTCGCCGAAGACTTCGCGCAGCCGGGCGACGTTCTCGCGCCCGGCCAGGTCCGTCTCCCGGGTGATGATCGCGACCATCCGCCGCTCCGTCGGCCAGTCCGCCTCGGCGAGGGCCCGGATCGTCTCGTGGAGCTTCTCGTACGGCTCCGTGTAGGTCGGGACGAGCGCCACGTGCCAGAGGCGATCCGGGTCGGGGATGGTGTCACCCCGCCGGGCCAGGAGGCGCAGCAGGTCCTTGCGCTCGTCCCGGAGCCGGGTGAGCTCGCGCCGCCCGCCCCGGGCCGCCAGCCGGTCGCCGGCGGCATCCAGCTCGCCGATGCGGGTCCGGATCGCCGCCAGGCGGGCCTCGATCGTCGCGATCCGGCCGGGGACGTCCCGCAGCGCGAAGACACGGGACCGCCAGTCCGTGTCGACGGTTCGCCGGATCATCGTGAAGGCGGCGGCCACGCTGCCGGTCAACATGACCGCCTTGTAGAGCCAGTAGACGTCGAACGTCAGGACGAACCAGGCGACGATCTCCGGAACGCCGAACGACAGCCCGATCGACAGGACGATCAGGCCCCACGTCACCGCTCCCGGAACGATCTCCAGGAGGCGCTGCAGGGCGCGGGCCCGGTCCGGGGCGACCTCCACCGGCAATGCCGGCCGGGCGGTCGAAGAGTCAAGGGTCTCGTTCGCTGCCTCGAGCGAGGCCGCCGGGGCGGCGTCAGCCACCGATGGGAATCGGGGTCACCCAGTGCGCAAGCTCGGGCATCCGGCCACGAACGGCGTCGAAGTACGCCGCCCGGATCCGTCGCGTGATCGGGCCGATCTCGCCGTCGCCGACCCTGCGGTGATCGAGCTCGACGACCGGCGAGAGCTGGACGCCGGTGCCGCACAGGAACATCTCGTCCGCGATGTAGATCTCGGAGCGGTCGATGGACCGGACCTCGATCGTCACGCCGTCGCGGGCGGCGAGCTCGAAGATTGCCCGGCGAGTGACGCCCTCGAGGATGTCGTCGTTGACCGGCGGGGTCAGGAGGATGCCGTCGCGGACGACGAACATGTTCGCGGCCGAGGCCTCGGAGGCGTGGCCGTCCGGGGTGAGGACGAGCGCCTCGTCGAAGCCGTTCAGCTCCGCCTCGGACTTCTGGAAGGCCATGTTGACGTAGCCGCCGACGATCTTGCCCCGGGCCGGCAGGGCCTCGTCCGCGTTGCGCCGCCACGACGACGTCATGAGCCGGACGCCCTTGTCCGTGTCGAGGTAGTTGCCGAACGGCACGGCGAAGACCACGAGCTCGTGGTCCAGGTGGTGGAGCCGGACGCCGACGGCGCGGCTGGACTTGTAGAACGAGGGCCGGATGTAGAGGTCCTCGCGGAGGCCGTTCCGGGAGGCGGTCTGGACGACGATGTCGACCAGCTCATCGACGGTCGGCAGCCCCTCCATGAGGAGCATCCCGGCATTGCGGCGGATGCGATCCATGTGCTCCCGGAGGAAGAGCCCGTACAGCTCGCCCTTCTCCTCGTTCCAGTAGGCCCGGATCCCCTCGAAGACGGCCGTCCCGTACATGAACGCGTGGGTCATGATGCTGACCTTGGCGTCCCGCATCGGGACGTATTGGCCCTCGAAGTAGCAGATGAGGTCGTCGAGGGCGGGCGCCGCGGGCGGAGTGGCCTGGCCGGGTGCCTTCTCGGTGAGCATGCGACGCGGCTCCTGCTGATCGCGGCCGCGGGCCGCGAGACTCGGTCGAAGACTGGATTCGAGTATAACGCCACCCTTCCGCCTCCCCCCAGAGTGGAGGGCCGGGCGGACCGGGCACTCGGGCGGGCCCGGCACTCAGGCGGGACGGAGGATCGCGATGACGACCACGGCGAGATAGACGATGTAGAACAGGCCGCCGATCAGCAGGCCCTTGCCGTGGAGCTTCCCGCTCCGCGCCATCGGGATGAAGATGAAGGCGCTGGACAGGAACGCCATCCCCGCCGACGCGAAGGCGATGTACGTGCCCGGGCCGGCGACCCAGGCCGCGGGCGCGAGGACGAGCGCGACGACGGTCGGGATGCTGGCCTGGAAGACCATCGCCCCGGTGATGTTGCCCATCGCGAGCGTGTCCTTGCCCTGCCGGACCCAGATGATCGAGTTGAACTTCTCGGGCAGCTCGGTTGCGATCGGCGCGACGACGAGCGCGAGCAGGACCTCGTCCACCCCGAGGATCGTGGCGACGCGCTCCACGGAGTCCACGAACGCCACGGCACCGACGATGATCAGCCCGAGCGCCGCGAGGACCTGCAGGTTGACGACGCGCAGGCGTGGCGTCCCGGGCTCGCGCCGGTGGGCCGGGTCGAGCTTCCGGAACCGCAGCGGGGCGAGATCCTCGGCGTCGACGTCGGGGTCGGCCTCGAAGTGGCGCTTGACGTAGAGCGCGTAGAGCACGATGAGGGCCGCGGCCGCCACGAGCTTCGGCCAGGTCGGTTCGGAAGGCAGGAACGCGGCCGCGATCGCGATCGCGTAGGCGATCCCGAACGCGCCCATGTCCGTGCGAAGGACGTCGGTATCGACCGGCATCACGTCGCCGGCGGGCCGTTGGCGGGCCTGGATCAGGACGGCGACACCGGTGACGAACATCGCCAGGGTTGCCAGCATGAACGGGGCGCCGAGGATCGCCCCGACGCCGACCTCGTCGCGCGAACCGCCCTGCGAGAACGCGATGGCGACGATCGGGATCATCGTCTCGGGAAGCGCGGTGCCGACGGCCGCGAGCACGGATCCAACCGCTCCCTCGGCGAGCTCGAGCTTCCGGCCGAACCACTCGATGCCGTTCGTGAAGAGCTCGGCCCCGATCAGGATGATGACGAACGAGACAAGCAGGACGATGAGTTCCACGGGTCAGCCTGCCGCGAGACCGGTGAGGACGCCGAGGACGATCACACCGAGGATCATCGCCGAAACCGCGGCCATCGTCCGCTCGCCGGCCCGCCAGTACCCGACGAGCGAGGCCGCCACGCGTGCCGCGGGGGTGGCGAGGACCATGACGAGCCCGAGCCACAGCCAGCCGCCCGGCTGGAGCGTCACGACGTCGGTGAGGATCCGACCGGGCTCGAAGGCGGGCGCGGCGGCAAGTGGCGAGATCCCGCCGATCGTCATGAGGGCGACCCCGACGGCGATCAGCCCAACCGAACCGAGCGTGCCCACCGTGAGGACGCGCCCGATCGTCGACTCGAGTGACGGCGGCCTTCCCGCGGCGTGAGCCGCGACGGGCGGCGGGGCCGCCGGGCCGGCCATCAGCCGATCCCCAGGGCGCGACGGGCCATCTGGAAGGCGGTGTAGGCCAGGATCGCGACGAAGAGGAACCGCAGGACCCGAAGGTCGATCCGGTGGCCGATCCGCGACCCGATCGACGCGCCGACGAACACCCCGACGGCCGTGGGTCCGGCCACGAACGGGTCGATGCCGCCCCTGATGAGGTAGATGATCGCGCTCGTCGACGCGGTGATCCCGATCATGAGGTTGCTCGTCGCGGTCGCGACCCGGAGCGGGACGCCCATGGCGAGGTGCATGACCGGCACCTTCACGATCCCGCCGCCAACGCCCAGCAGGGCGGACACCAGCCCCGCCCCGACGCTCCCGACAGCGCCTGCAAGCGGACGATGGATCTCGTAGTCGGCCCCCGCCAGTCCCTGGAAGAACGTCCGCTGAACCGCGACCGGGGCTGTGGCTGGCGGCTCGGCCACGTCACCGGGCGCCGCGGCCAGGCCGCTGTCCGACGCGGCGAGCTCGGCGGTCGACTCGCCCGCGACGGGCGTCGTGCGGCCCGCCGCCCGGAACATCGTGATCGCCACGTAGGCCATGAGGACGGCGAAGAGGCCGGCCAGGACCCGCTGGTCCAGGAGGAAGGCCACGAGCCCGCCGATGAGCGCCCCGATCGCCGTGAAGAGCTCCAGCACCATCCCGAGGCGCAGGTTCGCCACGCGGCGCTCGAGGAAGACGCCCGCCGCGGCACCGCTCGTCATGATCACGCAGACGAGCGAGACGCCGATCGCGTCCCGGAGCGGCAGGTTGAAGATCAACGTCAGGAACGGGACGATGAGGATCCCGCCGCCCAGCCCCAGCAGGGAGCCGAAGATGCCCACGCCGATTCCGCCCGCGATCAGGAAGAGGCTGATCTCCACGGCGTCCTCTCGCGATCCGGGCGGCTCAGCGGTCCAGTGGACGGCAGGCGGCCATCAGGGTCGGAGGTGCTGCGGGGCGTACGGGAGGAGGGCGACGTGCCGGGCCCGCTTCAGGGCCACGGACAGCTCGCGCTGGTGGCCGGCGCAGGTGCCCGTCTTGCGGCGGGGCTCGATCTTGGCCCGCTCCGACAGGTAGCGGCGGAGGCGGTTGACCTCCTTGTAGTCGATCTGGACGGTCTTGTCGGCGCAGAACGAGCACACCTTTCGGCGGCGTCGGTCGCGGTAGAAGTCGTCTCGCTTGCGCGATCGGGGTGCTGCGGGCATCGATGGTCTCCTCGGGCGCCGCGGGGCGCCGGCAGGTCAGAGGGTCAGAAGGTCAGTGGATCGGGCAGTCGGGGTCAGAACGGCAGCTCGTCGATCTCGGTGTCGTCGAAGCCGGCACGGGGCTGGCCAGCCCCGGCCGGGGCTCCGGTGGCCGCGCCCGGTGCGCCGGCCGGCGCACCCGCGAACGTCCCGTCCTGCTCGCGGCGATCGAGCGGCACGACGGCCTCCGCCGTGATCTCGAGGGACAGGCCCTTCCGGCCGTCCTTGGTCTCGTACTCGCGGGTCCGGAAGCGCCCGTCCACGAGGACGCGGCTGCCCTTGCGGAGCTGCTCGGCGGAGCGCTCGGCGCGATCGCCCCAGACGCTGACCCGGAACCAGTCCGTGGCCTCGACCCACTCGTTGGTCTGCTGGTTCTTGGTGGACTGGTTGACCGCGACGCTGAACTCCGTCACCGGGCGGCCGTTCGGGGTGTAGCGGAGCTCGGGATCGCGCCCGAGATTGCCGACGATCTGGATCTTGCAGAACGCCACAGCTCGCCTCCCTCAGTCGATGGCGGCCGGGGCCGCCTCGCTCTCGGACTCGTCGATTCGCTCGGTGCCGTCGTCATCGTCCGGCTCGTCCTCGGCAGACGGCAGGTCCCCATCGTCGGCGCCGTCGAGGCCGTCCTCGCCGCGGGCCTTCGACGGGCGCTCCTGGCGGATGACGAGATGCCGGAGCACCTCCTCCGTGATGAGCAGGCTGCGCTCGATCTCGATGATGGTGTTCGCCGGCGCCTCGAAGACGATGATGTGGTACGAGCCCTCGCGGTATCGCTCGATGGGATACGCGAGCCGCCGGCGGCCCCACGGGGCGACCTTGACGATCTGGCCGCCGTCGGTCGAGATCTGGCGGGTCGCGCGATCGACGATCGCGGCAATTCGCTCGTCCGGCGCGTCCGGCCGGAGCACGAGCATGAGTTCATAGCGGCGCATGGCCGTCTGCTCCTTCCTGTGGGAATGCCCCGCTGAAACGTCGTTGACGCGGAGCCGAAAGGTCGACCGGGAGTCTAGCACGCGAACGGCGATGTATCCTCTGGACCCGCCGGCGATTAGCGCCGGCGTCTTCGAGCCCATCCGACCGTACCGGGGATCACGTGGCCAGCAGCCGCATCCTGCTCATCTCCGACACCGGCACCGATACCGTGGGCGTCGCCCTCGAGACCCCCGGCCATGCCGTGACCCACATCGAGGCGGTCGCGGACGTCGTCGACGCCGCCGCCTTCGAGGTCGTCGTCCTCGATCTCGAGGGCGACGCGAGCCGCGCCATGGCGGCCTGCCGGGAGGTCCGCGAGTCCGCGCTCGGTGACATCCCCATCCTCGCCCTGAACCGCTCGGACGACGTGGAGGACCGGATCGGCCTCCTCGAGGCCGGCGCCGATGATGTCATGCCCCGCCCGTTCGATGCCCGGGAGCTCGACGCCCGGGTGGAGGCGCTGGCCCTCCGGTACCAGCGATCGCACGACATGTCGGGCGGCCGGGGCTCCTCGCCGGTCATCACCGATCGCAACCTGACCGAGCACCGGACGATCGTCGTCTACTCGCCCAAGGGCGGCGTCGGCACGACCACGGTGGCCGTCAACATCGCCGTCGCGCTCGCCAACCGCGATCCGGACCGCGTCGCGATCGTCGACCTCGACCTCCAGTTCGGCCAGGTATCCACGCACCTGAACATCCCGCCCCGCCTCTCGGTCGCCGAGCTGGCCAGGGACGAGGTGGCGTTGCGCGACGGGAACGTCCTCCAGACGTACACGGACCGGCACGCGTCCGGCCTGGCCGTGCTGGCGGCGCCCCACGCCCCCGACGCCGCCAGCGGCGTCACCGGAGCGAACGTCCAGCAGATCCTCGACACCCTCAGCAAGACGTATCGGTACGTCGTCGTGGATGCGGGGTCCGTGCTCGACGGTCGGTCGGAGACGGCCATCACGAAGGCGACCGACCTCGTCATCGTCGTGACGCCCGAGTTCCCGGCCCTCAAGGCGGTCCACGCGCTCCGCGAGCTCCTCCAGGCGGACGCGGACCAGGTCGCCGAGACGTCCTTCGTCCTCAACCAGATCTTCGCCCGCGAGATCCTGCGGATCCGCGACATCGAGGAAGCCCTCGGCACCAAGGTTGCGTCGACGATCCCGTACGACGCCTTCGCCTTCCTGAAGAGCGTCAACGAGGGTGTCCCGGTCGTCATCGGAGCGCCGCGCACGCCGGCAGCGGAGCACCTGTCCCGACTGGCGCTGGCCCTCGCCGGGGTCGTCGTCGCGGACGCCGGGGCGCCGAAGAAGCCGAAGGGGCTCGGCGGCCTCTTCGGTCGCGGCTGAGCGGCCGCCGACCCCGCCGTTCGAGCCCCGCCGTTCGAGACCCGCCGTTCGAGCCCCGCCGGGCGAGCCGCGCCGGGCGAGCCGCGCCGGGAGCCGCGATGCTGAACACCGCCCCCCGGATCCTGCTCGCCCCCTGGATCGCGGGCTTCCTCCTCGTCTCCTGCGCGCCGCTCTACACGGACGGCGCGATCGGGTTCTTCGGCCTGGTCACCGGCGTTGTCCTGCTCGTGCCGTGGCTCGTCGGAGTCGCGGTCCTCGCGATCCTCATCTGGCTCACGAACCCGGGTCGAGGTCGGTTCGAGCCGCCGCGCGGGCCGCGCTGAGAGCGACCCGGCGGGTGCGCCCATTGCGGTGGGACCCGATCCCGGGCCGGCGGGGGCGGTGCGGCCCGTGCGTGTGACGCACATTCCTCCGTCCGAAGGCGCCTGACGCTCGGCCGACGCGCGGCATCTGTGCCTCGCAGCCACCGATCCGCCCGGACAGGGCTGGTCGCCACCCCGTTTCGCCGCAATCGAGGCGCTTGGAGCCCGAAATCGTGGCCGGCAGGCACGGGCACGAACCGAGCGACATCCCGCGGTGAGCGACATCCCGCGGTGAGCGACATCCCGCGGTGAGCGACATCCCGCGGTCGGGGGGCCTCGCGGCCTGGGCCGGACCTTGTACCGGAGGAGGGAGTCGAACCCTCACGCCCTTTCGGGCGGCCGATTTTAAGTCGGCTGCGTCTGCCGTTCCGCCACTCCGGCCCGGGCAGCGTAGCCGATGGTCAGGCCGGCGGGGCGGCCGCCGGGTCCGACGTCGCGGCTCGGTCGCGGGTCGTGCCCAGCTGCGCGGCCGCGGGATCGGCGACCAGTCCCCCACCCCGGACCGTCGCGCCGACGACCATCGCGGCCCCGATCAGGACGACGTTCTTGATGATGTACTGGCCCTCGAGGGTCGGCGCGAACGGGAATGTCGTGAAGGTCTCGGCCGGGAAGAGGACCAGCGGCGTCATCGTTCCGAGCATCTGGACGACGAGGAGCAGCAGGGTGGCCCGCATGAGCCGCCCGGTGAGGAGCCCGAGCCCGATGAGGCTCTCCCACGTCGCGAGGCCGGGCATCGACACGGACGGCCCGATCGAGCCGCCACTCAGCTGCTCGATCGTCCGGGCCGCGAGCATTTCGGCCGGGCTGGCACCCGGAAAGAACTTCAGGGCGCCGAACCAGAGGAAGACGACGCCGAGGCCGATGCGGAGCACGGGCACGCCGGCCCGGGCCAGCGCGGCGGTGATGCGGACGTCGATGGGTTCGAAGGGTGCCGGGAGGCGGGATGAATTCATGGATCGAGGCTACCGCCGATCGCCGTCGGGCGCCGCGGCGCCCCGGAATCATGGGACCCGCCGGTCGCCGGCGGGTCGAGTGTCGAGGCGATGGAGGCGACGAGCGGATTCGAACCGCTGAATAGAGGTTTTGCAGACCTCCGTGTTAAGCCACTTCACCACGTCGCCACGGGTGGACAGCCCGGCGGATTGTGCCACAGCAGGCCGGAATCGGCCGGTCGGTGGGCGTCCCGCGGGGACGACACGGCGGCGGTCACGGGCCGGTCGAGGTGGTTGCCCCTCGAGGATTCGAACCTCGCCTAACGGATTCAAAGTCCGCTGTCCTACCACTAGACGAAGGGGCAGCCGGTTCGCCTGGCGAGGGTTCGCGCGCGTGCGCAGGGCAAAGAAATGGAGCGGAAGACGGGACTCGAACCCGCGACCCTCACCTTGGCAAGGTGATGCTCTACCAACTGAGCCACTTCCGCTCGGAGGAGCTGCGAACACCGGCGATGGTGCCGAGAGCCAGGATCGAACTGGCGACACCGCGATTTTCAGTCGCGTGCTCTACCAACTGAGCTATCTCGGCCCGGTGGGCCACCTGGACCCATCGGCCCGACGGCGTGGCGGAGGATAGCACGGGCCGCCTCGGCCCCTCAAATCGGCCCCGGAACTAGGTCAGGTCCGCGAGCGCGGCGGTGTCGCCGGGGTCCAGCGGCCGTTCGCCAGTCAACTCGCGCAGCCGGTTGATGCGGTCGACGATGGCGGGATGGGTCGCGAACATCGAGCTCGAGCGGTCCTCGAACTTCTTGATCGGGTTGGTGAAGTAGAGGTGCTGGGTCGCCCGGTTGGCGACCTCGAGGACCTCCTTGTCGGTCGCGATCTTGGCGAGCGCCCGCTCGAGGCCGGCCGGGTTGCGCGTGAGCTCCACGGACGAGGCGTCGGCGAGGTACTCGCGCTGGCGGCTGACCGCGAGCTGGACGAGGCGCGCCGCGATCGGGGCGAGCACCGCGAGGACGATGGCGAGGACCATCATGATCGCCTGGAGTCCTCCGCCGCCCCCGTCACGGTCGCGGGACGACCGCCGGCCACCGCCCCAGAAGGTGAAGCGGAGGAAGAAGTCGGAGAGGAGGGCGATCGAGCCGACCATCACCCCGACGAGCAGCGAGAACCGGATGTCGAGGTTCCGGACGTGCGACAGCTCGTGGCCGATGACGCCCTGGAGCTCCTCGCGGTCCAGCTTCTGGAGCAGGCCCGTCGTGATCGCGATCGAGGCGTGCTTCGGGTCGCGGCCCGTCGCGAACGCGTTCGGGGCGGTGTCGTCGATGACGTAGACGCGCGGCATCGGCACGTTCGCCGCGATCGTCATCTCCCGGACGACGTTCATGAGCTGGGGCGCGGCGGTCTCGTCGACCTCCTTCGCGCCGGACGCGGCAAGCACCAGCTTGTCGCCCCCGAAATAGCTGCCGACCGAGGCGAGGAAGCCGATGACGACCGCGAAGATCGTCGTGCCGGCCGCGCCGGCGGCATCGCCGGTCAGCGCGTAGCCGATCGCAAAGCCGAGGCCGCCCAGCAGGACCACCACCACCAGCGCGAGGAGCACGGAGTTCCGGCGATTGGCGGACTGCTGGGCATAGAACGTCGATGCAGCCATGGGTGCCCCTGGGACCGTGCGCCGACCGGGTGGCCGGCTGCGGCGATCAGCTCAGGCTGAGGTCCACCTTCGGGACTTCGGCGGCTTCCGGTTCCGCATCGAAGAAGTCGCGCTTCAGGAAGCCGAACATGCCCGCAAGGAGGACGTTCGGGAACGTCTGGATGCCATTGTTGTAGTCGAGGACCGTCGCGTTGTAGTTCTGGCGGCTGAACGAGATCTGGTTCTCCGTCGTGGTCAGCTGCTCCTGGAGATTCAGAACGTTCTGGTTCGCCTTGAGCTCCGGGTAGTTCTCGACCACGGAGAACAGCGAGCGAAGCGTGGACGTCAGCATGTTCTCGGCCTGGGCCTGGGCCGCAACGCCCTGGGCGCCGGCGGCAACGGCGTTGGCTCGGGCCTGCGTGACCTCGGTCAGGACCTTCTGCTCGAAGCCCATGTAGCCCTTGACAGCTTCCACGAGGTTCGGGATCAGATCGTGGCGGCGCTTGAGCTGCACCTCGATCTGGGCGAGTGCCTCGTCGACCCGGTTGCGCTTGCCAATGAGACCGTTGTAGATCCCGATGACAAACAGTGCCAGGACGACCAGCACCGCGATGATGACGACCCATTGCATGTGTTGGCGTCTCCCCTGAGGCACCTCGACGGTTCGGGCGGTTGGCCCGGTGACCTCGACGCGTGCGCCTCAGTCTAGCAGGGCCCTCCGGGGCGCCGGCGTGCCCGTTCCGGCTCACCCGCCCCGCGACGGCCGCCCAGGACGGGCCAGGTGCGTGGTGGGCGGTACTGGACTCGAACCAGTGACTTCCTCGGTGTAAGCGAGGCGCTCTGACCAACTGAGCTAACCGCCCGGGCCAGTCTAGAACGGCAGCCGGCGCGCGGCTCCCACGGCGGAGGGGCCTGCGACGCCTTGGTCGCGTGCCACCGCCGGATGTCGTGCCATGGCGACAACCCAGCGCCGAATCTCCGGTCAGAGGCCAATGTGTCGTCCAGGAACGGCAGCTCGACGTCCCCGGAGGCTTCTCGACGGGCAATTGCGGGCACGGATCGGCTGGTGGGCCCGTGCGGACGTCCGGTTGTCGTCCTGGGGCGACACGCGGCGCCAACGAGCGCGGCGGTGCACGGGAGATGGCCGGCGACGCGCGCGCCGGGCCGAGCACGGCCGGCAGCGAGCGCACGCAGGCGACAACGCAAGGAGTCCTGATGGATCGGCAGGCGCTCAGGGGGCTCAGCGCAAGGCGGAGCGGAGCACCGGGTCGAGCGGGCTCAAACGCCCGTGAGCGAGGAGCGTACGCGACAACGCGGCGATGGGCCCGCATGAGCGACGGGGAGTGGTGCCCAGGCCGGG
Organism: Chloroflexota bacterium; assembly: GCA_016191345.1. Taxonomy (GTDB): domain Bacteria; phylum Chloroflexota; class Limnocylindria; order Limnocylindrales; family CSP1-4; genus UBA5189. Next base: position 26,752 of record JACPOU010000028.1, read on the forward strand.
ACTTGAACCCGGATGAGTTGCCTCATACGCCCCTCAAACGTACGCGTATACCAATTCCGCCACCTGGGCAACAGGTGTCTCGCCGAGCGCCGATGGACTGTCGAGGGTTTCGAGGTGGTTGGTACCGAGGAAGGGATTTGAACCCTTACGCCCTTGCGGACACTAGCTCCTGAAGCTAGCGCGTCTGCCGTTCCGCCACCTCGGCGCGGATCCATCGGGCCGGTCAGAAGTGCTCACCGGCCGTCGGCGAGGCGCCATGTTAGCACATCCCAAAACCGGTCCCCGGGGCCCCCGATGGGCCTCGGATCGGGTCCGCTGAGCGTGTCGCGGACCACGACGACCTCGTCCCGGAACGCGATCGGGAGCATGTACACGCCCGCCGCGAGCTGCCTCTGGAGCGCGACGTAGGCAGCCTTGCGAGCCTCGTCCGTGCCCGGTGCCCGGGCGGCGACGAGGAGGGCGTCGAGCGCCGAGTTCTGGACGCCCGAGAAGTTCGACCCGCTCGTCGTGGTCTGGGTGGACGCGAGGATCGGGTACAGGTCCGGGTCGAGGCCGATGTTCGTCCCCACGACCGCGGCCCCGAAGTCGCCGCTCCCGAGGCGGTCGCCGAGGAGCTCGGCGCCGGAGAGCGGCGTCTGGGTGACGGTCAGGCCGATCGCCCGCCAGGCGTCGGCGATCGCGGCGGCCACCGCGAACGCCGCGGGATTGGCCGTCTCCTCGGGCGACAGCAGCTCGATCGTCAGCGGCGCCGTCGCGCCCTTCGGGATCCAGCCGCCGCCCTGGGCCTCCTTCCAGCCCGCCGCCGTGAGCGCGGCGCGGGCCGCGGCCGGGTCGAAGGCCACGACGGGACTGGACGTCGCATCGAACGCCCAGCTCGTCGGCGGGATCACCGTGTCGGCGCGGGTCGCCTGGCGGGCCAGCACGTTCGCGACGATCGCATCCCGGTCGATCGCCTCGAGGAGGGCCCTGCGGACCGCGGCATCGCGGAACTCCGGGTGGTTGATCCGCAGGTTGAGGGTCACGCCGAGGAGCGTGGTGGTCGGATAGCGGAGGAGGCGTGAGCCCGCCGTCTGGCCAAGGACGGCCGCATCGGCCGGGGCAAGTCCGGACGCGCCGTCCACCGCGCCCGAGCTGTAGGCGGCCATCAGGCCGGCCGCATCCGGGAAGAACCGCAGCTCGATTCCCTCGAGGTACGGCAACGGTGCACCGCCCGGTGCCGAGGGCTCGGCCGTCGCGAGCGAATCCGTCGGCGCCGGCGTGCCGCTGCCTGGGCCACCCGCGCCCGGATCGACCGCCTCGGGCACCGCGGGGAGCAGCAGCGCGCGCGCGTCATCGATCGTCGACACGCGGAACGCCCCCGAACCGACCGGTTGCCGGCCGAATGCATCAGTGGCGAGGTCGGCGGGCGGGACGGCGCCGAGCAGGTGGGCCGGCGCGATCGGCTGGGTCGCGGCCTGGAGGAAGCCGCCGAGTGGGGTCGCGAGCCGGAACACGACGGTCGCGTCGTCCGGCGCGGAGGCGGTGACCTCGCGCCACGAGGACGCCCCCGGGCCCGTGTACTCCGGGTCGCTCAACGCCCCGATCGTGAAGATGACGTCGGCGGACGTGATCGGCTGGCCGTCCTGCCAGGCCATCCCGCGGCGCAGGTAGAACGTCCAGGTGGATCCCGTCGCATCCACCTCCCAGCGCTCCGCGAGGTCGCCGACGAGGGTGTCGCCGGGCCCCAGCCGGACGAGCCCGCGGAACACGAGGGCGACGATCTCCCGCTCCGCCGGCGTCCGGGCGCTGAACGGGCTCGCGAGGCTCGCCGAACCGAGGACGCCCTCGACGTAGGGGCGCGGCGGCGGCAGGCTCGGGGCGGGCGACGAACCGGGCCCGCCGGGTCCATCGGGCACCAGCGACGGGGCGATGACCAGGCCGGTCAGCACCAGGAGGAGCAGGGAGAGGACGCCGAGGATGCCTCGATCGCGGATCGTCATCGCGATGGCCGCACCGTCATGGACGGCAACGACGGCTCAGGCAGACGTCTTGTCGATGAGGTACGACGCCATCGAGAAGAGCACGAACAGCACGATCAGCGCGACCGTGAACTGCCAGAGGCGCCGCTCGATCCCCCGGCGGCTGCGGTAGACCGATGAATCGCCGCCGAAGGCCCCCGACAGGCCGGCTCCTCGCGCCTGCAGCAGGACCGAGAGCACGAGCGCGACGGAGACGATGAGCTGGCCCGCGGCCAGGACGGGATTCACGGCTGCAACCTCCTGGGATGACGGCGACGGATCGTAGCACAGGGTCGGTTCCGGCCGGCCGCGCCGCCCCGCCACGGCGCCTCCGCGCTGCCCCGGCGACGCCGGCCGCGCTGCCCCGGCGACGCCGGCCGCGCCCGTCCGCTGCGCCGGACGCCTACGGTTCGAGGAGCGACCGCCCGGTCACGCCGGGCCACGGCTCCATGCCGGCCAGCTCGAGCAGGGTCGGGGCGACGTCCGCGAGCACGCCGTCGCGGAGCCTCCGTCCTCGCGCCGATCCGCCCAGGAGCAGGAACGGGACGGGGTTCAGGGAATGCGCCGTCACCGCGGCGCCGGACGCATCGCGGAGCTCGTCCGCGTTGCCGTGGTCGGCGGTGATCGCGAGGAGCGAGCCCGGCACTGCCTCGATCGCAGCCACGATCCGCCCGAGGCACGCGTCGATGACCTCGAGCGCCCGGATCGTGGCGTCCCAGACACCGGTGTGGCCGACCATGTCCGGGTTCGCGAAGTTGGCCACGATCCAGTCATACCGGCCCCCGCCGATCGCCTCGACGATGACGTCCGTCACCCCGACCGCGCTCATCGCCGGCTGCAGGTCGTAGGTGGCGACCCGTGGGCTCGGGACGAGACGCCGCTCCTCGCCCGGGAAGGCGGCCTCGCGGCCGCCGTTGAAGAAGTACGTCACGTGGGCGTACTTCTCCGTCTCCGCGACGTGGAGCTGGGTCATGCCCGACTCGGCGATCGCCTGGGCCAGGGATCGGGCCTCCTCGGGCGGGAACGCCACGGTGACCGGCAACCCCGCCTCGTACGCGGTCATCGTCACGACGTGGAGCGCGGCGGGCGCCGGCTTGCCCCCGGGGCCCGCGCGGTCGAAGCCCGCGAACTCGGGGTCCGCCAGGGCGTGCGTCAGCTGCCGCGCCCGATCGGCCCGGAAGTTGACGTGGACGATGCCCTCGCCGTCGCGCAGCCCGCCGTCGACCCCGTCGATCGTGGTCGGCAGCACGAACTCGTCGTTCTCGCCACGGGCGTAGGCGGCATCGATGGCGGCCGTCGCGCTCGCCGCCCGCTCCCCTGCCCCGTGGACGATGGTGTCATAGCCGCGCTCGACACGGTCCCAGCGGCCGTCACGGTCCATCGCGTAGTAGCGCCCGCCGACGCTCGCGAGCCGAGCGTCGGGATGCGCGGCCGCGAGCCGGAGCTCCAGGTCGCCGACGAACTCGAGCGCCGAGCGCGGCGGCGTGTCGCGCCCGTCGAGCAGCGCGTGGATGCGGACGGCGCCCACGCCCCGCCGGCGCGCGAGCTCGACCAGGGCCACGAGGTGGCGATCGTTGGCATGAACGCCGCCGGGCCCGATGAGGCCGACGATCGAGAGGCGGCCGGTGGTGGCCACCGCCCGGTCGCACGCCTCGACGAGGGCGGGGTTGTCGTAGAACGTCCCGTCGGCGATCGCGGCATCGATCCGGGGCAGGTCCTGGAGGACCGGCCGGCCCGCGCCGAGGTTCAGGTGGCCGACCTCGGAATTGCCCATCTGACCGGCGGGCAGACCAACGGCCTCGCCCGAGGCCTGGAGGGTCGCGTGGGGCCAGTCACGGAGAAGCCCGCGCCAGACGGGCATCGCCGCGGCCCGGATCGCGTCCGCTGCGGGATCGCGGCCGATGCCGAAGCCGTCGAGGACGACGAGGACGATGGGTCGCGGACGCGCCCCCATCAGCCCATGGCCGGCGCGTCGCCGGCGAGCGTTCCGTCGAGCCCTGCCCGGGCGGCCGCCGTCATCCCCGCCCGGGCGACGATGCCCGCCATCTCGTCCGGCTTCAGCGACGCGCCGCCGACCAGCGCGCCGTCGATGGACGGCTCGGCGAGGAACTCATCGATGCTGGCCGAGGTCACGCTGCCGCCATAGAGGACCGGGACGTCCTCGCCTCCGCCCGGCATCCCGAGCGCGATCAGGGTCCGGCGGATCGCGCCGGCCATCGCCGCGGCGTCCGCGCCTCGGGCCGTCCGCCCGGTCCCGATCGCCCATACCGGCTCGTACGCGATCGTGAGCCACGGCACGGCGCCCGCGCCGGTTCCGTCAAGGCCCAGCGCCCCGAGGTCCGCTCCGCCGAGGCAGCCGCGGAGCTGGGCATCCACGATGGCCTCCGCGCGGCCCGATTCCCGCTCGTCCAGCTGCTCGCCGACGCACAGGATCGTGCGCAGTCCCGCGGCGCGGGCGGCCCGCAGCTTGCGGCCGATCAGCTCGTCGGTCTCGCCGGCGTCGCGACGCCGCTCCGAGTGCCCGACGATGACCCACGTCGCGAGGCCATCCAGCATCGCGGCACTGACCTCGCCCGTGTAGGCCCCCGCCGGCTCGTGGTGGACGTTCTGGGCACCGACCTCAACGCCGAGCCCGTCCGTGGCCGCGACGTCGCCGTCCCGCAGGGCGTCGCCCACGGCCGCGAGGCAGACGTACGGCGGGCAGATGACGCGGATGACGCCCGGTTCGCGGGTCCTCGACCCGATCGTCCGCGCGAGCGACCCGGCATCGGCCGGCGTCGTGTTCATCTTCCAGTTCGCAGCAACGATGATTCGGCGCATGTCCGAATCATGCCAGAGGGCGAGCGAGCCGCCTACGGTCCGGATGGCACCTCATCGAGGGCCAGTCGCTCCAGACGATCGAGCGCCCGCTGGACCGCGCTGCGGTGGATCGAGAGACGCTCGGCGAGATCCGTCAGGGTCGCCTCCGGCGTCTCGCGGCGCGCCTCGGCCACGAGGCGGACGACGTACGGCTGCTGGCCGAGCCGGCCGTCGCCGGCGAGCGCCTCGATCGCGGCGATCTGCCGTCCCGCGGCCGCCACCGAGCGCTGGAGGTTCGCCGATTCGGCGTTCAGCACCCGGTTGAGCTCGCCCCGCAGCGTCCGTGACACCTGGCGGGCCTCCAGCTCCAGCAACGCCCCGCCGGCCCCGATCCGCCGAAGGAACAGGCCGACGACCTCCGCGCTCTTCCAGGTCACGACCCCGCGACCGCGCCGGACCCGCCACGAGGCGGGCAGACCGGCGAGGGCGAGCCAGCCGGCGAGGGTCGGCGCCTCGATTGGATCGACCACGAACTCGAGGTGCGTCCGGCCGCCGGCAATGCTCAGCGATCCGCGGGCGAGGAACCGGCCGCGGAGGTACGCCATCCGGCAATGCTCGGGGCTCGCCGGGAAGTCGAGGAATGCGGGATCAGGCGGCTCCGAGGCCGAGCCCGCCTCGCCGCTGGGCTTTCGCTCCAGCCGCACCGCGAGCCTCGCCACGACGGGATCGCCGCCGCCCCCGCCGGCACCCAGGCCCACCAGGCCCAGGCCGAGGCGCTCCGCCGCCCGGTCACAGGCGCGTCCCGGGTCGATCGCCGCGAGCTCGGCGCGGAGCGCCGCGACGAGGTCCCGGTCGGCGGTCGTCATCGGCAGGGCGTCAGGGTCTGCTGGCGGCGAGCGGAGATCGGGCGGTCCGCGCTCAGGCGGTCCGGGCCGCGCCGGACCGCCGTCCCGACGCGGCGTCCCGCTCGGCCGCGCGCAGGATGGCGGCAGCGAGGCGAGCCGGGTCGTGATGGTGGGCGTTGACCGCATCGACCACGTCGTCCGTGACGAGCCGGGGCACCGGCTGGGCCTTCGGCGGCCAGCGGAGGCTCACGGATTCCGCGGCCCAGTCCGACGGAACGCGGACATCGAAGCGGTCGTTCGCGAGGACCACGTCCACCAGGCCGCGAACCGTGTGGCCGAGCAGGGCCTCCACGTGGTCCGCGAGGTCATAGCCGGCCGTCTCCCCGGCCTGCGTCGCCACGTTGCAGACGTACATCCGGGTCGCCGAGGAGGCGGCGACGGCGTCGCCGATCCCCGGCACGAGGAGCGCCGGCAGGAGGCTCGTGAACAGCGAGCCCGGGCCGAGGACGATGAGGTCCGCGTCCGCGATCGCGGCGAGGGCATCCTCCGAGGCGGCGACGTCCGCGGGCGTGATCCAGACCTTCTCGATGCCGCTCGTCCGCATGACCTGCGACTGGCCCGAGACCACCACGCCGTTCCGGGTCCGGGCGTGAAGCGTGATCGGCACGCCGGAGACCGGCAGGACCTGGCCGCGGACCGCGAGGACCCGGTTCATCCGCCGGACCGCCTCCTCGAAGTCGCCGCCCTCGACCACCGTCAAGGCGGCGATGAGGAGGTTGCCGATGGGATGCCCGCCGAGGCCGCCCGGCTCCGTCTCGACCGGCTGGCCCTCTTGCTTCCGGCCACCCGGAAAGCGGTAGCCGAGGAGGTCGCTCATGAGCGGCTCGGCGTCGGCGAGCGCGGCGATGCAGTTCCGGATGTCGCCCACGGCCGGGATCCCGAGCTCCTCCCGGAGCGCGCCGGACGAGCCGCCGTCGTCGGCCACGGTCACGATCGCCGTCAGGTTGCTCGTGTGCTCCTTCATCCCCCGAAGCAGCGCCGAGAGACCGGTCCCGCCGCCGATCGCGACGACCTTGGGGCCGCGGGCGAGGAACCGCTTCTGGTAGAGGACCTCGACGAGCGGCTGCTCCTCGTCGGCGGCCCGAAGGGGCTCCGTCACCGAGCGCACGACGCGGACGACGCCGAGGAGCACGAGGCCGCCGCCGACGAGGCCGACGATCAGGCCCCGCAGCGCGTACGGCAGGAACTGGAGCGTGATCAGGTCGACGCCCCGCGCGACCGGGCTGGATGGATCCAGGTCCTGGGTCACCTGGCGGATGACGTGGGCCACGGCGAGCGCGAGGAGCAGGAGGCCGAGGAAGACGACGCCGAGCCAGCGCTTGATCCCGATGCCCGGCGTCAGCCAGCGCCGGAGGTTCACGGCCGCTCCAGCTCGCGGTGGAAGACCGACACGGGGCCGTGGCCGCGCTCCCGCAGCCAGGCCGCGAGCTCCTCGGCCAGGACGATGGACCGGTGCTGACCGCCGGTGCAGCCGATCGCGATCGTGAGCCGGCTCTTGCCCTCCGCGTCGAACGCCGGGATCGAGAACGTGAGCAGCTCCTCGACGAGCTCCAGGAATCGCGCCGCGGGCGGCTGGGCGAGCACGAAGTCACGGACGGCAGGCGTCAGCCCGGACTGCGGCCGGAGCTCCTCGACGTAATACGGATTCCGGAGGAACCGGGCGTCGAACATGAGGTCCGCCTCGAGCGGAATCCCGAACTTGAACCCGAAGCTGATGAGCTGGATGGCCATCCGGTCGGGTTCGAGGTCCCCGATCCGGGCGAACAGCCGCTCCCGGAGCTCACGCAACGCGAGGTCCGAGGTGTCGATGACGACGTCGGCCTCGCGCCGGACGTTGTCGAGGAGGCGCCGCTCCTCCTCGATGGCGGCCGCGATCCCCCGTCCCTCGCCCAGCGGGTGGCGGTGGCGCGTCTCCGAGAAGCGGCGGATCAGCACCTCGTCGCGGGCCTCGAGGAAGAACACCTGGGGCCGGATGCCCCGGCCCTCCAGCGCACCGCGCATCGCCCGGTAGGCCGTCTCGGCGTCGCCGGCCCGGACGTCGAGGACGATCGCCACCCGGGCATAGCGAACCCGGTCCGTGGTCACGAGGTCGGCGAGGTTCGGCAGCAGCTCGCCGGGCAGGTTGTCGACGACGATGTAGTTGAGGTCCTCGAAGAGCTTCGCCGCGGCGGTCTTGCCGCCGCCCGAGAGGCCGCTGAGGATGACCACGTGCGACGGTTCCGTCACGGGTCCGGCGGCGGCGGGACCGGCGGCGGCGGGACCGGATCACGGTGCCCTCGAAGAGAACGTAGAGGGTCAGACCCAGGATGGTCGGGCTGACGAGGTCCCCGCCCGGGGTCGCCGCCGCGGCGAAGACGGCGATGCCGAGAACGATCATCCGGCGCGAGCGGCGGAGGCGCTCCGAGGTCACGATCCCGACCCGCGAGAGGCCCACCAGCAGGATCGGGAACTCCATGAGCAGCCCGAAGGCGAGGAACATCGTGCTCACGAAGTCGAAGTACTCGCGGGCGGTGAGGAGCGCCTGGAGGTCCGGCGTCTGGAAGCTGAGGAGGAACGCGGCCGCGAACGGCAGGACCACGTAGGCGATCGACACGCCGAGCGTGAAGAAGAGCAGCGCCGCGGGGATCCAGGGAAGGATCGAGCGCCGCTCCGTCTGGGTCAGGCCCGGCGCGATGAATCGCCAGACGTGCCACAGCAGGACCGGCATGGCGAGGATGACGCCGACGACGATCGCGATCCGGATGCGGATCGCGAAGGGATCCCCGATCGAGGTGAACACGAGGGGCTGGTTGCCGGGCAGGGGCGAGCGCAGGAACGAGATGATCGGATCGCCGGCCGCGAACCCGACGAGCGCGCCGAGGACGACCGCCCCGAGCGACCACATGATCCGGCCGCGGAGCTCGGACAGGTGGTCCACCAGCGACATCACCGCGCTCGGCTCGTCGCCGGCGGGCGAGGCAGCGGGCGGCAAGCCCGGCGGCGGCGCGGGCGGCTCGTCCACGGGCACGAGCGGGGCCGGCGCCGCCGGCGGGTCGGGCGGCTCTGCCCCGGCGCTCATGCGGGCGGAGCGCTGCCCGATCGTCGGGGCGCGATCGACCGATGGGTCGTGGGACGGGTCGTCGGTCATGCGGTCAGGGCCCGCCGGCGATCATCGGGCGCGGCGGCGGCTCCGGCGCCGATCGGCCGGTCAGGACGCCGGCGCGTCCGGATCAGTTGGCGCGGCCGCGGCGGCCGGCACGACCGGCGGCGCGGGGGCGACCGGGGCGCTCGGCGGCGGGGCATCGACAGCCGGCCTGGCCGGCTCCAGGCTCGCGGCCTCCTTGACATCGCTCGCGGCCTTGCGGAACTCGCGGATGCTCTTGCCGAGCGCGGAACCGACCTCGGGCAGCTTGCCCGGCCCGAGGACGAGGAGGGCGATCACGAGCAGGACGATGAGCTCGGGGCCCTGGATGTTGAACGGCATCGGGTCGAAGACCTCGTGGGGCGGACGGACCGCCGTGAACGGCGGCTAGCCTATCACAGGGAGTCGGTTCGCCCAGGCTCGAGCGGCCTCCGCGAGCCGTGATTCGAGGTCGCCGGCGAGGCTCCCGCCCGGGGCGGTCGCGGCGCCCGCGATCCCGCGCGAGACGTTGACGAGGAGCCCGCCGCCCGGCCGTCGAGCGGCCGCTCCCGCGGTTGCCCGGCCGTCGCCAAGAACCGGCGCCACCTCCCCACCCTGCGCCCCCACGCCCGGGACGAGGAACCCGAGGGCCGGGGCGATGGTCCGGATGGCCGCCAGCTCCGCCGGGGCGGTGGCGCCGACCACGAGCCCGACCGTCTCCCCCGGACCCCAGCCCGCCGCATGACGGGCGACGCGGGCCCAGAGCGGCTCCTCCGGAGCTCCGCCGGCCGGGTCCGCGGCGACGACGAGGCGCTGGAGCTCCCCGGCCCCGGGATTCGAGGTTCGGCAGAGCACGTACGCGTAGCGATCGAGGCGCTCGAGCAGCGGCGCGACCGCCTCGCTGCCAAGGTACGGGTTCACGGTCACCGCGTCCGCCCCGAGGGCGTCGAAGAGCGCCACGGCCTGGCGGGCCGCGGTGCTCCCGATGTCCCCGCGCTTCGCGTCGGCCACGACCGGGATGTCCGCGGGGATCGCGGCGCGGATCCGCTCGAGGGCGGCGATCCCTTCACTCCCGAACGCCTCGAAGAAGGCGAGGTTGGGCTTGACCGCCGCGGCGAACGGCGCCGCCACGTCGACGAGCAGGCGGGCGAAGCGTTCGATCCCGGCGATGTCCCTCGAGAACCCGTCCGGGAGCGTCCCGGGCTCCGGGTCGATGCCGAGGCAGAGCACGGTGCCCGCGGCCGCGCTCCGGACGGCCAGCCGTTCGAGATAGCTCGCGGTCACGGGGCGGCCGTCGCGCTCGGCGCCGGCGTGCTGGTCGCGGTCGGCGCGGCGGTCGGCGTGGGCGCCGGCGTCGGGATGAGCCCCGGCTCCACCCACCAGTCGGGCCGCGATTCCGCGTCGAGGCCGGCGGCGATGGTGAGCTCGATGCGGTCGCCCTTCGGGACCGGCGTCCCGGTGCGATCCAGCGGCGCCAGCCAGAGGTCGCTGACCCCGCGATCGATCGATAGGTAGGCGATGGCGTCGCCGATCGGCGACCAGACCGGCGAGAAGCTCCGCTGGTCGTTGGTGAGGCGAAGGAGCTCGGAGCCCCGGCCGTCGAGGATCACCACGTCCGTGCCGAAGGGGGTCGTCCGCGTCGCCGCGATGTAGCGGCCGTCCGGCGACCAGCGCGGCGACGTGTAGCCGGGTCCGGTGAGCGTCGAAGACTTGCCCGTGGTCGTGTCCAGGCGAACGATGACCGCGGCCCCGCGGGAGCCGTCCCGGCCGTTCCTGACATAGAGGATGTAGCGGCCGTCCGGCGACCAGGCGGGATCCTGGTGACCCAGGAGTTCCGTTTCGGGCGCCTTGAGATCCGTCAGCTGGAGGGTCGCGAGGTCGAGGACCTGGAGGACAACGTCCTTCTTCGTCGGATCCGGCCCGTCGCTGATGACCAGCGCCTTCGTCCCGTCGGGCGAGATCGTGGGCTGGCGGAGGAAGTACGACCACGTGTACGCCCCGGAGGTGACCCTCCCGGTGAGGAGGGGCTCGGGAGGCGCGGATCCGTCCGCCTTGATCCGCATGAGGGTCGGCGTCAGGAGGCGGAACCGGCGGGCGAGGCCGCTGATCCGCCAGCGACCGGCTTCCGGCGTCGATCGGATGTAGTAGACCCACGTCCCGTCTGGCGAGAAGGCGGGCATGGAATCGCGGCCGTCGCTCGTCAGCTGGCGTGCCGCATTCCCGCGCTGGACCCAGATGTTCCCGGCCTTGGCGTAGAGCAGCGTGCCCGGCACGTCGGCGCGGGGATCGACGATGACGACGTTGCTCGGCGTCGGCGTGCGAACCGGGCCGCCCGGCCCACCGGATCCGCCCGGCCCTGGTCCGCCGATCGGCAGCTGGCCCGACAGGAGGCCGAGGCTCACGACGGCGACGATCGCGAGCCCGATGATCGAGAGCGCCGGCCCGACCGCCCCGGAGGCCAGGAGCTCGGATGCCGTTGGCGTGCCGCGCCGCCGCGCCGTCACGTCCCGGCTCCCGCGGCAGCCACGGGTGGGGCGGCAGCAGCAGCCAGGCCCGGCCCAACGGCCACGAGGCCGCCGCCGAGGATGGCCCGGGCCTCGGGGTACGAACCGGACGGCGCTGCGTCGCGGATCTCGAGCTGGAGCGATTCGATGCCGCCGAACCGCCGGCTCACCAGCCGCGCGACGACGTCCACCCGGTCGCCGGCCGTCACGAGCCCGGCCAGCTCCGGCCAGCCGAACGCGATCCCGTCGAGGACGTCCAGCCGCCGCTTCAGGACGAGCTGGGAGTGGCCGCCCGTGGCCTCGCGGGCCCGCATGACCGTGAGGCCGAGGACCGCGACGAGCGGCTCCGGGTTGCCCGTCCCGCACGGCGCGAGGCGGGCGAGATCCGCGAAGAGGCAGTAGTCCACGTCCGCGGCCGGGAGCGCGAGGTCGAGGCTGAGGGTCGGGCGCGGGTCCGGAGCCGGGCCGGCCACGATGATCGCGAGCAACCGCTGCCGGAGGGCGTCCCAGTGCTCCGCGGCGACCTCGAACCCGGCGGCGCCGGCGTGTCCGCCGTGCCGGATGAGCAGGTCGTCGCAGGCCGCGAGCGCGTCGGCGAGGTGGATCGTGCCGTCGCCGCGGCACGACGCGCGCACGGCGTCCCCGAGCTCCGCTCCGATGATGGCGGGCCGTCCCAGCTCCTCCGCGAGGCGTCCCGCAACGAGGCCGATGATCCCGACCGGCCATGGGCCGCGGATCATCGTGGCCGGGGCGTCGGCGAGGACGTCCGGCGCGGTCCGTGCCTCTGCGAGGACGCCCTTCATCAGGTCGCGCCGGCCGGTGTTCGCGGCCTCGAGGGTCGCCGCATAGCCCTCCGCCTCGGCGGTGTCCGCCGCGAGGAGCAGGTGCGCGGCGTCGATCGCCTCTCCCATCCGGCCCGCCGCGTTCAGGCGCGGCGCGAGCGCGAAGCCGATCGTCTCGACATCGACCGCGGCGGCCGTGACATTCGCCCGGGCAAGCAGCGCCGCGATCCCCGGCCGGGGGTTGCCTCGCAGCAGCGCCAGCCCCAGGCGGACGATCAGCCGGTTCTCGCCGAGGATCGGGGCGACGTCGGCGACCGTCCCGATCGCCGCGAGGTCTGCGAATTCCAGGGCGCCCTCGTCACCGAGGAGCAGCCGGGCGACCGTGAACGCGATCCCGGCCCCGGACAGGCGATCGTCCGGATAGGCGCTGTCGGGGCGGTGGGCGTTGACGATGGCCGCGGCGGCCGGCAGGACCGCCGGCACGCGATGGTGGTCCGTGACGATGACGTCGATTCCCCGGTCGGCCGCGGCCGCGACCTCGGCGACGCTCGTCGTCCCCGTGTCGACCGTGATGATGACCCCGGCGCCCTCGCGGACGGCGGCCTCGACGGCCGCCATCGACAGGCCGTGGCCCTCGTCCAGGCGTGAGGGGACGTACGGGATGACCGTCACGCCGAACGCCCGAAGGGCGAGCGTCAGGATCGCGAGGCCGGTGATCCCGTCGGCATCGAAGTCGCCGAAGACGAGGACGCGCTCCCCGCGGTCGCGCGCCGCGGTCACGCGTGCCAGGAGCCGGTCCGCGTCGGGCAGGAGCCGCGGATCGTGGAGCCCGTCGCGCGGCTCCCCGACATAGGCCGCGAGCTCGTCCACGGAGGCGATCCCCCGCCGGGCCAGGAGCTCGACCACGCGGGACGTCAGGCCCAGCCGCGTGCCGGTTTCAAGGAGGGCCGGATCCGCCGGGACGGTGGTCGGGAAGAGCCAGCGGGCCCGCGGCTGCAGCACGGGCTCAGGATGCCACGGCCGGCTGCACCGGCGCTTTGATGCGGCTTACGCGGAGGCGCGGCGCGGGGCCCGGGGCCCGGCCGCGCGGCCCTTCTGCCGGTCCTCCGACTCCTGCCACACGACGAGCAGCGGGCTCGCGTTGAAGATCGAGGAGTACGTGCCGGAGATGATCCCGATGAGGAGGGCGAGGACGAACTCCTCGGTCGCGGAGCCGCCGAAGAGCAGCAGCGCCGTGAGCGTCAGGACGACCGTGAAGCTCGTCGTGACCGACCGGCCGAACGTCTGCAGGAGGGAATGGTTGACGATCTCGGCGAAGGGCTCGCCGGCATGGCGGACGCGGTTCTCGCGAACGCGGTCGAAGACGACGATCGTGTCGTGGACGCTGAAGCCGATGACGGTGAGCATCGCCGTGACGAACAGGCCGTCGATCTCGACGCCGAAGAGCGTGCCGAGGATCGCGAAGAAGCCGAGGACCACGATGACGTCGTGGACGAGGGCGACGAGCGCCGTCACCCCGAACTTCACGTCCCGGAAGCGGAGCGTGATCCATCCGAGGATGCCGAGGCTCCCGACGAGGATCAGGAGGATCGCCTGGTTGATGAGGTCACTGCTGACGACCGCGCCGATCGAGCTGAGCGAGGCCTGTTCCGAGATCGGCCCCAGGGCCTCCTGGAGGGCGGTCGCGATGCGCCCGATCTCGCCGTCCGTGGGGACCTGGGTATTGGAACCGGGGATCGGCGTCGGGGCGGGCGAACCCGATGGCGCCGCCGAGCCGCTGGGCGCCGCCGAGCCGCTGGGCGCCGCCGAGCCGCTGGGTGCCGGCGTGGCCGAGGCGCTCGGGACGGGGCTGGCGCTCGGTGCCGCCGTGGCGGTGGGAGCGGGACTCGGTGATGGCGAGGCAGCGGGTGAGGCGCTCGGGCCCGGGGTCGCGGGCGGCGCCGGGGTGGCCGTGGGGCCGGGGGTCACGGTGGGTGCCGGCGTCGGCGTCGCCGGGACGGTGGGAACGGGCGTCGCCGTCGGCTCCGGCTGGCGAAGGTCGAGCTTCGAGAGGCGGATGTCGAAGAAGCCCTTGCCGGTCCGGGTGACCCTCGCGTCCGCCTGGTCCAGCTTCGCGAGCTCGGCGCGGACGTCCGCGGCGGTCACGGCCGGGTCGGCGAACTTGATCGACCAGGTGGTCCCGCCGGTGTAGTCGATCGAGAACTTGAGGCCGGCCTTGCCGCCCGAGATCGGGGTCAGGAGGATGAAGATCAGGCCCGGGATCGTGATGAGCAGCGAGAAGGCGAAGAACCAGCGCCGCTTGCCGATGACGTCAAACACCGGGCGTGACCTCGCCGCGGCGGATCCGGCCCTGCGGCCGGTAGACGAACTCGGCCTCGGACACGCCGTAGAGGCGCGCCTTGCGGGCCCAGTCGCGGCTGACGACGACGCGGAGGATCGTCCGGGTCACGGTGATGGCCGTGAACATCGAGACGAGGATGCCCAGGATCAGGACGAGGGCGAAGCCCTGGATCACCGACGACCCGAAGAAGTACAGGATCGAGGCGGTGATGAGGCTGGACACGTTGGAGTCGATGATCGAGTTCCAGGCGCGCGCGAAGCCGGCCTCGATCGCCTGGGGCAGGCTCTTGCCGAGGCGCATCTCCTCCTTGGACCGTTCGAAGATGAGGATGTTGGCATCGACCGCCATGCCCACCGAGAGCACGAAGCCTGCGATGCCGGCGAGCGTCAGCGTGACCGGGATGAGCCGGAAGACCGCGAACAGGACGATCGCGTAATAGAGCAGCGCGAAGCTCGCCACGGCGCCCGGAAGCCGGTAGTGCAGGAGCATGAAGATCAGGACGAGCCCGACGGCGACCCCGCCGGCGAGGATGCTCCGCTGGAGGAACTCCTGGCCGAGCGTCGGGTCGATCGTGTCGCTCGAAAGCTCCTCGACCGGGAACGGCAGGGCGCCGAACCGCAGGACGTTGACGAGCTGCGTCGCCTCCTTCTGGGGAAAGCCGCCGATGCCGCCGCTCGTGATCTGGACGTTGCCGCCGGGGATGGCGTTCTGGATCGTCGGGGCCGAGATGACGACCGAGTCGAGGACGATCGCGAACTGCTGCTGGATGTGGGACGCCGTCCAGGCCCCGAAGAGATCCTTGCCCTCGCCCTTCAGGACGAAGTTGACCGCCCGATTGCCCTGCTGGTCGGCGCCCACGGTGGCGCTGTCCAGCTGGTCGCCGGAGAAGAGGATGCAGATCTGGCTGATCGCGCCGGTGCCCACGCACTTCGTCGCCGTCGACAGATCGAGGGTCTGGCCCTGGGTGACCGACTGCGAGGTGGGGATCGGGACGAAGTCGAGGCGGCCGGTCTGGCCGACGAGGGCCCGGACCGTACCGGTGTCCGTCACGCCGGGCAGCTCCACGACGATCCGGTCCGTGCCGCTCGTCACGACGACCGGCTCCGCGACGCCCGTCGAGTTCACCCGGTTCTCGATGATCTGGCGGACGACCTCGACGTCGGCGAGGCTCGGCGTCTTGCCCCCGGCGGGGTCGACGCGGTACTCGACCTTGAGGCCACCCTGCAGGTCGAGGCCCAGCTTCGTCTCGATCAGGCGGCTCCCACCCTCGGCGTCACCGCCGGGGATACGGAGTCGGGGCCAGAAGTCGATGAAGAGGGCGAGCGCGCCGATGACGGCGATGAGAACGAGTCCGGTCCTGCGCATCGACGGCGGATGATACAGGCGCGCAGCATCCGACGCCGGGCACGTGACGTCGCTACGCCTCCAGCCCCTCCTTGATCCGGGCAGCCAGCGCGCGGCCGATGCCCGGGATCGAGGCGATCTGCTCCACCGGCGCCTCGCGGATCCGCTTCACCGAGCCGAAGGTCCGGAGGAGTGCCGCGCGCCGTCGCGGGCCGATGCCGTCGAGCTCATCGAACGCCGACCTGACCGAGTTCCGGGCCCGGAGCCTGCGGTGGTACGTGATCGCGAAGCGGTGGGCCTCGTCGCGGAGGCGCTGGACGAGGTAGAGCGCCTGGCTCGTCGTCGGCAGGAGCACCGGCTCCGCCCGGCCCGGGAGGACCAGCTCCTCGCGCTCCTTGGCGAGGCCCGCGAGCGGGAGGTCGTGGAGCCCCAGCTCGTCGAGGGCGATCTTGGCCGCGTTCACCTGGGAGCGGCCGCCGTCCACGATGACGAGGTCGGGCATTGCCCAGCGCTGCTCCTCGGCACTCCCCTCCTCGCCCGGCTTCACGTTGCGGAACCGGCGGCGGAGGACCTCCTGGTGGCTCGCGACGTCGCTCTGGCCCTCGACGGTCCGGATCTGGAAGCGGCGGTACTCCCCCGTTCGAGGCTTGCCGTCCTCGAAGACGACCATGCTGCCGACCGTGTTGGTGCCCTGGAAGGTCGAGATGTCGTAGCACTCGATGCGGGCCGGCAGGACCGGCAGGTCGAGCGCTGCGGCCAGCTCCTCGAGGGCGCCGAGGGTCCTGCCCTGGTCGGCGAGCCAGCGCGCCTGCTCGCGGCCGAGCATCTCGGCGGCGTTGCGCGTCGCGAGGGTCATGAGCTGGCGCCGGTCGCCGCGCTGCGGGACGCGGAGGTGGACGCCGCCAAGCGGGCCGCGGCGGCGCTCCGAGGCCGTGTCGGTCGCGCGGATCCAGCGGTCGGTCTCGGTGGGGGTGGCGCCGCCCGCCTCGGTCGCGGTGGCGGTGAGGGCGGCGCGGCGGTCGCCGAGGAACGCCTCGAGGTCGGCGGCGTCCGGCAGCTCGACCGGGATCGCGATCTCGCGCGGCACGCTCGAGGCCCGGGCGTAGTACTGGAGGAGGAAGCCGGAGACGACGTCTGCGTCGGTCGTGTCGCGGGGCGCCTCGAGGAGGAAGACGTCGCGCCCGATCGCCTTGCCGGTCCGGATCACGAAGATCTGGACGGCGGCCTGGTTGTCGCGCCGGGCGAGGCCGATGAGGTCGAGGTCGGTCCGGGCGAAGGCGGCCATCTTCTGGCTCTCCATCGTCCGCTCGACGGCCCGGACCTTGTCCCGGAGCGCCGCGGCGCGCTCGTAGTCCTGGCGCTCCGAGGCCTGGCCCATCTCGTCGCGGAGGGCGCGGGCCACGGACTCCTGGCGGCCCTCCAGAAACAGCTCCACCTGGGCGATGTCGGCCCGGTAGGCCGCCCTGTCGATCGCCTGGATGCAGGGGCCCTGGCAGCGCTTGATGTGGTAGAGCAGGCAGGGCCGCTGGAGCGCCCGCTCCCCATCCTTGATCTCGATCGTGCAGGTCCGGAACGGGAACAGGCGACGGACCAGGTTCATCGCCTCGTCCACGCTGGAGGCGGATGCGTACGGGCCGAAGTAGCGGCTGCCGTCCTGCGGCAGCTTCCGGGTCCGCTCGATGCGCGGGAAGTCGTCGCCCAGGGTGATCTTGATGAACGGGTAGCTCTTGTCGTCCTTCAGCCGGATGTTGAACTGGGGCTGGTAGCGCTTGATGAGGTTGCCCTCGAGAAGAAGGGCCTCGGAGATGGAATCGGTGAGCGTGTACTCGAGGTCCACGACCTTGTCGATGACGCTCTTGATCCGGTGGACCTCTGCGGGCGAATCCTTCTGCCAGTAGCTCCGGACGCGGCTCCGCAGGCTCTGGGCCTTGCCGACGTAGATGACGTGGCCGCGGGCGTCCTTCATGAGGTACACCCCCGGCCGGTCGGGCAGGTTCCTGAGCGTCGCGGCGAGCGCAGTGGGGAGCGTCGGGGTCACGAGTCGATCTTACGGGGGAGTGGCGCGCGCGGCGGGAATCAGCGAGGCCGGGCCCGTGGGGCCCGGCCTCGAGTGCTTGCGGTGCAGCCGCAGCTCGTCTACTTGAGCTTGAAGTGGGCGTAGATGACGGAACCGTCCTGAGTCTGCATCGAAACGGAGTAGCAGGCGCCGGGTGACTTCGGAGTCTGCCAGTTCTGGATGAACTGCCCACCAGATCCGTCGTACCGGAGGGAAGTGCCGCCGGTGGCCGTCATCTCGATTGCATCGGCCGGCACGTCCACGAAGGCGAGACAGTTCGTCAGGGTTGCCTTGAAGCCCTTGATCGCCGTCACGTTCGTCAGCTCCGTCGAACCTTGGAAGATCTCGAACTTCAGCGGGACAGTCGAACCGCCCTTCACCGTATTCAGGAAACCCATGTCAACAGGCTGATAGAAGCCATTGAGAGACCATCCGAGGATCGTGAAGTTGACCGTTGTTAAGGAGAGGACGAGGGTGTAGTTGGAGCTGTTCGGCACTAGCGTGCCAAGCGTGATCGGGTAACTGCCCACAGCCTCACCAGGAGCACGCCCGAGCGAGCCGCTCACTCCGACGACCTCGCTGAGTGCGAAAGTCAGAGTCGCGTCACCCAAGCCGAACACCTTCGACTGCCCACTCGCGGGCGTGACGGTCACCGGGCGAGCCGTGATCGCGAGGTTCGCGCCGACGTAGGTGATCGAGTAGTTCGGGTTGTTGGCGTTGGTGACGGTGCCCTGGAGGATGGCGTAGGGGCTGCTGGCCACGGTCTCGCCGGCGATCCGGCTGAGCGATCCGGTGATCGCGACGCCGCTGCCGAGGCTGCTCGTGGTGAAGGTCAGGGCCGGGTCGGCGTCGCCGTAGACCTTGGTCTGCGGATCGGCGGTCACGGTCACCGGGCGAGCCGTGATCGCGAGGTTCGCGCCGACGTAGGTGATCG
>JACPOU010000021.1:0-18811 GCA_016191345.1 Chloroflexota bacterium
AGCTCTCCCGGTCGATCCCCCTCGCCGAGCTCCACTGCCACCTCGGTGCGGCAGTGACGCCCGCGATCATGTGGGGCATCGCCCACTCGCAGGGGATCAAGCTCCCGACGAAGGACTACTGGGAGTTCCGCGAGCTGATCACGGTCAACCCCCGCGGCACCAAGTCATTCGACGGCTACCTCCAGCTCTTCCACTGGACCGAGCTCATCCAGAGCTCGCCGCTGGCCGTCGAGCGCAGCGTCTACGAGGTCGTCGGCGGGGCGTACCGCAAGAACAACGTGACGACGATGGAGCTCCGCTTCAATCCCATGAAGCGCAACCGTGGCGGCGAGCAGGACCTCGACCACATCGTCGCGGCGGCGGTCCGGGGCATGGACCGGGCGACCCTCGAGTACCCGGTGAAGCCGGGCCTCATCTTCTGCCTCGACCGCGCCTTCCCGTACGAGCTCAACGAGATCATCGTCGAGAAGGCCATCCTGTGGCGCGACCGGGGTGTCGTCGGCATCGACATCGCGGGCCCCGAGTCAGCCACCTTCCGCGTCGCGGACTACCGCCGCCTCTTCCGCCGCGCCCGCCAGTTCGGCCTCGGGATCACGATCCACACCGGCGAGGCCGGCCCGGTCGAGGAGGTGGCGCGCGTCGTGGAGCTCCTGGAACCGGACCGCATCGGACACGGCGTGAAGGCCGCCTACGACCCCCGCGCGATGGCGATGATCCGGGAGCGAGGAATCGTCCTCGAGATCTGCCCGACCTCGAACCTCAACACGAGGGTCGTCTCCGGCTGGGACGAGATCCGCTGGATCGTCGACACGTTCCGTCGCAACGAGGTCCGCTTCGCGATCTCGACGGATGGGCCCGAGATGCTCAAGACCTACATCCGCGACGAGCTCGCCACCCTGGGGCGCCTCGGCATCCTGAGCGTCGAGGAGCAGGAACAGTCCGCGGCGACCGCGATGGCCGCCTCGTTCGTCCGGAACGTGTCCGATGTCGCCCTGCCGGCCCGCCAGCCCGCGACGCGGCTGGCCGTGGAGCGCGAAGAAGCCTGACCCAGGCTCGCCGGGAGTTCGACCCGCCTGCGTTCCGACACCGCCAGGTATCGCCCCGCCTCGCCCCGCTGGTGACCTCAGTCGCCCGCGCGCGGCTCCACGCGATACGTGCACGAGCGGTCACCGGCCGCGATGTGCGTCTCGCGGACGACGTCGGCCCCGAGGACCTCGCCGAACAGTGCCAGCTCCGCGGCGCAGCACGCTTGCGACGCCCGGGCGAGGTGGAAGATGGCGCAGTTGTGCTCGCGCAGCCGGATCGTGCCGTCCGTCCCGACGACGGCCTCCGCCAGGTAGCCGGCGCCGTCCTGGATGACCGCCAGCTCGCGGACCCGGTCGGCCAGCGAGGCAGTCCGCGCGACGCGCTCGCCGAGTCGCTTGCGCAGCCGCGCGCCCAGCTGCCGCCGCCGGGCCGCGAAGACTTCCTCGACGAGGTCCTGCCCGCCGACCGATTCGATCGCGTCGAGGATCGCCGCGGCGAACCCGTCGTAGTCGGCGGGGAAGAGGTCCTGCGCCTCGGGCGTCACGTCGTAGAGGTGCCGTGGGCGGCCCACGCCATGACGCTCGATGGAGTGGGCGACGAGTCCCGCCTGCTCGAGCGCGTGGAGCTGCTGGAGGACCCCCGTCCGGCTGGCGCCGAGGTGGGTCGCCAGGCCGTCGGGTGACATCGGGCCGCGCTGGCGGAGGTTGACGAGGATGGCCCGCCGGAGCGTCGAGGGGGACGGCGACGCACCGACCGTGCCCGCGTCGATGCCGCGGCCGAGCGTCGAGACGGCGACGGTGTCGCGGTCGTCGAGGCCGGCATCGGGGACGAGATCGGGCATCGCCGAGAGGCTAGCAGGAAACCCTTCCGGTGGCGGCGCCGCTGGCCGCCATGCCGGCTCGCCTGCCTGCCCGCGGGTCGGACCCGAACGCCCGGTGTACCCTCCGGCCCATGGACTTCGACCTCTCCCCCGAGCACGCACTCCTCCGCTCGACCATCCGCGAGTACATGGAACAGGAGGTCGCGCCGGTCGTCGAGGCCCACGAGCGGGAGCGCCGCTTCCTGGTCGAGATCGTCCGCCGCCTCGGTGAGATGGGCTGGCTCGGGATCCCGATTCCCGAGGACGAGGGCGGGGCGGGGCTCGACACGCTCGCCTACGCGATCGCGATCGAGGAGATCGGCCGGGTCTGGGGCTCGCTCGGCCTGATCGTGGCCGCCCACACGTCGCTCGGCTGCGGTCCGCTCCACCTGGCAGGCACCAGGGACCAGATTCGGGAATACCTCGTCCCGATGGCCAGCGGGAAGGTCATCGGCGGCTACGGACTCACGGAGCCCGGCGCCGGCTCCGATGCCGGCGGGACGCGGACGGCCGCCCGCCACGAGGACGGGCCAGACGGCGGGACCTGGATCCTCGATGGCGGCAAGCGGTTCATCACGAACGCCGGCCAGGCCGGCACGTACATCGTCACCGCCCGAACCGGGGCGAAGGCCGATGGATCCGCGGAGATCACCGCATTCATCGTCCCTGCCGACACGCCCGGCTTTCGCGTCGGGCGCCTCGAGGACAAGCTGGGGCTCCATGCGTCGGCGACCGGGGAGCTCTTCTTCGACGGCTGCCGGATCCCGGCCCGGAACCTCCTCGGGACGCGGGGCGACGGGTTCCGGACGTTCCTCAAGATCCTCGACGGTGGCCGGATCAGCATCGCGGCCCTCGCTGTCGGCCTGGCCCAGGCGGCGATGGACGCGGCCGTGCCCTACGCCCAGACGCGCGAGCAGTTCGGGAAGCCGATCGGCTCGTTCCAGGGGGTCGCGTTCATGATCGCCGACATGGCGACCGAGATCGAGGCGGCCCGGGGCCTCGTCTGGAAGGCCGCCTGGCTCAAGGACCAGGGGCGCGACTTCGCGCTCATGGCGGCCGAGGCGAAGCTCTTCGCCTCCGAGGTCTCCAGCCGCGTCACGAACGCGGCGATCCAGGTCCACGGCGGGTACGGCTACGTGACCGACTATCCCGTGGAGCGCTACCTGCGCGACGCGAAGCTGACCGAGATCGGGGAGGGGACCAGCCAGGTCCAGCGCCTCGTGATCGCGCGGCGGATCCTGGGGCTGCGGATCGCCTGATGGGCTGCGCCCGGCGGCCTCTGGGGCGGCACGCGCCGCCGGGAGGAACCCGCCTCGCGTCGCCGGCTCAGCCGGACTCGACGAGCCGGACGAGGAGTCGCTGCTCGCTGTTCGCGCCGAGGCAGGTCTGGAGCGTCATCGACGACTTCGACTGGGCCGCGATCGCCCAGTCGGTCTGGTCCGGCGTCACGACCCGGATCTCCGTGACCTTGTACCGGTGGATGCCGCCCTTGCCATCGGCGTAGACGACGACCATGCCCTTCCGGACCTTGCCCTTCAGGTAGCCGTCGTGGAGCGGCTTCATGACGCCCCACGCATGCCCGAACAGGTAGACGTTGTTCGCCCCAGCGCAGCCCCAGCGGTAGACCTGGTTCGCCGGCGGCGTGCTCCGCGTGCAGGCGAAGTCGGCCACCGACCGCGACATGCCGAGGGTCGGGATCCAGAGGCGGTTCTTGCCGGCGTAGGCGGGTGCGGTCGCCTTGGCCGCGGCCGCCTTCTGGGCCGCGGCGCGGGCCGCCGCAGCCTTCTGGGCCGCCGCTGTGGCAGCGGCCGCCTCGGCAGCGGCCTGCTCCGCGGCGGCCTGCTCCGCGGCGAGCTGCTGCGCGGCGATCGCCTGGATGGCCGCGAGGCGGGCTTCGAACCGCCACACGGCCTGCGATGCTCGAAGGACCATGGGCCGATCGGCCGGATGCTCGTCGACGCGGGCGTCGAGGGCCCAGCGGTTGACGACGGCGGCCGGTGGGCTCTCGCCATCGACCAACCGCGCCGTCGTCGCGAAGGACGGTGCCGGCAGCGTGGCCGCGAGGCCAAGGACGAGGGCGAGCAGGCGGTGGGAGACCCGGTGGCGCGCTGGGTTTGACTGCATGCCCGCAGCCTCGCCCGGCGTTCACGCGGGAGCCCCTACCCGGTGGTCCCGAGCGGGGATGGGACGGTGGAGCGGTCCCGGGTCAGGTCCCGTCCCGCGACCGGGAAGAAAGTCCCGGCGGGTCCGGTCAGGTCTGCGGCGGTCTGGTTCGACGGGGGGCGGTCAGCCCCCGTTGCCGGCCGCGACGCGCAGTGCCTCGCGGATCGCGGCCTTGAAGGCGGGACTCCACGGTCCCTGGCCGATGAGGACGAATGGACGCGAATCGACGCGTTCGAAGGTCGCCGGGTCGGTCGCCCAGGCCGCGCCGCAGGCATCCACGTCCGCCTGCCGCCGATCGTAGGTCGCTCCGTCCCGGAACATGTAGACCCGGAGGCGGGTGGTCGCCGTGCCGAGGCCGGCCGCGTCGAAGCCGATCGCGGTCGCCGTGAGGGTCGGATCGCCGCAGCCATCATCGCCGGAGGCGATCCGGTCCAGACCCAGGCCGCGGTTCGCGAGCTCGCCGGCGATGCCCGGGAAGTCCATCGGCGTCGGCTCGGGCGAGGACCCGACGAGCGCACTGCACCCGGAGAGCAGCAGCGCCGCCAGGAGGCCGAGCATCGCGAACCCGGGCCTCGGGCGACCCGGTCGTGGATGCGCGCCGCTGCCGCCGGCGCCTGGAACGATCCGGTCGAGGTGAGGGGTCATGGCCGGAGGCTACCGCAGCGGGCACGGGACCGCGTGCTAGCATCGGTTCGTGCCCGCGTCCGACTGGCCCACCTTCGGCCGCGACGTCCCCGACGCGGCCTGGCGCCCCTCCCCGGCGGACCTCGCCGACAGCCGGCTGGCTCGATTCGTCCGTGCCTCCGGGATGCCCGACCTCGAGACCCTCCAGCGGCGCGCGGCCACGGACCCGGCCTGGTTCTGGGGCGCCGCCGCCGACGACCTCGCCCTGCCGTGGCAGCGCCGGCCCGTGTCCGTCCTCGACACCGGCCGCGGCGTGGAGTGGTCCACGTGGTGGGGCGGCGGCGCGTTCAACCACGTGGCCGCGGCCATCGATCCGCGGGCGGACCGCGAGCCCGGCGCGGAGGCGCTCGTCTGGGAAGGCGAGGATGGCGAGATCCGCCGCTTCACGGCGCGGCAGCTGCGCGACGCCGTCGAGCTGGCCGCCGCGATGTTCGCTGCCGAGGGCATCCAGGCCGGTGATCGCGTCGGCGTCCTGCTCCCGATGATCCCCGAGACCGTCGTGACGGTCCTGGCCCTCGGGCTCCTGCGGGCCATCTTCACCCCGATCTTCTCCGGCTACGGGGCGGCCGCCGTCGCGTCCCGCCTGAACGACTGCGGGGCGAGGGTGCTGGTCACCGCGGATGGGTTCCTCCGTCGCGGCGGCGTCGTGCCCCTGAAGGAGACGGCCGACGAGGCTGTCGCCCTGGCCCCGACGGTCCGCCGGGTGGTCGTCGTCCGGCGTCTCGGCGACCGCGGAGCCCTCCCGGCGTGGGATCCCGATCGCGATCGGTGGTGGCACGAACTCGAGGGCGAAGCCTGGGTCCGATCGAAGCCCGGCGAGCGGGCCTACCCGCATCGCCCGGAAACCGATCCCGAGACGCCGTACATGGTCATCTACACGTCGGGGACGACGGGCCGGCCGAAGGGCGCCGTCCACGTCCACGGCGGCTTCCCGGTCAAGGCCGCCCAGGACCTCGCCCACTGCTTCGACCTGCACGCCGGCGAGACGCTGTTCTGGTTCACCGACCTCGGCTGGATGATGGGTCCGTGGGCCGTCTCCGGTGCCCTCATCCTCGGCGCCCGGCTGCTCCTCTACGAGGGGACGCCGGATCACCCCGGGCCGGACCGCCTCTGGGCGCTCGTGGAGCGCCATCGCGTCACGCATCTCGGCCTCAGCCCGACGGTCATCCGGGCGCTCGTGCCCCACGGCACGGACCCGGTGCGTGGCCACGATCGGTCGTCGCTCCGCGTCCTCGGCTCCACGGGCGAGCCATGGAACCCCGATCCCTGGTGGTGGTTCTTCCGGGAGGTCGGCGAGGGCCGGCTGCCGATCGTCAACTACAGCGGCGGGACGGAGGTCTCGGGCGGGATCGTGGCCGGCAACCTCGTCACGCCGGTCCGGGCGACGGCCTTCGCCGGCCCGAACGTGGGCGTGGCCGCGGACGTCGTCGATCCCTCGGGCACCTCCCTGCGCGGCAGCGTCGGCGAGCTCGTCATCCGCCAGCCGCTGCCCGGCATGACCCGCGGCTTCTGGCGCGACGAGGAGCGCTACCTCGAGGCCTACTGGCGTCGACTCCCCGGAATGTGGGTCCACGGCGACTGGGCGCTCGTCGACCCCGACGGCTACTGGTACATCCACGGCCGCTCCGACGACACGCTCAAGGTCGCCGGCAAGCGAGTCGGTCCGGCCGAGGTGGAGAGCGCGGCGGTCGGGCACCCGGCGGTCATCGAGGCCGCGGCCGTCGGCATTCCGCACGCGGTCAAGGGCGAAGCCATCGCCGTCTTCTGCGTCCTCGGCCGCGGCATCCCCGACAGCGCCGACCTCCGGGCGGAGATCTCGGGCCGGGTGACCGCCGAACTCGGGAAGGCCCTCAGGCCGGACATCGTGGTCGCGGTGTCGGCGCTGCCGAAGACACGGTCCGGCAAGGTCATGCGGCGTGTGGTCCGGGCGGCGTTCCTGGGCGAGGATCCGGGTGACCTGTCCGCCCTCGACGATCCGGCGTCGGTGGCCGCCATCCGGTCCCTGGGCGCCGACCGCCGCTGACGCGTCGCGAACCCAGGTCGCCCGACGACGTGCGGCGGGCTACCGGCGGCTGCCGTCGCCGCCTTCGCCCCGCGCCCGGCGCTTGGCGTCACGGAGGCGCGTCATCGTATCGGGCGCCTCAGCTGTGTCGCCTGCGGCCGGCGGGCCGCCCGGCGCGCTGGCCGAAGGGGCGGCCGAGGCCTCCGGCGACACGTGCCGGGTCTCGTCGCCCGCGGCTCCCCGCGACACGGGCCCGGTCTCGTCGCCCGCGGCGCGCGGTGCGGGCTTCACGGATCGCTGCACGATCGGCTTCGGCGCGTCGGGCCGGGTCGTCGCGGGACCGGACGACGGCCCCGACCCGGCGGACGCGGGTGTCCCGGCGGCCGCCACCTCGCCGGCCTCCCGCTCCCGGAGGATGGCCGCCCGGGCGCCGGCTCCCGCCGCCCGGTCCCGGGCTGCCAGCATCCCCGTCGTGGTGGCGGTGCGCGGGGCTGCATCCCGGCGGCGGCGCCAGGCCCGGCCGGCCCAGGCGCGCGCATCGGTGAGCTCGCGCCGCCCGATCGACACTCGCCGGAGGGCGATGTCGAGCGGCCAGAGGAGCAGGGCCAGGATGAGGAGCCACGGCCAGAGCTCCGTGAACGAGGCGGTCGACCGCAGGTCGTGGGTCCACGGCTCGGCCGCGGTGGCGATCTCGCGACCGCCCGTCGCGGCCCGGAGCGTCGCGAGGAGGGTCTGGTTCGCCCCGAGGAGCCGGTACTCCGCCGCGACCGGGGCCACCAGCCCGACGGTCCGGCCGAGCGCCGCGGTCCCGGGCCGGATCTGGGTGATCCGGACGGCATACGCCCCGGACCTGATCTCGCCGAGGTCCTTCTCGTAGAGGCCCGGCGCGACCTGGTCCAGCTCGGCTGCGAGCGCATCCAGCTCGGGCCCCACGAGGACCGCCGAGGTCGTGTAGAAGTCGCGCGGCGAACCGTCGGATTGCACCGATTGGACGCGCAGCGTGGTCCGGCCGTCGCGGGTCTCGAACGTCGCCTCGATGCCGCCCGTTTCCTCGCCTGGGAAGGTCCAGCCGACCAGCTGGCTGAAGAACTTCGAGAACCCCTGCCAGCCGAGCCAGTTCTTCGCCCACTTGCCCGTCGAGTCGGAGGTCCAGGCGACGCTCCGGCCGAGGCCGTACTGCCACTGGGCGAGGAGCGGGTCGTCGCGCGCCGTCACGAGCACCTGCTGGGCGGCGGACTTGATCGTCGTGCCGTTGTAGCCGAGCAGCCGCGGAAAGCCGGAATCGATCCCCCGAAGGATCGGCGACGAGCTCGTCTGGATCGGGAAGAACGGCTCCTCGATGATCTGCTGGCCGGCGACCTGCTGGGTCTCCTTCAGGAAGATGTCGGGGATCGCGGCAGGGTTCGCGGCCGGGTAGAAGCGGCCGCCGCCCTTCGTCGCCAGCTCCTGGAGGAAGGGATTCGCGCCGCCGCCCGCCCCGACCGTCGAGAGCGTGATCCCGGCGGCCTTCATCCGCTTCAGGATCTCGTCGTACTGGCCCGACGTGGACCAGCCGTCCGTCAGGAGGATGATGTGGCGCCGGGTCGCGGACGCCTTCTCGAGCGATCCGACCGCCTGCTCGAGGCCCGAGAAGATGTTCGTCGTGCCGTCCGGATTGATGACCGAGATATCGCCGGCGAGATCGTTGATCTGGCCGAGCGGCCGGGTGTTGACGACCCAGTGGGCAGCATCGTCGAAGGCCACGACGCCGAGCTCGTCCCGGGCGGTCATCGCCGCCGCGGCCCGGAGGATGGCCTCCTTGCCGATGTCGACCTTGCGGACTCCGCCCTGCTGGCCGCCGCCGCCTGGATTGCCGCCGTTGAACGAGTTGCAGTGACAGGCATCCATCGAGCCCGACTTGTCGATGACGACGACCAGTGCCACGTCCGGCTGCTGCTGCCGATTCCGGACGCCCATGTCCACCGGCAGCGTCTCCTCGAGCGGCGTCTTCGTGTAGCCGCCGGCCCCGAAGCTGTCCGCGCCGCCGACCATGACGAGGCCTCGCCCGAGGTCCCGGACGTAGACCTGGAGGGCGGCCAGCTGGCGATCCGAGAGCCGGATCCGGGGCACATCCACGACGACGATGCTGTCGTACGTCGCCAGGCCGGCGAAGTCGGTCGGGAGCGCCTCCGGGATGATCGAATCGACGGTCTGCTTCTCGGTCTCGAGCGCTTTCACCAGCTCCGCCGCGACGAGCTCGTTGCCGGCCAGGACGAGGATCCGCGGCTCACCCTTCACGATCGTGTTCGAATCGGCCCGGTTGTTCTGGCTGAACGTATCCCGCCCGGCTTCCACGACGACCCGGAAGGTGTGGAAGCCCGCCTCCTCCGGCTTGACCTCGAAGACGACCCGATTGGCGCCCTGGACGAGGGTCAGGCGGTTCGTGGCCACGATCTGACCGTCAGCGAAGAGCCGGACCGTGGCCGGCTGGGCCACGCTCGAGACGATCGTGGCGACCGCCTCGATCGACTCGCCGAGGCGCGCCGTCGACGGCGTCTGGAGGCGCTCCACGAGGACCTCGTCGCGCGCCTCGAGGCCGACGACCCGGGTCTCGACCTGGATGCCGCGCGCCGCGGCGAGCGCCGCCTCCTGCTGGCCCCGGCCGGTCGTGTCGTTGCCGTCGCTGATGAGAACGATCCGCTTCTGCATCTCGTCGGGGAAGAGCGCGGCGGCGAGGCGCAGCGCGCCGCCGATGTCCGTCGCCGCGGTCACGGGCGTTGAACGGATCCGGTCGATGTTCCGGAGCTCCTGCGGCAGCCGCTCGACGAGGGCGTCCTTGCCGAACGCCACGATCCCCGCCGCGTCGCCCTCGGGCATCTCGTCGAGGCTTTCCCGGACAAAGGCCAGCGCGTTCTCCCGCCCGGCGGTCCCGACCGAGTCCGAGAGGTCCACGACGAACACCGTCGCGAGCCGGTCGACCGGCAGGACGAGCTGGAATCCGCCGAGGGCGAAGACGAGGGCGAGAAGGAGGAGCGTTCGCACCGCCAGCGCGACCCGCCGCCTGACCGCCCCGATCCGGCGGCGCGCCGCCAGGTGCGGGACGAGCGTGATCAGGAGGGCCGGGACGAGGACGAGCAGCCAGGCCGGGGTCTCGAAGCGGAAGCCCATCAGGCGGCACCCCGCCCGGAGCCGCCGGACGCCGTCCCGCTGCCCGATGGCGCGTTCGCGGCAGGTGCCGGCCGGCCGATCCGGCCACGCGCGGTCCGCCACAGGCGCGTGACCGCATCACGCTGGTAGACGAGCCACTCCGCCATGAGCGCGAGGAGGGCGATCAGGACGATCGGGACCCAGAGCTCGTCGCGGGCCGGCGGTCGGTCCGTGGTGCCACCGCCGCCGGTGCCGCCGCCAGTGGCGCCGCCGGTGACGCCCGATGCGCTCGGGACGGGCGTCGTGGCCGCGGTCGGGGCCGGGCTTGCGCCGCTCGGGCGGGCGGTCGGGGCACCGCCCTTGCCGAGATCCTCGATCGCCCTGGCGTTGCCGGGGGCGATGTTCGATTCGGCCGGGTCGAAGAGGTCCACCGCGAAGCGGTTCGGCGCGCCGGGATCGGCCGGCGGCGAGGTGGGCGCGGGGGACGCGCCGTTCGGGGAGGCGGCCGGCGATCCGGTGGGACCGGCGGTGGGGGTCGGTGCGGTCGTCGGCGTCGCGGTCGGCGCGGGACTCGGGGTCGCGTCGGGGAAGATCGCCTCGGCCGTGTAGACGCCGAGCAGGTCGGTCTGGGTGAACGACACCGAGGCGCCGCCGAGCGTGCCCGGCACGAGCTCGACGACCGTCCCGTCGGGCCGCGTGACCTGGAGGCTCGTCGCGCCGGCGGGCAGCGGCAGCGAGACCGGATCGCCGGGCGCCAGGGCCTCGACCGGGGCGGCAGCGCCACCCATCAGCTCCCCGGTGAGGTTGGAGACGAGGATCGGGAAGGCGACCTGGAGCGGCAGGTCGGACTGGCGCGGCTCGAAGGCGAGGACCGCCGCCTTCCGGCCGCCCACCTCTCCGACGTAGAGGAGGGGAGCGCCGCCCGGCCCCGGGATCACGCTTCGCGCCCACGCGGGCAGCGCCAGCTTCACGGCCTGCCCGATGTGCGTCGTCGAGAAGTCGACGTAGCGGAGGACCGGGTCCTCGGGGTCCAGCGAGCCGATGCCCGGGTCCTTCAGGGACCCGACGACCTCGGCCAGCGGGTTCGTCTTCGTCGGGGCGATCGAGAGGATCGCGGTCGGCGGCAGCTCGGCCGGCACGTCGCCCTCGAAGATGATCAGGTCCCACGACGTGCCGTCGGTTCGCACCGCGTCCTGTGGATAGCGCGACGGCTTGACGCCGAAGAGCCGAACATTCGGCAGGAACGAAAGGGCCGTTTCGAGGTACGGATCACCGTCCGAGACGAGCAGGATGTTCCGAGGCCGCTCCGGCGGGATCACGGCCCAGGCACGATCGTCGAGGGCCAGCGCATCGGCCTTCCCGCCCGCCGGCACCTCGAGACGGACCTCCACGGACGTCACGTCGGCAGGGATGTCGTCGACGATGACCTCGGACCGGGTCTGGGGATCGAGCGTCAGGTCGCGCGCCTCGAGCAGCACTCCGTCGCCGTACAGCTGGAGCCGGCGCTGGGCGGGCTGGATGTCGAGGTTCGCGACGCTCACGAACACCGATCGCGAGACGCCGGACGAGCGCTGGCGGACGGCGAGGGCCACGATCGCCTGGTTCCGGCGCTCCCGCCCGACCTGGAGGACCGTCACCGCGTGATCGAGCCTGCTCGTCGGCGGCCTCGCGAGCGCGGCATCCGTGGCGACCAGGATCTCCGCGTCGCCGGACCGCGCGGCGAGCGCATCGGCGAGGTTCAGCGCGTCACCGAGGTCGCCGGATGCCGGTGAGACGGCCAGGGCCTCGATCGCGGCGCGGACGCGCCCGAGGTCCGCGGTCGCATTGACGACGACGCGGGCCGTCCGCGCGGCGGCCACCACGCTGACCTTGCCCCCGGCCGGCAGGTCTCGAAGGGCGTCGAGGGCGCGCTGCTTGGCCGCCGTGAGCCGGTCCGGGGCCACGTCCGTGGCCGCCATGCTCGCCGACGTGTCGATGACGAGGACGAGGTCCTGGGCGAGGCCAGCCGGGCGTTCGAGGAACGGCCGCGCCGCGAGGGCCGCGAGGAGGAGCACGAGGAGAAGCTGGAGGAGCAGGAGCAGGCTGCGGCGGAGGCGCTGCCAGGGCGCGTTCGCCTCGACGTCGGCGACGAGGCGCTGCCAGAGCAGGGTCGACGGGACGACGGCCTCGTCGCGGCGGAGCTTCAGGAGGTACATCGCGACGACGGCCGGCAGGAAGACCAGGCCCAGCAGCGCGAGCGGGGCGAGGAATGGCATGGCCCTACCTGACGATCTGGCGGCGCCGCAGCTCCGCGAACATGAGCTCGGTGAGCGGGACGTCGGTCGAGAGCGGAACGTATGTCGCCTGGCGGCGGGCGGCGAGGCTGGCGAACCCGGCCTGCCACTCCGCGAGGCGGGACTTGTAGCCATCGAGGGTGGCGAGGTCGACGGTCACGTCGATCCCGTCGCCGGTCTCCACGTCGACGAGGCGGAGATCGCCCTCCAGGGCCGGGTCGAGCTCCTGCGGCGAGAGGACGTGGAGGATGATCAGCTCGGAGCCGGTGGCCGCGAGCTCGCGGATCACGCGGTCGGCGCTGGGATCGAGCAGGTCCGAGATCAGGACGATGACGCCGCGCCCGGCCAGCTGCGCCCCGGCATGGCGGGCCGCGGCCACGAGGTCCGTCGTCCCCTCCGCCGCCGCGATGTTCGAGAGCGCGGAGAGGAGCCGGAAGACGCGGCCGGAGCCCCGAAGCGCGACCTGGCGCCGCCCGGCGCGGCCGCCGAGCG
The DNA here is from genome assembly GCA_016191345.1 of Chloroflexota bacterium. Taxonomy (GTDB): domain Bacteria; phylum Chloroflexota; class Limnocylindria; order Limnocylindrales; family CSP1-4; genus UBA5189. The sequence continues at coordinate 12,626 of JACPOU010000021.1, forward strand.
AGGTGATCGCGATGCGGTCCTCCGATGCCAGGCCGATGTAGCCGAGCGCGGCGGCGGCCCGTTTCGCGAACATCAGCTTGGACGGTCGTCCCGATTCCATCGACGCGCTGGCGTCGAGAAGGAGGTGGATCGTGACGTCCTCTTCCTCGACATACAGCTTGATGAAGAGCTTCTCCAGCCGGGCGAGGACGTTCCAGTCGAGCTGGCGGAGGTCGTCGCCGAGGGCGTAGTCGCGGAAATCTGCGAACTCCACGGACTGACCCCGCTTCACCGAGCGGCGGCCGCCCTTCAGGCCGCCCCGGACGGGCGCCCGGAGCATGACCTTGAGCCGCTCCAGCTGGCGCAGGAAGCCCTCGTCGAAGACGGTCGGATCGACTTCGGAGGGAAGGAAGGAGGGGCGTGCGCGGTGTCCCGCGGCCGGGTCGGGCAGACCCGTCGGGATGCCGGGCTGCGCGGTCGTCCGGCCCTCCATCGTCACGGTCCGGTGCCTGGCCGCCGCGGCGGCGCTACTCGACCGATGGGGCGGGGACGGCGTCCAGGATCGACCGGACGATCGCCTCGGTCGTGATGCCCTCGGCCTCGCCTTCGAAGTTGAGGATGATCCGATGCCGGAGCGAGGGCAGCGCCACGGCACGGATGTCGTCGATCGCGACGTTGAAGCGGCCGTCGAGGAGCGCGTAGATCTTGCCCGCGGTCACGAGGGCCTGCGCGCCGCGCGGGGAGCCGCCGTAGCGGACGTACTCGCGGATGAGTTGCGGGGCCCGCGGCTGGTCCGGGTGGGTCGCGGCGAGGAGCCCGACGGCGTACGCCGTCACGTGCGGGGCGATCGGGACCGCCCGGGCCAGCCGCTGCATCTCGACGATCTCGGCCGCGGTGCAGACCCCGGAGGCGGTCACGGATTCGGCTCCGGTCGTGCGGTCCATGATCGTGATCAGGTCCTCCTCCGACGGGAAGGGGACCATGACCTTGAACAGGAACCGGTCCAGCTGGGCCTCGGGGAGAGGATAGGTGCCCTCCATCTCGAGGGGGTTCTGGGTCGCCAGGACGAAGAAGGGCGGATCGAGGGGGTAGCGGTTCCGGGCGACGGTGACCTGGTGCTCCTGCATCGCCTCGAGGAGGGACGACTGGGTCTTCGGCGTGGCCCGGTTGATCTCGTCGGCGAGGACGAGGTTGGCGAAGATCGGACCGGCCTGGAAGCGGAAGATCCGCTTGCCCTCCTCCTCGACGAGGATGTTCGTGCCGGTGATGTCGGCGGGCATGAGGTCCGGCGTGAACTGGATCCGGTTGAAGGCGCAGTCGATGACGTCCGCGATGGTCCGGACGAGCATCGTCTTGCCGAGGCCCGGGACGCCCTCGAGGAGGACGTGGCTGTTCGCCAGCAGCGCGGTGACCGTCTGCCGGACCAGCTCTCGCTGGCCGACGATCACCCGGCCGACCTCGTGCTCGATCGCGGCGGCACGGTCGGCGAACGCCTCGGGCGAGAGGCGCGGGGCGTCGCCGGCCTCCTTCGTCGTCGTCTGCATGAGGTCCTCCGCGGCCGTTCCAGCACGGCTCCGCACTAGTTGGTTGGATCCAGCGAGCTGAAGTAGTTTCGGACAAAATCCTTGACCGACAGCGGCACATAGCCGCGATCCAGGCTGGTCAGGGCGTACTGATAGAACTGGGAGAAGACCTGCGAGTACGGCACGTACGAGCCCGGGTCCGTGCCCGCGCCCTGCTGGTTGCCCTGGGTCGTCTGGCCGGAGCCGCCGCTGCCGGCGATGTACGACGGGTCGCCGGGCCGGCCAAGCCGGTCGAACGGGGCGAAGACGCTGCCGAGGTCGCCGCCGAGCTGTGAGGGACGGTTCGGGTTCACCGGCCCGCCGATCGAGCTCGTGCCGCCCGTCCCGGATCCCAGGTAGTTGGCGTTCGAGCCGCCGCCCCCGATGGAGCCGCCCTGTCCACCCTGGCCGCCCTGGCCACCCTGTCCACCCTGTCCACCCTGTCCACCCTGGCCGCCCTGGCCGCCCTGGCCACCCTGGCCACCCTGACCGCCCTGTCCACCCTGACCACCCTGACCACCCTGACCGCCGGACGACCCGGGCTGTCCCGAGCCACCCGGCTGGCCGGAGCCACCGGGCTGTCCCGAGCCATTCGGCTGTCCCGAGCCATTCGGCTGTCCCGAGCCACCCGGCTGGCCGGACCCACCGGGCTGGCCTGACCCGGGCTGGCCGGAGGAGCCCGGCTGGCCGTTCTGGCCGCCCTGTCCCGGCTGGCCGTTCTGGCCCCCCTGCCCGGGCTTGCCGGCATTCGCGAGGTCACGCCGACTGTCCTGGAGCTTGTTCGCGGCGCCGGCGAGGTCGCGATTCGTCGCCACGGCAGCCTGGCTGTCGGTGAGCGCGTCGGACAGGCGATCGAGCGCTTCCTTCGCACCCGTGGTGTCGCCCTGGGCCAGGCCCTGCGCCGCGTCCTTGAGCGCCTGGCCGGCGGCGCCGCCGGTCTGCGACGCGTTGGCCTGCATCTCCGTGAGCTGGCGAGCGAGCTCCTGCTTCTCGGCATCGGTCTTCGAGTCCAGGTTCTTGCCGAGGCCCTTCAGGTCCTCGGACGCCTGCTCCGGGTTGCCGTCGGGATTCGCCTTCTCGTTGCCAGTGGCCGCCCGCGACAGGCCGCGGCTCAGGGCGGCGAGCGCGGCGGCCCGCTGCTCATTGGCCGGATTCAGCTGCGACCTGAGGGCGGCCTCGACCGCCCCGAGCTTCGCCAGGTTCACGTCGAGCCGGCCGGGATTCTCGCGAAGCTGCCGGGCGAGGTCCCGCAGCTCCTTGGCGAGCCGCGTCCGCGGGTCGTCGGGGTTCGTCCCCTTCGTATCCAGATCGTCGGCCAGCTGCTCCAGCTTGTCCGCCTGGGCGGCCGCCGTCTCACGCACCTGGCGCGCCTGGGCGATGACCGCGTCCTGGGGGTTCGGGATCAGGAGGACGGGCGCCATGACCAGCATCGCGACCAGTGCGACGGCGGCGGGCCGCTGGGACAGGCGCGGCCGGAAGAGGTCGGACCGGAGGACACGCAGCGAGCCGAGCGCGTCGCGCCGCTGGCGCCGGACGAACCGCCGCTCCTCTGCCTCTCGATCAGCCGCCGGCTCGGCGTCCTCGGCCAACGAGGCGAGCTCCTCGGGCGTCGGCGGGGCTGCCGCGGCCGGGACGGCGACGGCGAGCGCCAGTGCGCTCGCAACGCGGTCGCCGAGGCCACCCTCGCGATCGACGGCGATCGCCGCCTCACCGAGGGACGGCCGGACGAGAATCGCGCCAGCGGCGAGCCCGACGAGCCCGAGCATGGCGACGGCCGCCGCTGCGGCCCCGACCGCCTCGATCGCGACGAACCGCGCCAGCGCCCAGAGGGCGAGTTCGGCCACGGCCACCGCCGCCGCCACGAGCCAGGCCCGGCGGACGATCCGCCGGAACCAGAGCCGGTGGCGATGCGGGCGCAGTCCGGCGCGGATCCGCTCGAGCTCGGGGTCCAGCGGGCCGGTGAGCACCGCCCGCGGGTCGACGGGGAGGTGGAGGGCCGCCGTATCCGCGTCCGCGGCGCGCGGGGAGCGCCGCCGGCGGATGGATGGCAAGGACGGGCGCGCGGGCAGGACGAGACGGCGAGTCATTCTGGCGTCCTCCGGATCCTGGGACGACGCAGGATGCCCGGCAGGCGGGGGCGCCAGCGACGAGTCGGCATGACGAGCTGGACGGCGGCCGTGGTGAGGGCGACGGCGAGGAGGAGGAGGGTGAGGACGCTCCGCGGCCAGTAGCGGTCGCGTGTCTCGCCGAGGACGTCGGCGGCCGGGGCGCCGCCGACGTCATTGGCCGGGCCACGATCCCCGGCGATGGCCGCGGGGCCGAGTCCGGCGCCGGGCGGAGCGACCATTCCGCCCTTGCCGTCGACCGGGACGGGGACGCCGGGCTGGACGATCCCGGTGTTCGTGGCGGTGATCTCGCTGATGATCTGGCACCAGCCGCCTGTGGTGCCCTCCGTGCCGCAGGCGACGTCGGCCTGGGCCACGAACGGGTTCAGGTAGAAGAGGGCCTCCGGCGGACGCTTCGCGAAGAAGTCCTGGGCGCTCGTCGCGCGCATGAAGACCCAGATGAACGACAGGCCGACCGTCGCGACGAGGACCGCCACGAACGTCAGGCCCGTGGCCGCGCCCGAGCGGCGGACGAGGGAGGAGAAGAACGTCCCGAGCGCGCCGTAGGCGATGGCGACGACGAACAGGACGAGGTAGCCGCGGACGACATCGTCGGGAGCGACGCCGCCGTAGACGAACACGAGCGCCGTGACCGGGATCGAGGCGAGGATCAGGACGAAGACCCATGTCAGCGAGCTCAGGAGCTTGCCGACGACGATCGCGACCGAGGAGATGGGGGTCACGGCCAGGAGGTCGAGCGTCTGCTTCTCGCGTTCGCCGCTGATCGTGCCGGCGGTCGAGGCCGGGGCGAGGACGCTGATCATCAGGGTCTGCAGGAACATCAGGGCAATGAAGATCCCCCGTCCGATGCTCGCCGACTGGTAGGTGGGATCGAACTGGAACTGGACCCTCGCCGAGTCCTCGAGGATCCGCCCGACCATCCACGCGAAACCGGCCACGATGACCACGTAGACCGTCACGCTGACGAAGGCCCGCTTGCCGCGCATCCGGCCGCGGAGCTCCTTGACGCCGATGGCCGTGACGCCGGGCATCGCGAGGCGAGCGAGCGCGGACCGGCCCGGAAGGCGGCTCCGGAGCGTCGCCGCGGTCATGCCGGCACTGCTTCGCCGGCGGCGACGGCGCCGTCGCTCGTGCCGGTGACCTGGAGGAAGAGCTCCTCGAGGTCGCTCGCGGCACGGGAGAAGCTCGCCACCGCGATCTCGGCCGAGACCGCGGCCCGGAGCAGCGCGGCGGTGCCGGCCTCGTCACCCCGGAAGCCCAGCTCGATCGTGCCGTCGGGCAGGATCGCCGACGAGGCGACGTCGGGCTGCCCGGCGAACCACAGGCGCGCCGCCTCGAGTCCCTCGCCCGTGGCGAGGACACGCGCCCGGAGGACCGCCCCCACCCGGAGCCGCTGCTCGATGTCCGCGATGCGGCCCGACGAGAGGACGCGACCGTGGTGGAAGATCGCGACGCTGGTGCAGAGCTCCTCCAGCTCGGGAAGGATGTGGCTGCTGATCAGGATCGTCTTGCCGAGGGCCCGCAGCTCCCGCAGGAGCTCGCGCAGCTCCACGCGCGCCCGTGGGTCAAGGCCGGAGGCCGGCTCGTCGAGGAGGAGCACCTTGGGGTCGTGGACGAGGGCGTGGGCGAGGCAGAGCCGCTGCTGCATGCCGCGTGAGAGGCCCTGGACGTAGGTGTTGCGCTTGTCGGCGAGGTCCACCAGCTCCAGGAGATCGCCGATGATCCGTTTCCGGGCCGGCGCGGAGAGGCCGTAGCACCGCCCGAAGAAGTCCAGGTATTCCCAGACGCGCATGTCGTCGTAGACCCCGAACACGTCCGGCATGAACCCGAGGACGCGCCGCACGTCGTTGGGGTTCCGGGTCACGGACCAGCCGGCGATCTCGGCCTCGCCGGCCGTCGGCTCCAGGAGCGTGGCGAGGATTCGCAGGGTTGTCGTCTTGCCGGCACCGTTCGGGCCGACGAGGCCGAAGATCTCGCCCTCCTCGATCTCGAGGTCCAGCCCCGCGATCGCGAGCGTCCGGTCGTAGCGCTTCACGAGGCCGTCCAGGCGGACGATCGCCGTCATGAGATCACCCCACTGATCGCGACCTGGAACTGGAACCCGACACCGCCGTCCTGGACCTCGTTGATGAACCTGACCAGGACCTGCCCGGTCGTCGGATCGACGTAGCGCTCCGGGTTCTCGATCGAGTATGCCGTTCCCTGTCCGGGGTGGGGGAGGCGAACCCAGCTTCCCGACCCCGTCCGGTCGAAGAGCTCCAGCTCGGGCAGGCCGTCGACGGCCGGCGGCCGGCAGCCCGCGGGCTCGGTTTTGGCGGGATCCGTGCAGGTCGGCTGGGGCACCCCGTCGAGCGGCTTCAGGGGGATGGGTGCCCCGCTGGGGAACGATCCACCCTGGAAGTTGAGGGCCAGCTGGAGCTCGGACGCGGCGAAGGAGCCACCGATCGCGATCGGGGTGTAGGCGATCGTCGCGCTGCCCTGGCCCATGTTCAAGGAAAACGGATCCTTGTTGAAGAAGG
>JACPOU010000021.1:18824-61707 GCA_016191345.1 Chloroflexota bacterium
GACGGCCGAGGTGATGAGGTCGGAGGCGAACGTCATCCTGCCGGAGACCGCGAGGTCGACGGGGAGGTAGTAGAGGACGTTCGCGTTCCGGCGTGCGGTCTGGCCCTGGATCCGGACGTCGAGGACGTCGTCACGGCCCCAGGCGAGGATCACCGGGCTGGACGCGTTGAGCGTGCCGACGTTGCCCCACATCGGGTCGTAGGTCAGCTGGTTGATGACCGCCTGACGGACGCGGAGCCGGAGCCCGTCGTCGCTCAGCTGGCTCGAGTCGCCGAAGAAGACCTGGCCGAACAAACGGTCGCCCAGCGGCTGGAAGAACGGGTTGCCCGACGGGCGGAGCGTCACGGTCTTCTCGGTTCCAGCGGCGATGTCGCCGACGATCGCCACCGAACCACCGAGCACGACGGCCACCTTCTCGAGGTCCCGGTCCGACTGGTTGGCGATCGAGCCGGTCAGCTGGCCGTCCACGAGGCGGAGGTCCGACCGGACGAGGGGGACGGTCGTCGCCGACTCGGCCCGGATCGTCCGGAGGGAGCTGAACCCGACCGCGAGGTCACGAACCTCCGAAGGGTCGCCCTGCACGACGTCGAGGACGCCCGCGTTGCCGCCGGCGAAGTCGCCGCTGATCGGGGCCGCGAGGAGAGCGCCGCCGGGGACCTGGACGCGGTAGGTGGCCCGCGATGGGGAATAGATGCCGAGATACACCTGCGCGCTGCCCTCGGTCGCCCCCGGCGCGCCGCGGACGATCGCGACCTCGTTGAGAATCAGGTCGCTGCCGCGGAGTGCCGTCCCGAAGCCGTAGGCCGAGACCGCGAAGACCGCGATGAGGACCGGCATCGTGATCCAGGCGAGCTCGCGTCGGTCCAGCCGCCGGAGGATGAGGTAATTGATGGGGCCGATCAGGAGGATGTAGCCGCCCAGGAGCACCAGCAGACCGCCGATCGGCGGGAGGGCGAGGGCGGCGAGCTGGTTGACGGCGCTCACGATCTGGCTGTCATCGGCGAGGATGACGGGCCCACCGCCGGTCCGGGTCGGCAGGAAGCGCCGCCACATCGACTCGATCCCCTTCGAGTTCGCCAGCCATGCGGTGGCCGGATCGAACCCGACGATCGTCACCGCACCACTGCCGTACTCCATCTCGGCGGCGACGACGCGGTCGCCGGACATCGCCAGGGGCCGGCCGCGGGCAAGCTCCCCGCCGAATGCCGGAATCGTCGCCGCGCCGGCCGGGATGGGTCCGATGAGGCTCGAGATGGCCTCGGGCTCGATGTCGACGGTCGCCGTGGGTCGGTAGGGGAGGAGGTCGTCCGGGAACGCCGAGAGGGTCGAGATCCCGGCCGTTCCGGCGGCGATGATGAGGCGCCCGCCCCCGGCGATCCAACCACGCAGGGCGGCCATCTGCAGGGGCGTCAGGGTGTTGCTGTCGACGTCCTGCCAGATCAGGCGGTCGAGCGTCGCCCAGCCCTCGAGCCGCTCCGGCAGGTCCCCGACACCGAGGGTGATGATCGCGGGTGGGGCGCCGTTCTGGTTCGGGTTGAGGTCCAGTTCGCCGACGATCCCCGGCGCCTTCTCGGCGAGGACGCCGGCCACGAGCTGGCCGGCCTCGTGGACGATGTACGCGACGTCGGCCGAGGCGACCGTCTGGCTGCCCGCCACGAGCTCGATCTTGACCGAGCGGCCGAACGCCGGCGGCTGCGCATGGAGGACATAGGTCTTCCGGGAGTCGGTGGGCAGGTCCACGGCGACGGAGAAGCGGGTCCGGCCCTGCGAGCCGCCGGCGATGCGCAGCTCGCCCTGGACGGCCGGCCCGTCGTTCGTGAACTGGACCTCGATGGCCATCCAGGAGCCGACGCGCGTGTGGCCCTGGAGCATGACCCGGGCGTCCATGCCGATCCCGTTGGCGGCGCTGACCCGCAGCGCGAGGGGACCCAGGACCAGCGTCGCGGCCGCCAGGGCGATGAGGGCGCGACGGAGCCCGGCGATCCTGGGGCCGGTCAGCGGGCGGGCGGACGGCACGACGACTCCTGCGGCGACACTGGGGCGGGTCGGAGCAACGACGTGGGGCCGGCTCGAAAAGTTGCGCGGCCCAGCGGGTCCGCTCCGTCGCCGAGCGCGACCCGGACGGCGCTATCGTACGATCCGGTTGCCACCGCCCGAGCGGGAGCTCCGGGGAGCGCCGGGCCGGCGAGCATTCCCGGTCTGAGCCTGACATTCGCCCGAGGTCCACGTGCCCGTCGTTCGCCCGTTCCGCGCGCTGCGCTACTCGCCCGAGGTGATCCCCGACCTGGCCGCGGTCACGGCGCCCCCCTACGACGTCATCGACGCCGAGGAGCGGGCGCGCCTCGTCGCGCGGGATCCGCGGAACGTCGTCCGCCTGGACCTGCCGGTCGCCGAGGCCGGCGATCCCGATCCCGATGAGCGGTACCGGCGCGCCGCGCGGCTCCTCGCGGCGTGGCGCAGCGACGGCACCCTCCGGCGGGATCCCCGACCGGCCGTTTCGGTCGTCGAGGAGGCCTACCGCCTGCCCCGCCGGATGGAGGCGCACGTCCGTCGTGGCTTCTTCGCGCGGGTCCGCCTGGAGCCCGTTGGCGGCGGAATTCGCGCGCACGAGCGGACGATGTCCGGCCCCAGGGAGGATCGCTACCGGTTGCTTCGGGCCGCCGGCGTCAACACGAGCCCGGTCGTGGCGATGTACGACGATCCGTCGGGCCGGGTCGCGGAGCTCCTGGAGGCCGTGGCCGCCGGGCCGCCGCTCCTCGAGGTCACGGACGACCAGGGCGTTCAGCGCCGCCTGTGGACCGTGCCGGCTGATGATGCATCGCCGGCCGACGAGCTGTGCGAGCTCGCGTCGCGGAGGCCCCTCACGATCGCCGACGGCCACCACCGCTACGAGACGGCCCTGCGCCACCGCGACGAGCGCCGAGTCGGGGTCGCCGATGACGCCGAGCTCGATCTCGACTTCGTGCTCATGCTCCTCTTCGAGCCCCGGGCCGGCCGCCTCGACATCCTGCCGACGCATCGGATCCTGCGAGGGCTCGGCGAACCCGGTGTGGCGACCCTGCTCGGGGGCATCTCGTCGTTCTTCGACGTCGAAGCCAGGCTGGACGGGGCGGGCCTGGAGGCCACGTTCGGGCCGGACAGCGACGCGCCCGGGGGCGAGGGCCGGTTCGGGCTCTGGACCCGCGGGGGAGGGCTCCTGCTGCGTGCCCGTCGCGACGCGCCGGCCGCGCTCCTGGCCGAGGGCGGACCCGCGCTCCGCCGCCTCGACGTCTCGCTGCTCGCAGCGGCGATCGAGGCGCTCGCGGGGATCGATGCCGCCGCCGTTGCTGCCGGCGAGCGGATCGCGTATACGAAGGATGCCCGCAGGGCGATCGAGGTCGTCCGGGCCGGCTCCGAGGGGGCGGACGCCGCGTTCCTCCTCGATCCGACGCCCGCGGCCGAGATCATGGCCGTCGCGGCCGAGGGCGACGTGATGCCCCAGAAGAGCACCTACATCTACCCGAAGGCCCTCACCGGCCTCGTCATCAATCCGCTGGAAGGCTGAGCCGATGTCCGATCCGACCCCGAACGACTTCCTCGCGAGGACCCAGGCCGCCCCCGTGAACGGGCGCCCCGTCCGGAAGGACGAGTTCGAGATCGGCGATCGCGGCGTCTACGTGGAATCGTGGCTGCCCGAGCGGCGGAGCCGGCGGAAGCCGCTCCTCTTCGTCCACGGCGAGCTGGGCGGGTCGTGGGTCTTCGAGCGCTACCTGGCCTACTTCGCGAGCCGGGGCTGGGAGGGCCACGCCCTCAATCTCCGGAACCACCACTGGAGCCTGACGGCGGACCCGGCCGAGCTCTCGTTCGAGATGTTCGTGGACGACGTCGGCTCGGTGATGGACCGGCTGGGGAGCGCGGTCGTGGTCGTCGGGCACGGGCTCGGCGGGCTCCTGGCCATGAAGGCCGCCGAGCGGCATCCGCTGTCGGGGCTCGTCCTCGTCGCCTCGGAGCTGCCGGGCGAGCTCCGTCTGCCTGCCCACCAGCACGAGATCCGGGACATCCCCGAGCTGTACGGGCGGTCGATGATCGGCTGGGAGACGCTGCCCGAGCGCCTCCAGCGGGACCACCGGGACCTCTCGATCGCCGACATCCTTCGCATCCAGCACCTCATGGGCCAGAAGCCGCACGAGTCGGGTCGCGCCCGCCGGGCCATGCTCCGCGGAATCCGCGTCGACCGGCGGGTCTTCGCCGAGGTCCCCCGGCTCGTCATCGGCGCCGGGCTGGACCGCCAGGTGCCCATCGAATCCGCGGAACAGCTCGCGGAGTGGCTCGATGCGCCGTACGAGCCGTTCGCCGCCCATTCGCACTACGGTCTGGTCGTCGGCGAGCAGAGCCACCAGCAGGTCGCCGACGCGATCCGCGCCTTCCTCGAGGCCAACCGCCTGTAGTGGCGGAGGCCAACCGGCCGTCGCAGCGGCAGCCGGGCATTTGGCACCCGGCGCCTCGGTTGGTATCATCCGCAGCCCGCGGCTCGTCCCGCGAGGCCCTCGCCGCATTCGTCTAGAGGCCCAGGACACCGCCCTCTCAAGGCGGAGACCACCGGTTCGAATCCGGTATGCGGTACCAACTCGTTCGTATCTGTTCAGCCGGAATCGACACGCCACTCGGCTGAACCCCTGCCCGCCAAGTCAGCTGAGGCTCAGTCTGCTTCGCCGGAGTGCGAGTGGTCCATGACAGCGTAGGCCATGTGCTACACTGCCGATCCATGGAGCGAATCGCGATCCGGGAACTCAGGAACCAGGCGAGTCAGGTGGTCCGTCGAGCACGTGCCGGTGAGCGGCTGGTCATCACCGTCGATGGTGTCCCGGCAGCCGAGATCGGGCCGGTCGGCCCCGCCGAGCGGGCAAGCAGCCTCCAGGAGCTGATCGCCACCGGCGCCGTCGCGGCCGCCCGCGTCCGGACGGCGGCACGCCCGGCGCAACCGGCACCCGCTCCCTCAGGCCGCTCGAGCCTGGACGTTCTGCGTCAGTTGCGCGAGCGCTGATGTTGTTCCTCGACACCTCGGCTCTGGTCAAGCGCTACGTCGAGGAAGGTGGCACGGAGCTCGTTCTCCGTCGAATGGACGAGGACGCCGACTGGGTCGTGTCGGCGCTCGCTCGAACGGAGACCGAGATCACGCTGTGCCGGCTCGGCTTCGACCCGGAAGCGACAGCGGACATGTGGCAGCGACTGCGTGAGGACTGGGAGCGGTGTCATGTGGTCCCGGTCGACCCTTCGTGCCTCGCGAGAGCCGCTGATATCGGCTGTCGGTACGAGGTTCGCACCCTCGACGCGCTGCACCTCGCGGCGGCTGACCGCCTGCCGCGGCCGCTCGTACTGCTGACCTTCGATCAGCGTCAAGCGGACGCCGCGCGCTCGATGGCCCTCGTCGTCGAGGGCGCCTGATCGAGGTGGACCTGGATCGCCGTGCCTATCATCCGTCTCGGCCGGCGCGGTAGATCGAGTAGCTCGTGACCCCGACGGTGTCCGACGCGGCGTTCCAGGCGAGATCGGCCCGTCTATTGCTGCAACGCGGACCTGACCACTCGCCGCGAGGTCACGCTAGGTACGCCGATTCTCACGTCTCGAAACGTATGACCTCAGGCCGCCTGGGCCAGCGGCGTCAGGGCGGTCAGGACTCGCGATCGTGTTCGTGACCAGAACCAGACCGGCCCCGTTCGCCCGACCCAACCATGTTGACGCACAATCGAGCCGTGGATTTGATCGCTCCCGGCCTGTTCCGGCTTACCCGCGGCGGGTTCGCCGCGCCGCACCTGGTCATGGCGGACGTGCCGACGCTCGTCGACGCCGGAGCGCCCGGACGTGGGCCGGCCATCGAGCGAGAGCTCGGCGCGGCTGATATCAACATCGGGCGGATCGTCCTCACCCACGGGGACCCAGATCACATCGGCGCCAGTGACTACCTGCGAGCCGTGACCGGCGCGGAGGTCTGCGCCGCGCTGGCCGAGCGCCCCCTCATCGATCGCTCCGGCTGGCCGGCGATGCCGCTCCGGCGCCGCCTCCTGGAGCGCGCGCTCCTTCGGGAAACTGCGGTCCCGACGATCGATCGCTGGATCGATGGTCCGGCGGTCCTCGGCAGCATCGATGTCGTCCCAACGCCGGGGCACACGCCGGGCCACATCGCCCTCAACTGGAACGGCTGGATCCTGGCCGGCGACGCCTTCGTGACGGGCGAACGGTTCCGCGAGTCGCTCTGGTTCTTCACGATCGATCGCGAGACCGCGCGCCGGTCGATCGAGGCGCTGCTCGCGCTCGCGCCCCGGGGCGCGTCCAGCAGCCACGGCCGTCCCATCGACCGTGCGACCGAGCGCCTTCAGGCGCTCGTCGACACCTGGCGCTGATCCACGAGCTCCCGGGCGACATCGACGAAAGCGCGGACGGCCGGAGACAGCGTGGCGTCGGCACGCCAGAGAAGACTCACCGGCGAGCCGATCGGCCGGCCATCCTCCGCGATCACCGGCCAGGGCTCGCCGGCCGGCGGCGGCATAGCGTCGTCCACGAAGATCGGCAGGCCGAGCCCCGCCGCACCGAGGGCCATCGTGCTCGTCGGGCTGGCCGAGTCGAAGGCAACGCGCGGTTCGAAGCCTGCCCGCCGGCAGGCGGCCTCGAGCACGCTCCTCGAGTACGACCCCACCTGCGACAGCACGAGCGGTCGGTCGCGGAGGTCTTCTACTTCTATCGAGGCGGCCGTTCGCAGCGGATCGTCGTCCGGCACCGGGGCGATGATCCGGACCTCGTAGATCGGAAAGCCCTCGAAGTTCGGGTCGGGGCCGGGCGGCGTGCCAGTCGCCAGGTCGACGATGCCGCCGACGAGGTCCTCGCGAATGCCCTGCCCCGGGCCGGGTCCACTGCCGTATTCGCGGATCCGGATGACAACATCGGGGTGCGCTTGCCGGAACGCGCCGATCACGGGCGCGAGGAACCGGCGAAGGTGCGGCCCGGCGCAGGCGATCGCGACGATCCCGGCGCGGGCAGAGCGCAGGTCGGCGGCCGTTGCGTCGAGCCGGTCGATCGCGGCCAGGGTGTCCGAGGCCCGCTCGAGCACCGTCTGGCCATCGATGGTCAGGCGGACCCGACGCCCGACCTTCTCGAAAAGGGCGACACCCAACTCCTGTTCGAGGTCATGGACCTGGCGCCAGATGGCCGGCTGGGCGACCGAGAGGGACGCGGCGGCGGCCACGTAGGTCCCAAGCCGGGCGACCGCCTCGAAGTAGCGCAGCTGCACATGCCAGGAACACGTCTGCTCGGGACGGCCTTCGCCGTTGTCGGGCTCGGGATCGGCGCGCTCGTCCCGATCTTTCTCATCGCGTATCCCGCGGCCGGCTTGGGCCAGGCGGTGGCGGAAACCCGGCGGCCATCCTGCCGGTCGTCGCTGCCAATCCCGCCCATTTTGCCGGGCCCGGGATCCTCCAGATCGCGGCCCATGCCATCGGCGCGATCGCCGTGTTCGGGCTGTGGGCCCGCTTCGGAGCCACGTCGTTCCTGCTGGCCGTCGCGACCATCGGCGGTCTGGCCTGGATGATCCTCGACGTCGCTGACAACGCGATCGCCTTCCATGTCGTGCCAGGGCTCGCTGCGAGCCACGCCGCGGGCGACGCGACCGCCGCGGCCGCCTTCACCCAGCTCCAGTCGGTTGTCGATGCCGTCCGGCTCGCCGGCCATTTCCTCGGCGGGCTGTGGATGGTTGGGGTATCCATGTTCTTCGTCCAGACGGCGCGCCTGCCCCGGATCATCGGCTGGCTCGGGATCGTGGTGGGCCTCGTATTCGCCGGGAACCTGTTCGTGCCCGGTCTCCTGAATGTCAGCTTCATGACCGTACCGGCCTGGCTGGTCATCCTCGGGATCGGGGTCGCGCGCAGCGAGGGGACGACCGACGCGGAGTCCCTGCCCCAGATGGGCCAGGCCTGAGCACCGCAACACCGGCGACCTCGACCGCGGAGCGCGTCGCCCCGGTCCGAACTGCGCGTCCTCGGCGGCGTCGACCGCGGCCGCCTCGGCGCCATCCGGTCCATCTGGGCGTCGGGCGCGGTGGCCGTCCGGTTCGCGGCGAGCGCGGCCTGGCTGCGCCGAGGGGATCGAGCTGCTCGAGGCCTGGGTGGCCTGGGCGCTCGGGTGCGGCCTCCCGGGCTTTGTCGAGGTCGGCCGCAAGATCCGGGCAATGGGAGGGCATCACCGCGACAGAAGGGTCACGAGATCCTCTTCTGTGGCGATAAGTTCTCAACTGTCGCGCTTTTGTCATGTTACCATCCGCCGACCACTTACGTCGGAAAGCTCCCCAGGCCGGAGGTGTCTCATGAAGAGACGGTCGTTGCTCTTCTTAGTGCCCGTCGTCGGACTTGCTGTGGTGTCGGGTGGCTGTGGAGGCGCCGGCAGCCGGTCACAAGCGCCGCAGGCGAGTCCGGGCGCCAGCAGCCAGTCGCAAGCGCCGCAGGCGAGTCCGGCCGCCAGCGGCGAAGCGATCAAGATCGGCGTGATGGGTCCGTTCACCGGCTTCGCGTCGTATGTCGGGCCGGGACTGCTGACAGGCGTCAAGGCCGCGATCGAGCAGATCAATGCGGCCGGAGGGGTGAACGGTCGCATGCTTTCCAGCTTCACGGCCGACGACGCCGGCGACCCTGCCACGGCCGTGACGGCCTACCGCAAGATGCTCTCGGTCGACAAGCCGGCCGTCATCATCGGGTCGTTCTCGTGGACGAACCCGGCGCTCCTACCTCTGGTCGGGTCGACCCAGGTCCCCGATTTCATGCTCGGTGGCACGACGCAGCTCAATAACGTCAACAACCCCTACTTCTGGCGGACGCAGCCGAACGACAACTGGCAGGCCGCGGCGCACGCGTACTACGCGATCTCGAAGGGGTGGAAGAAGGGAGCATTCGCATACGCAACGACAAACTCGGCCCAGACTCTAAAGATCCCGACCCGCGCAGCGTACGTCGGCGGAGGAGGGACGATCGTCTCCGAGTCGGACCTCGTTCCGGGCGCGACCTCCTATCGCAGTGTGATCCTCAATCTGATCGCCGCGAAGCCTGACGTTGTGTTCTTCGAGATGGACCCGGGCACCGCTGGCACGTTCTTCCGCCAAGCTGCTCAGCTCGGCTTCAACACGAAGACGCAGTGGATCGGCACCGACACCGACTACTCGATCGAATTCTTCAAGGCGGTTGGCGCGGACCTGGCGACCAAGAACCTCGTCGTCACGACGGGTGCGGACCAGGCTGGGCCGCCGGCGGACACGTTCGCCCTTTGGAACCAGAAGGCGAACAACCTGACGACGCCCGCGCTCTCGGCGACGTACGGATACGATGCGGTGATCACCGCGGCTCTGGCGATGCAGGCGGCCGGGTCGACGGCCGGTCCCGATATCAACAACAAGATCCTAGCCGTGTCGAGTCCTCCTGGGACGGCCGTCTCTGATTTCGCTCAGGGGAAGACGCTTCTGTCCCAGGGTCAAGAAATCAATTATGAGGGCGTGGGCTCGTCCGTCGATTTCGACCAGACGCACAACGTCGTCGGGCCTTGGGGAGTGTACAAGTTCACCAGCACTGGCAGCCTCGAACTCGTCACGACGCTGACCGCAGAACAGTTGGCGCAGTTCGCGGGCCCGGCAGGGCCGTAGGCAATCACGTGGACACGGTCCTGCTCGCGATCGGTTTCGGTCTTGTCACGGCATCGATCCTGGCGATCGCGGGCATGGGCCTGTCGCTGCAGTTCGGGGTGACGAACTACGTCAACTTCGCTGCTGGCGACTACGCGACACTCGGTGCGTACGTGGCGCTCATTCTCGACAGGCAAGGCGTCAGCATCTGGCTCAGTTTGCTTGCCGCCGGTGCGTTTGTCGCGGTCTTCGCGGTGGCGATGAACCGCCTGATCTTCAAGCGCCTGATCGAAGGCCGTTACCAGCTGCTGATCCTGTTCGTGGTCACCCTCGGCGTATCGATCGCGCTGCAGAACTCGCTCCAGGCGATCTTCGGCGCAGGCTTTCAGGTCTACAGCGTCGAGAACGAGGCGCCGATTACCATCGGCCCCTTCCTGCTCGGCCTCCAGCAGTTGACGATCATCGGCATTGCCGTGCTCTGCATGACCGGCGTTCACGTGGTCCTCCGGTACACGCAGCTCGGCAAGGCAATGCGGGCGATGTCGGACAGCCGCGACCTCGCGGAGGCGAGCGGAATCGACACCGTTCGAGTCACCGACGTCACCTGGCTCATCACGGGCTTTCTTACCGGCGTTTCCGGCGTCGTGCTCGCGCTCAACGTTGCCACCTTTACGCCGACGATCGGTGCCCAGTTCCTGCTCCTGGTGTTCGCCACCGTCATCCTGGGCGGCATCGGGCGCCCGTATGGTGCGATGCTTGGAGCGCTCGTCCTGGGCGTGACCACCGAGGTCGCCGCCGCCTGGATCCCGACCGCCTACGTGTTCGCGATGGCTTTCCTGCTGATGATCGTCCTGTTGTTCCTGCGACCGCAGGGACTTCTCCCAGCGCGAGGGAAGGCCTGACTGGGATGACGTACTTCGCCTCGCTGCTCCCGCTCGTCGCGATCTACGCCATCCTGGTACTCGGACTGAACCTGCAATACGGCCAGGCCGGCATCCTCAACTTCACCTACATCAGTTTCGTCGCGATCGGCGCCTACATCTCCGCCGTTCTGACACTGGGACCGCCCGACGAAGGCACGGTGTACGTCCTGGCGTCCAATGTGCCGTTCCCGGTGAACATTCTCCTCGGCGGCGTGGCCGCCACGATCCTTGGACTGCTCGTCAGCCTCACGGCGTTGCGACGACTGCGCAGCGACTATCTTGCCATCGTCACGCTCGCGGCCGGACAGGTCTTCTACACGATCGTGGGCAACGTCATCCCCTTGTTCAACGGTTTTCAGGGAATCGACGCTGTCCCGTTGCCGGTGCCCGGCGGGCTCAGCCAGACCGGCCGGCAGTTGGTCTTCGGGGGCATGACGCTGGTCTTCCTCGCTGTGACCTTCATCGCTGTCGAACGGATCCGCCGTTCACCGCTTGGTCGGGTCTTCCGCAGCGTTCGGGACGACGAGACGGTGACAGAGGCATTCGGCCGTAACGCCGGATGGCTCAAACTGCTCGCCTTTCTGCTTGGCTCGTTCATCGCTGGCATAGGCGGCGGACTGCTGGTCACCTATCTGTCCGCCTACAATCCGTCGGCGTTCGTGCCCGCTGATACGTTCGTGCTCTGGGCAGCGATGTTCGTGGGCGGCGTCGGCAACAACTGGGGCTCGCTGCTCGGGGCAGCCCTCGTCCCTGTCGCATTCGTTGAACTGACGCGGTTCCTGCCCAACCTTATCGGCATCGACGCGGCCCTGGTCCAGTCGCTGCGCGGCGTGGCCATCGGGCTGTTGGTCATCCTGGTGCCGTGGTTCCGCCCGAGGGGGATCCTCCCTGAACGCCTGCCGCGCGATCGAGAGGAGGGGAACGGTCGTGCCTGGAAACGCGGCGGCGAACAGCCACCGAAGATCGGCGGGAAGATCGAGGCTGGTGTTCCCGCCACGCGAAGGGAGCCTCCTGGATACGCCGCCGCAAGTCCAGCGAGTGGATCCCAGGGCGCCGTGGTCCAGGAGCAGGCGACGATCCTTGCGGTCGAGGACGTTTCGAAAAGCTTTGGCGGCCTCCATGCAGTAAGCCACTGCAGTTTTGACGTGCAGAGCGAAGCGGTGACCGGACTGATGGGTCCGAATGGCGCTGGCAAGACCACTCTGCTCAACCTGATCGCTGGTGAGTTGAAGCCCGACTCCGGACGGATCATCTTCCAGGGAGACATGATCCAGGGGCTCCCGCCGTACAAGGTCTCGCGCCACGGCGTCGCTCGTACCTTCCAGCTCGCCCGTGAACTGGACCGACTTACCGTCATGGAAAACCTGCTGCTCGGGCCGTACCCGCAGCGCGGTGAGAGGCTCATCTCAGCGCTGCTTCCGGCTGGCCCCGTCGCCGCAGAGCAGACCGAGCTGCGGCAACAGGCGCGCGAGATGCTCGACATCTTCGAACTCTCAGCGCTGAAGGACGAGGCGACCGGAAACCTCAGCGGTGGGCAGAAGAAACTCCTCGAGCTCGCCCGGGCGATGATGTCCAAGCCGCGCTTGCTGCTGCTGGACGAGCCGACCGCAGGCATCAATCCGGTGCTCATCGATCGGTTGCTAGAGCACATCCGGTCGGTGCGCCGGATGGGCGTCACGATCTTCGTGGTCGAGCACAACGTGGCCGTCATCGAGAGCCTGTGCGACGTGGTCATCGTCATGGACTTCGGGACGGTGCTCGCACGCGGTACGCTCGCCGACCTGAGACGCGATCCGAAGGTCGTCAATGCCTACCTCGGGGCTAGGAGGGCGCATGGCGCTGCTTGAGATCGACGATCTCGTCGCCGGTTACGGCAGCTCAGCGGTCGTGCACGGAATCTCGCTCACGGTCGACCACGCACAAGTGGTGGCCTTGATCGGCCCCAACGGCGCCGGGAAGTCCACCCTGATCAAAGCGATCTTCGGTCTCTGCACTGTTCACAGCGGGAACGTCGTGTTCGAAGGGAAGCGGCTCAGCGGTCTGCGGCCGAGCCAGATTGTCTCGCGGGGACTTGCCTATCTGCCGCAGGTCGAGAACGTGTTCCCCAGTCTGACAGTGAGGGAAAACCTGGAGATGGGTGCGTTCCTTCAGCCGAAGGGCGCCGCAAAGCGCATCGACGAATTGGTCGAGATGATCCCGGATCTGCGCCCCACCCTGAAGCGCCCCGCCGGCGAACTGAGCGGCGGCCAGCGCACCATGCTCGGGTTGGCGCGCGCCCTCATGACGCGACCGACAATGCTCCTGCTTGACGAGCCGACCGCAGGGCTGAGCCCGGTGGCTGCGGACCGGGTCTGGAATCTCATCGCCGAGATCGTCAGCAGTGGTGCCGCGCTGGTGATCGTCGAGCAGAACGCCAGGCGCGCATTGGAAGCCGCTGACCGCGGCTTCGTGCTCACGAGCGGTCGCATCGCCCGCGCGGGGGGCGCACAAGAGCTGCTCGACAGCGATGACATCGTGGAACTCTTTCTCGGCACCATGCCCGCAGTCTGACCCACGTTCACCACGCTCTCCACGTCGGCTCTACGGTCGGGTGCCAACACGATCTCGGCCGCGGTCTGCCAGGTGCGCCGGGAAGCGCGCGATAGGTCCGACCAGTCGACCGCGTCGAGGGCCTGTTCGCCCGCCCGCTCGACCGAGGTGGACGGTCAGCAGGCTCGTTTCGAAGCGTCGCGCCGTGGCCCGCACCGAAGGCCCCGTCGCGAACGGCCACGACGAGCTGGCGCCGGGAAGGCTTGACCCGCCGCTCCGCAGCGCGAACCATGACGAAGCGACGGCGTGCGCAGGTTGACGGCATGGGCGCATCTGCGCGGTGTCGAGCGAGGGATGTCGAGGCCGCGGAGATCGACGAGACGACCGGTTCGCTGATCGTCCGGGTGCGGCTCCAGCGACGTGACCGGAGCCGCTGCGGACTCCTAGGTCAGGTCGCGCTCCGGCGCAGCTCCGGGATCACCGTCTCGGCGATGTGGCGGAGGGCGCTGGTCCGACTGTAAGGCGTTCCAGAACAGCCTGCTCTCGGGCCGTCAGCCTGAATGGCATGCCACGGCCGGCGCGCTGATCCGCGCGCGGCCGGTCGGCGATCGCGGAGTGGCTTTCGAGGTTCGAGCCGTGACCGCGTCGCCAATCGTTCGACCTCGTGACGGAGGGGATCGGCTCCCAGGTCTCGGGTAATCCGGAGCACTTCAACCGCGGCGCTTTGCGCCGCGGACCGCGGCCCACGTGAGAGCAGAAGCGCCTCGGCCTGACGGAATCGGCTGTAGGCAGCTTCGTGGGGATGCCGCAGCTCCATTGCCGTGGCAGCGGCATCGGCCCAGCCGACCGCGCTCGACCGGCCCACGAGCCGGCTCAGCTCCGCCTTGCCAAGTGCCATGTCGAGCGCAAGGTGTGGGTCCGCCACGCGACGAGGAGAGCCCGCCCGAGCAGACGTTCGGTCCGACGCTGGTTCGCGAGTGGCGCGACCACTGACCCCATTCGACCTCGATCGATGGTCTCGTTCGCGTCCCCGGCCGCCCTCCGGCGCAGCCGCTCGATGGCGCGATGCGCCGTTCCCGTAGACTCGGCCGATCATGGTTGCCCCGGCGCGTCGCCTCCTGATCCTCACCGAAGGGCAGTGGCACGTCCACAACGCCAAGACGGCGATGGGCGTCATCCGCTACGGCACGGAGGAGGTCGTCGCGCTCCTTGACTCGACGATCGCCGGCCGGAACGTCGCGGAGTGGATGCCGGGGCACGACATCCCCGCGGTCGCGACACTCGAGGCGGCCATGGCCCTCCCGTCGCCGCCGGACACGCTGCTCATCGGCATCGCGCCAACGGGCGGCAAGCTCCCGGAGAGCTGGCGCGGGACGATCCTCGGCGCGATCCGTGCCGGGCTCGCCGTCCACTCGGGCCTTCATACGTTCCTCGGCGACGACCCGGAGTTCGCCGCGGCGGCCCGCGCCGCCGGCGTCGAGATCGTGGACTACCGGCGGCCGCCGGAGCGGCGCGAGACGGCGGTCGGCCGGAAGCACCGGCCCGGCTCTCGCTCCATCCTGACCGTCGGGACGGATTGCGCGATCGGCAAGATGTCCGTGGCGCTCGAGCTTCGGCGGTCCGCCCTGAAGGCCGGCGACCGGCCAGCCTTCGTGCCGACGGGCCAGACCGGCATGATGATCGAGGGCTGGGGCGTGGCGGTGGACCGGGTCATCAGCGACTTCGTCCAGGGCACCGTCGAGTGGCTGATGGAGCAGGCGGAGGCCCGCGGCGACTGGGTCATCGTCGAGGGCCAGGGGTCGCTGGACCACCCCGCCTATTCATCGGTGACGCTCGGGCTCATCCACGGCGCCACGCCCCAGGCGATGGTCATGGTCCACAAGCCCGGCCTCGCCGAGCATGACTTCGACCACCTGCCTGACGCGTCGTTCCCGATCGCCCGCCTGCCCGACTTCATCGCCCTCCACGAGACGGTCGCCGGGCTCGTTGCGCCATCGAAGGTCGTGGGGATCGCCCTGAATACCTCGCTGTACCCCGACGAGGCCGAGGCTCGCCGGATCATCGAGTGGACCGAATCCGAGACCGGCCTGCCGGCGGCGGACCCGGTGCGCTTCGGTGCCGACGACCTGTGGCCCGCGATCCGTCGCCGCGTCGAGGCGCTGCCGTGGGTCGTCGCGAACGACGCCCGGGGAGGCGCATGACGCTCCAGCTCCGGCACGAGGTGCTCCGCCTCGGGCTTCGTGATCCGTTCCGGATCGCCCGATCGGAGCCCGGCGGCGGGCGCGTGGTCACGACGGTCGTCACGGAGCTGACGGACGACCGATTTCCGGGTGTGGTGGGGCTCGGCGAGGGATATCCCGACCGCTATTACGGCGAGACGCCCGAATCGATGGCAGCGGTCTTCCCGGTGCTCCTCGCGGCGGTGGGGGAGCCGGACCCCACGCCCGCCGGGCACGCAGCCGCGGGCGCGGCGATGGACGCGGCCCTCCGCTGGAATGGCGCCGCGAAGTGCGCCGTCGACACCGCGCTCCTGGACCTCGCCGGCAAGGTGACGGGCCGGCCGGCATGGTCCCTCCTGGGCCTGTCGCCCCGGATCCCGCCGACGGACTTCACGATCGGGCTCGACGAACCCGCGATCGTCGCGGAGCGGGCGCGCCGCGCCGGGTCGTTCCCGGCGCTCAAGATCAAATGCGGCGGGCCGGCCGACCTCGCGACGCTCCGCGCGGTTCGCGAGGTGTATGAGGGGCCGCTGCGCATCGACGCGAACACCGCCTGGACGCCCGACGTGGCCCTGGAGCTGCTGCCCTCGCTCGTCGGCCTCGGCGTGGAGCTCATCGAGCAGCCGTACCCGGCGCGGCGTCTCGACTGGCTGGCCGACCTGCAGCAGCGCTCAGCGTTGCCGATCGTGGCCGACGAGGCCTGCGTGTCCGAAGAGGACCTCGACGCATTGGTCGGGGTCGTGGCCGGGGTCAACGTGAAGCTCGCCAAGTGCGGCGGGCCGGGCGCCGCCGCCCGGATGCTCGCCCGGGCTCGTGAGCTCGGCTTCCGGACCTTCGTCGGCTGCATGGAGGAGACCTCGGTCGGGATCGCGGCGTCGGCCGCGGTGGCCTCGCTTGCCGAGTGGGTGGACCTCGACGGCAACCTGCTCCTCGCCGACGATCCCTTCGAGGGCCTTGAGCTCGGGCCGGACCATGCCTGGATCCTCGGCGCGACGGCGGGCCTCGGCGTCGCGCGACGTCTCGGGAGCCGGCCCGCCTGAACCGTTTCACCCCCGCCCGGGCGCCATGTGGATAAGTTGGTGGACGAAAAGGTGGAGAACACCCCTTCCGGCTCCGAGGCCCCCGGACGTACCATGGCGGAGTCGGTTGCGAGCCGCCGGGAGGGGGCCCGCCGACCACCCAGACCAACGAGGCCGCGGGTCACGGTCCATCTCGCCGTGCGCCGCGGTCCAGCCCTGCCGTGCCAGGAATGAGGAGGACAGGTATCGATGGACGCGCGCTCCGGACCGGGCCCCATGCCGTCCCCGGAGGCGGTCGAGTTCGTGAAGTTCTGCTATGACCGGCGGAAGGTGGGCTGGCCGGAGCTCTACGACGAGATGTGTGGCGTGGCGGGCCGCGGCCTGTTCCGGGGCTGGGGCCCTGAGGACCTGGCAGCGAACGGGATCGGCTTCACGCTCTTCGAGATGCCGGCCCTGGCCGCCCTCGTGACCGAGATCGTCAGCGAGGACCGGGCCCGGGCGAAGGCTCGCCTTCGAACGCCGGCCGTCGCGGCATCCGGCGCCGGCTGAGCGTCAGGCGCGGATCCGGCGCCGGGCCATCTCGCCCTCGATCTGGCGCTCCGCCTCGACGTAGCGGTCGATCTGCTCGCGGAGCTGGTTGGCCTCGGGCGTGTAGAGGTGGACCTGCTGCTGGAGGATGTAGCTCAGCCGGCGGCTCGTCATCCGGACGTGATCCAGGTTCTTCATGAGGACCAGGGGATCCATCGAGGCGAGGTCGGACGGGTGATACATCTGCTGCATGGCCGCATCGTAGCAAGCAGGACGCGAGCCGCGAGCAGCCGGTGCAGCCCCGCCGCCCGCCCGGCGTCAGCGACCGGTCGCGAGGTACGTGGCGAGCCCCGGCAGGACGAACGCCACGGTGACGAGCAGGCCGACGACGTCCTGGAGCGCCCCCGGCCCGGCGGTCGCGAGGAGGAACGTGACGGGCAGGGCGTCGAAGCCGTAGAGGCGGGCCGGCGGCCCGCCCGCCAGCCAGCGGCGCAGGCCGGTGGTGCCCAGCCAGACCATCGCGACGCCAAGCGGCACGATGAGGACCGCCGACAGGAACGTGCCCGGTGGCGCGCCGGCCGAGGAGGTGATGAGCCACCAGGCGGCTCCGGCGACCGCGGCGGCGACCAGCGCGATCGCGACGGACTGGAGGACCACCGCGGTCGCCCGGGCGGGCGACGGCGGGCGGGCGCGCCACTGGCTGGGGTCGGCCGGGTCGGGGCGGGTGCCGCGTCGCTCGACGGATGTCTGGCGGCTGGGTCCCCTGGCGGGGCGTCGGGGCGGGGTCACAGGGCCCGCAGGCGTGGCGGCCACGCCCAGTCCACCGGGGTCGCGGCCCCGGAGAGGGCGCGGCGGCGGCCCGCTTCGGCGGCTCCCAGGACGAGGATGCGATCCAGCTGCGTGGCCCGGCCGGCTTCCTCGCCCCAGAGCTTCGTCATCTTGCGGTTCGCCCGGACCTCGTCGAGGGCGACGCCCGCGAGTCGATAGCCCTCCGGGGCCGCGGCTGCCGCCCAGACCTGCTCGGCAAGGCCTGTCCCGCTGCGGATCGCCCGGCCCCGGTCCGTCGCCACGTCGCCGATGACGAGGACCACGATGGCGTCGTCGGCGAGGATCGGCCGCATCGCGTGGAGGACATCGCGGAGGAAGTCGAGGTACGGCGCCCGGTGATGGGCGTCGTCGAGGGCCGCGTCGATGGTGCGCGGGTCCTCGCCCAGGAACCATGCCCGGAGCCAGTTGTAGTAGCCGTACTTCACGACGCGCAGGTAGGGCGGTGACGTCACCACGAGGCGAGCCCGGTCGGGCAGGCCACGGGCTCGGAGCGCCGTCCTCGCCCGCCCGGCCGCGTCCCGCGCGTCGCCGAGGAGCGCGATCCCCGCGCCCGGCGGGAGGGGGGCGCGGTAGAGACGGTCGAGCTTTGCGCCGAGGCACGTGAAGACGTCCCGCTCCGGCGCCTGGAAGCCGGTCCGGGCCGCGAAGTCGCGGACGTAGCGGGGCGCCATGCTGAACGTGTTGGGCATGAGCTCGGAGAGGTACGACGCGCTCTTCCCGTGCAGGATCCCGGTGACCGCGGCGGCGAGGAACCGGTCCACGCGGTCGTCGAGGTCCAGCGCATCGCGGAGGTAGAGGAGCTGGGCGAACGTCCGGGGATGGAAGGCGATCGCCACCTCGGCCGGGGCACCGTCGGGGCTCGCGTCGGGATGGGCCTGGATCCGGGCGGCCCGGGTCTCCCAGGCGGCGGCGACGCCCGCCCAGGCGAGGCGCAGCCGCGCGAGGCGGGTCCGGGCCTCGGCCGGCGCTGCCGGCTCCACCTTCGACGCGGTCAGGAGGTGGGCGAACGGGTTGAGGTCGTTGCCGACGCCGATCCGGCCCTCGGCCGCCGCCTGGAGCGGCGTGGTGCCGCGGCCCGAGAAGGGGTCGAAGACGACGTCGCCGGGCCGGCTGTACCGGGCGATGAACGCGTGGACGAGCGATGCCGGGAAGCTGGCGAGATAGGAGCACATCGGATGGAGGGGATGACCCCACAGGCGCGGCTGGTCCTTCCAGTCCGGCTCGAGGGCGATCCGCGGCAGCTCCGTGTCCAGCTCGAGGGCGAGCTGGCCCGACGTGGCGCCGGGTAGGCGGACGGGAGCGTCGATCGACCTCGCGGTGACGCGGTGCGACACGGGCGGGGTGGGCTCCTCGTCCAGCCGGGGGATCGCCGTCCCGGGGCGATCCGATCGGGCCGGGAGGATAGACCGGGCTCCTGCCCGGACGCAAGGGGCTGACCTTCCCTATTCACCGGCGAGCCCGCCGGTCGGCCGGCGCGGACCACCCGGGCCTGACCGGATCCGACCGGCCACCCGGGAGCGGCCCGTGGGCGGGGTACGATGCCGCGGGCCCCCGTAGCTCAGTGGACCAGAGCGGCGAGCTTCTAACTCGCGGGTCGCAGGTTCGAATCCTGCCGGGGGCGCCAAGCTCAGCGGACGAGGATCAGCCCATCGACGTCGAAGCGCGCGCGCCCGGACGGTGCAAGGTTGCGGACCATCACCGTGTGCGTGCCCAGGCCGCCGAGGGACAGGTAGGCGACGATCGCGCGACTGCGCGTCGTGGAGTTCCACTCGCTGACGCGCACGACCTTCACCCCGTCGACGTAGATGTCCGCGGAGCCACGGTACGGTCCGAGCGTGCCGATGAGGGCCGCTGAAGACCCGTAGACCTTGAACGTGGCGGTTGCTCCGAGGGCGGTCGTCGTCCGCCGCGTCCCGCCCCAGGCGAGGCTCGTCCACACGGTGGACCAGGTGCCCCGGTACGTGACCGCGGAGGTGCGCTCCCCGATGTTGAGGATCGGCGTGGATCGTGCCTCGACCCAGTCGCCCCAGTTGCCGACCGCGTCGCGCGCCCGGACGCGCCAGGTGAAGGCGCGTCCGGGGACGATGGATCGCCGGGCGTTTGTCGTCGGGGCAGCGAGCGACGCGACCGTCTTCCATGCGCCGCCGTCGATCCGCTCGGCGAGCTCGTAGGCGGCGATCGCCGACGTCGCGTCCGTGGCGGCCTTCCACGAGACGATGACCGGCACGGTGCTCGTCCCGAGCACCTCGCGAGCCCGGATGTTGAAGCCGGGCGGCGTCGAGACCGGCCGGTCCGATTCGACCACCAGCTGGACGGTGGCGGTGGCGCGAACCCCGTGCCAGGCCGCGCTCACCGTGAGCGGCCAGGTCCCGGACGGGGAGCCGGCCGGAACCGAAACCGTCATGGTCGTCGTGGTGGCCTCGAACCCGAAGAGCGATGGCGCAGCCAGGGTGGCAGAGACGCCGGACGGCGCCCCGCTCACGCTGAGGGCGAGGTCCTCGAGGACGCCCGGCCTGGCGAGGGTCAGGGTGACCGGGACGCTCCCGCCCGACTCCGCGACGACGACCGACGCCTGGGACGGGGTGATCGCGACGGTCCCGATCGGGCCGATGCGGCTGACGTCGAGCAGCGGCTCGCGGATCCCATCCGGGTCCGTTGAGCTCAGCCAGTTCGTCGAGCCGAGGTAGACCAGCGCGCGCTTCACCTCGGCGGACGTGGCACCCGGCCGCGAGGCGAGATAGAGCGCCGCCGCCCCGGTGACGTGCGGCGCGGCCATCGAGGTGCCCGACGACCAGCCGTAGGTGTTGCCGGGCTTCGTGCTCCAGATGCACTTGCCGGGCGCGATCAGGTCCACGTCCGGGCCGTAGTTCGAGAAGTCCGCGAACGTGTCGTCGACGTCGTAGGTGCCCCAGCTGAAGCATCGGTCGCCGCCGAGGCCGCCGGGCCGGCCATCCGTGTCGGCCAGGGCCGAGACCGTGATGACCTCGTCGTAGGCGGCGGGGACGCGGCTCGCGGCGGGCCCGGAATCGTTCCCGGCGGCCGCGACGACCGTCACGCCACTTGCGACGAGCCGGCAGATCGCGCCATGGAGGAGGTCGCCGTTCTGGCTGCCGCACGCGCCGTCGTCCGTGCCCCATTTCGCGACGCTCATGTTGACCGCTTCGATGAGGGGCCGGGAGCTGTCGGCCGGATCGCGCTGGGCCGCGATCCAGTCGAGGCCGCAGATGTACCAGGACAGCAGCCCGCTGCCGCTCGCGTCGAGGATGCGGACGGCCCAGAGGCGGACGCCGGGGGCGACGCCGACGACGCCGAGGTCGTTGTCCTTCGCTCCGATCGTGCCCGCGACGTGGGTCCCGTGGTTGTTCTCGTCCTGCCAGGCGTTCCGGTCGCTGGTGGTGCAGTTCACGCCCCCGACGACATTGAGGTCCGGGTGCGTCGGGTCGATGCCCGTGTCCACGACGGCGACGTCGGCGTCCACTCGCGTGTCCGCGCCATCGATCTGGGCGACGGGAGAGACCCGGCCGCCGATGCGGGCGACACCGGTCGGCATCGACTGGGCCGTGAGCTCGATGGGATCGTCGGGGATGACTGCGGTGACGTCGGGGTCGGCGGCGAGCGCCCGGGCCTGGCCCGGGTTCAGCTTCGCCGAGAAGCCGCCGAGGAGATTCTCGAAGCGACGCTCCGCACCGAGCCCGTGGCGGGCGGTGACGCGGTCGATGGCCTTCCCCCGGCCCGTGCCGCCAGGGCCGTCCGCGAGCACCACGATGAACGGCGACGCGGGCCCCTCACCGGCCGCGGGCGCCGGCGCCGCGAGGACGCCGGACGGGACCGCGATGGAGAAGACGAGGAGCGAGGCGGCGAGGGCGTTGCGTCGAGACATGACAGGTTCCCCGTGGACGCGCGGATGGGAGATGGATTGGCCCGAGTGCGACCTCGACTCGCCAGACCATCGCCCCGCGGGCGCTCGATTCGAAGGGGCCCGATGGTCACGGTCGGTCCGGCACTTCGGATGGCGGAAGGTCCCACGGGCCTCGACCCGTCCCCGGGGCAGCGTGCGCGCAAGGCCTCGTCAGGCGGCGGGCGTCGCTCCCGGCAGCGGCTCCGAGCGCGGCACCAGCGCCCAGGCGAGCACCGTCCCGATCGCCGCGGCGGCCACGCCGACGACCACGGCCGCCTCGATCGAGAAGGAGGCCAGCCAGCCCGCGATCGCCGCCCCGATCGGCCAGCCGGCGAAGTTGAAGGCCATCGAGATCGCGAAGGCGCGGCCCATCCATGCGGCCTCGGTGCGCCGCTGCCGGAGGGTGAACATGGCGACGTCCATGGGCCCGTTCACGATGCCCATCAGGACCATCGCGAGGATGATCGGCCAGAGCCCGGTGACGAGGAGGAGGGCGATCGCGGGCACGAACACGATCATCGGCCCGGCGAAGAGGCGCGCCTCGCGCCCGCGGGTGTCCAGGCGACCCGACCACAGGCCCGTCACGACGCCGACGACTCCCTGGATGGCGAAGACGATGCCGACCATCGCCTCGCCGAGGCGGAGGCGGTCGAGGATCAAAACGGGGACGACGATCGAGACGATTCCGCCGCCGATGTTGAGGATCGTCAGCGACAGTCCGATCCCGCGCAGGGTCCGGTTCCGCCATGTGTACCGGAGTCCGTGCCACGCGTCGCGGAACAGCTGCCCCGTCGAGTCGGTCTCGGACGGGGGCTCCGGCACCCGCCGGAGGATGATCGCGGCTGCGCCGAGGAGCAGGGCGATGACGAGGAGCGCGACCGCGCCCCCGAATGCCCCCACGAGCACGGCCGCCAGCGGCGGCCCGATGATCGAGGCCACGACGTAGCCGTTCGAATCAACCGCGTTCACTCGCTCCCAGAGCTCCGGCGGGACCATGAGCGGGAAGAGCGTCCGCATGCCGGTCGCCCCGATCGGTCCGGTCAGGGACGAGATCGCGGCGATCGCGATGAGCAGCGCCGCCGGCAGCGCATCCGCGACCGCGAGAGCGGCGATGAGCGCCAGCGAGAGGGCGGCGATGGCGAGGTCGAGGAGGATGAGCCGCGTCCGCCCGTGGCGGTCGAGCAGCGCCCCGCCGACCGGGCTGATCAGGAGGCCGGGCGCCACGCTCGCGAATGTCACGATGCCCGCGATCTGGGGCGATTCGTAGCGAATGAGCGCGAAGAGGATGAGGGCCACGCCGAGCATCGACTGGCAGACGCGGATGACCTGCATCCCGACCAGGGCGCGGCCAAGCGAGGGCACCTGGAGCAGGGCGCGGTAGGACGGCGACGAGGATGACACGGCGCCCTGATGCTACCCGGCGTGGTCCGATCCATCCGGGGGTACTGCCCGCCGATGGACCGAAGTACGGCTTGGCGCCACTCCAGCGGACCCCTACGTTCTCGTCGGCAACGAGCCGGACCGTACCCGCCCCCACCGGACGGGACGCACTCGGCGGACGATGCATGATCGAAAGGCGAACATGGCCATGGCCTCGCTGGCTGTCAACGAACTCGGGCCGATGCTCACGGCGACCGAAGTCGCGGAGATGCTCCATCTCCACGTCAACACGGTGAAGCGCCTGGGCGATCGGGGTGAGCTGCCCTTCTACCGCGTCTGCAAGCGCGGTGACCGGCGGTTCCGTCTCGAGGACGTGCTCCGCTTCCTCCACCAGAACCGATAGGGGACGGCGGGCCCGCGCCCGCCGGCGCGTGCCACCGGACGGGGGTCAGACCGTCCGGAGCGCCTCCCCGAAGATCTCCAGCGCCTCGGACACCTCCGCGGCGCTGACGTCCAGCGGCGGGATCCAGCGCACCACCTGGTGCTCCGGCCCGCAGGACAGGACGAGCAGGCCCAGGTCCGCGGACCTGGCCACGAGCCGATCCACGAGCGCCCCGTCGGGGCGCTTCGACGCGCGATCGCTCACGAACTCCACGCCGACCATCAGGCCGGGGCCGCGCACATCGCCGATCCGCTCGTCCTCGGCGGCGAGCCGGGCGAGTCCTGCGCTCAGCTCCGCTCCGCGGGCCGCGGCGTTCGCGACGAGCGACCCGCGCTCGAGCGTGTCGAGCACCGCCAGCGCCGCCGCGCAGGCGACCGGATTGCCGCCGTACGTGGACCCGTGGGCGCCCTTGCCCCACCGCTCCTGGACGGCGCGGCTGGTGGCGATCGCGGAGAGTGGCAGGCCGTTCGCGATCGCCTTGGCGATGCAGACGACGTCCGGCACGATCCCGGCGTGCTCGAAGGCCCACATCCGGCCGGTCCGCCCGTAGCCCGCCTGGACCTCGTCCGCGACGAGCAGGATCCCGTGCTCGTCGCAGATGGCCCGCAGTCCCCTGAGGAACGCCGCTGGGGCCGGCAGGTAGCCGCCCTCGCCGAGGACCGGCTCGATGACGATCGCCGCGACCGAGGCGGCCGGGACAATGCTGCCGAGCATCGACCGGAGGCGGGCGAGGCACGTTTCCGTCGCCCGGCCCTCGTCGCCGTCGAAGTCGCGCCAGACGGCCGGGTACTGGGCGAAGTAGATCGAGGGCAGCATCGGCTCGTAGCCGAGGCGGTAGTTCGGCGAGGAGCTGGTGATCGAGGCCGCGCCGTACGTTCGCCCGTGGAATCCACCCTGGAAGGCGATGATCGCCGGCCGGCCGGTGACCCGGCGGGCCAGCTTGATCGCGCCGTCGATCGTCTCCGAGCCGGAGTTCAGCAGGAAGATCGAGTCGATCGGCTCGGGGAGGGTGGCCGCGAGGCGCGCCACGAGGCGGACGACCGGCTCGGAGTAGCCGATCGCGCCGGTCGGCCCGATGAGCCGGTCCACCTGGGCGTGGATCGCGGCGCTCACCGCCGGATGGGCATGGCCGAGGGCGGTGACCGCGATGCCGTTCGCGAAGTCGAGGTAGGCCCTGCCCGCGGTGTCGTACAGGCGATGGCCGACGCCATGGCTCCAGGACCGCTCGAAGTAGCGCCCCAGGACGGGTGTCAGGTGGCCGCCGGCAAGGGCGGCGAGGTCGAGCGTCTCGGTCCGCGGCTCCATCAGCCGAGTATATGGGCGCCGCCGGCCGGTGCGGTGGGCCCGCCGCGTGCGAGAATCAGCGTCCTCGCCCGACCCGCCGCGGCCGGGCGCCCCGCATCGCGAGGCCGCCACCCGTGCCGATCGACCTTCGCCTGACCGACGAGAACCGGCTCGTCCAGCAGACCGTCCGCGACTTCGCCGAGCGCGAGATCGTGCCCCACATCCGCGAGTGGGACGAGAAGGGCGAGGTCCACCGCGAGATCTTCGCCCGCATGGCGGAGCTCGGGCTCCTCGGGGCCCCGGTCCACGAGCAATGGGGCGGCTCCGGGATGGACTACCTGAGCTTCGCGATCATCTGCGAGGAGCTCGAGCGCGCCGATACCGCCTTCCGGGTCGTCCAGAGCGTCCACGTCGGGCTCAACTCCCTGACGCTCATGCAGTGGGGAACCGAGGGGCAGAAGCAGCGCTGGCTCGTGCCCCAGGCGAAGGGCGAGAAGCTGGCCACGTTCGGGCTCACCGAGCCGGGCGTGGGCACGGATGCCGCGAACCTCTCGACCACGGCCCGGCGGGACGGCGACAGCTACGTCCTCAACGGCGAGAAGATCTGGATCAGCCTGGCGGACATCGCCGACCACTTCCTCGTCTTCGCCTCGGTCGACCGGACGAAGAAGCACAGGGGCGTGACCGCGTTCCTCCTGGAGCGGGGGATGGTCGGCCTCACGACCGGGACGCTCCACGGCAAGCTCGGCATCCGGGCCGGCAACACCGGGACGATCTCGATGCAGGACGTCCGGGTCCCGGCCGAGCACCGGATCGGCGAGGAGGGCGAGGGCTTCCTCATCGCGATGAGCGCGATCGACCAGGGCCGGTTCACCGTGGCGGCCGGCAACGTGGGCCTCGCCCAGGCCTGCCTCGACGCGTCGCTCCGCTACGCGCACGAGCGGCAGACCTTCGGCGAGGAGATCGGCCGGCACCAGCTCGTGAAGCAGATGCTGGCGAAGATGGTCGCCGGCATCGAGGCCGGGCGGCTCCTCGTCTGGCGCGCCGCGTTCCTGAAGAACCACGGCGTCCGGAACACCCGGGAGACGTCGCTGGCGAAGTGGTTCGCCACCGACCATGCCGTCGCCAGTGCCCTCGATGCGATCCAGGTCCACGGCGCCAACGGCTACTCGAACGAGTTCCCCGTGGAGCGCTACCTGCGCAACTCGAAGGCGGCGGTCATCTACGAGGGCACGAGCCAGCTCCACACCCTCATCCAGGCCGACTACGCCCTCGGCTACCGCGAGGACCGCCCGATCCGCTGCGAGCCGCTGCCGGCCCAGGGCTTCGAGCGCCAGCCCGTGTCCGTGGCCGCGGGCGCGGCGCGCGCCTGACGCGCGGCCGACCCACCTCGCTCCGCTCCGCGCCGGCGTCAACCCGATGCTCTCGGTCATGACCCCGGCCAGACGGGTCAGCCGGATGCTCCTTCGCGAGGCGCCCGCAGGCGGCTGATCGCGCGGACGCGGCTGGTCGACCGAACGGCTCCGGCCCGAACGGCGACCATCGCCGCGGCTCCGGGGATCGCCGATCCGTCCCGCGCGCTGTCCGCGGCCGCCGCGGCGTCGCGGGCGTCGCGAGCGTCGGCCCGGGAGGCGCGCCCGCGAGCCGTGACGATCATCGCCACGGCGACGAGGATGATGGCCGAGGCGACCAGGGTCCGGGGCGTGACGGGCTCGCTGAGGACGAGCGCCCCGAGGCCGAGCGCGACGACGGGGTTGACGTAGGCATACGTGCCCACGAGCGAGAGGGGCGCGTTCCGCAGCAGCCACGCGTAGGCGTTGTACGCGACGAGGCTGCCGAACACGATGAGGTAGGCGAGGGCGATGATCGAGCGCGAGGTCACGGCCGCCGGATCGAAGGTGGCGAACTCGCCGGTGACGAAGGCCTCGCCGAAGAGGACGATCGAGGCGAGGGTCATCTGGAGGCCGGAGGCCATGAACGGCCGGGGTGGCGTGACGGCCCGGTGGGCGGCATACAGCGAGCCGTGCGCCCAGCCGAACGGGGCAATGAGGAGGATGACGACGCCGAAGAGCTTCAGGCTGCCCGGATCGCCCGTCGGCCAGGCCAGCAGCGCAACGCCGGCAAGCCCGATGGCGATGCCGAGCCCGGTCAGCGCGCTCAGCCGCTCCTTGAAGTAGAGGCGGCCGAGGACGGCGAACCAGAGGGGGATCATCGCCACGAGGACCGCGGCGATGCCGGACGGCACGCTCGTCTCCCCGAGCCCGACGAACGCGTTGCCGACGCCGAGGAGCAGCGCCCCGACGATGAACGAATCCCGGAGCTCGCGCCGCGTCGGGCGGCGGAACTCGCCCCGCAGGACTTCCCAGCCGAGGAGGATCAGGCCGGCGACGACGAAGCGGATCGCGGCCATGAGGAACGGCGGCATCGACTCGACGACGACCGCGATCCCGAGGTACGTGGAGCCCCACAGGACGTAGATCGTGCCCATGGCGGCCCACGGGGTCAGCGAGGACGGGCGGCGGCTTGGCATAGCTGGATGGTCCAAAGTAGGGTGAGTGTAGCGAACGCGACATGGCCTAGTCCAGTAGGCCAAGGTTGCGAATCGGTAGCGGTCGGCCGGGTGGCGTCGCCGGTCCGCCGGGTGGCGTCGCCGGTCCGCGGCCCGATGGCCCAGACCCGTTGTCGAGCCTGGCCGGCCCGACCGTCAGGCGGCCAGCACGGCCCCGGAGGCAGGCCGGCACGCCCGGCAGGCCCGATAGCCGGCCGCGGTCGCCGCGGCGAGGGACCGGAACGGCACGCGGTGGCGACTCGTGATCCGCCGCGCGTTGTGGCAGCTCGGGAGGCAGACGATCCTTGTCGTGTCCGAGCCGAGGAACCGGAGCCCGCGACGGGCGTCCGCCTCGAGGCCGTCGGGATCCAGCCCTTCGGTCGCGAGGATCGTGCGCTTCGCCGCCGGGCCGCCGAGCGAATACTGGCCGATGGACCCGTCACTCCGGACGACCCGATGGCAGGGCACGACGAGCGGCACGGGGTTGTGGGCGAGGGCGGTCCCGACTGCCCGGACGGCCTTCGGGTGCCCGATCTCGGCCGCGATCCAGCCGTACGGCCTGACCTCGCCGCGGGGGATCTCGAGTGCCTTCATCCAGACCGCGACCTCGAAGTCGGTCCGGCCCCGGAGGTCGAGCGGGATCGTCCGGCGCCGGTCGCCGGCGATCCGGGCCTCGACGGCCCGGGCCAGCGCGGCCGGGACCGCATCGACGCGATGGATGGACCGCCCGGCGCGCTCGCGGAAGCGCGCCTCGAGCGCCGTCGGATCGCCGGCCCGGTCCACCCAGGCGATGCCGCGACCGTTCCAGGCGATGGCGATGGGACCGAGCGGGGAGGGGAGCTCGGCCCAGGCGTCGGCGAGGCCCACGGCCACGAGCGCGGCCGGAGCGAGGGTCGCGGGGGCCGTGACGGCGAGGCCGGCGAGCGCGACCTCGAGGTCGGAGGCGCGAGCGTCGGGCGACGGCGGTGGCGCGGATGCCGGAGTGCGCGCGGTCATGCGGAAAGCTCCCTTCGTGGGGCGGTCTGCTCGAGGTCGGCGAGGTGGGTCCGGAGCTGATCGAGGCCGCGGCTGACCTGCGCCTTCACCGTCCCCTCGGGACGGTCCAGCGCGGCGGCGGTCTCGGCCACCGAGAGCCCGTCCACGTGGCGGAGGATCACCGCGGCGCGGGGCCCGGGCGGCAGGGTGAGGAGCGCGGCCGCGAGGCCGCGGATCGATTCGCGACGGATGGCGCGCTCGGGCGGGGCGTCGCGCTCGTGCGTCGTGCGCGGCTCGAACCCGGAATCGACCAGCGGCTCCAGCCGGAGCGGCGGCGAGCGTTCGTCGAGACGTCGCCGCCGGTTCCGGCTCAGGTTGACCACGATCGCCGCGAGCCACGCCCGGA
This sequence comes from Chloroflexota bacterium, assembly GCA_016191345.1. GTDB lineage: Bacteria > Chloroflexota > Limnocylindria > Limnocylindrales > CSP1-4 > UBA5189. The sequence continues at coordinate 47,438 of JACPOU010000021.1, forward strand.
GTTGGAGAGCCCGGATCCGGTCGGCCTCGTAGCCGTCCATCGCCCGGTACGCCCGGACGAGCGCGTCCTGGGCCACCTCCTCGGCATCGCGGGGATCCCCCAGCAGCCGCAGCGCGATCGTGTAGAGGCGGTCCTGGTGCGCCTCGACGAGGGTCGGGAAGGCGCGATCCAGGTCCGTCGCGAGTCGGGCGGCGAGGGCGAGATCGGGGTCCATGGCCTCGGGAACACGATCGACGGGAGTTCCGTTGCATCTTGCACCGTCGGGCCGGGCCGGGCCTCCCCCGGGCGCGACGGGGCCGCTCAGGCGGGGGCGGCCACGACCTCGATCTCGCCGGTCGGCTGGACGAGGAAGATCCAGATGTCCCAGGCAACGTGGCTGACGATCAGGGCGCCGAGCGGCACGCCCGCGGCGTAGAGGGCGCACCAGTGGGCTCCGGCCACACCCGCGGCTCCGATGAGCGTGAAGTTGCCCGACGTGACGTGGACGCCGCCGTAGGCCCCGGCGGCGATCGCTGCCCCCTTCCAGCGCCCGAACCGGCGCATGAGCGCGGCCTGCACGAGCCCCCGCCAGAAGAGCTCCTCCGCCGGCCCGACGATCGTGGCGAGGCGGGCCGCGATCTCGCCCCGCGGGCGGAGGGTCCGAAGCGCGTAGATCTCCCGGATCTGGGCATCGCCGCCCGGCACGAACCGGCGCGCGAACCGGTCGCCGACGCGGAACGTGAGGTACAGGACTCCCGCCGAGAGGAGCCCGAGAGGAACGTGCCACCACCGAACTCGCGCGCGTCGAGCCGGCCCGGACAGGACGAGGGCGAGGGTCCCGAGGGACATGCCGGTGCCGGTCATCCGGGTCCAGAAGCGCTCCCGCGGTCCCCGGAACGTCGCCGTGAAGGCGACCCCGGCCGCAGCCAGGCCGAGGCCCAGCGCCGCGACCCCTGGACCCTCGAGAGCCCGGCCTGCCCCCAGGCGCTCGGCGGCGGCCCTGCGTCCGCGATCAGCCACGCAGGATCCCGGCGAGGAGGAGGCCGGCCACGAGCAGGGCGCCGAAGGCGAGGTGGAGCCGGGCCGTCTGGAGGTCGATCATCGCGATGGCCCGGGCCTGGCCGGTGGCGCCGAGCTCGGCCGAGCGGACCACCTGGGCCAGGAACGGCAGCGACAGGATCGCGAGGAGCGTCGGCGCCGGCAGGAAGCCGAACGCGACGGCGACCCCGAGCGTCATGTAGGCGCCGAGCACGAGGGCAACGTACGAGTAGTGAGCCCACTCCTTGCCGACCCGCGAGGACAGCGTGACGATGCCCGCCCGGGTGTCCTCGCTGATGTCGCGCCACTCGTTGCCGTGCAGGATGGCGGCCACGAGGAGCCCGACCGGGATCGCGAGGATCACCGCGACCGCGCTCCACGTCCCGGTCACCGCGAAGTACGTGCCGGCGACCATGAGCGGGCCCATCAGGACGAACACGAGCGGCACGCCGAGGGCGTGGTACTTGTACTGGAGGGGCGGCGCCGTGTACCCCCAGCCGCCGACGAGCCCCAGCAGGCCGAGGACGAGGATCGCCGGGCCGCGGAGCCAGATGAGGTAGGCGCCGACGACGATCGCGAGGACGAACGCGAGGCCGGCCGTCACGAATGCGGCCCGCTCGGTCAGCCGGCCCTTCACGAGCGCATGGCTGGCCCGCGGCGAGACGATCGTGTCGATGCCCTGCCGGACGTCGTAGATCTCGTTGACGATGTTCGTGCCTGAGTGGAGGAGGACGGCGCCAAGCAGGGCGGCGAGGAACGGCGCCCAGGCGAACCGCCCGTCGAGGGCGGCAAGGGCGGAGCCGGCGAGAACCGGGACCACCGAGGCGGTGTAGGCGAACGGCCTGAGGATCTCCCACGTCGCCCCGAGCCGCCGACGCACCGCCTGCGCCGGACCGAGCCGGCGATCATCGGCGAGGGCGCCCCTGGCGGAGCGATCGGCCAGGACGGCCGCGCCCTCCGGACCTCCGGACATCGCCGCCGCCGCGTGGTCAGAGGCCGGGTCGCCTCCGTCCGCCTCGGAGGTCGGCGCGACCCACCGCGCACTCGCGGGCAGGGCGGCATACATCCCCGCGGCCGCGATCAGCTCCTCGATCTGCCGATCCTCCTGGAGCACGGGCTGGAGGAGCGGCAGCTGGAGGCCGGTCTCGACGCTGAACGCGAGCGCCTTTGCGGCGACGTCCTCGCGCGTTCCGCAGAGCATGAACGCATCGAGGAGCTCGTCCGGGATGAGGCTGCCGGCGAGCGTGTAGTCCTCGGCCCGCCAGGCAGCCGAGATCCGGTCGCGGAGCTCCGGATCGAAGCCGGCCCGCCGGAGGGACACGTCCGAGAGGACCGACATCATGTAGATGACGAACGGCTCCCGCTTGGCCCGGTTGAGCGCCTCGCGGCGCGTCCGGTCGACGAGCGAGAGCAGGTAGCCGGCGGTCTCGATGGCGCCAGGGTCGCGGCCCGCTTCGGTCGCCGAGGCCCGGAGGCGCTCCAGGATGCCTCGGAGCGAGGGGATCGATTCCGCGGGTCGGGCGAGGTAGCCGTCCGCCTTCCGGCCGGCAAGCTCCACGAACGCCCGCCGATAGGCGGCGATGACGAGCGGAATCCGGTGGGTCGGCGGGAACATCGGCTGGATCGGCGGCAGGCCGGGCGCAGCGGACGGAAGGCGCTCCCCGGCCCAGAGGGCACGAAGCGTGTCCATCGCGGCGGAGACGCGCTCGACCGCGGCGTCGGGCTCGTAGGGGATGCCCATCTGCTTCAGGCGAAGGGGCAGGCCCGTCCCGAGACCCATGACGATCCGGCCGGGCAGGACCTCGTCGAGAGCCGAGCCGGTCATGGCGAGCACGACCGGGTGGCGCGTGAAGGGGTTGACCGCGCCGAGGGCGAGGCGAAAGGCCTCGCCGGGGCCGTCGTCGGCGAGCGCGTTCGCCACGGACGTGGCGAAGGTGATGGCGTCCCGCTCGTAGTAGGAATCGTGGATCCAGAGCGATTCGAGGCCGGCGTCGCGCGCCTGGCGCGCCCAGCCGACGACGTCCGACGGCTCGCCGCGAGCGGCAAGGCCGAGGCCGATGGGGCGAGCGAGCGTGCGCATGGAGGCGGCTCCCGGGCGGTGCCGCCCGAGGGGCGGGCATCCGCCCACATGCTACCACGGCGTAGCGCGTTATTCGCCGGCGCGCTCGTGCGACAATCCGCCCACGATGCGTCTCGACGACCGGTACGACGAGCTGATCGGCGCGCTCGGCGGGTTCTACCGCACGTGGCTCGTCTACCTCGGCGTGGAGCTGGGGTTCTTCCAGGCGATCCGCGCCACCGGCGACGCGGGCCTCGAGATCGACGAGCTTGCCTTCCGGACCTCGACCCATCCCCGGGCCGTCGCGACCTGGGCCTGGGCTGCCGACGCCCACGGGCTCGTCCACGCCGAGGGCGGGCGAATCACGCTCGACGCGGCGACGGCCGAGATCCTCCTCGACGAACAGCGGCCCGAGTACCTCGGCGGCCAGTTCGCGCACTCCGTCGTGGCGACCCTCGACTGGGACCGGCTGGTGGACTTCTTCCGGACCGGCGTCCCGATCGCCAGCCGCCCCGATCGCTACCGGGCCGCCATCGAGCGCGTGACCCGCCAGGACATCGCCGTCTTCTTCACCGAGGGACTGGCCGCGCTCCCGGACCTCGTCGCCCGGCTTGGCCGGGGCGGGCGGATCCTCGACGTCCATTGCGGCGGCGGGCGCTGGCTCGTCGCGATGGCCCAGCGGTTCCCCGAGCTCCGCCTCATCGGGATCGAGGCCGAGGCCGACTCGATCGCCCGCGCCCGGCAGCTCGTCGAGGACGCGGGCCTCACCGACCGCATCCGGATCGAGATGGTGCCGCGGGCCGAGGTGACCCGGCCGGGGCGATTCGACGTCATCTACTACCAGTACGCGCTCCACGGCCTCCCGGATCCTGCCGCCTCCCTGCGGGCCTCGTGGGAGGCGCTGGAACCGGGCGGCAGCCTCATCGTCCTGGACTGGCTCCTGCCGACGGAGCTCGAGGAGATGCGGACGATCCACGGCGAGCTCATCGCCGGCGTCCACCTCGATGAGGTCTTCATGGGTGCGGGACTCCGCGACCTGGACACCTACCGGGGGTGGTTCGCGGCCGCGGGCATGGCCGACCCTCTCGTGATCGACCTGCCCTCGGGGGCGACCTTCATCGTCGTGGAACGGCCCGCCTGACGCCGGCGTGCTGCCGCCGGTCACCCTCGACGCCGCGCTCGCGCGCCGGCTCGCCATCCACGAGGCCACGGTGCATGCGTGGGGTGCGCGCGAACTGCGCGATCTGGGAGATGCCCGGCTCCTCCACGACCCGGGCGACGCCGAACCCTTCTGGAACCGGGTCGCGGCGCCCGACTGGCCGGTGGAGCCATCGGCCTTCGATCGCCGCCTCGACGAGGTCGTGACCCTCTTCGCGACCCTCGGCCGGATGCCGCACGCGCGGACGCTCCCGACCGCCGGCCGGCCGGCCGATCTCGCCGATCGGCTCATGGCCAGCGGGTTCCGGGCCGTCGGCCGCGATCGGGCGATGGTCCTCGACGACGCCGGGCCCTGCATCGCGCTCGCGAGGACGCTCGCCGCGCGTCCCGGCCTCGAGCTGGAGCACGTCGGCCGGGGGCCGGAGCGGCGGGCGATCGAGGTGGCCCGGCTGCTCGTCCAGGCGTTCGACGTCGAGACGGACCGGGTCCCGGCGCTCGGCGCGGAGACGCTCGCGAGCGGCCGCCGGCCCGGCAGCGCCGTCCTGCTGCTCATCGAGGCCGGGGTGCCTGCCGCGGCGGCCCGGCGCATCACGGTCGACGGCGGCACGTACCTCTCCTCGATCGGCACGGCGCCCGGCCTCCGGGGCCGCGGCCTCGGTTCGCTGGTGACGGCACTCGCCGTGGTCGAGGCGCTCGCGGCCCGGCCGGCCTTCGTCCACCTCCTCGTCGAGGCATCGAACACCTCGGCGATCCGGGTCTACGAGCGGCTCGGCTTCGTCCTCGTCGGCGAGCCCGTCGTCGACCTCCTCATGCGCTGACGGTCGTACCATCGGCGAATGCCAGACACCACGCCCGCCGTGCTCCGGCCTGCGACGATCGCCGACGCGGAAGCGATCGCGGCCCTGTTCACCGACGAGGGATACCCCGCCGGGCCGTCCGCGATCGTGGCTCGCCTCGAGCGGTTCGGCGGCCCCGACGCGTCAGTCGTCGTCGCCGAGCGGGGCGGCGAGGTGATCGGCTTCATCGCCTTCCGCGCGGTGCCTCGCTTCGAGCATGACGACGCGTTCGTCCGGATCCTCGCCCTCGTGGTCGACGCCGGGGCGCGCGAGCGGGGCGTCGGCCGCCAGCTGATGGCCGAGGCCGAGCGGTTCGGGCAGGGGCGGGACGCGGTCTTCGTCGAGGTCACCGCCGGCCACCACCGGCCGGATGCCCGGCACCTCTATGAATCTCTCGGCTACGACGCCTCGGTGACGGCCTACCTGCGCAAGCGCCTGTAATCCTCTCCGGCGTCCGGCATCGAGGTGCGGCGCTGGAACTGCCTCGGCCGCGTCGCTCGCTACCAGCGCTCCCGATGGACGATCTCGTCGAGCGGTCGGCGGCCACCGGGCCGGAGGGGCCGGGTGAGAGCCTCGGGGTCCGCGGGATAGCCGAAGGACAGCAGGTGCTCGCAGGCGTAGTCCGGCGGATAGCCGAGCAGCTGCCGCGCCAGCCCGGCGTCGTAGACCGTGGCCGGGCAGCTCCCGATCCCGAGGGACCAGGCCGCCAGGATCATGTTCTGCGCGGCGAGGCCCAGGTCCCAGAGCACCGACAGCGGCTGGCCCGGGCGGCGCGGATCCGGCGTCGCGAGCGCGACCGCGGCCGCCGCGCCGGCGAGATGGCCCGCGAAGTCGCCCACACCCGCCAGCTCCCGGAGCCGCTCGCGGTCCGTGACGACGATGAAGCCCCAGCGCTGCTGGTTCTTCGACGAGCTCGCCCGGCGGCCGGCGTTGAGGATCGCCTCGAGGTGGCCGGGCTCGAGGGGCCGGTCCTCGAACCGGCGAACGACGCGGAGCGTCCGGATGGCGGTCTCGATGTCCACCGGATCAGCGGCCGGTCGCAGCCGCGCTCGTCGCCAGGTCCGCCGGCGCGAGCGACGCTGACGAGCCGTCCGGCCCGTCCGACCCCGCCGGCGCGAGCGACGCTGACGAGCCGTCCGGCCCGTCTGACCCGTCCGGCCCTGCTGTCGCGAGCGGTTGAAGCGCCGCGAACCGCCCCGCGTCGTCCGGGAGGCGCCGGACATCGAGCTCGGCGGCGACCCGTGCCGCCGCCTCGGGCTCGAGCGGCCCGCCGAGATGGCGCGCGAAGAAGCGCGCGATCGCCGCCCGGTAGGCGGGGAACTCGTACAGCCAGCTGTGCTGTCCCGCGGGCAGCACGAGCATCGCGACCTCCGCGGCGCCCTCGCCGAGCCGGGCGCGGGACGACCGGGCCGCGGCGACGAGGCGCTCCATGTGGGCAATCGGGACCACCCGGTCATCGGTGCCGTGAATGGCGAGGATCGGGCCCCGGTAGCGCCGGGCGGCCCTCGTCGCAGAGATGGCGCTCACCGTGTGCCGCCGCGGCTTCAGATAGACGCGCGTCGTCAGCCAGGCCAGCGGATAGGCGATCGGGTCGGGAATCGGCAGGCGGGCGAGCCGGAAGGTCTGGCGAGTGAGCCGGTACGGGTCGGCCGGTGTCGCCGTCATGACCACCGCCGCGACGCGGGGCTCCTCGGCGGCGGCCAGGATGGCCCCGATCGAGCCCATCGAGTGGCCGAGCACGCCGATCGCGGTGACCGCCGGCATCGCGAGCAGGGCCCTGACGCCGGCCAGGGCGTCCGACCCGAACTCGCCGGCACTGACCGGGAGCTCCTCCGCGACGTTGGCCCCGTGGCCCCGGACGTCGACGGTCAGGACGTGGAAGCCGGCGGCGTGCAGGAACCGCGCGTTCGGCAGCGTCCGGTGCCGTGCCGACTCCCAGCCATGGACGAGCAGAACCGCCGGGCCCGGCGCCCCGTCGCGGGCGGGGATCCACCAGGCGGGCAGCCGGAGGCCGTCCGCGGTGGCGACCTCGAGCGCCTCGTAGGGCATGTCGAGGTCACGCGGGTTGGCCGTCGGCGCCTGCGGGCGCGGGTGGCCGGCACGCTCCCGATAGACGTGGGCGAAGCGCCAGGCGAGCGCAAGTGGCGCCGCGGCGATCGCGGCGGTCAGGCCGGCACGGCGGATGCGGTCGCGGGAGGTCATCGCCGTACAGGGGACGGCAGGCCGACGAGCCTGTCAAGCGTCGGCCGGTCGGTACACTCGGGGGATGCCGAAGCGCGACCCTCACGACATCCTCGGCGTTGCCCGCGGCGCCTCCCAGACCGCGATCAAGGCCGCCTGGCGGAAGCTCGCTCGCGAGCACCACCCCGATGTCGCGGGCAAGGACGCGTCCGCTGCACGATCGGCGACCCGCCGGATGGCCGAGATCAACCGGGCCTACGAGGAGCTCCGGGTGGGCGTGCCCGGAGGCGGATCCGCGCCGGGCAGCTCCGGCCCCCGCCGCTCCGCCGGACCGCCGAAGGCTCGTCCCGCACGGCCGGTGACGGGCCGAGTGGACACCTCGGACACCTTCCGGCCGCGGAACGCGACCACCGGCCCCCGCGCCCGGCCGAGCGCTCCGCCGCCGCTGCGGGCCGAACCCGTTGCTCCGGAGCCGCCGCGGGCCTCGCAGCCGACGGGACCCCTGGACCGCGCCCGCGACCCGCGGTTCCGACCCCTCGCGATCCCGTCGGTGGCGGCCGCTTCCGGTGTCCCCTTGGAATTCGGCAAGTTCCACGGCCACACGCTCGGCCAGATCGCCTCGTTCGAGCCGTCCTACATCGACTGGCTGGCGCGGACCATCTCGCACGACCCGGAGCTGGTCGCCGCCGCCCGGGCGATCCAGCTGGATCTCGATCGGCGAGGCATCATCCGCCGCCAGCGGCCCGCGCCTGTCCGCTGACCGGCCCGGACATGGACGATCGCCCCTCGCCTGGTCGCGGGAGGCGATCGTTGGTCGACGCGAGCGATGATTCCCGCCGGAACGCGATGCCGGGTCGAGGCCGATGAATCATGGTTACTCGGCTCGTGGCCCGTGCCCGGGATCCCCTTCGCCGACCGTCCTCGGCTCCGGCGTCCGTTCGCGAGTCCGTGGCCGACGCCCCGAGTGCCCCCGGTTCGCCGCGTCTCGGCGTGCCAGCACCGTACGCCGGGGCCGATCCGGCGAGCAATGGTCCCGTCGTCCCTGCCCGGGCGCACGAAGGTCGATGGCGCGTGCGCACCACCGCGGGACCTCCGTACCGTGGTGCCGGCGTGGCCCGAGGTCGCCGGTCCTGACGCTCGTCGCGATCGCGCGGTAGGCTGCTCCGCGTGATCCCCATTCGACCTCGTCGCCGTCCCCGCGCGCTCGTCCGCGGCGCGGTTCGGGCGGTCGTGGCCGTCGCGGCCGTCGCGGCCGTCGCCTCGGCCTGCAGCGCGCCCGCAGCATCCTTCGATCCGGCCGGGCCCTGCACGACGGACGGCAGAGCGGTGGGCGCCTACCCGGACCTCGAGGCGGCGTTGCCACGGGACCTTGGCGGGCGGGCGCCGACCTCGGTCGATTCCGGCCGCAACTGCACCGCAGGCGCCCTCGGCTCCCTCGTCTCGCGCGGTCTCGCGAGCGTCGAGTTTGCCGGCGCGGTCTGGGACCTCGGCGGTGGACTGGGCGTCTCGAGCGTGGTGTTCAGCCGGCCGGACCGGGCCTTGCTGCCCGCGGCCTGGATCGCCGAGTTCTACGAGATCGGGGCGCGGACGGCCAAGCGGACCGATAACATCGAGACGAGCCGGCCGACGATCGAGGGGGCCGGGGAGGCCTGGCGCCTCGACACCCTCAACCAGCTCTCGCTCCAGACCGTCGTGACGTGGCAGGACGGCGACCTGGTCCGGACCGTCCTGATCGCGTCGGTCGTGGCACCGAATGCCTCCAGGGCCGCCCATGATGACCTCGTGGCCCAGGCGATCGCGGCCGCAGTCGCCGCCCCTGGCGGCCCCGCGGACGCCACCCCCACGATCGGCGCCGGACCCAGCTGACCCCGTGCTAGCGTAGGCATCGAGATGGCGGACCGATCCGAGCCCTGGGCCGAGCGCCACCGCCGCTGGCGCGTCGAGCGCCTTGATCCCGCCCGATCGCGGGCACCGGAGCGACGCGATCCCTTCGTCACCCTCGGCGACATTCCCGTCGAGGCGCTGTACGGGCCGTGGTCCCTTGACGCGTCACCGGACGGCGGCCCTCGGGGTGCCGGCGGCCCGACCGCCGTCGATCACCACGGCGATCCTCTTCGCGGCGGCCGCTGGGACGAGCATGACGCGGCACGCGACATCGGCCTGCCGGGCGAACCGCCGTTCACTCGCGGCATCCACCCGACCGGCTACCGGTCCAGGCTCTGGACGATGCGGATGTTCGCCGGGTTCGGTGCCGCGGAGGACACGAACGCCCGCTTCCGCCAGCTCCTCGAGGCCGGCCAGACGGGCCTTTCGATCGCGTACGACATGCCGACCCTCTACGGCTACGACACGGACGACGAAGAGGCGGAGGGCGAGTTCGGGACGTGCGGTGTCGCGGTGTCGTCACTTGCCGACATGGAGGTTCTCCTCGCGGGCCTGCCGCTCGACCGCGTCTCGACGTCGATGACGATCAACTCCCCGGCGGCGCCGATCTGGGCGATGTACATCGTCGCCGCCGAGAAGGCGGGTGTGCCCCGCGGGGCCCTCGAGGGAACGACCCAGAACGACATCCTCAAGGAGTTCGTGGCCCAGAAGGAGTTCCTCTTCCCGCCCGAGCCCTCGATGCGCCTGGTCACCGACACGATCGAGTTCGGGACCCGCGAGATGCCGCGCTGGAACACGGTCTCGATCTCCGGCTACCACATCCGGGAGGCCGGCTCCACGGCCGTCCAGGAGCTCGCCTTCACGATCGCCGACGGAATGGCCTACGTCGAGGCGGCCCTCGCCCGCGGCCTGCGCGTCGACGATTTCGCCCCGCGCCTCAGCTTCTTCTTCAACTCCCACAGCGACTTCTTCGAGGAGATCGCCAAGTTCCGGGCGTCCAGGCGGATCTGGTGGAAGCTCATGACCGAGCGCTACAGGGCGGAGAACGAGCGCTCGACCTGGATGCGCTTCCACACCCAGACGGCCGGCGTCTCGCTGACGCCCCAGCAGCCGCTCAACAACCTGACCCGGGTCGCGACCCAGGCCCTGGCTGCCGTCCTGGGCGGGACGCAGTCACTCCACACCGATGCCTACGACGAGGCGCTCGCGGTGCCGACGGCCGAGGCCGCGCTGCTGGCCCTCCGCCAGCAGCAGGTCATCGCCGAGGAGACCGGCGTGGCGTCGGTCGTCGATCCGCTGGGCGGCTCGTGGTACGTGGAATCGCTCACCAACGAGGTCGAGCGCGAGGTCTGGCGCTACCTCGACGAGATCGATCGGCGAGGCGGGATGGTCGCCGCGATCCGGGAGGGCTACCCGCAGCGCGAGATCGCCGACGCGGCCTATCGATTCCAGCGCGAGTTCGACGACGGCGAGCGCCGCATCGTGGGGGTCAACGTCCATGTCGATGCGGCCGAGGTCACGACCGTGCCGGTCCTGGCCGTGCCGGCCGGCTCGCTGGAGCGCCACCTGGAGCGCCTCGGGCGGACCCGCCGCGAGCGCGACGCCGCGGCCGTGGAGTCGGCGCTCGCGGGGCTGCGGGACGCGGCCAGCCGGCCGGAGTCGTCCGCCACGAACCTGATGCCTCACTTCATCCGCTGTGCCGAGGCCTACGCGACGCTCGGTGAGCAGTGCGACATCCTGCGCGGCGTCTTCGGGGAGTACCGGGAGCCGGTCGCGGTCTAGGGCTTGCAGCCCACGGTGAAGCCGGACACCGCGGACAACGAGAAGGGGCCACTGGATACCCTGACGCTGTTGGTTTGGCAATCGACAGCGGAGGTTCGCCTGTGGCCCCGGCGGACAGTCTGGCACGCCTGCGGAAGACGCTTCTCGGCCGCGACGGGGTCGACGCGCGGGAGGATCGGGATGCCGTCCGGGGTGGTCATCGGCGGGACTCTAGCATCGGGGCGACCGCGTACCATCCCGGGAATGTACGGCAGCGCGATGGAGTTCCTGGAAGAGGAGCGCGACGCGTGGCGGCCATTCGAGGCCCTCGCCGGCGTGCCTGACGAGCGGATGGACGTGCCCGTGCCGGACGCTCACGGCTGGTCGGCGCGCGACCTCGCCGGGCACCTTGTCGCCTGGCAGACGTTCGCCCTCGCGACGGCCCGCGAGCTGGCGATCGGGGAGCGAAGCGCGACGAAGGAGCGGCTCGACGCCGAGTGGGCGGCGGGCGGCGACGCGCTCAACGAGTCCATCGAGGCGGAGTGGCGGGCGCTCCCGCTCGAGGAGGTCCTCCGGCGCCTGGACGAGGTCCCGGGCGAGCTGCGCGGCACGCTGACGATGGTCCCCGAGACGCGCTGGATCAAGCACCCGGACCATCTCCAGTACTTCATCGACGAGACGATCGACCACTACGCAGAGCACGGACCGGAGCTCGCCGCGATCCTCGCTGCCGCGGGCCGCTGAGCGACGCTCAGGCACCGCCGGTGACGACCGATCCCGATGCGCTGCTCGAGGCGGTCGAGACGATGATCGCGGGGCTGGACGGCACTGCGTCGTCGGAGGTGGCCGGCGGGATGGAGTGGCACCGTGACGGGCGCCCGTTCGCGACCCTCGATGGATCCCGCGTGGTGGTCCGCGTCGGTGCAGCCATCGCCGCGGCGGCGATCCGGACCCCCGACACGATGCCCGGCGATCCCGGGCCGGACTGGGTCGCGTTCGAGCCCGCCGCGCTCGACGAGCACGCCCTCGACCGGCTCGAAGCCTGGCTCACCGCCGCCTGGCGGCGAGCGGCCCCGGGCCGCTAGCGAGATCGCGGTCGCCGGCTCAGGCGTTCGGCGCGGCCTGCGCCTCGGCCGCCTTCGCGAGCTCCGGCAGCCCGAACTGGGTCTCCAGCTGCTCGAGTGGCCGAAAGCCCACGACGCCCATCGGCTGCTTGCCGGGAGCGAAGAACGCGATCGTCGGGATGCTCATGATGTTGAACGCCCGCTGGATCTGGGGGTTCGCGTCGATGTCGACCTTCACCACGTCGACGGAGCCCTCGTACTTCTCGGCGAGCTTCTCCATCTCCGGGGCGACCATTCGACACGGCCCGCACCAGACCGCCCAGAAGTCGACGACGACTGGCTTGTCCGCCTTGAGCACGAGCTCCTCGAATGTGGCGTCCGTGGCGTTCTTGATCGCCATCGGTGGTCCTTTCTCCCGCTGCGCGGGTGCGCTTGACGCTCGCTTCAGCGGGCGATCGACTGGATGAGGCGGAACGCTTCGAGGACCCGGGGGTCCGCGAGCCGGTAATAGACGGTGCTGCCGTCCCGCCGCGTCGCCACCAGGCCGGCCGCCCGGAGGACGGCAAGATGCTGGCTCATGTTCGGGACCTGGCAGGCGACTCGCGTCGCCAGGTCGGAAACGGAAACCTCGCCCTCGGCGAGGGATTCGAGCACGCAGAGACGCTTCGGGTCCGCCAGCGCCCGGCCGATGACGGCGCTGCGCTGGAAGTCCTCGTCGCGACTGGCCTGCGCGCCGATGATCATGTCGGAGCGAAGTATTGCAGCGCTTGCGCAATCGCGCAAGTGACGCCCGGCGCGGGGTGTGGCTGGGCGCCGGCGGGGTGGCTCGGCGCCCGCGGGTGGCGCGCCGTCGGCTGGCTGGCTCTGGCGTCCCGCCTGTATCCTCCCGCGATGGCCGACCCGTCGATCCCGACGCTCGCCGATGTCCTCGCCGCGCGCGAGGTCATCGCCGGCCGGGTCCATCGCACGCCGCTCCTCTCGTCCATGGCCGCCGCCGTGGCCGTGGAGTTGTCGACCGGTGTCCGGGTCGCGGACGGTCGCCTCTACCTGAAGGCGGAGCACCTCCAGAAGACCGGCTCGTTCAAGTCCCGGGGGATGACCGCCCGGGTCGCCGTGCTGTCGGCGGCGGAACGCGAGCGGGGGATCATCACGGTCTCGGCCGGCAACGCCGCCCAGGGCTACGCGTACGCCGGCGCCGCGCTCGGCGTGCCTGTCACCGTCGTGATGCCGGCCGCCGCGAACCCCGCGAAGGCGGCGGCTGCCGCCGGCTACGGTGCCCGGGTGGTCCTCGAGGGTGCCGTCATGACGGAGACGTTCACCGCGCTGTACCGGATCCGGGACGAGGAGGGCCTGACGTTCTGCCATCCGTTCGACGACCCCGCGGTCGTGGCCGGGCACGGTTCCGCCGGACTGGAGCTGCTGGAGGACCTGCCCGACGTGGACGTCGTCGTCGTCGGGATCGGTGGGGGCGGGCTCATTTCGGGTATCGCGCTGGCGATCAAGGAGCAGCGCCCCGCCGTCCGGGTGGTCGGCGTGGAGCCGGAGGGGTCGGACGCGATGACGCGAGCCCTCGCGGCCGGGCAGCCGGTACCGATCGAGCCGACCAGCGTGGCCGACGGGCTCAACGCCCCGTTCGCGGGCACGATCCCGCTCGAACTCGTGCGCCGGTATGTGGATTCGATTGTCCGGATCGGCGACGCGACGATCCTCGGCGGACTCCAATTCGCCCTGGCGCGGATGAAGCAGGTCGTCGAGCCGGCCGGGGCGGCAGCTCTCGCGGCGGTTCTGTTTGGCCGCGTGCCGATCCGGAACGGCGAGCGGGTCGCGGTGGTGCTGTCCGGCGGAAACGTGGACCCGGGCCGGCTCGGTGAGCTGATCGCCCGGGCCGCGCCCCTGGCCGGCTGAGCGGCGCCGCCAGCCTGCACCGCGCCCCTGGCCGGCTGAGCGGCGCCCCTGTCCGGCGGCAACGTGGACCCGGGCCGGCTCGGTGAGCTGATCGCCCGGGCCGCGCCCCTGGCCGCCTGAGCGGCGCCGCCAGCCTGCACCGCGCCCCTGGCCGGCTGAGCGGCGCCGCCAGCCTGCACCGCGCCCCTGGCCGGCTGAGCGGCGCCGCCAGCCTGCACCGCGCCCCTGGCCGGCTGAGCGGCGCCCCTGGCCGGCTGATCGCCCCGCCGCCAGCCTGCACCGCGCGCCACTCCCATCGCGCCGCCCTTGCCCGTGGCGGTCGCCGCTCGCCCGCCGCAGCAGCGCCCGCCGCCACTCCCATCGCGCCGCCCTTGCCCGTGGCGGTCGCCGCTCGCCCGCCGCAGC